>QKFD01000066.1 GCA_003251535.1 Chromatiales bacterium | reverse complement strand
AGCGACGCACCTACCAATCCTGCGACTGCCGGGAGCGAAATGTTTCAATCCACGCTCCCGCGAAGGGAGCGACAAATGATATAAGCGCGTCGTTGTCATGCTCTGGGTTTCAATCCACGCTCCCGCGAAGGGAGCGACCTTGCCGTCGTAGTTGTCGCGGTGCCGATCTTGTTTCAATCCACGCTCCCGCGAAGGGAGCGACCCGGGATCTCTCCGTCGTGGCACCCGTCCAAGAGGTTTCAATCCACGCTCCCGCGAAGGGAGCGACCGGCCCATGCGGCCGTCGCTGAGGTCGTTGATGGTGTTTCAATCCACGCTCCCGCGAAGGGAGCGACAGCGCCCGCTGCAATGTAGGCACAGCGGGCTTTTCCAGGCCACTTTCCGCGAACCGGGCAGATGGGAGTCCGCCGGGTAGGGGCAAGGCGTGGTCTGGAGGTTGAAGCATAGAGCTATCTTGCTGTTTAGGAAAGGGATCTGTGGGGTGCGCGAACCGCCCGGGGATTCCATGATCACTTGGGGTTCGCGCAGCGGCGGTCAGAGGATGAGGGGACCTTCGGGGTCGTATCCCGCCTTGGCGCCGATGTGCTCCAGGCGGTTCTTCCAGTGGGCGCCAAGAAAGTAGAAGCGCAAGCTATCTTCAGCGGGATCGATGATGTCGATCAAACGCTGGCGCAGTTGGGTCCACTGCGCCGGATCCAGCAGACACTCAAATACCGAGTATTGCACCCGCTGGCCATAATCCTTGCACGCCTTGGCTACATGGCGCAGCCGCTTGGCCCCGGTGGGGCTCTCGGTGCGGACATCGTAGGTCACCAGTACCATCATCGACAGGGCCCTCAGCGCCAGAAAAATGGGGGATAGGCGTCCAGATCGCCACGTAGGTGGCGGGCCAGTAGCATCGCCTGGGCATGGGGCAGTAGCCCCACCTCCAGCTCCTCCTCCAGAAATGGGTGGCGCAGGGTCTCGCGCTTGCGCTCCTGCCAGGCGGTGAGTACCCGCTTGCGCGCCGCCTCTTCCAGGTAGACCGCACCGCTCTCGCTACGGCGGAAATCGCCGGCCTGGATCTGCCGACGATTGATCAGGGAGAGCACCAGCCGATCCGCCAGAAACGCCCGCAACTCTTCCATTAGGTCCAGTGCCAGACCGGCACGGCCGGGTCGATCGCGGTGCAGGAATCCTACCGCCGGATCCAGCCCTACCCCCTCCAGGGCGGCGCCGGTCTCGTGGGCCAACAAGGTGTAGATGAACGACAGCAGCGCATTGATGTTGTCCAGTGGCGGCCGGCGGCTGCGGCGCTCAAACCGGAACGTCTCCTTCTGCGCGCTGATGAGGTGATCGAACACCGAGAAGTAGCTGCGTGCCCCCTCCCCCTCCAGCCCGCGCAGTCGATCCAGATCGGCCCCTGGCCGCCGGATATCCTCCAGTAAGTGGCCCAGATGCCGGGCCGCCTCCCGCAGCGCCTCGGCACCGGCCTGTTGTGGTCGATCCCGCAGCGCCCGCAGTAGTACCACGCGACTGTTGGCCAGCTTGGCCGCCAGCAGTGAACGGGCGATCTCCGCCGCGTCGCTATCGGCACGTCGATACTGAGTGCGCCGCAGCAGTACGTTGCCGGAGACCGGCCCCTGCACCCGCGCCAGGAACCGACCGCTGCGACTCATGAAAGAGAGGGCCACATCCCGTTCACCGCACAGCCCCATCAGCGCCGGACTGGCGGAGACCTGGCCAAAGCAGACAATACCGTTCAGGGTGTGGATGGGAACCTGCAAGCGGGTCTGCTGCTCCACCCGCACCAGCACCGTCTCCCCCTCCTTGGCGAGGTAGGCCCCCTCCACGGTCACATATAGCGTGTTGAGCAGCCGCTTCATCCCCGCCCTCCTTGGGCCGTCATGGCACCTCCTCTGCGGCCAGCTCCGCCAAGGTGCGCGCCACCCAGCTGGCCGCCTCCCCCACTCGCCGCCCCTGTGGCAGACAGATGGGGAGTAATGAGCACTGCTCGCAGCGCGGTCCATACTCCGCCAGCGGCGTCTCCCCC
>QKFD01000031.1 GCA_003251535.1 Chromatiales bacterium | reverse complement strand
GCATCAAGGTCGAGGGTATCGCAGAAGTCGAGGAACTCCTCCCGCAGGTGGGAGATGGGGAGATCACCTGGGATGTTGACCGTGAGGTTGGCGGTGAACATCAGGGCGCCGGTGTGGGCCGCCCGGTAGGTGTCGGTATAGAGATCCTGGATGTTGATGCCACGCGCCGAGAAAAAGCCCGCCAGTTGGTGGACGATGCCGGGGTGGTCCATCGCCACCACCTCCACCTGGTAGGGGCGACCGGCCGCCATCGGGCGCGCCTCGGTGCGGCGGGAGATGAGGGTCAGTTCAAGCCGCTTCTGGAGGGCCGGGATCTGGCTCTCCAGCTTGGCGATGGCCCCCCACGGCCCCTCCAGCATCATCAAGATGGCAAACTCGCCACCGAGGACGGTCATGCGGCTGTCAACGATGTTGCAGCCGGCCTCGACGATCTGGGCGGTCAGGTCGTTGACCAAGCCAGGGCGGTCTTGGCCAATGGCGGAGAGAACAAGGAGTTGCTTGGTTTTGGGTGTGGTCATGGTGCCCCAGTCTACCCGCCCGCCCGACGAAGGCAAGCACCACCTCCGGCGCGGCTAGGGCACTTCCCGCTGTGGCCGTTGACGGTGGGCCTGGGGTTGGCCGGCCACGCCTTATTTACCGTGCATTTACCCCCCATGCAGTCTACTTGTCAGCCCCAGACTGCCCCATTACCATGCACGCTCACCTTTGCGGGAGAAGCCCCCCATGTTCCACGGCAGTATGGTGGCCCTGGTCACCCCCATGCAGGCGGACGGCTCCATCGACTGGGAGAGCCTGCGTGGACTGATTGAGTTCCATGTGCAGGCCGGTACCGACGCCATCGTGGCGGTCGGCACCACCGGCGAATCCTCCACCCTCGACGAGCAGGAGCATTGTGAGGTGATCCGGCGGGTGGTGAAACAGGCCGCCGGGCGGCTGCCGGTCATCGCCGGCACCGGCTCCAATAACACCCGCGAGGCCATCGACTACACCCGTTGTGCCATGGAAGCGGGGGCAGATGCGGCATTGTTGGTGGTCCCTTACTACAATAAGCCGACCCAAGAGGGGATGTATCAGCACTTCAAGGCGGTGGCCGATGCAGTGCCGATGCCGCAGATCCTCTATAACGTCCCAGGGCGCACCGGCTGCGACCTGCACAACGATACCGTCGAACGGTTGTCGCACATCTCCAATATCGTGGGCATCAAGGATGCCACCGGCGATCTGGCTCGGGGTAAGGAGCTGGTGGAGCGGTGCGGCGAGCGCCTAGACATCTTTAGCGGTGACGACGCCACCACCATGGAGTTCATCCTCCAGGGGGGCAAGGGGTGCATCTCGGTGACCGCCAATGTGGCGCCACAGGCGATGCACGAGCTGTGTGCCGCGGCCCTCGCCGGTGACCGGGAGCGGGCCAGCGCCATCAATGACCGGCTACTACCGCTGCATAAGGGGCTCTTCGTCGAGGGCAACCCAATCCCGGTGAAGTGGGCATTAGCGGAGCTGGGTCGCATCCCCTCCGGCCTGCGCCTGCCACTGACACCGCTCTCGTCCCAATACCACGAACGCATCCGCGACGCCCTGCGTCACGCGGGTCTCCTGTGAGAGGTTTTTCAACCGTGAAGCTTATCGGTCATCGGGCCGCACTCCTCGCCGCCATCTGCCTTGCGGCTGGCTGTAGCACTATCTCCGATCCCTTCCGTGACACCGGCAGCCGCATCGACTACAAGCGGGCCAAGAGCCAGGAGTCGCTGGAGGTGCCCCCCGATCTCACCGCCCCCACCGCCCAGGGTGATCTGGTGGTGCCGGAGCTGGGAGAGGCACTCGCCTCCGAATATTCCGATCAAGCGAGCCGGCGGAGCAACGCCGAGGTGCTGCCGGAGCTGGAGAATATCCGCATCCAGCGGGATAACGAGCAGCGCTGGATCTCCATCGATGCGCCAGTGGATACCCTCTGGCCGCGGGTCCGCGACTTCTGGAGCCAGCTCGGTTTTGAACTGAAGTTGGATGAGCCGAAGATCGGCATCATGGAGACCAACTGGGCGGAGAATCGCGCCGATATCCCAGAGGACTTCATCCGCGGCATCATCAGCAAGGTGCTGCCCAACGCCTACTCCGCCTCCACCCGTGACAAATACCGGGTACGTCTGGAGCGGGTGGAGGGGAATCACACCGAGATCTACATCAGCCACTACGGCATGGAGCAGGTGACCGCCGGCGAAACCGATGTCCGCTGGCAGCCGCGCCCCAGTGATCCGGAGCTGGTGAACGAGATGCTAAATCGCATGGTGCTCTTCCTCGGTGCCAAGGAGGATCAAGCCCAGGCGATGCAGCAGCAGGCCGACAAGAAGGCCGAGAGCCGCCGCGCCCAGTTGCAGTCAGGTGGGCAGGAGCTGATGGTCAAAGAGGGCTTTGCCCGTAGCTGGCGTCGGGTCGGTCTGGCGCTGGACAAGCTCGGCTTCATCGTCGAAGACCGCAACCGTGCCGCCGGTATCTACTACGTGCGCCACGCCAAGCAGCTCTCCGATAGCACCCAATCCAAGGGCTGGTTCTCCAGCCTCTTCTCCTCCAGTAGCGATGAGACGGGTACCTTGGATAAGCGCTACCAGGTCCACCTGGTGACGGAGGGCGAGGAGGCGACCCGGGTCACTGTGCAGGGGGGTGAAGGGGAGGCCGTACCGGCGGAAGAGGTGAAGGCGCTGCTGGAGCGGCTACATAGCGAGCTACTCTGAGGCGATGCGCTTCGCCTCGTTGGGGAGTGGGAGCCGGGGTAACGCCACGGTGGTGGCCCACGGCCGCACCCTCCTGCTGGTGGATTGCGGCTTCTCCGCCCGCGAGGCGGCGCGCCGTTTGGGTCGCCTGGGGCTGGAGCCCGCGCAGCTCTCCGCCATCCTGGTGACCCACGAGCACGACGACCATGTGGGTGGGGTGGTGCGCCTGGCGCGCAAGCACGGCATCACGGTCTACGCCACCGCCGGTACCCGCCGTGGTCACGACTTCGGCGAGACGGCGGTGGTGGAGTTCAGCAGCCACCAGCCGTTTGTGGTGGGGGACCTGGAGATCACCCCCTTCCCGGTCCCCCATGACGCCCGCGAACCGTGCCAGTTCGTCTTCAGCGACGGCGGGCGGCGGCTGGGGATGTTGACCGACGTGGGGCGGAGCACGCCCCACCTGGAGGCGCAGCTGGCCGGCTGTAATGCCCTGCTGATCGAGGCCAACCACGACCCGCAGATGCTGGCCCAGGGTCCCTACCCCCCCTCCCTCAAGGCGCGGGTAGGCGGTGGCCAGGGTCACCTCAGCAATCAGCAGGCGGCCGCGGTGTTGCGGGGCATTGACTGCTCGCAGCTCAGCCACCTGGTGGCGGCCCACCTGAGCGAGAAGAACAACACCCCCGAGCTGGCCCGTACCGCCCTGGCTGCCGCCCTCGGCTGTGCCAATGAGTGGATTGCCGTGGCCGATCAGGCGCACGGCTGTGACTGGCGCGAGATCGCCTGAATCGATTTGAGTTTGAGCTTTCACCCCGGCGCGCCCACGCCGCCGCCCCACCCCATATCCCGAGGCATCCAGATGGAAAAACGCGAGCAACTCTACGCCGGCAAGGCCAAGTCGGTCTTTACCACCGACGATCCGAACCTGCTTATCCTCCACTTCCGCGACGACACCTCCGCCTTTGACGGCGAGAAGATGGAGCAGTTGGCGCGCAAGGGACGGGTCAACAATCAGTTCAACGCCTTCATCATGGAGAAGCTGGCCGCCGCCGGGGTGCCCACCCACTTCGAGCGGCTGCTGAACCAGGATGAGGTGCTGGTCAAGCGCCTCACCATGATCCCGGTGGAGTGCGTGGTGCGTAACTTCGCCGCCGGCAGCCTGGTGCGCCGCCTGGGGGTGGAGGAGGGGAAGGAGCTGGATCCCCCCACCTTTGAGTTCTTCTTGAAGAACGATGCCCTCCATGACCCCATGGTCAACGAGTACCACATCCGCGCCTTCGGCTGGGCCAGTGATAGCGAGGTGGCGCAGATGAAGGCCTACTCCTTCAAGGTCAATGAGGTGCTGAGGCAGCTCTTTGGGGCCGCCGGGATGCTCCTGGTGGACTTCAAGCTGGAGTTTGGCCTATTCCAGGGGGAGGTGGTGTTGGGTGACGAATTCAGCCCCGATGGTTGCCGGCTGTGGGATGCCGATACCCGCAAGAAGCTGGACAAGGACCGCTTCCGCCAGGGGCTTGGCGGGGTGGTGGAGGCCTATGAGGAGGTGGCTGCCCGCTTAGGGGTGACCATCGACTGAGGCGCCCATCGGCCGCCTACCCGTGCCCCTCCGGCAGTGTGGAGGGGCCGGGCCCTGACAGCATCTCTACAACCTCGGCCCTGGATAGCAGCAGTGCCGGCGGTTTGATCTCCCCCAAGCGCTGGCCGCGCCGCTGGCAATAGGCGAGGTAGCGCGCCAGCGGCGCCTCCAACCGGCGCGCCGCCAAGGCCCGCAACTGCCCCAAACGGCGGGCGTGGGCATACTGCGGGTTGCCCCACAACCGCTCCTCCACCGCCACCGCCCGCGCCGTCGCCGCGGCCGGGGTAGACTCGGCCCCATCCAGTAGCAGCAGATAACCGCCACCGGCCGGATCGGCCGCCAACTGGGCAAACCCCTCGGCCGGCAGGGTGCTGGCCACAAAGGCGTCGGTCAACTTCTCACCACAGAGATCGCCCACCCGGCCGCAGCGGCCGAGGAACTCCAGCAGGGGGGTGCGCTCGGCAAAGCCGCGCACGGCCACCTGATCACCGGTGCGATAGCGGTAGAGACCGCCGGCGGTGGTGATCACCACCTCATACTCCCCATCCGCCGCCAACTCATGGGCGAGCCGACTCTCCCCCGCCGGGGTGAGAAACTCGAAGAAGGCGCTCTCATTGGCCAGCACCGGATAGGGGTAGGGATAGAGGGGGAGCGAGATCGCCGCCTCGGTGGCCAGGAGCCCCTTGCCCTGGATCTCCACCGTCGGTAGCAGGCGACGCAGGGGGGCGAGAAATCGGGCGGCAGTGGCGTGGGTCCAGCAGCTCACCAGCTGTAGCTGGGGCCAGAGGCGGCGGGTATCGAGCGGATCAGTGGCGAGGGCCGCGCTGAGGGCGGCGGCCCGTTGGGGGAGCGGCGGCAGGCCGTGGCCGCCATGCCGTAGCAGCCGGAGGAGCCGCTCCTGCTCCTCCGGGATGGCCGCCAGTAGGCCCGTGAGGAGGGTGGGGCTCCAGACCGATAGCAGGCTAAGCCCGGCATCAGCGATGAGGTGGTGGAGGGTGGCGGTACGCCAGGCGGCGGTCGGCAGGTGGGTGAGGCCACTCGGGGCCAGCACCACCTGGGCCAGCAGCGGTAGGAGATCGGGGCCGAAGTAGAGGGCGTCGTGCTCCGCCCCGAAGGGGGTGCCGTCGGCAGCGGTACGCGGCGGGCGTAGCGCGGGTGAGATGACAAACCAGGCGCGGCCAGCGCCGATGGCGGGGCGGTGGTGCAGCAGGTCGTGTAGCCAGGGGCGCACCGCCCGGGCGAAGCCATCGAGGGCGGCGGCGGTATAGGGGATGGCCTTACTACCACCGCTACTGCCGCCGGTCTCCTCCCACAGCACCACCGGATCTGCCAGCAGTGCCTGCCCCTGGCCTGCCAGCATGGCGGCGATGGCGGGGCGCAGCTGTTCGTAATCGGTGAGGGGGAGTGCGGCGCGGAAGCGGGTGGTATCGGTGAGGCGCTGGAATTGGTAGCGCTGCCCGTAGGGGCTGGCCTGCTGGAGGGTGAGGATCCGTTGGAGCAGCGCCGCCTGGACCGTGGCCGGGGTGGCCAGGGTGGCCAGGAAGCGCTGATGATCCGTGCGAGTGGCGGCCGCGATGGCCGCCCAGGCGGCGCTCACTGGGCCAGCCCCTGGAGGAACAGGCGGCGGGCGAGGGGGCGGAGGTTGTCGGGGTGTAGCTCAGTCAGGCAGACCAGCTCATGGCCCTGCTGATGGCCGGGGTTGCGCTGGTAGAAGTAGCGCACCTCGGGGCGCGCCAGCGCCACCGGATCGGCCTCTGCCCACTCCGGCTGGAGGTGGCCCTGGGAGGTGGGGAAGCGGATCAGGCCGCTGGCCGGATCATAGTGTCGGCCAAAGCGATCCGTCGCCAGGCGATCCATCAGGGCCTGTAGGGGGGGCGGGGTGGGTTGGTGGGGGTGGGGATAGTAGTGGCGACTGAAGGCTTGGAGATAGCGGTAGGTGCGGTGCCCCTTGACGATGAGGAACCAATAGAGGGGCAGGTGGGGGGCCTGGGCCTTCAGCTCACCGGCCCGGCGGATCCAGCTGAAGGCGAGTTGCTGCTCACCCCAGTAGTGGTGATGGATGATGGTGTCGCCGGAGAACAGGGCCCGCAGTGGCGGCTGCTGATCGGTCAGTGTGAGTAACTTGAGGGTGGTGAAGCCACGCACCTCCCCCTCCCCATCGAACAGCAGCAGCGCCTCATCCTTCTCCAGCAGATCGGCCACAAAACGCTCGAACTCGGCCGCCCCGTAGTAGTGGGCGTAGAGCTGGAACATCGCGGCGCGCAGCGGGGCCGCCAGGGTGGCAGTGACCACCCGTTGGGCGTGCAGGCGGTGGCTGGGGGGGGAGGGCATGGCGGCCATTTTAGCAGTCTGGTGGTGGGTGACAGGGGGCGCGCTTAGGCGGCGCTGCGCCAATGCCAGCGGCCCACCACTGCCCGCGTTATACCCCAAGGGGGCCCCTCCCCTCCCGAAGTGGCTCCCGGCCGACTAAGTTGGAGGGTAGGGGGGACGACTGAAGGGTCGGTCCATACGTCGTCAACATATTGATGATGGGTGATTTCGCCCCCACTCAATTCCTCAATAATGCTTGCCACGCCGCCGGTTTAGCATGGCTACAATGCAGTGTCACTTCCATAGGGGGCGGCGGCGGGGCCTGGTGGTGCAGGGTCTGCCCCCCGACACTGGTCTTCATCGCGCAGGAGGGTAACGATGGGTGACAGCGGCAGAAGCGTGGCGGCTGAGGGTTCGGGGGTGGGGGCATCTCCGCCCAAGCTGGAGGCGACGATCCTCATCGTCGATGATACCCCCGATAACCTCTCCATATTAGGCGAGTTGCTCCGTCCCTACTTTCGCATCCGGGTGGCCACCTCAGGCAGTGCCGCCCTCCATGCCGTCACCGCGGGCAACCCACCCGATCTGATCCTGCTGGATGTGATGATGCCGGGCATGGATGGCTATACGGTCCTCTCTCGGTTGCGGGAGCAGCCAACCACCGCCGAGGTGCCGGTCATCTTCCTGACCGCCATGGATACGGTAGACGCCGAGCTACAGGGGTTGGCGGCGGGGGCTGCGGACTATATCGCCAAACCGGTGGTCCCGGAGCTGGTGCTGGCGCGGGTGCGGCTCCACCTCGAACTGGCGGCGGCCCGCGTCCGCCTCGCCGATCAGAACCGCTGGTTGGAGGCGGAGATGGCGCGGCGGATGGAGGAGAACGAGCTGGTGCGGCAGGTGAGTATCCGTGCCCTGGCCCACCTGGCGGAGGCGCGTGACCTCGACTCCGGCAACCACATTTTGCGCACCCAGGGCTACGTCGAGCTGCTGGCCCGGCGGCTCCAGCACCACCCGCGGTTTGCTGCCACCCTGAAGGGGCGCTACATCGACCTCCTCGTCTGTAGCGCCCCGCTGCACGACATCGGCAAGGTGGGGATCCCGGACCACATCCTGCTCAAACCGGGACCGCTCGACAGCGAGGAGCGGCAGATCATGCAGCGCCATGCCCAACTAGGGGCAGAGGCCATCGAGCAGGCCGAGCAGGACCTGGATGTGGAGTTGGAGTTCCTCCGCTTGGCCAAAGAGATCGCCCGTTCGCACCATGAGCGCTGGGATGGTGGTGGCTATCCCGATGGGCTGGCGGGGGAGGCCATCCCCATCGCCGCCCGCATCATGGCGGTGGCCGACGTGTTTGATGCCCTCATCTCACCGCGGGTCTACAAAGAGCCGCTGACCCTGGAGCAGGCCCAGGCGATCATCTTGGCCGGGCGCGGTAGTCAGTTTGATCCCGATGTCGTTGACGCCTTCGTGGCGGGCATGGCCGACCTGGCCGCCATTGCCACCAGCCATCGGCCTCTGCCCTGAGGTAGTTTAAGGTGCCAAAAATTCGCCTTTCCCGGCAGAGCATTCTCGGCATTGTCCTTGTCTATGCCGCCTTCTCTGCCCTCTGGGTCATGGTCTCAGAGCAGGTGAGTTCCCTGCTGGTGCAGGATCGGGCGCTGCGTCAGTTGGTGGACACCCTATCGGGGTGGCTGTTTATCACCCTCACTTCACTTCTACTCTATGGTTTGCTGCTGCGAGTCAGTCGCAGTGAGCGCCCTATCACCTCGGGTAGTAGCGGTCATCCGTTGCGCCTACCTGTGGTGTTGCTGGCGCTGGCGACGGTGGCGGTGAGTGGCGCCGGGATCTTCTACACCGTGGGTCAGGCGCATCAGGAGGAGATCCAGCGGCTGGAGATCATCTCCGATCTCAAGCTCCAACACATCGTTGACTGGCTCCAGGAGGCGCGCACCGACGCCGAACTTATCCGCCACAACCCAGAATTTATCGAGCTATTTCGCCGTTGGCGCAGTAGCGGCGACCCCCATGATGCGGCCCAACTGCAACAGCGGCTGACCGAGTTTGCAGCCATCGAATATCTGGGGGCCGTCACCCTGCTGGACAGCTCAGGTGGGCGCCTCTGGGGCTCGGAGCAGGCACCGCCGGTGCTGCTGCCATCGCTGTTGGCGGTGGCCCAGGAGGTGGCACAGCGTCAGGAGATCCGTCTGTTTGGCCCCTATCTCGGGCAGCGGGGCAACCTCCGCCTGGACATCTTGACCCCGCTGGCGGTGGCGGGGGAGTGGCCGGTGGTGGTGATCCATCTCGACCCCAGCGAGTGGCTGTTCAACACCCTGCACCAGTGGCCGTTACCGAGCCACAGCGGGGAGTCCCTGCTGGTGCGGCGCGATGGCGACCAGGTGCTGTTCCTCAACGAGCTGCGTTATCGCCAACAGACCGCCCTCATCCTCCGCCTGCCCCTGGCCAATAGCCCATTGTTGGCGGCCCAGATCCTGCGCGGCGACCTCCAGGAGGGGGTGCCGGCCTCTGGCCGCGACTACCGTGATGTGCCGGTCATCGGCTTGGCCCGCGCGGTCCCGGGGACCGACTGGTTCCTGGTGACCAAAGAGGATCGCAGTGAGCTATATGGCAATGCCCTCGGTGAGGCGGGCTGGATCGCCTTGGCCGGCCTACTGGCGCTATTCATGGCCGGTGCCGGGCTGGTGTTGCTGCGGCAGCGCCAACAGTTGGCGCTGGCAGCGGCCACCGAGCAGGCCCACAGCGAGCGGTTGCAGGCCTACAACCTGCTGGCCGCGGTGGCCGACAGCTCGGACGATGCCATCTTTGCCCAGGACCTAGATGGGCGCTACATGCTCTTCAACCGGGCCGCCTGCCGTTTTGTCGGCAAGTCGGCCGAGCAGGTGTTGGGGCGGGGTAATCACGCCATCTTCCCCCCAGAGCAGGCGCAGATGTTGATCGACATGGAGCGCCAGGTGATCACCGAGAATCGCCCCATCACCCATGAGGAGCGACTCCAGGTGGCCGGTGGGGAGCGGGTCTTTATGACCACCAAGGGGCCGCTGCGCGATGCCAGCGGCAAGGTGCTGGGGCTATTTGGCATCGCCCGCGATGTCACCACCCGGCAGGCGGTGGAGATGGCGCTGCGGGAGAGCGAGGCGCGCTTCCGGGCGCTGGTGGAGCAGTCGCTGGCCGGGATCTACATCGTCCAGGACGGCCTCTTCCGCTACGCCAATCCGGGTCTTGCCAAGATGTTCGGCTATGCCCGGCCTGAGGAGCTGCTGGGGACGCCGTTGGGTGATCTGGTCTGTCCAGAGGACCGCGCCCGGGTTGCGGAGAACATCCGGCGGCGGCTAGATAAGGAGATCAGCAATATCCACTACATCTTCTCCGCCCAGCGCCGCGACGGCAGTCGCATCGTGGTCGAGGTGCATGGCAGCGTCTTCGACTACGAGGGGCGTTCGGCGGTGATCGGGCTACTGCTCGATATCACTGCCCGCAAGGCGGCCGAGGATGCGCTGCGGGAGAGTGAGGCACAGTTTCGCACCCTGTTTGAGACCGCCGCAGTCTCCATCATCATCCATGACTGTGACAGCGGGGAGATCGTCGCCGCCAACCGGCGGGCGATCGAATCCTATGGCTATAGCCGGCTAGAGGAGTTACAACAAAACATCTTCTGGTTGGAGGCGCCCTACTCGGCCGAGGACGCCCTAGCCCTGGTGCGACAGGCGGCGCAGGAGGGGTCGCAGCGCTTCGAGTGGAAGAATCGGGGGCGCAACGGGCAGGTGTTTTGGGAGGAGGTGCGGCTGAATCGAGTCAATCTGAATGGGACGGTGCGGGTGCTCTCCATCGCCGTAGATATCACCTCGCGCAAGGCCGCAGAGGAGGCCCTGCGGCGGCAGTCGAATGAGCTGCGTCGGCGCAATGAGGAGCTGGAGCGCTTTAACCACGCCACCGTCGGGCGTGAGTTGGAGATGATCGAACTCAAGCGGCAAGTCAATGAGATGGCACAGCAGTTGGGGCAGGAGCCGCCCTACGATCTGCTGTTCCTCAACTTTGAAACGCCCGAGGAGCGCGAGCCATGAGTGGTATTCAGGGGGGCGATCAGGGACGACCGGGTGAGGTGTCGTTGGCGGGGGTGCTGACTCGCCTCATCTGGGGGGCGGTGACCCCGCTGCTGCTCTTGGCGACCTACCTGGCTATCCACCATGGCAGCACCCATCAGGCGGAGCAGGAGCGGGATGCCGCCCAGTTGGCGGGCTTTTTCGCCGCCACCGTCAATCAACTACTGGAAACGCGCATCGCCGCCCTCAATACCCTGGCGCTCTCCCCCCTCGCCGAGCAGCCGGCCCAGTGGCCGCTCTACCGGCAGGAGCTGGCGGCCTTTCCGCGCCTCTTCGGTGATCGCCTACTGCTGCTCGGCAACGAACCCAAGCTCCCGCTGCGCTTCGACTCTGAGCACCCCGTTGCGAGCGCTAACAAGCTCCCCCTGCCGCCCCAGTTAGATCGCGCCGCGGCCCGCATTGCCCTGGAGATTGGCCGGCCGGTGGTGGGCAACGGCCTGACCGACGATGGGGGCGAGGGGCGTATGGCCACCATCGCCGTGCCGGTGGTGCGGGAGGGGCATGTATTGGCCCTGCTGCTGGTCCTGCTAGAGATGGAGCCGTTGCAACAGCGCATCGATCAGGCGGTCCTACCGGCCGGCTGGTCCTTGGCGCTGCGCGATGGCGTTGATCAGGTGATGGCCCACAGCGGTGCCGTGTCGGAGTCCGTCAGCGACGGGCAGCCGGTGGTGGCCCGTGTGGCGGCGGCGCCGTGGCGGGTGGTATTGACCATCCCCCCATCAAACTACAACGCCCCCCTGTTGGCCTCGGTCACCACCCTGGGCTTGGCCCTGCTCATCGCCCTGCTGGCTGGGGTGGTGGGTGGCCAGGTAGCGGGTCGTCGCATCGGCTCTGCCCTCTCTTCCCTGGCCCACCCCAGGGGCCAGGGGGCGGTGGTGGTGATCTCCGAGATCGAACTGGTGCGGCAGTTACTGGCCGACGCCTCGGCGCGCCGGGAGGCGGCAGAGGCGACGCTACGGGAGAGCGAGCAGCGCTACCAAGCCACCTTCGAGCAGGCGGCAGTCGGGATCGTCCAGCTCTCCCTGGATGGCCGCTGGTTGCGGGCCAACCGCAAGGCGTGTGCATTGGTGGGCTACCTACCCGAGGCGCTGCCCTCGCTCCCTCCCCGTGAATTGATCCATCCAGAGGATCGGCGCCGACAGGAGCAGTGTGCGGGGCACATGGTGGCGCGGGAGCAGGATCACTGCTCCGTGGAGCTGCGTCTGCTCCACCACGATGGCGGTACCGTATGGGTGCAGTTCACCCTGGCACTCACCTGGAAAGAGGATGGCGAGCCCGACTGTTTCATTGCGGTGCTGGGTGAGATCGGGGCGCGCAAGCAGGCCCAGGAGGAGTTGGCGGAGGCGCAACGGCTGGCCCGTATCGGTAACTGGCGCTGGGACCTGCGTTCCAATCAGGTGATCTGGTCGGCCGAGATGTATCGCATCTTCGACCGCCATCCCAGCCTCCCACCCTCAGAGTATGAAGAGGTGAAACATAGCTACACCGCCGACAGCTGGCTGCGGATCTCGGCCGCCGTGGAGCGGGCGCGGCGGGAGGGGGTCCCCTATGAACTCGACGCCGAGCTGAATCGTAACGACGGTGCTCATCGCTGGGTGGTCTCGCGCGGCGAACCGGTGTTTGGGGCCGGCGGCAGGGTGGTGGAGCTGCGCGGCACGGTGCAGGACATCACCGAACGCAAGCAGGGCGAGGAGCGGCTACGGGAGAGTGAAGAGCGGCTCAAGCTGTTCATCGAGCACGCGCCGGTGGCGCTTGCCATGTTTGACCACCAGATGCGCTATCTCGCGGTGAGCCACCGTTGGCTGAGTGACTACCGGCTGCAAGATAGGGAGATCATCGGACGCAGCCACTATGAGGTCTTTCCCGAGATCCCTGAGCACTGGCGGTTGGTGCATCGGCGTGGGCTCGACGGTGAGGTGATCGAGGCCCAAGAGGATCCGCTGCGGCGTCTCGATGGCACCATCCAGTGGCTGCGCTGGGCGGTGCGGCCATGGCACACAGTGGCCGGCTCGGTGGGGGGGATCGTGATCTTTTCCGAGGAGATCACCGAGCGCAAACTGGCGGCCGAGACGCTGCAAAAGGTCCAGGCCAGTGCCCTGGAGGCGCAACAGCGGGCGCGGCTCGCCGCCCTCAATCTGATGGAGGATGCGCTGGCGGCGCGGGAGCGGGCCGAGGCGGCCAACCGTGCCCTGCGTGAGAGTGAGCAACGGCTGCTGTTGGCCCAGGAGGCGGCCCATGTGGGCATCTGGGAGTGGGACATGCGCAATGACCGCTTCTACTGGTCGCCGGAGTGTGAACGGCTCTACGGGGTTGAACCCACCGCTCTGCGCACCTTTGCCGACTGGAAGGCCCGCCTCCACCCCGATGATGTCATCCTCGCCGAGCGGCAGTTGGAGCGTCATCAAGCCGGTGAAGATGAGACCTTCGAGATGGAGTTTCGGGTTCTGTTCGACTCGGGGGAGCTGCGCTGGTTGGTGGCCAAGGGGCGGGTATTGATGGATAGCCAGGGGGCGCTGGTGCGCGCCTCCGGCATCAATATGGATATCACCGAGCGCAAGCACTCCGAGGCGGCACTGCGGGAGAGCGAGGTGCGTTACCGACAGCTGTTTGAGGGCTCGCGTGACGCCTTGATGCTTTGGGCCCTGCCTGAGTGGAACTGCATCGACGCCAACCAGGCGGCCCTGGAGCTGTTTGCCGCGACCGATCTCCCCAACTTCTTCAATCTCCACCCCTGGGATCTCTCCCCCCCGACCCAACCGGGCGGGGAGTCATCCAATGAGTTGGGGGAGGCGATGATCGCCAACGCCATCCGTGACGGTGTTGCCCTATTCGAGTGGCAACATCAGGGGCTGGATGGCCACCTATTTACCGCCGATGTGCTGCTCACCCGGGTGGGCGAAGGGGAGAATGCGCCGGTCCTCGCCACGGTGCGCGATATCACCGCCCGTAAGGCGGCGGATGAGCAGCTGCGCCAGCTCTCGCTGGCGGTGGAGCAGAGTCCAGTGGCCATCATCATCACCAGCATGGAGGGGCGCATCGAGTATGTAAACGACGCCTTCCTGCGGGCCAGTGGCTACAGCCGCGATGAGGTCGTCGGGCGCAATCCTCGGCTGTTGCAGTCTGGGCTGACGGACCAGGAGACCTTCACCGATCTCTGGCACACCCTATCGGCGGGCCAGGTGTGGCACGGTGAGCTGATCAATGTGCGTAAAAGTGGTGAGGTCTACTACGACCTTGCCACCATCTCCCCCATCCGCCAGACCGATGGCCGTATCACCCACTATGTGGCGGCCCAGGAAGATATCACCGAGAAGCGACGGCTGGGGTTGGAGCTGGAGCGCCACCGCCACCGCTTGGAGGAGCTGGTGGAGGAGCGCACGGCGCAGCTGGAGGTGGCCAAAGAGCAGGCGGAGAGCGCCAGTCGCGCCAAGAGCGCCTTCTTGGCCAATATGAGCCATGAGATCCGTACGCCGATGAACGCCATCCTCGGGCTCACCCACCTGCTGCAACAGGCGGTGAGTGATAGCGAGCAACAGGCCAAACTGAGCAAGATCTCCGGCGCCTCACGCCACCTGCTCTCCATCATCGATGACATCCTCGACTTCTCCAAGATCGAGGCGGGCAAGCTCACCCTGGAGGAGGGTGACTTCACCCTGGATGGGCTGTTGGCAGCGGTCTGCACCCTGGTGAGTGATCGGGTGCGCAGCTCCGGGCTGGAGCTGGTGGTGACGGTGGATCCCGAGCTACAGGAGCTATCGGTACTGCATGGCGATCTCACCCGCCTCTCCCAGGCCCTGCTCAACTACCTCAGCAACGCCGTGAAGTTCACCACCCAGGGCACCATCGTCCTCAGCGCCTCGCTCAAGGGGACGCGGCCCGATGAGGTGCTGGTCCGCTTTGCTGTGCGCGACACCGGTATCGGCATCGCCCCTGAGCAGCTGCCGCGCCTGTTCGAGGCGTTTGAGCAGGCCGATAGCTCCACCACACGCCAATATGGGGGCACCGGCCTGGGGCTCGCCATCAACCGGCGGCTCGCCCATATGATGCGCGGCGAAGTGGGGGCCGATAGTGAGCCGGGGGAGGGGAGTACCTTCTGGATGAGTGCCTGGCTGGGGCGGGGTAAGGGGGGCGCCTGTCAGCTGATACAGACCCCGCTAGCCGGGCAGCGGGTCCTGCTGGTGGACGACAGCCAGGAGGTGCGCGAGGCGCTGACGGTGATGTTGCAGCAGCTGGGTGCCCGGGTTGACTTGGCCACGGGAGGGGCGGAGGCACTGGCGGCCGTTGAAGCGGCCCAGGGCGATCCCTACACCTTGGTGCTGCTCGATCGCTACATGCTAGATAGCAACGGGCTGGCCACGGCGCAACAGCTGGCGACACTGGCCGCGACCCAGGGGTGGCCGGTGCCCCACCTGGTGCTGATGGCCTACGACGAGCACGACCTGCGCGAGCAGGCGCAGCAGCACGGCATCAACGCCCTGTTATTGAAGCCGGTGATCCCTTCGGCACTGCACTCCGTATTGCAGGCAGTGATGGAGGGGAAGAGCGAGGTGGTGCCCATTGCCAATGCAGTGTCGGCGGCAGAGCAGGCGTTGGCACGCAGCGCCCATGGGATCCGCATCCTGCTGGCGGAGGATAACCCGGTCAACCAAGAGGTGGCCGTGGAGCTGCTGCGGGCGGTGGGTCTGACGGTGGTGGTGGTTGGCACTGGGCGCGCCGCCCTCGACCGGGTGTTGGCCGAACACTTTGATCTCATCCTGATGGATGTACAGATGCCAGAGATGGATGGCCTGGAGGCGGCGCGCTCCATCCGCGCCTTGCCGGGGGGTGGGGCGGTGCCGATCCTCGCCATGACCGCCAACGCCTTCGGCGAGGACCGCGAGCGCTGCATCGAGTCCGGGATGAATGACCATATCGGCAAACCGGTGGACCCCGCCAAGCTCTATGCCACCCTACTGAAGTGGCTACCAGAGAGGCGGACGGCTGGCACCTCTGCTGCGCCCACTACCCCTGCGCCGCCCCCACCCACCCCGCCGCCAAGTGGCGCGCCACTATCGGCCGCTACCCTGGCAGATCGGCTGCCTGGGGTGGATACCGAACGGGGACTGGCCAGCGTGCGGGGTAACCACAACTCCTATCTGCGGCTGCTGCGCCGCTATGCCGATCTCCACCTCGATGACCCTGCGACCATGCGCCAATATCTGGCCGCTGGGCAGCTGGAGGAGGTGCGGCGTCTCGCCCACTCCCTCAAGGGGGCCGCCGGTGCCCTCGGGCTGACCGCGGTGCAGACCATCTCGGCCGAGCTGGAGGCGGCGGTGGCGGCAGGTAGTCCCGGCGAGCAGTTGGCGGAACCGGTGGCTATCTTCTGTACCGAGCAGGATCGGGCGGTTGCCGCCATCCATGCCCTGGCAACGGAGACCCCAACAGTCCCCCCGGCGGCGCCCCTGGAGATCGACCCAGCGGAGGCGCAACGGGTGGTCGCCCAGTTAGAGGGGTTGCTGCAAGACTATGACATCGAGGCCAACCGGCTGCTGCGGGAGCAGGAGTCGCTCCTGCGTGGGCTATTGGGCCGTGAGCTGGAGGGGATCGCACGGGATATCGACTGTTACGACTACCCCGCCGCCCTAACCAAACTACAGGCTGCCGTTACCGCCGGCAGATCCAACAATAGTTGAGTGCGGTCGTGACGGGGACGCCAGCGTAGCGTTGTCCACCGCCTCATGGCCTCCGAGGTCACACCATCCGACGTGGGGGATGGTCGCTGTTTGGGAGTCACTTTTATGCAAAGAGCCGCTCGCATCCTGTTGGCAGAGGATGAGGAGATCACCGCCGCCATCATCCAGGAGCTGCTTGCTCCGCCGGAGTATGAGATCACCTCTTGTGTTGACGGGCGTGCCGCCTGGGAGCACCTGAGCAACCATGGGACCCAGTTTGACGTCATCCTGTTGGACCGCGGCCTGCCCCATATCAGTGGTATGGAGCTGCTGCGGCGGATCAAGGCCGATCCGAGTCTCACCCGGATCCCGGTGGTGATGGAGACCGCCAGTGGCGATGAGGAGAGTATCCGCCAGGGGTTGCGGGAGGGGGCCTACTACTACCTGACCAAGCCGTTCCTACCCGATGTGCTGCTGGCGGTGGTCAACGCCGCCCTGGCCCAGGCCCAAGAGCTGCGGGCGATGATCGAGAGCGTGCAGCGGGCCGAGCGCCCCCTGGCACTGCTGCAGACCGGTACCTTTCGCTTCCGTGACCTGGATGAGGCGCGTCTCCTGGCCAACTCCCTAGCCCGTATCTGCCCCGATCCAGAGCGGGCCATCCAGGGCTTGCAAGAGCTGCTGGTCAACGCCGTGGAGCACGGTAACCTCGCCATCAGCTACGCCGAAAAGGGGGCCTTGGTCTTGGCTGGCACCTGGCAAGATGAGGTCCATCGACGCCTGCATAATCCTCTTTACCGCGATCGGGCCGTTGAGGTGATCTTCCAGCGCGAACCCGAACTGCTGCGATTTACCATCAAAGACCAGGGGGCGGGGTTTGACTGGGAGCGCTATCTGGACTTCTCGCCAGAGCGGATCTTTGACCCCAACGGGCGGGGCATCGCCATGGCCAAAAAACTCAGCTTTGATGGCTTGGAGTATCAAGGGGTGGGGAATCGAGTCATTGCCACCGTCGCCCTTGCCCCTGGGATAGTGACGGGCTCTGCGGCCTAGCGGTGGACAGGGCTGACGTGACAGCCAGCCCCCGCTGGAGGGGGGGCCTTGCCGCCCGCGGGGACGATAGTTGAACGCCCCTGGCAGGTCGCCGCGGGGTGGCAACGATGGGCAGTGCCACCCGCTCCGCCGTTTCTGATATCCCCTCTTCCAAGCGCGTCGCCACCCGCGGCGCCTCTTCCCATAGAGAACTAGCCCACAGGCCCACTGGACCCCAGGCGGCACCATACGGAGCGATGAACAAGATGAAACCAGTGGAGATCGGCCGTGCCTATGACCAAATTACGCATCTCTGGGAGCGGGAGGCGTTTGACCGAAATAATGGAATTGAAGCCCACCAACGGGCCCTCCGCTTTGCCGCCCATCGAGGTCGAGCGCTGGATGTGGGGTGCGGCTGCACCGGGCG
Organism: Chromatiales bacterium; assembly: GCA_003251535.1. Taxonomy (GTDB): domain Bacteria; phylum Pseudomonadota; class Gammaproteobacteria; order Thiohalomonadales; family Thiohalomonadaceae; genus SZUA-493. The sequence goes on along the minus strand of QKFD01000031.1, from coordinate 9,860 downwards.
CTTTATCGATCTTCTCCTCGCCGAGGGCTTTACTCCCGAGGGGGTAGATATCTCCGCAGAGATGATCTCCCTGGCGCGGCGACGGCACCCTGAAAGAGTGTTTCATCAGCAAGATATCTGCGAATGGCAGACAGCGGAGCGATATGATTTCATCACCGCGTGGGATAGCCTTTGGCACCTCCCGCTTGGACGCCAAACCGAGGTATTGACCAAACTGATGTCGATGCTCAACCCCGGTGGGGTGTTGATATTCTCTTGCGGTGGCACCGACAAGGAAGACGAGCATCTAGATGACAGCATGGGGCCCGAAGTCTACTACTCATCGCTCGGTATCCATGGGTTTTTGCGCCTGTTGATGGGTTTGGGTGGCCTCTGTCGGCATCTTGAGTATGGCCAATATCCGGAGTTGCACGCCTATCTTATTTTCCAGACACCCCTCCCTGAGGGGGCAGCGTAACCCCATCGCAATGACCGGAGCGCTCTGTGGAGATCATTGAAAAAGCGGCCTTGGCCCCCCTGCTTCAGCGTGCCCGCGACGGCGACAGCGAGGCGCAGGAGAGGCTCGGCTACTACTGCGAAAACGGTGCCATGGATCCCAGCGGACACCTGCTCATCCCCATCCAGCCCGAACAGGCATTGGCCTGGTACGAGCAGGCCGCCCAGCAAGGCAGCACGCAAGCGCAGAACTCGCTGAGCAAGCTTCTCAGCAGTGACGAAGGCATCCCGCGAGATCTCACCGCCGCCATCTACTGGGCGAAGAGGGCAGTGGCCCAGGGAGACGGGGCAGCCGCCTTTAACCTCGGTACCATTTACCGCGATCAAGGCAAGCCTCTGCTGGCGTTGCGCTGGTACCAGCGCTCGGCCTCCATGGGGGACAACGATGCGCTGTTGCAGATCGGGCTCTGCCAACTATTCGGCTTCGGAACGAAACAGGCCATCGACGCCGCCCGCGCTAGTTTCACGCAGCTGCTAGAGGGCGATCCCCTCTACACATGCCAGCGCAGTCGAGAGAATGCACTGTACTGGCTGGCCGTTATCGAACTCATCGGCCCGGCTGGCGGTCGGCGTCGCGTGGCACGGGCGAGGGCCATGCTGGAGCAGGCCAATGCCGATGATGACCACGAACAGGCCAACGATATATTGTGCCTCATCGGCAAGTCTCGTTACCTTCTGCACGCTGCCTGACAGCGCTGCCAGGAGAGGGGCCTCGATACGGCGCAGGGCTGAAAATAAACGTGGTCTGGCCTTCTCTCATGAAGGCCAGATGCATGGGTCTTCTTCTGATTTTTATCATGTTGATGTGGGATTTTGTTGTATCTGCCGAAGCGGGTTCGACTGCCTTGACCTCCGGGCAGGTTGTTAAGCAGTACGTGCGCTTGAACTCCTTGCGAGAGGGGATCATTGATATGCCTGTCGCCTTGGCGGGTCATGGGTTGGCATCGGTCCTGCTGGTGATTGGTCAAGCGGCGGAGCCTCGCTATATCGCAGAGCGAAAAGTGTTTAAGGAGCGGGGCGGGCTAAGATAGTGCTGGATGGTGAGGCGGGTCTGATGCACGAGGGTCTGCTCCGTTTTCGTTATATGCTCCGTGAGCAAAAGTGTTATAGAGTGCTTGGTCCCGTTGTTCTCGGATTGTGATGGATGATCTATTGGGTTGGCGTTCTGGTGGGATAGGCGGGTGATTGCATTGATATGAATATTGTTGTGTTGTCTGGTGGCTGTGGATCTCTGCGTTTGGCCGTGTCATATTTTTGAGCGGCCTATTCCCGCTGTGTCGGTGCGCCTCACTCACCCAGGGGGACCGTCATGCCCTTCCTTCCATCATCTCAGTGCCAGGGGCACTGGCCCCTGAAGTTGTCCAGCCACGTTGCCAGCCATTCGACATGGGCACAGAGGCGATGGCACCCAAGCCGCGACCGCTATTTGCAAGACCTTTGCTTGACTCCCGTCACAGAAAATGTGCTGCCGTTACCGCCTGCTCTCCTCAATGGTCACCTCTTACCGCCCGAACTCATCTATAGCGTAGGTCCCGCAGTCTGCACGGGCTAGCGGTGTGGCAGCGTCCTGGGGAAATTTAGCGAGTATGTATGCGACTGTCTCGCCTGCCAGTCTGTTGAATTCCATAGGCAACGGGCGCCCTTCCCGCACCCTATCTTTTCACCATGCGAGTGCATCGTTACCGGGCCTCATAGCCGAGTTTGTCAATGGCCTGGAGGGTGGGTGCTGGTGTGACGCCTATCGGATGATGCGGCGCCCGCCCGACCCGCATGGCAGGGGTCAGTATCATCCCGTTCTCGCTAGGCAACCTTCTCTAAAACCATGTTGTGTGGCCAGAACGATTAATCGGGGTCAGAATAATTTATTGAGTGGTGGATGGGGAGGCGATCCTCTGTTTTGGGTGATGATCATTGATGACGCTCGGCTTTGTGTTAAAAGCCTTTCTCTCTCGGGGAATGGGGGTACACTAAAACGCCGTTGCTGGGCGGTAGGTCAATTGTTATTGGGCAGGGATGAACCGTAGAGAGATAGGCGAGCTACGGAGTCGTGTGGTCAACGGGGGATTGGAAGCAATTTTGTGACAACTGTTTGTTGTTTTGCGGCGGGCGACCCATGGTCTTAAATATCTGTGCAGGTATGTGTCAGCATGGCTAAACGGTGGGTGGCCGAGCTATTTGTGGTCTCTTGAGGGAGGCGGAGAGGATTGGCCGGCGGCGCTTGTGTGATCTCCGTCGCCACGAGGGGTTTGTCGTTGGGTGCGGGGGCCTGGGTGGCCGGATATCCTGTCACGCTAGGCAGAGAAAGGACCCATCTTGCGCGGATGGGGCGTGTAAATCACTAACGATCATAAGGTGCAAAAATGGCTGATCTTAGACAGCAATTTACCCAGGCCGCCATGCAGTCGATGCGGGCAAATTGGCCGGATACCACGGGTATTGATATTGATAATGACCTGACCTGGAACCGTAACGGTAGCGCTGAGTCCTGGCCCTGGTATCAGGTTGTCGAGGGCAATATCCCCCCGAATCAAGACCCTTGGTTCAAGGGGGTAACTTGGAATTTGCAGGATATGACCGTGGATCTGCCGGTGAGTGATACCCCGGAGATCGTGCGGGTCTACGACCAGGTGTTTGATAATACCGCTAGCTCTACGCCCCTCAAGGTGGCAGTCAAACACGAGGATGCCCAGTCGTTGACGGAGTCATTTGAGTGGCAGCTGGTCACGGAGGTGCAATTTGGTTACGAGACGACCGTATCCGCCAGCGTTAACTTTCTAGGGGGATCGGCCGAGGCCTCTGAGACCTTCTCCATGTCCATCTCTGTCCAAACCAGCACGACGACTAAAACAGAGCGCAACCGCACGGTGACGTGGGGTAGCGATCTGGAGCTGGAGATCCCCGCTGGGAAAAAGTATCGGGTGTATGTGGAGGTGATGGGGAGCCACGCGCAGGTGGAGGGGGATGCCCTCTTCGTGGCGTCTAATAATTTCTATTTTCGGGCGGCGTACAACGGTTCTCTGCAATCCCATATCTACCCCTATCATGTAACCGAGGCGCTGGTGCCCCCCGCCAATGAGTTTAGGGTCCCCTTTCGCGCCTCCGCTGCCACATATAGTCGTGCGCAATACCGCATTGAGGAGCTGTCTACTGGGGGCTCCTCGGTGGTCAGTAAGGGGACGCTCTAGGCGCCTAGGTTGATGGGATCAACGTGCTGGCTGGGTCGGTAGGCCAGCCGGCCGTTACCCGTGATTGGCGCCCCCACCACCCTCTGTGGTGGGGGCGTGAGTTCTTCAGATTGCCTCGTTAGACGTTGGCTGAGCGGTGCGCCCCCTGCTGTCGCAGCTGTTGGGCTGCGGTCACCATATTGCGCAACGCCGCCTCCACCTCTGGCCAGCCGCGGGTCTTGAGACCACAGTCGGGATTGACCCAGATCCGTTCGCTGGGGATCTGCTCAGTGGCCTGCTGCAATAGATGGCTGATCGCCGCCACACTGGGCACGTTGGGTGAGTGGATGTCATAGACGCCAGGGCCGACCCCATTGGGGTAGTGGAATCGTCGGAAGGCCGTCAGTAGCGCCCTATCGGAGCGGGCGGTCTCGATGGTGATGACATCGGCATCCATGGCGGCGATGGCTGGGAGGATGTCGTTGAAGTCGGAGTAACACATGTGTGTATGGATCTGGGTGGTGTCGGCCACCCCGTTGGCCGCCAGGCGGAACGCTGCCACCGCCCAGTTGAGGTAGTGCTCCCATTGTGCGCGGCGCAGTGGGAGCCCCTCGCGTAGCGCCGCTTCATCGATCTGGATGATGGCGATGCCGGCTCGCTCCAGGTCCTGCACCTCGTCCCGAATGGCCAGTGCCAACTGTTGGCAGGTCTCCTCTCTGGGTTGGTCGTCACGCACGAATGACCAGTTGAGCAGGGTGACCGGGCCGGTCAGCATCCCCTTTAATGGCTTATCCGTGAGTGCTTGGGCGTAGCGGATCCAGTCAACCGTCATCGGCCGCGGGCGGGCGATGTCGGCGTAGATGATGGGGGGTTTGACGCAGCGCGAGCCGTAGGACTGCACCCAGCCGTTGCGGCTGAAGGCGAAGCCGGTGAGCTGCTCGCCGAAGTACTCCACCATGTCATTGCGCTCCGGTTCGCCGTGGACCAACACGTCGAGCCCATACGCCTCCTGTTTGCTGACCACCTCGGCTATCGCCTGACGCATGAACTCCTGGTAACGGGCGTGGTCGATGCGCCCGGTCTTGAGGTCGTGGCGAGCGCCCCGGATCGCCTCGGTTTGGGGGAAGGAGCCGATGGTGGTGGTGGGGTAGGGCGGCAGACGCAGGCGCTGCTGCTGGAGCTGGGCCCGTTGGGGGTAGGGGAGGTTGCGCTGGCCGTGGCTGGCATCGAGGTTGGCCAGGCGCTGGCGTACCGCCGACGGCCGGTCTTGGGGGGCACTCCGGCGCAGCTGCATTGCCTGTTCGCTCGCTGCCAGCTCCGCAGCAACGGTATCCCGCCCAGCGCTCAGGGCGGTGCTCAGCAGCTGGATCTCTGCCAACTTCTGGGTGGCGAAGGCGAGCCACTGCACCAGATCCGGCGCCCCATCTGGCTGGGGCGCCTCACCCCCTAGTTGTAGCAACTCAGCACTGAGATCCACCGGCACGTGGAGCAGTGAGCAGGAGGGGCCGATCCAGAGTCGCTGACCGAGGCGCTGGTGGAGTGGTTCGAGGTGGGTCAATAGTGCCGTGATGTCGGCGCGCCAGATGTTGCGACCATCGATGACGCCGACAGAGAGCACCTTGTGCTGGGGTAGCCAATCCACCAGTTGCGGCAGCTGCTCGGGGGCGCGCACTAGATCGACATGCAGGCCATCCACGGGCAGTTGGCAGGCGCGGCGTAGGTTCTCCCCTAGGGCCCCGAAGTAGGTGGTGAGCAGCAGTTTGGGCCGCTGACCGCTCAGGCGGCTATAGACCGACTCAAAGGCGCGCTGCCAGGGATAGGGGAGATCGAGCACTAGGATCGGCTCGTCTATCTGCACCCACTCCACCCCTTGCTCCCGTAGGCGGCGCAGGATCTCGCTGTAGATCGGTAACAGCCCGGTGAGTAGCTCCAGTCGATCAAACGGGGGATCCGCGGGTCCCTCTTTGACCTTGCCGAGCCACAACCAGGTCAGCGGGCCGATGAGTACCGGCCGCGGTGTTAGGCCCAGCGCCTTGGCCTCCGCGACCTCATCAAACAGCTTGTGGGAGGCCAGGCGGAATGACTGTCCCCGCTGTAGCTCCGGCACGATGTAGTGGTAGTTGCTATCGAACCATTTGGTCATCTCACAGGCGTGGGCGGGGGTGCCGCTGGGGGCGCGGCCGCGGGCCATGCGGAAGTAGGTGTCCAGATCTACCTCGTCCGGTCCAGCATCGAAGCGGGCTGGGATGGCGCCGAACATCACGCTGTGGTCGAGCACCTGGTCGTAGAGCGAGAAGTCACCCACCGGGATCTGATCGAGGCCCGCGGCCTGTTGTAGGCGCCAGTGGTGGACCCGCAGCTGGCGGGCACTCTCCAGTAGGCTGGCGCGGTCACTGCGGCCTTGCCAGTAGGACTCCAGTGCCCATTTCAGCTCGCGCTGGGCACCGATACGGGGGAAACCAAGATTGTGGGCAGTGGGCACGGCTTATCTCTCCAGTCGATGGTATGGCTGCCTGGCCCTGGGGGCGAGGTGGGTGTCATCAGTCTGGCGAGGGGGGTAAGATGAATCAAATGATGATTATTGCGTGATAACTTGAGAAAAATTCATGATTAAGCTCCACCATCTCCAGAGCCTGAGTGCCCTACGCGCTGCCGGTAGCCTGGCGCGGGCCGCCGAGCGGCTACATCTCACGCAGTCGGCCCTCTCCCATCAGCTCAAGGAGTTGGAGGGGCAGTTGGGGGTGCAGCTATTTGAGCGCAAGAGCCGCCCGCCCCGTTTTAGCGTGGCGGGGGAGCGGCTGCTACTCCTGGCCGATGAGGTGCTGCCGCGGATCATCGAGGCGGAGCGGGAGTTGGCCCACCTGCGCAGCGGTCAGGCGGGGCGATTACACATCGCGGTGGAGTGCCACAGCTGTTTCGACTGGCTGATGCCGGCCCTGGAGCGTTATCGCGGTTACTGGCCACGGGTGGAGCTGGATCTCTCTTTGGGCCATAGCTTTGAGCCGCTGTCGGCCTTGGTGCGGGGAGAGGTGGATCTGGTGATCACCGCCGATCCAGATGAGAGCGAGGCGATCGCCTACCAGCCGCTGTTCAGCTACCAGAACCTACTCCTACTTGCCCCCCACCACCCCTTGGCCAGCGCACCGTGGTTGACGCCACAGCAGTTGGCCGGTGAGACCCTCATCACCTATCCGGTGAGTAGCGGCCGGCTGGAGATCTTCCGGCGTTTTCTCGATCCGGCCGGGGTGGTGGTGACCCGGCGGAGCAGCGAGTTGACGGTGATGATCCTGCAACTGGTGGCCAGTGGCCGAGGGGTGGCGGCGCTACCGCAGTGGGCCGCTAGCCAGGCGGTCGCCGCTGGCCAGGTGGTGGCTCGGCCCCTGGGGAAGGAGGGGATCTGGAGCACCCTCTATGTTGCGGTGCGGCGCGAGGAGCGGCAGTTGGCCTATCTGGAGGCGTTTATCGCCGGCGCCCGGGAGAGCTGTTTTGAGCTGCTGGAGGGGCTGCGGGAGGTCGTCGAGGGGTGACCCCCTTCAGCTTGCTTTTCCCTGGTTGACTATATATCTTGTGTCCAATCTTCGGTGCACCCACTAAATATTGTGGTTGCGGTAACAGGGAATCCGGTGTCATTCCGGAACTGTCGCGCAGCGGTGTGGGGGAACGAAGGCCGCCAGGTGTCAGCCACCAGGCACTGCCCGTCATGGGTGGGAAGCCGCGGCCGTAGGTGTCGAGCACGCTCGACCCGCCCCCGAGTCCGAATACCTGCCGGAGATGGCCGCACCCGTTCAGTACGGGGCGGTCCTACCCGAGCCTTCGCGTCAAAGGTCTCGGGGGCGTGCCTCCCGCCCCCTTACCGGCGGTCCCGTCCCCGAGTCACACCGTGGGCCCGGCCGGAGAGACCACTACCTGGGAGGCGCCATCTTGACCGCATCTATCCGCTCCGCCGAGTTACCCCATCCGGCAACCCCACCCCAAATCTCACTATCGAACCCGACGGCCGATCACCTCCAGGTGATCCGGCGCAGCGGCACGGTCACCGGCTTTGCCGCCAGCAAGATCGCCGTCGCCATGACCAAGGCGTTCCTCGCCGTGGAGGGTGAGAGCGCCCACGGCTCAACGCGGATCCATGATTGGGTGGCGACCCTCACCACGCAGGTGGTGACGGCCCTGCGGCGCCGTCTGCCCAACGGCGGGGCGCTGCATATCGAGGAGATCCAGGACCAGGTGGAGCTGGCCTTGATGCGGGCCGGCCACCACAAGGTGGCACGGGCCTATGTGCTCTACCGCGAGGCGCACGCCCGCCAGCGTGCCAGCCACCCGACAGAGGAGGCGGATAGCCCTGCGCCACTCCAGATCACCCGCGCCGATGGCCGTCGCGCGCCCCTCGATATGGCGCGTCTGGAGCGGCTGCTAGAGGAGGCATGCACCGGGCTGACGGCGGTCGATGGGGCGCTACTGCTGGCGGAGCTGAAGCGCCAGCTGTTCGATGGCATCGAAGAGGCGGCGGTGGCGGAGGCGCTGGTGTTGGGGGCGCGCAATCTGATCGAGCGTGAGCCGGAGTATGGTCGGGTGGCTGCCCGCCTACTGCTGGATCGGCTGCGCAGTGAGGCGTTGGCATTTCTCGATCTCGCTACGGTGGCGACCCAGGCACAGCTAACCAGCGGTTATGGCGACTACTTTATCGCCTATCTAAAGCGGGCCGTCGAGTTGGGGTTGGCCGATGGGCGCCTGCTCCAGTTTGATCTGGCGCCGCTGGTGGCGGCCCTCGAACCGCAGCGGGATCTGGACTTCAGCTACCTGGGCCTCCAGACCCTCTACGACCGTTATCTACTCCATAGCGGTGCCATCCGTTTTGAACTGCCGCAGGCGCTCTTCATGCGGGTGGCGATGGGGCTGGCGATCCACGAGGTGGAGCGCGAGGCGCGTGCCATTGAGTTCTATCAACTGCTCTCCTCCTTCGACTTCATGTGCTCCACGCCGACCCTCTTCAACGCCGGCACACCGCGTCCGCAGCTCTCCTCCTGTTACCTCACGACGGTACCCGATGATCTCGATGGCATCTTCAGCGCCGTCAAAGATAACGCCCTGCTCTCCAAGTTTGCCGGCGGTCTGGGCAACGACTGGAGCCGGGTGCGCGCCCTCGGCGCCCATATCCAGGGGACCAACGGCAGCTCCCAGGGGGTGGTGCCGTTCCTCAAGGTGGCCAACGACACCGCGCTGGCGGTCAACCAAGGGGGCAAGCGCAAAGGGGCCGTCTGCGCCTATCTGGAGAGTTGGCATCTCGACATCGAGGAGTTTTTGGAGCTGCGCAAAAACACCGGCGATGAGCGCCGCCGCACCCATGACATGAACACCGCCCACTGGGTGCCGGACCTGTTTATGCAGCGGGTGGCGGAGGAGGGGGAGTGGAGCCTCTTCTCCCCCGATGAGGTGCCGGACCTGCACGACTTGACCGGCGCCGAGTTTGCCCGCGCCTACGTCGCCTACGAGGCGCGGGCGGCCCGCGGTGAGCTGCGTCACCACCGCCGCCTGCCGGCGCTAACGCTATGGCGCAAGATGCTCGCCATGCTGTTTGAGACCGGCCACCCCTGGATCGCCTTCAAGGACCCCTGCAACCTGCGCTACACCAACCAGCATGTGGGGGTGGTGCATAGCTCCAACCTCTGTACCGAGATCACACTGCACACCAGTGATCGGGAGATCGCGGTGTGCAACCTCGGCTCCATCAATCTAGCGGCCCACATCGGTGCGGAGGGGCTCGATTGCGCCCGGCTGGAGCACACGGTGACCACCGCCATGCGGATGCTCGATAACGTCATCGACATCAACTACTACAGCGTGCCGCAGGCGCGGAGCGCCAATCTGCGCCATCGGCCGGTGGGGCTCGGCATCATGGGGTTTCAGGATGCGCTCTATCAGTTGCGGCTGCCCTACGCCTCGGCAGAGGCGGTGCAGTTTGCCGATCACTCCATGGAGACGGTGAGTTACTTCGCCATCCGTGCCTCCACCGATCTCGCCCAGGAGCGGGGTCGCTACCCCAGCTACGATGGATCGTTGTGGAGCGAAGGGGTGCTGCCCATCGACTCCATCGCCCGCCTGCAAGCCGCGCGCGGCGAGCTGTTGCAGATGGACGATAGCACCACCCTGGACTGGCCAACCCTGCGCCAGCGAGTGCGTCAGCAGGGGATGCGCAACTCCAAT
>QKFD01000029.1 GCA_003251535.1 Chromatiales bacterium | reverse complement strand
GAGGCGGAGCCGGACCAGGCGGTGATGGTGGCGCGGGCGGCGGAAGAGGCCGCGGTGGAGCAGAGGTGGCTGGTCTTCGCCCCGGGGGAGGCGTTGGCACCGGAGCTGGGTGCCGGTTTGGCGCAGATGGGGATCCAACCACTGCCGGTCTACGCCGGCGAGCGGTTTGAGGCGCTGGCCGCGGGGGGCTATCGGCTGGCCCCCAACGCCCTGGCCGACTACCAGGCACTGAGCCACGCACTGGCCGGTCACCCCCTGGATGGGGTGCTGTTCCTGTGGGAGACGGCGGGCGCGGCGGCGGCCCCCCAGCTGGGGGAGGCGGACGCCCCGACCAGCCGCAGCCTGCTCTATCTGGCGCAGACGCTGCTCTCGGCCCCCCGGGCGACCCCCCTGCGGCTCTGGGTGGCGACCCGCGGCGCCCAGGCGCTGGCCGAGCGGCCGGCCGCCGCGGGTTTCAGCGACGCCCCCTTGTGGGGGCTGGGGCGGGCGCTGCGGCGTGAACTGACCACCTTGGAGTGCCGCCTGCTGGACCTGGATCCCAACGCCCCGTTGACCGAGCTGCTGCTGGAGCTGGGGCAGCCCGGGGAGGAGATGGAGGTGGCGTTCAGCGGTGGCCAGCGCTATGTGCCGCGCCTCCAGCGCATCGCGCCGGAGTTGCCGGAGCGGCGGCGCTTCCACTCCAACGCCAGCTATCTCATCACCGGCGGCCTAGGTGGGGTGGGGCTACTGGTGGCGCAGTGGCTGGTGGCCCGCGGGGCGCGCTCGCTGATCCTGCTGGGTCGGCACGGCGCCCAATCGGCGGATGCCGAGCAGTTGGCGGCGCTGCGCCAGGGGGCGGCCCAGATCACCATCGTGGCGGCGGACGTGGGCGACTACGACACCCTGGCGACGGCGTTGACCACGGCGCTGGCGGGGCTGCCGCCGCTGCGCGGTGTCATCCACTCGGTGGGGGTGCTGCACGACGCGGTGCTGGCGGGGCAGGAGTGGGAGAGCTTCCGCCGGGTATTGCAGCCGAAGCTGGCAGGGGCCTGGAATCTGCACCGCTTCACCCGCGCCATGGCGCTGGATTTCATGCTGCTCTTCTCCTCGGTGGCCTCCCTGTTTGGCACCCCTGGGCAGACCAACCACGCCGCGGCCAACGCCTACCTCGACAGCTTCGCCGCCTACCGGCGCGGCCTGGGACTGCCCTGCCTCAGCATCAACTGGGGCGCCTGGGCAGAGGCCGGTGCCGCGGCGCAGCGGGGGCTGGAGCAGCGTCTGGCGGGTAGTGGCATCGAGATGATCGACACCGCCAGTGGGCTGCGCGCCCTGGAGCTGGCGATGGCCAGTGGCGAGGCGCAGGTGGCGATGTCACCGGCCGACTGGTCGAAGATCGGCCCGGCCATCGGCGCCGAGTTCACCCGCCTATTTGATGAGCTGCTCATCACCACCACCGCCAGCGTCACGCTGAGCGAGGCGGCGCAGGCGCGGGAGGTGGATATCGTGACGCAGTTGCGGGAGGCGTCGAGCAGTCGTCGCCATCCGCTGCTGCTGGATTATATCGAGGGCTGCATCGCCAAGACGCTACGGCTGGCCGAGCCACAGGTCGATCACGACCAGCGGCTATTCGATATCGGTCTCGACTCGCTGATGGCCATCGAGGTGCGTACACGGCTGCAAAACGCCTTTGGTAGCGATCTCCCCACCACCCTGCTGTTTGACTACCCCACCATACGGAAGCTGGCGGACTACCTCTTCGATCAAGTGCTGCACCTGCGTGAGCCCTCCGCAGTCACCCCTCCACCAGAAGCAGAGGCGGTGACAGATGAGGATCTGCTGGGGATAGAGCAGTTGAGCGATGAAGATGCCAGCGCCTTGCTGATGGAAGCCCTGCAAGAGATCTAGTGCCAGGAGTGGCCGCATGACGACCCGCGAAGAGAAGATGGCGTCTCTCTCCATAGAGAAGCAGGCGCTGCTCAAGCTGAAAAAGTTGCAATCGGCGCTGGAGCAGGAGCGGCGCTACCGAGAGGAGCCCATCGCCATCGTCGGTATCGGCTGCCGCTTCCCTGGTGGTGCGGCCTCGCCTGAGCAGTTTTGGCAGCTGCTGCGCGATGGTATCGACACGGCCCAAGAGCTGCCCCCCACACGCTGGCCCATCGACGACTACTACCACCCCGAGCAGGGGCGGCAGGGGCAGGTGGCGGCCCGCAAGGCCTGCCTGGTGGAGGGGCACGATCGCTTCGATGCCGCCTTCTTCGGTATCTCGCCGCGTGAGGCGACCTGGATGGATCCCCAACAGCGCCTCCTGCTGGAGAGCAGTTGGGAGGCGCTGGAGCGGGCCGGGATCGCCCCCCACACCCTGAGCGGCAGTAAGAGCGGGGTGTTTGTCGGCATTGTCATGACCGACTACCACGACCTCGCCACCGCCCGCGAACCCAGCACCATCGACATGTACGCCATCACCGGCAACGCCCCCAGCGTTGCGGCCGGGCGTATCGCCTACCTGCTGGGGCTGGAGGGACCTGCCTACATGGTGGACACCGCCTGCTCATCGTCGCTGGTGTCGGTGCACGTCGCCTGCCAGAGCCTGCGCCAGCGGGAGTGTGATCTCGCCCTGGCCGGCGGCGCCAATCTCCAGCTGCACCCGCTCTCGATGCTGTTGGAAAGTAGCAACCGGATGCTCTCTCCCGACGGCCACTGTCACACCTTTGATGCCCAGGCCAACGGCTTTGTGCGGGGCGACGGCTGCGGCATGGTGGCACTCCAGCGGCTCTCCGATGCGCTGGCGGCCAACCGGCCAATCCTGGCGCTCATCCGCGGTTCGGCGGTCAACCACGATGGTGCCAGTGGTGGCCTGACCGTCCCCAACGGCCCCGCCCAGGAGCGGGTGATCCGGGAGGCGCTCAAAAACGCCAAGCTGGCCCCCAGTGAGGTGGACTACATTGAGGCCCACGGCACCGGCACCTCCCTGGGGGATCCCATCGAGGTGCGGGCGCTGGCCAATGTCTATGGCGAGGGGCGCACCGGTCAACCGCCGCTCCTCATCGGCTCGGTGAAGACCAACATCGGCCACACCGAGGCGGCCGCCGGCATCGCTGGGCTGATCAAGGCGACCCTGGCGCTACAGCACCGCTACATCCCGCCCCACCTCCACTTCGACACCCCCAATCCCCACATCCCTTGGGCGGGCCTGCCCATCGAGGTGGTGCGCCAGGGGCAGGTGTGGGAGGCGGAGGGGCGGCCCCGGCGGGCCGGGGTCAGCTCCTTCGGTTTCAGCGGCACCAACGTCCATCTCATCCTGGAGCAGCCGCCCGCCCCGGCGGCGGTGGGCGGCTGTGAACGCCCCAGCCACCTCTTGGCCCTGAGCGCCAAGAGTGGCAAGGCGCTACAGGCGCTGGTGGCGCGTTATAGCGAGGCGTTGGCGGCGCACCCCGAGTGGCAGCCGTTTGAGATCTGCCACGCCGCTAACGTGGGTCGCTCCCACTTTGACCACCGCGTAGCGCTGGTGGCCGATAGCGCCGCCGAGCTGCACAACGGCCTCCAGGCCTTGGTGACCGGGAACGAGTTGGCGGATAGCCACGCGGTCAAGGCCAACCCCGGGGTCGCCCTCCTCTTCTCTGGCCAGGGGGCGCAATACCCCGCCATGGGGCACGCCCTCTACTGCGCCAGCCCAATCTTCCGGGCGGGGATCGATCGCTGCGCCGACCTATTGCAGCCCCTGCTAGATCGCCCCCTCACCTCACTCCTGTGGGGGGCCGATAGCCAACTACTACACGAGACCCACTACACCCAGCCGGTGCTGTTTGCCTTCGAGTACAGCCTGGCCGAGCTGTGGCGCAGCTGGGGGATCGTCCCCCAGGTGGTGTTGGGCCACAGCCTCGGTGAATATGTCGCCGCCTGCGTGGCGGGGGTGTTTAGCCTGGAGGATGGTCTCAAACTGACCGCCGCCCGTGGGCGACTCATGGCGCAGCTCTGCCAGCGTGGCGCGATGCTGGCGGTCTTCGCCAGCGCCGCCCGGTTACAACCCTATCTCGCCGCCCACCCCGATCTAGCGCTGGCCGCCCTCAACGGCCCAGAGAGTGTGGTGGTGGCCGGTGCCGTGGCGGCGGTTGAGCAGCTGGCACTGGCGCTGGCGCAGGAGGGCATCAAGAGCCATCGGCTCCAGGTCTCCCACGCCTTCCACTCCCCGCTGGTGGAGCCAATGGTGGCGGAGTTTGCCAAGGTGCTGGCGGAGGTGCGCTTCCAGGTGCCCCACACCGATCTCATCTCCAACGTCAGTGGCCGATTGGCGCGGGAGACGCTGGCGCAGCCCGACTACTGGTTAAAACATATCCTCGCCCCGGTAGAGTTTGCCGCCGGGGTCGAGCAGCTGGCGGCGCTCCCAGGGGTGGAGATCTGTCTGGAGATCGGCCCCAGCGCCACCCTGCTGGGGATGGCCGGTGGGCTGCTGGAGGCGGGCAAGCTCTGCGTCCCCAGCCTGCGCAAGGAGGCGGGGGGCGAGTGGCGCGCCCTGCTGGACGCCCTGGCCCGCCTCTATCGCACTGGGGTGCCGGTGGTCTGGGAGGCCCTCGATAGTGGCTGGGAGGCGGCCCCTCTGGTGCTGCCCACCTATCCGTTCCAGGGGGAGCGTTACTGGGTCGATCCGCCCCACCACCTCACCGTTGGCAGCCAGCGTAGCTACGGCGAGTGGGTCTATGACCTGGAGTGGGAGGCGCAGCCCGCCAGTGCCGTGGGGCGCACTGCGCCGCCGGCAGGGGAGTGGCTGGTATTTATCGACGCCGCCGGTCGGGGTGAGCTGCTGGCGCGTCAGCTGGAGGGGCAGGGGGTCCGCTGTCAGCGGGTGCGGAGCGCTGACTCTGCGGCCCCCAGCGTGGCCGGTGAGCTGCGGCTGGAGGCCGAGCGGCCGGCGGCATATGGCGAACTCTTCGCCAGCCTCGCCCAGCGGCCGCTGGCCGGGGTGCTCTTCTGCTGGCCGCTCGCTGGCGGTGATGGGGCGGCGGATGGGCTGCCTGAGCAGGCGGCAACCCTGTTGCGACAAACGCTCTATCTGACCCAGGCGCTCCTAAACAGCGCCCCGGTGGAGTGGCCGCGGTTGGTGTTGGTCACCAACGGTGCCTACGCGGTGGAGGGGGCGCTGGCGGCGGCGGCCCTCACCCAAGCACCGCTGTGCGGCTACCGCAACGCCTTGGCGGCGGAGCATCCGGAGCTGCGCTGCCTCCAGATCGATCTCGCCGCCGAGGCCACCCTCCCCTCCCTATGGGCCGATCTACAGGACCCGGCGCTGGAGCGGGTCGCCTATCGGGCGGGTCGGCGCTTTACCCCGCACCTGCGCCAGCGTCCCGCCTGGGTCGCCGCGGCAGAGGGGCCGCAGGCCGTGGCGATCAAGGGGGATGCGACCTACCTGCTCACCGGCGGCCTGGGGGCGCTGGGGATGTACTTCGCCGACTGGTTGGTGGAGCGGGGGGCGCGCCACCTGCTGTTGGTGGGGCGGCGCGGTGTCGCCGATGCCAAGGTGGCGGAGGCGGTGGCGCGTCTGGCGGCGCGCGGGGCGACAGTGCGGGTGGTGGATGCCGATGTCTCCCAGCGTGAGCAGATGGCCGCAGTACTGGCGGAGATCCCGCCGGAGCGGCCGCTGGCCGGGGTCCTCCACGCCGCCGGCCTCCTGCGGGACGGCGTGGTGGCGCAGCAGGATTGGGAGCGGTTCGCCGCGGTGTTGGCGCCCAAACTGTGGGGGGCGTGGCACCTGCACCAGCTGACCCAGGGGCAAGCACTCGACTTCTTTGTCCTCTTCTCCTCGGCGGCCACGGCGCTGGGTTCGCCAGGGCAGTGCAACTATGCCGCGGCCAACGCCTTCCTCGACACCCTGGCGCAGTGGCGTGGCGGACAGCGGCAGGCCGCCCTCAGCATCGCCTGGGGGCCGTGGGCCGATGGCGGACTGGCCACCTCGGAGGCGGCAACCCGCAATCTCCAGCGCTTTGCCATGGGGTGGCTCAAACCCGAGGACGGCTTGGCCATTTTTGAACGGCTGCTTAACCACGGCGTCCACTACGCCGCGGTGATGGCGCCGCCTGCCGGCAGCAGCGCCTCCAGCGTTGCCGCCCCCGCGGCGGCGGCCACCCCCGCCGCCGCGCCGCCCAGCAGTGGCGAACTCGCGGCGCTACTGGCCGATGCCCCCCTCGCCGAGCGGGAGAAGGTGGTCACACGTTACGTGAAGGCCCAGGTGGCGGCCAGTCTACGCATGGCACCCGGGGAGGAGTGGGACCTGGCCAAGCCGCTCAAGGAGCTGGGGCTCGACTCCCTCACCGCCATCGAGATCCGCAACGCCCTGGCGCGGGGCGCCGGGCGCCCGCTGCCGGTGAGCCTGCTGTTTGACTACCCCTCCGTGGTGAGCCTGGCGAAATTCCTGTTGGGCCTCATGGAGCCCGCCCCGCAGCCGGCGCCCCAACCGACCGCCGCGCCTGTCGCCGAGGTCGATGACGGGATCGCCATCATCGGCATGGCCTGCCACTTTCCCGGCCACTCCGCGGATCCGGCGCGCTTCTGGGAGCTGCTACAGGCGGGGCGCGAGGCGATCGATCCCTGGAGTGATGAGCGGGGCAACATCGACGACTACCTCGCCGGGCGCCCCACCAGCTGGCCGGTGAGTCGTTGGGCCGGTTTCACTGACGGCCTCAAGCAGTTCGACTTCGACTTTTTTGATATCGCCGAGCGGGAGGCGCTGTCGCTGGATCCACAGCAGCGCTATCTGCTGGAGACCGCCTGGGAGGCGCTGGAGGCGGCCGGCTATCCGCCGAGCCAGCCGGGGACCCGTGGGGGGGTATTTGTCGGCTGCGCGCCCAACAAATATCTCGAACTCTGCAAGGCGGCCGACCCGCGCCTCAACCCCTACTTTGCCACCGGCAGTGCGCCGAGCGTCAACGCCGGCCGCATCTCCTACGCCCTCGGCTGGCAGGGCCCCGCCTTGATGCTGGATACCGCCTGTTCATCGGCCCTGGTGGCCACCCACATGGCGGCCCGCTCCCTGCGGGCGGGGGAGTGCGACATCGCCCTGGCGGGGGGCGTCAGCCTCATCGTCTCACCGGAGATCTCGGTCTTGCTGGGCGAGATGGGGATGCTCTCCCCCAGCGGCCACTGCCGTGCCTTCGATGATGGCGCCGATGGCTACGTGCGGGCCGAGGGGTGCGGTGTGGTGGTGCTCAAGCGGCTCAGCGATGCCCTGGCGGCGGGGGACTCGGTGCTGGCCGTGATCAAGGGCTCGGCCCTCAACCAGGATGGGCGCAGCCAAGGGTTGACCGCCCCCAATGGCCCGGCCCAAGAGGCGGTGATCCGCGCCGCCCTGGCCAGTGCGGCGTTACCGCCGGCGGCCATCGACTATGTGGAGACCCATGGCACCGGTACCCAGCTCGGGGATCCCATTGAGGTGAATGCGCTGGGGCAGGTCTATGGCGCCGACCGCACGGCCGAGCAGCCGCTGCTGATAGGTTCGGTCAAGAGCAACGTCGGCCACCTGGAGGCGGCGGCTGGCATGGCCGGCCTCATCAAGGTGGTGTTGGCGCTTCAGCACGAGGAGATCCCCGCCCACCTCAACTGCGACCAGCCGAGTCGCCACATCCCGTGGCAGCAGTGGCCGATCCGGGTGAATAGCGCGGCGCAACCCTGGCCGCGGGGTGAGCGGCCGCGGCGGGCCGGGGTGAGTTCATTCGGTTTCAGCGGCACCAACGCCCACGTCATCATCGAGGAGGCGCCGCTGATGGCCGTGTCGGCGCCCGCGGCACCGGAGCGGCCGCGCCACCTGCTGGCGCTGTCGGCCAAGAGCCGGCCGGCGCTGCTGGAGTTGGTGGGGCGCTACCGCGAGCGGCTGGCGCAGGGCGAGGAGCCGTTGGCGGATCTCTGCTACACCGCCAACATCGGCCGCAACCACTTCCGCTGGCGGACGGCGCAGCAAGCG
>QKFD01000078.1 GCA_003251535.1 Chromatiales bacterium | reverse complement strand
CTCCGAATCGTACAGTCCGGAGCCGCACCAAATTTGTGCAATACCGGGGAAAAGCCCGCAAATGGAGGGTCTTTTTCGGTGCATAGCTGCACCAGAGTGTACTGGCACGCCCGATGCACGGCGGGGCGCAAACAGTGTGCGAGGTGGCGGTCGTGACCGAATACATAATGCTGCTCGTGGGCACCGCGCTGGTGAACAACGTGGTGCTGGTGAAATTTCTCGGGCTCTGCCCTTTCATGGGTGTCTCCAACAAACTCGATACGGCGCTGGGGATGGGGTTCGCCACCACCTTTGTGTTGACCCTGGCGGCGGTCGCCTCCTGGCTATTGGAGCACTACGTACTCGGGCCGCTGAACCTGGGTTATCTGCGGATCCTCTCCTTCATCCTGGTGATCGCCGCGGCGGTGCAGTTTACCGAGATGGTGGTGCGCAAGATGAGCCCGGTGCTGCACCAACTGCTCGGCATCTTCCTCCCCCTCATCACCACCAACTGCGCGGTGCTAGGGGTGGCGCTGCTCAACGCCCAACAGGGCCATAGCTTCATCCAGAGCGTCATCTACGGCATCGGCTCGGCCGCCGGCTTCACCCTGGTCATGGTGATGTTTGCCGGGATGCGTGAACGCCTCGCCCGCTCGGCGGTACCCGCCGCCTTTGCTGGCGCCCCCATCGGTTTCATCGTGGCCGGTCTGCTGTCGCTCGCCTTCATGGGCTTCGCAGGCCTGCCGGTCAAGTAACGGAAATAGTAGGAGGTACGCCACATGTACGCTGCCATTGCCGTCCTCGCCCTGCTTGGCTTCGCCCTGGGCTATCTGCTTGGGGTCGCCGCCAATAAGTTCAAGGTGGAGAGCAATCCCATTGTCGATGAGGTGACTGCCATGCTGCCCGGCAGCAACTGCGGCCAGTGCGGCCAGCTCGGTTGCAGCGCCGCCGCCGAGGCGATGATCGAGGGACGCATCCCCGTCACCTGCTGCCCGCCCGGTGGCAAGAGCCTGGCGGAGGAGCTGGGGCGCAAGCTGGGGGTGAGTGTCGATCTCTCCGGCATGGATGGCCCCCCCAAGCTGGCGGTGGTGCGCGAGGAGACCTGCATCGGCTGCGTCAAGTGTCTGCGCGCCTGCCCCACCGATGCCATCGTCGGCGCCCCGAAGCAGATCCATGTGGTGATGCAGAACGCCTGCACCGGCTGCGGTGCCTGTGTCGATGTCTGCCCCACCTGGAGCATCGAACTGACACCCGAACCCGAGACCCTACGCACCTGGCGCTGGCCGAAGCCGCTGCCGGTGGCGGCGTAAGGAGGTCACCATGAAACTGTTCCGCTTCCGCGGTGGCGTCCACCCCCACGGCCACAAGCTACTCTCCAATCAGCAAGAGATCGACGTGCTGCCGCTGCCGCGCCGGCTCTATGTGCCGGTACAGCAGCACATCGGTGTCCCGGCGCAGCCCGTGGTGGTGCCGGGGCAGAAGGTGCTGAAGGGTGAGTTGATCGCCGCCGCCCAGGGCACCCTGAGCGCCGCGGTCCACGCCCCCACCTCCGGCACGGTGGTGGAGATCGGGCCGTTCACCGCCCCCCACCCCTCCGGCCTGCCGGTCACCACCATCATCATCGATAGTGACGGCGAGGATCGCTGGTGCGATGAGCAGGCCCATAACACCGATCCCTTCAGCCTCACCCCGCAGGAGATCAGCGATCGGGTGGCGGCGGCCGGTATCGTCGGGATGGGCGGCGCCACCTTCCCCTCCGCCCTCAAACTCCACCTGGGCCACAAGCAGCGGGTCCACACCCTCATCATCAACGGCGGTGAGTGCGAGCCCTACCTCACCTGCGACGACCGCCTGATGCGGGAGTCGGCCGATACGGTGATCGACGGCGTGCGCATCATGGTCCACGCCATCGGCCTGGAGGGGGCCTCCATCGCCATCGAGGACAACAAGCCGCAGGCCTACGCCGCCATGCGCAGCGCGGCAGAGCCCTACCCCGAGATCCGGGTGGTGCGCGTACCGAGCCTCTACCCCATGGGCTCGGAGAAGCAGATGATCCAGTTCCTCACCGGCATCGAGGTCCCGGCGGGGACCCGCAGCGCCGAGATCGGCCTGCTGGTCCACAACGTCGCCACCGCCCACGCCATCCACGAGGCGGTCCGCTTTGCCCGTCCGCTGGTCTCGCGGGTGGTGACGGTGAGCGGCGGTGCGGTGCGCAACAAACGTAACCTACAGGTCCCCATCGGTACCCTGGTGCAGGAGCTGTTCGACTACTGCGGTCTCGTCGAGAACCCCGCCCGCCTCATCATGGGGGGGCCGATGATGGGCCAGGTCATCCCCCACACCCGGGTGCCGGTGGTCAAGGGTACCAGCGGCATCATCGCCCTCTCCCAGCGGGAGCTGGGGGAGATGCAGACCATGCCCTGCATCCGCTGTGGACGCTGTGTGGGCGCCTGCCCGGTGGGCTTGATGCCGCTGGAGCTGATGGCGCGGGTCCGCGCCGCCGACTTTGACGGTGCCATCGACTACGGCCTGCACGACTGCATCTCCTGCGGCTCCTGCGCCTATGTCTGCCCCTCCCACCTGCCACTCACCCAGTTCTTCAACTTCGCCAAGGGTGAGCTGGTGACCCGCGATGTGGAGAAACGCAAGAACGACTACACCCGCAAGCTGGCCGCTGACCGCCAGGCGCGCTTACAGCGCGAGGCGGAGGAGAAGAAGCGGGCCGCAGCAGAGCGCAAGGCCGCTCGGGCAGCGGCCAAGGCAGCCAAGGCGACCGAGCAGGAGACCCAGGCATGAGTAGCAATCCAATGACCACCGCCCCGCTCATCAGCGGACCCCACGCCCACTCCGAGGAGAGCGTCGCCAAGGTGATGGCGACGGTGATGGTGGCGCTGCTACCGGCCACCCTATTCGGTTTCTGGGCCTACGGCTGGCCGGCCATCTTCCTGTTCACCATCACCCTGCTCAGCACCCTGGCGGGTGAGGCGATTGGCCTCCAGCTGGCGGGCAAACCGCAGCGGCTGTTCCTGCTGGATGGCTCCGCGATCCTCACCGGCTGGCTGTTGGCGCTCAGTCTCCCCCCCTGGGCGCCGTGGTGGGTCGGTGTGGTGGGTGGCCTGCTTGCCACCCTCATCGGCAAACAGATATTTGGCGGTATCGGCCAGAACCTGTTCAACCCGGCGATGCTGGCCCGCGTGGCCCTCCTCATCTCCTTCCCGGTGGAGATGACCCAGTGGGTCGGCCCCCACCCCATCACCACCGCCGCCGCCCCCGGCTTCCTGGATGGGCTGGCGATCACCTTCAGCGGGATCCCCAATGTTGATTCGGTCACCGGCGCCTCCATCCTGGGCCACGCCAAGACCGAACTGACCCGCGGCATCGGCCTCACCAGCTCGCTCCCGGGCCACTACGACGCCACCGCCTTCAGCCTCGGCACCGTGGCCGGCAGTATGGGTGAGACCTCCGGCGTACTGCTGCTGTTGGGGGGGATAGTGCTGCTGATGCGCAAGGTCATCACCTGGCACATCCCGGTGGCGATGCTCGGCTCGGTGATACTGCTCTCCGCCATCTTCCACCACGTCAATCCGGAGCGCTTTGCCGATCCGCTGTTCCATCTGATGGCGGGCGGCATGATGCTGGGCGCCTTCTTCATCGCCACCGATATGGTCACCTCCCCCACCGGCCGGATTGGTCAGCTGGTGTTCGGGATCGGCTGTGGGGTGCTGGTGTGGGTGATCCGCACCTTTGGCGCCTTCCCGGAAGGGGTCGCCTTTGCGGTGCTGCTGATGAACGCCGCCACCCCACTCATCGATCACTACCTGCGACCGCGTATCTATGGACGGCGCCGTGATGGCCGGCCGCTCGAACTTGCCGAGAGGAAAGAGTCATGAGTCGCGGCGTCCTCAAACCGAGCTATCTCAACCGCCCCGGTTACCACGCCATGCTGCTGGGTGGGATCGCCATGATCTGCTCCGCCGCCCTGGTGCTGGGTAACCTGCGGACCCGGGATGCCATCGCCGCCCGGCAGGCGGAGGACCTGCAACGCTCCTTAGAGCAGGTGCTGCCCGCCACGCTGCACGACAACCGTCTGCTGGATGACGCCATCGTCATCGAGAGCGACGGCCACCCGCGCACCGTCTATGTGGCCCGCAAAGAGGGCGTAGTCACGGGTGCCGCCTTTGAGATAGTGGGTAAGGGCTACTCTGGGGATGTGGTCTCTATCATGGCAGTAGACGCCAGCGGCACCATCCTCGGCGTGCGGGTCACCCGCCACTCCGAGACCCCTGGCCTCGGTGACAAGATCGAGATCAAGAAGACCCCGTGGATCGAGTCATTCAACGGCCACTCCCTCGGCAACCCCGACGAGAAGGGGTGGGCAGTGAAGAAGGATGGCGGTATCTACGACCAGTTCACCGGCGCCACCATCACCCCACGGGCCGTGGTCGCCTCGGTGCAGGAGGGGCTTCAGTTCTTCACCGCCCACCGCCCTGAGATCACCGCCGACAAACCGGCCCAGCCCGCGGAGGCCAGCCATGCAGAGTAACTACGGACACATCTTTAAAGAGGGACTCTGGGCCAACAACGTCGCCTTTGCCCAGATGTTGGCCCTCTGCCCCACCATGGCGGTCACCTCCACCGCCACCAACGGCCTCGGCATGGGGCTGGCAACCACTGCGGTACTAGTGGCCTCCAATGTGATGATCGCCACCCTGCGCGGCATCATCACCGACGAGGTGCGCATCCCGGTGTTCATCGTCCTCATCGCCTCCCTGGTGACCCTGGTGGACATGACCCTCAACGCCTGGATGCACGAGCTGTACGGTGTCCTTGGGCTGTTCATCGCCCTCATCGTGGTCAACTGCGCCATCCTCGGCCGGGCGGAGTCGTTCGCCTCCAAGAACCGGCCCCTGGCGGCGCTGATGGATGGGCTCGGCTCCGGGCTCGGCTTCACCCTCGCCCTGGTGATGATAGGTTCGGTGCGGGAGATCTTTGGCCAGGGCACGCTGTTCGCCAACGCCAGCGGCCTGCTGGGCGAGCACTTCCACTTTTTGGAACTCACCATCATCCCCGAGTATCGCGGCTTCCTGCTGATGGCACTGCCGCCGGGTGGCTTCTTGGTGATGGGTCTCATCCTGGCGGCCAATCGGGTGATCGATGCGCGCCGGGCCCGCACCGCCAGCGCTGAGCCGCAGGCGGCCCCAGCCCCCGCCCACTAATCGGCCTAGCCATCGCTTTGAGGAGAAGAGACCATGCGCGTGAGCGTCACCTACGCCGAGATCCATCAGTTCTGGCAGACGCTAGAGGTGGATGAGGGCTGCACCGTGGAGCAGGCCATCCAGCGCTCCGGTGTCCTAAACCGCTTCCCTGAGATCGATCTCGACACCCAGCGGGTGGGGGTATTTGGCAAGGTGGTGAAGTTGGATGCGCCCCTGGTCGAGGGGGATCGGGTGGAGATCTACCGCCCCATCACCGCCGATCCAGAGACAGTGGCCCGGCGGGATATGGACGATGACGATGAGTAACGGCCACCCCCCACTAGCGGTGGGGGAAAACCGTTAAGAGTGCCCTACCACAAGCGGATGAACAAGATTTGACAGATTCGCGCTATCTCCTAAGCTGATGAGCGGGGCATGGCCCCATTCTCTATGCGGAAATAGGGGGATATCAAATGCGATTCAGCAACGACGAGACGTCCACCGCCTACACCGAATACCTGGACGCCCTGGAGTACGATGAAGCATTGCAGCTCCAACCCGGCAGCGAGCCGGAGAGGGCCGCAGCCCCTCCCGATGAGGGTAGCTACCGCACCGCCGCCCCCCCCATCCTGCAATAGCCCACGCGGCGCATAACGTAGCAGTCTCTTGAACGGTGGCCCGCGGGCCACCGTTTTTCGCAGTGCCGCCACCCCCTGCCAATCTGCCGGCGAGGGGGTAAGATTGCCCCCTCCTTCCGCCCCAGGTCTCCGCGTGCTCTTCATCCACCACAGCAATCGTAGCGAGCGGCTGCTCGATCGCCTGGCCGAGGTGATCGCCACCCCAGTCGCCGGCCCCCTGGTGGCAGAGCGCATCGTGGTCCCCACCCAGGGTATGGCGCGCTGGATCGCCTTCGGCATAGCCCAACGGCACGGGGTCGCCGCCAACCTGGAGTTTCAGCTGCCCGCCGGCTTCGCCTGGCGCCTGTTCCATGCCCAGCTGCCCTCGGTGCCGGAGGCGTCGGGTCTGGATCGGGCCACCCTGCCGTGGCGCCTCTTTACCCTCCTGCCCAACCTGCTGGAGCGCCCCGGTTTCGACGCCATCGCCCGCTATCTCCAGGGGGTGCGACCAGAGCGGCGGCGCTTCCAACTCAGCCGCCAGCTGGCCGATCTATTTGACCAATACCTGGTCTACCGGCCTGACATGATCCTCGCCTGGGAGCGGGGTGATGAAGCGGGGGATTGGCAGGCGGAGCTGTGGCGCGCCGTGGTGGCCGCGGCCGGGCCGACAGCGCGCCACTGGGCCCATCTAGTGGAGGAGTTCATCGCCCTCGCCCGGGCCGGCCGGCTGGAGTTGGGGCGGCTCCCGCGGCGGGTCGCGCTATTCGGCGTCCCCACCCTCTCGCCCGCCTATCTGGCGCTGCTGGCGCAGCTGGCGGAGCAGACCGAGCTGCACCTATTCATCCACAACCCCTGCCGGGAGTATTGGGGCGATGTGGCCGATCCGCGCCAGATCGCCCGCCGCCGTCGCCGTACTGGGGTCGCGGGCGACTACCTCACGAGTGGCAACCGGCTGCTCGCCTCCTGGGGCCGCCAGGGGCGCGATCTCATCGATGCGCTACTGGAGATCCCGGCCGAGGAGGCAGAGCTGTTTGAGGCGCCGGAGGCCCCCACCCTACTGGCCCAACTCCAGCGCGATATCCTCGATCTGACAGAGCACAGCCACCCCACCATCGCCACCACCGACGACTCCCTGGAGTTCCACCGCTGCCACGGCCCGATGCGCGAGGTGGAGGTACTGCACGACCGGCTCTGGGCGCTGTTCGATGCCGATCCCAGCCTCGCCCCCCACGAGGTGGTGGTGATGACCCCCGACATCGAGAGCTATACCCCCTATCTGGAGGCGGTGTTCGGCGCCGCCCCCGAGGGGCGCCGGCTGCCGTTTGCCATTGCCGATCTCGCTGGACGCAGTGCCCATCCGTTGATCCAGGCCTTTCTCGATCTGCTGGCGCTGGGTGAGAGCCGCTTTACCGCCCCCCAGGTCTTGGCCCTGCTGGAGATCCCAGCGGTGCGTCAACGCTACCGACTGGATGAGAACGCCCTCACCGCACTCCGGGAGTGGGTGCGGGAGGCCGGGGTGCGCTGGGGCACCAGCGCCGCCGCCCGCGCCGATCTGGGGCTCCCGGCCACTGATCGCCACACCTGGAGCTTTGGCCTGCGCCGCCTCTTTCTGGGCTACGCCCTCCCCCCCCAGGAGCAGCTCTTCGCCGGGGTGCTCCCGCTGGGCCGGGTGGAGGGGCAACAGGCGGCCGATCTCGGTAGCCTGGCCGCCTTCCTGCGCGGCCTGGAGCGGCTGCGCAGCCGCCTGAGCCGCCCCCGCAGTGCAGCGGAGTGGGCCGAACTGCTCCACGACCTGCTGGAGGAGTTTTTCCTCCCGAGCGACGCCGAGGAGGAGCCCTTCGCCCTGATCCGCGAGGCGATAGCCTCCCTGGTGGATGAGGCGGAGCGGGCTGAACTAACGGCCCGCTTTGGACTCGACGTGCTGCGGGACGACCTCAGCGCCCGCCTCACCCAGCCCTCCCCCAGCCACAACCTGATCACCGGCCGCATCACCTGCTGCGCCATGGTCCCGATGCGGACCTTGCCCTTCCGGGTGATCTGCCTCATCGGCCTGGCGGAGGCGGCCCTCCCGCGACGACGCAGCCGCGCCGGTTTCGACCGCATGGCGGCGGCCCCGCGCCGCCTGGACCGCTCCCACCGCGATGAGGAGCGCTACCTCTTCCTGGAGGCGCTCCTCGCGGCCCGTGATCGCCTCTACCTCAGCTGGGTGGGGCGCAACCAGCGTGACGACTCACCACTCCTGCCATCGGTGTTGGTAAGCGAGCTATTGGACTATCTCCGGGAGGGGCTGGGTGCCGAGGCGTGCGATCGCCTCATCACCACCCACCCCCTCCAACCCTTCAGCCCCGCCGCCTTTACCGGCCCCACGGCCAGCTATGCCGCTGAGTGGCTGCCCGGCGCCCAGGCGCAGCGCAGTGCCACCATCCTGGAGCCCCCCTTCTG
>QKFD01000107.1 GCA_003251535.1 Chromatiales bacterium | reverse complement strand
CAACGGCGGCTTCCTCACCGCCACCCCGTTCCACCACGCCGGACGCCCACTCTCCCCCCTCCCCACCCGCGACGCACTCCTGGTGCCACTCGCGGTGCTGGCCCTCGCCGCGGCCCGCCAGTGCCCCCTCAGCGCCCTGCTGGAGACCCTCCCAGCGCGCTTCACCGCCAGTGATCGACTCAAGGCGTTCCCTAGCGAACAGGCCCGTGCCGGCCTCGACCAACTCGGTGCCGGGCGCGGCGGCGATATGGCGCGCATCGAGGCGCTATTCGGTGAGTTGAGCGGTGCTGTTGCCGGTGTCGATGAGACCGATGGGCTGCGCATCACCTTCCGCAATGGCGAGGTGATCCACCTGCGCCCCTCCGGCAACGCCCCGGAGCTGCGCTGCTACACCGAGGCCGCCAGCGCTGCCCGGGCCACCGCGCTCAATGGTGCCTGCCTGGAGCGGTTGCAGCGCTGGCGCACATAGCCCCCTGAAAAACACGCTGCGGGAAGAAAAATGACCTGGCGTCAACTGGCCGTTTGGCTCCTGTCCAGCCCCCCTTGATATCTGGTATACCCACACGACCGGGATCTAACCCGGGACCACCAAGGAGGCAACGCCAGATGAAAAAACAACAAAATCTCTCTCTGTTCATGGCCACCCTGATCGGCTGGAGCGGTGCGGCACTGGCAGAGGGCAATCGCTACGATTTCGAGCGTTACTACCATTCGGAGATCAGCTCCCCGGAGGCCTACTACAAGGCGATCTACACCCGTCCAACGGCCTATGAGGGCGACCACCGGATCCAGTTTGCAGCCGCTACGCCACAGCCCATCATCATCGATGTGCGCGACGTCACCGAGTATGCCGCCGGCCACCCCGACTACGCCCTCAGCATCCCCTACCCCTACATCCTGGGCCGCACCGATGACCCCGGCTTCATCGGCCAGTCGCCGGAGGCGTTTGTCGCCGCGGTGGAGGCGGCCATCCCCGACCGCAGCACCCCTATCTACACCCTCTGTCGCACCGGCAGTCGCAGCGTCTCCGCCGCCAACCTGCTGGCCGAGGCGGGCTATACCGAGGTACGCAATGTCTGGGAGGGCTTTGTCGGCCGCTATAAACAGGATGTGGACGGCAACGACCTCGACCTCAACAACAACGGTGAGCTAGACGACGGCGACCTCGACGGCTGGGCCAACTTCCAGGCCATGCCCTACACCACCGAGCTGGATCCGGCGCTGCTCTACGCCCCCTACGCCAGCCTCTACTACCAGGAGTAGTCCCCCTGCCGGTGCCCCCCGGCCGGGGGGCACCCCCTCCCCTGTGCCTCATCGATGGCCACCGCCACCTTCTGCCCCGTGCCGCGACTCTTTAGAATGTCCCCCCTGCTTACCGCCGCCTTAACAGGAGTTCGGCATGGATCCCTGGAACCTCGCCTCCGCCACGCCGCCCCCACCCCCCGCACCGCCACGGCCAGAGTCGAGCGATCAACACGACATCGGCCTGCTGATCCGCTCCAAGGTGCCACTCATCGTGGTGGAGAGCGGCGAAGAGAAGCGGGTGCTGGAGCTGATCACAACACTGGCGCAGAAGAGCTACCTGCCGGTCTACCTCTGGACCGAGACCGATGGCCTGCGGCGCATCGATCTCATCGGCCACAACGCCCGCGAGCACCGCGATCCGGTGGAGGTGCTGGAGCACATCCACCAGGCACGGGAGAGCGCCATCTGGATCTTGGCCGATATCCACCCTCATCTGGAGAAGCCACTACATGTGCGCTACCTGAAGGATATCGCCCTGGAGCACGAGGCCCGCGGCGACACCGTGGTGCTGGTCTCCCACCAGCTGAAACTGCCGCCGGAGCTGCGCCGCTATGGGGCCACCATCTCCCTCAAGCTGCCGGATCGGGCCCGCATTGAGGTGATCATCCGGGAGGTGGCGCGGGAGTGGAACAAGAGCCACTCTGCCCCAGTGCGCACCGATGAGGAGACCTTCCGCATGTTGGTCAACAACCTCACCGGCCTCACAGAGCCTGAAGTGCGACGCATGGCGCGCACCGCCATCTTCAACGACGGCGCCATCACCCCCAACGACCTGCCCCAGGTGATGCAGGCGAAATACCGCCTCCTCTCCTCCGAAGGGGTGCTCAGCTTCGAGTACGACACCGCCCGCTTTGCCGATATGGGGGGCCTGACGCGGCTCAAGGCGTGGCTGGAGCAGCGCGGCCCCTTCTTCCACGGCCAGGCCCAGGTCGAGGGGATCGATCCCCCCAAGGGGGTGCTACTGCTGGGGGTGCAGGGGAGCGGCAAGAGCCTGGCGGCCAAGGCGGTGGCCGGCAGTTGGGCGGTGCCGCTGCTGCGCCTCGACTTCGGCGCCCTCTACAACAAGTACCACGGCGAGACAGAGCGCAACCTACGCGAGGCGCTACGCACCGCCGAGGCGATGGCCCCCTGCGTGTTGTGGATAGATGAGATAGAAAAGGGTCTATCGGTGAGCGAGGAGGATAGTGGGACCTCACGCCGCGTCCTGGGGACCCTGCTCACCTGGATGGCAGAGCGCACCACCAGCATCTTCCTGGTGGCCACCGCCAACGACATCGAACGACTACCGGCAGAGCTGATCCGCAAGGGGCGGTTCGATGAGATCTTCTTCATCGATCTCCCCAACGAGGCGATCCGCCGCGACATCTTCAGTATCCACCTCCAGAAGCGGCGCCTCGATCCCACCCTCTTTGACCTGCGTGCCCTGGCAGAGACCTCCCGCGGCTTCTCCGGTGCCGAGATCGAACAGGCCATTGTCTCCGGCCTCTATGCCGCCCATGCCGATGGCCGCAACCCAGTGCTGGCCGATCTCCTGGAGGAGCTGGCCCGCACCAAGCCGCTCTCCGTGGTGATGGAGGAGAAGGTGGCCTACCTGCGCGCCTGGGCGGCGGAGCGCACCGTGGCGGCCGACTGAAGCCCACGACACCGAGACCCCACAGACCCCTATGTTGCCGGATCTCTATTGGCTCGACTGCCTCCCCGAACGGCGCCTCGCCCTCATGCCACGGCCGCGGGCCGGCGACTGGTTAGAGGGGGAGATCAGCGGCTGGCGGCAGCTGGGCCTGGAGGTGGTGGTCTCTCTGCTGGAGGCGACGGAGCAGCGGGAGCTGGGGCTCCAGGAGGAGCCACGGCTCTGTGCCGCAGCGGGGATGGAGTACCTCAGCCACCCCATCGCAGATCGCGGCCTCCCCACCGACCATAGGGCGTTTGCAGCCTTGATCGAGACCCTCGGCCACAGGCTCAATAGCGGCCTGGGGGTGGGGGTCCACTGCCGCGCCGGCATCGGTCGCTCGGCCCTGGTGGTTGCCTGCCTACTGGGCAACCAGGGGGTACCCCCTTCGGCCATCTTCCCCGCCATCCGCCGCGCCCGCGGGGTCGAGGTCCCCGACACCACAGAGCAGCAGGCGTGGGCCCTCGCCCTCCTCGACGCCCGCTCCCCTATTCGATAACCCGCTCCCGATGCGCCGTCGCTACCTGCTCCTCCTGCTGCTACTACTCATCCCGCCCGCCGCCTTTCTCGCAGCCGACGCCCTCTTTCCGCTCCCACGACCGGATCCGGCGCAAAAATATAGCCGGGTGCTGCTGGATAGCGCCGGCAGACCGCTCTACGCCTTTGCCGATCGGGAGGGGGTGTGGCGTTACCCCACCACCCCTAACCAGGTCTCACCACTCTACCTAACGGCCCTCATCAACTACGAGGATCGCTACTTCTACCACCACCTCGGGGTCAATCCCCTCGCCCTACTGCGCGCCACTGGGCAGCTACTCCGCCACGGCGGGGTGGTCTCCGGCGGCTCCACCCTCACCATGCAGGTGGCGCGGCTGCTCGATCCCCACAGCCGCACCATCGGCGGCAAACTGCGCCAGATGTTCCGCGCCCTACAGCTGGAGTGGCACCTCAGCAAATCGGAGATCCTCACCCTCTACCTGGACTACGCCCCATTCGGCGGGCCCCTGGAGGGGGTGGAGGCGGCGGCCTACACCTATCTAGGCAAATCGGCAGCGGAGCTCTCCCACGCCGAGGCGGCGCTACTGGCGGTACTCCCCCAGGCCCCCACCCGCCTGCGCCCCGATCTCCACCCGGCACAGGCGCTGGCGGCGCGCAACAAGGTGTTGGCGCGGCTGGAGAAGTTCGGCATCTGGGATGCCACCACGGTACGCGAGGCGCAGGCGGAGCCGCTGCCCACCCTCTATCAGCCCCGTCCCCTCTCAGCCCCCCTCCTCGCCTTCCGCCTAAAAGACCAGATCCCCCCCGGACAGGCGCGCCGCAGCACCATCGATGGCCAACTCCAGGCGGTACTAGAGGGGCGGCTGGCCGGCTTTGCCAGCCAACTGCCGGAGCGCAGCTCGGTGGCCATCGTGGTGATCGAAAACGCCAATCTGGCGGTACGGGCCTATGTCGGCACCGCCGCCTTCGGCGATCGGGAGCGCTTCGGTTACCTTGACATGGCCCGCGCCACCCGCTCCCCCGGCTCCACCCTGAAGCCATTCCTCTACGCCCTGGCCCTCGAAGAGGGGCTCATCCACTCCGCCAGTCTGCTAGTGGACGCCCCCCGCGCCTTCGGCGACTACAGCCCGGGCAACTTCGGTGGCAACTTCTCCGGCCCGGTCGCTGCCGCCGACGCCCTGCGCCGCTCCCTCAACCTCCCGGCCGTCCAACTGCTGGACCGGCTCGGTCCCGATCTCTTCGCCGCCCGCCTGGCCCAGGGGGGCCTGCCACTACAGCTGCCCGCTGGTGGCAGCCCCAACCTCGCCATCATCCTGGGCGGGGTGGGGACCGATCTGGAATCACTCACCGCCGCCTACACCGCCTTCGCCCGCGCCGGCACCACCGCCCCCCCCCGCCACTTCCCCGACGACCCACTGCAACCGCGCCTACTGCGCACCCCCGGGCCGGCCTGGGTAGTACGGGAGATCCTGGCCCAGCAACCGCGCCCCGGGGTGAGCGGTGGTCTGCCCAGCGGCATCGCCTGGAAGACCGGCACCAGCTACGGTTTCCGTGACGCCTGGGCCATCGGGGTAGGACCTCAGCACACCGTAGGGGTCTGGGTGGGACGCCCTGACGGCACCCCCCTACCCGGCCACTACGGCGCCATCACCGCCGCCCCCATCCTCTTCGCCCTGTTCGATCACCTGCTAGAACGGCAACGGTGGGGCACAGGCCAGGCGCGGCCGGAGTCGGTCAGTGAAGAGGAGATCTGCTGGCCCCTAGGACTCCGCGCCAGCGACACCCCAACCGAGCAGTGCCAGCGACGCCAACGCGCCTGGGTGGTGGCCGGCACCATCCCCCCCACCCTACGGGAGGCGGATGAGGGGCCGGCCCTCCTCCACTACCGAGTGGCGAGTGATAGCGGCCTGCTACTCCCCCCCGGCTGCCCCGCCCCGGCCAGTGAGGAGCGGATAGCCGTGCGCTGGCCACTCCGCCTCCTCCCCTGGCTCAGCCCCGCCGAGCGGGCCACCGCTACCCTGCCCCCACCCCAGGCCGGTTGCGCCCTGCCGGTGACCCTAGGGGGCGAACCGCTGCGCATCATAGGGGTCGAGGATGGTGCCCGCCTGCGCCCCGCCGGCTCCCACGGCACTGCCCCACGGGTAGACCTCTCTATACTGGGGGCCCAAGATCGGGTCTGGTGGCTGGTGGACGGCGAGGTAGCGGCAGAGCTAACCGCCACAGCCACCTTCTCCTGGCGCTTCGACACCCCCGGCCGCCACCGCATCGCCGCCCTGGATGGCAGCGGCAACGGCGCCGGTTTGGAGGTGGTGGTGGAGGGACATTGATAGGCCGGCAGGCGGCAAGCCCGCCCACCGTTGCAACATAGATAGCGATAATCGATAGCCCAGCCCCACACTCTTGCACTCCCCCGCAGGCGCACACCTGATGGCAGCGTCCCCAGCCGCCCCAACCCCCGAGAGACCCATGCCGATCCAACTGGTCCCCATCCTCAAGGCGCTCACCCCGCTGGTCTCCAGTGCCGGCGGCCTCTACCTAGAGTGGCGCAAACAGCGCAAACCCCTAGACGACACCCAAGCCCCCCCTGAACAGCAACTCATACAACTACGCCAACGCCTCAGCCGACTAGAAGAGCTATCCGCCGCCGATGCCGAGGTCGTCGCCCAACTGGCCGAGCAACTACGCAACACCGCGGAGCAACTCCAAAACCACGCCAGTGCCACCGATCGCAAACTGCGCCGCCTTAGCCTGCTGGTTCTAGCGCTATTGCTGCTCAACTTGGTGCTGGTCGGCATGGTCGTCATGACCCAATAGATAGACCCCTTCCCTAGGAAAAGACCATACTTGGGGCCGCGGCGCCACTGAATGGCAGAGAGACGGGTTCAGCAGCGGTTGGCACTCAGGATATCCAGCAGGGCGACCTTGCTTCCTGCCTGAAATGCATATGGTTTTGCAATTCTTAATGCATGACCCAAAGGACAACAGACCGAACAAAGCGCGACGTCAGGCAAGCGTACTTGATTCATGCATCTGGCACTCAAAACGAGCAAGCTCAAGCTCAAGCTCAAACCACAAAAAACAATAGGAGCAAGTAAACCATGAACATTGATCAATTTTGGGAAATCATCGAGCCAGGAAAACACTCGGACAAGCCAGAAGCAATATTAAAAATTGAACTAGAAAAATTAACGCCCGAAGAGATTGAATCCTTTCAACAACATTTCGACGCCTTCTTTGACAAAGCATACCAATGGGATTTGTGGGGTGCCGCATACATGATTGGGGGTGGCTGTTCTGACGATGGATTTATTGATTTTAGATACGCATTAATATCAAAAGGCAGACATATTTTTGAGAGCGCCCTCAACAACCCAGATTCACTCGCAGAATTAGGCAAAGACCTAGACATAGATAATGAGCTATTCGGGTATGTGGCTCAAGAAGCATATAAAAACATGACCAACAACGAAATACCCAGATCTAGAGACACCAAAATCGCACGCGAGATGGGTGAACATTGGGATTTTGAAGACGAAGAGGAAAACAGAAAACGAATCCCCCATCTAACCCAGCTATATTGGTAAGCGTACCCCAGCAGCCGCCAAGCATCGACCCTATAGAAATATTGGCTATATGCTGGCCATATAGCCCCGCACCTAACCGCCGTAAACCCACGGTACGGCTTCGTATAGATAGGGCTTTAACATCCGGTCTCCACCCGCAATCCCCAAAGGAATCTCCGCCCATGAATGACGCCTATGTGGTCGGCCATATCACCGTGAAGAACGCTGAATTATGGGCTGAATATCGCAGCAAAGTCCCCGAGACACTGGCCCCTTGGGGCGGTGAACTTGTTTTTCGCGGCAAACAAGTCGCCGCGCTTTCCGGAGAAAACCCGCACCCTGATATTGTTGTCATTCGCTTCCCGAGTGTTGCGGCTTTGAATGGCTGGTTCTCGTCGCCCACCTACCAGTCGCTGATTCCTCTTCGCCAGCGAGCCGCTGAAATGAGCTTGCTTTCCTATGAGTCGTAATTTCGTAAGCGCCTGGGAGAGCCAGATGCCTGGCGGTCAGCGCAGGACAATGAATACGCTCATAGCCAGACGTAAGCATCAACATGTCAGGCACTATGTCCCAACCATTTTGGAGTCGCACTAGATATATCTTAACGCTTGCCCCTATCCCCTTCAGGCTCCGCGAATAACCACGCATCCCATCCACTTCCCAATCGGCAGCGGGGCTACTCGGCTACTCGGACACCCACTCAAAGTGCTTGCCAAAGTAGTGCATATCTGTAAGCCTATACACCATCTCAATTCCATACTTGGTGGAAACATGCCAAAGCCAAGGAAGGCACTGGTCAACCTAGAGGTAACCCCGTTCTACCACTGCTCAGTCCGCTGTGTCCGCCGGGCCTTCCTCTGTGGCGAAGATGCCGAGAGCGGCCGCAGCTTCGAGCATCGTCGCGGCTGGATACGGGAACGGCTACTGGAACTAGCCACCCTGTTTGCACTAGACATCTGCGCCTATGCCGTGATGTCCAACCACTACCACCTGGTCGTGCGCATGGCTCCTGAAGCGGCGGCCCAATGGACCGCGCTAGAGGTGATCCAACGCTGGCATGGGCTCTTCTCCGGCAATCCTTTGAGTCGTCGCTTTGAACAGGGCGAGCGTCTCTCCAGCGCTGAGAAGCTGGTTCTGGACGACCTAGTCGTCCTCTGGCGTTCGCGCCTCACCGATCTCAGCTGGTTCATGCGGGCCATGAACGAGCAGATCGCTCGCAGGGCCAATGCCGAAGACGGTTGCACAGGCCGCTTCTGGGAGGGGCGTTTCAAATCCCAGGCCCTGCTGGATGAGAAGGCCATACTCGCCTGTATGGCCTATGTCGATCTCAACCCCATCCGTGCTCAGCTGGCCAAAACGCCCGAGGAGTCCCACTACACCTCGGTGAGAGAACGGATTACCGCGGCGATAGCTACCTCCACCCCGAACCTGCCAGAGCAGCAACCC
>QKFD01000064.1 GCA_003251535.1 Chromatiales bacterium | reverse complement strand
TAACCTACTGTTCCATAAGGCCCTTTTTGGCCACTAAAAATCTACCGAGCCCAACGCATTCTATCTCTAACCCGGCAAAAGGCCTACCAGCGTATCCGTCGGCGGCCAATCTACCCCCCACAAGCGGTGGATTTATCTAGCAAAAACCACCGGTTACTCCCCCATCCCGCGCCAGCGGTGTCCAGGTGCGGCGGGTTCAGCCGGTCTCCTTCTCCCCCGCTGATGGCAGGAATGACACCCGCTTTACGCTGTCCTGCCCCAGTGGGATGCGGTGGTTGCGGCCATGGGTCCTGAATCAGCGAGCGCTCCATACCGCGCCCCGCTGAAACAGAGTCTCAACCGAGCAGACGGCTGATCCGGACCCAATAAAATGTCTATTGGTTATGACCGGCGGCCTGCACCGCCCTTGGGCGGTGCAGGCCGTTGGCCTTACTGCTTCTGGATCTGGGTGATGGCGTAGGTGACGTCGTCGTATTTATGCAGGGTGAAGGTCACCTTGTCTCCCGCCTTAACTTGGTCCAGTAGCGCCGGATCGGCCACGGCAAGGTCCATGGTCATGGCCGGCCAGCGGAAGGCGGCGATGGGGGCATGGGAGATATTGATGGTGGAGCCTTCGTTATTGACGGCGTTGACGATACCCTCTGCCTGCGCCTCCACTACCCCCGCGGCGCCCTCCATGCTGGCCATCTCGTGACCCGCCATCTCGTGGCCGGCCATGGTGTGGTTGGCCATCCCATGGCCGTCGTTATCGGCGGCCATGGCGGGGGCAACGGCGAAGGTGGCAAGCAGGGCCAAGGTGTTCAGCTTCATCATGGATTTCTCCTTTCGTTCTCTCACGCTCTTTGCGTCGGTGTGGCAGGCAGCGGTTGCCTGCCCTACGGTGGATGGCAACTCGAATCTCAACGGTTCAATCTCACTCCCTCTCCTCCTCATCGTCCTTGGTGAAATCGTCGTGGGCGATGGCCCGGCGCTTCCAGATCAGGAACAGCGCCGGGATCACCACCAGGGTGAGCAGGGTGGCGCTTGCCATCCCCCCCACCATCGGCGCGGCGATGCGGCGCATCACCTCCGAGCCGGTGCCGTTGCCCCACATGATGGGGAGCAGGCCGGCGATGATGGCGCTCACGGTCATCATCTTCGGCCGCACCCGCAGCAGCGCCCCCTCGATCACTGCGGCCCGTAGCTCGGCCGCCGTCACCCGCCGCCCGGCCGCCCGCGCCTGCTGGCGGCGCTCGGCCAACGCCTGATCTAGGTAGACCAGCATCACCACCCCGGTCTCGGCGGCCACTCCGGCGAGGGCGATAAATCCAACCCCGGCGGCCACTGACAGGTGGTAGCCGAGCCACCACAACAACCAGAGCCCCCCCACCAGGGCGAACGGCAGAGAGGCCATGATCAGTACCGCCTCCCCCACTCGACCAAAGGCGAGGTAGAGCAGGACAAAGATGATGGCGAGGGTGACCGGCACCACCACCGCCAAGCGGGCGTTGGCCCGCTCCATGAACTCGTATTGGCCCGACCAGGCGATGGAGTAGCCCGCTGGCAGGGCGACGCGCTCCGCGACCAGCTGCTTCGCCTCGGCCACATAGCTACCCAGGTCACGATCACGGATATCCACATAGGTCCAACCATTGAGACGGGCGTTCTCTGAGCGCAGCATGGGTGGCCCCTCCACTACGCTGACGGTGGCCACCTCCGAGAGGGGGATCTGGGCACCGGTCGGGGTGACGATGGGGAGGTTGCGCAGTCGCTCCGGGGAGTCGCGGAACCAGCGTGGATAGCGCAGATTGACCGGATAGCGCTCCAGCCCCTCCACCGTCTCGGTCACCTCCATGCCCCCCACTGCGGTGGCCACCACCTCCTGGATATCGGCGATGGCGAGGCCGTAGCGGGCCGCCTGCCGGCGATCGGGCTCCACCTGGATGTAGCGACCGCCGGCCACCCGCTCCGAGTAGGCGGAGGCGGTGCCGGGCACCTCCCGCAGCACCGCCTCGATCTCGGCGCCGATCCGCTCGATGGTCTTGAGATCCGGACCCGCTACCTTCACCCCCACCGGGGTCTTGATGCCGGTGGCCAGCATGTCGATGCGGTTCTTGATGGGCATCACCCAGGTGTTGGTGACCCCCGGTAGCTGGACCAGCCGATCCAGCTCCGTCTTGAGCGCCTCCAGGGTGAGGCCCGGGCGCCACTCGGAGCGGGGTTTCAACATCAGGGTGGTCTCCAGCATGGTGAAGCCGGCGGGATCGGTGGCACTCTCCGCCCGCCCCACCTTGCCGAACACCCGTGCCACCTCCGGCACCGTGCGCAGCAGGCGGTCGGTCTGTTGCAGCAGCTCCCCCGCCTTGGCGGCGGAGATGGCGGGATAGGTGGTGGGCATGTAGAGCAGATCCCCCTCATCCAGCTCCGGCATGAACTCGCTGCCCAGCTGTTTGAGTGGGTACCAGACCGATGCGGTGGCGACCAACGCCACCCCCACCACCAACCACGGTGCCCGCATCACCCCGGCGATGAAGGGGCGGTAGAGGGCGATGAGCAGTCGATTCACCGGATTGCGCTGCTCCGGCACGATGTGGCCGCGGACGAAGTAGCCCATCAACACCGGCACTAAGGTCACTGATAGCCCCGCCGCGGCCGCCATGGCGTAGGTCTTGGTGAAGGCGAGAGGCGCAAACAGCCGCCCCTCCTGCGCCTCCAGGGTGAAGACCGGCAGAAAACTCAAGGTGATGATAAGCAGGGAGAAAAAGAGGGGCGGACCCACCTCGTTGGCGGCCCGCGCCACCACCTCCCAGCGGGGCGCCTGGGGGGTCCGCTCCAGCTGTTTATGGAGGTTTTCAATCATGACGATGGCGGCATCCACCATGGCGCCAATGGCGATGGCGATCCCCCCCAACGACATGATGTTGGCGTTGATCCCCTGCAACTGCATGATGCCGAAGGCAGCGGCGATGCCGAGCGGTAGCGAGATCACCACCACCAGGGCGGAGCGCAGATGGAAGAGGAACAGGGCGCAGACCAGCGCCACCACCACAAACTCCTCCGCCAGTTTGTGCCAGAGGTTCTCCACCGCCCGGCCGATCACCCCTGAGCGGTCGTAGGTGGGGACGATCTCCACCCCCTCCGGTAGCCCCCGCTGGAGCGCCGCAAGCCGCTCCTTTACCGCCTGGATGGTGGTCAGGGCGTTGGCGCCGGAGCGCATCACCACGATCCCCCCCACCACCTCGCCCTCGCCATCCAGCTCGGCGATACCGGTCCGCAACTGGGGCCCCAAGCGCACCTCGGCGACATCGGCCAGCAGCACGGGGGTGCCACTATCGGCCACCATCACCGGGATCTGGCGTAGATCCTCCACGCTGTCGATGTAACCCCGGGCGCGGACGATATACTCCGCCTCCGCCAGCTCCATCACCGAGCCGCCCGTCTCCTGGTTGGCCCGCTGAATCGCCTCCACCACCTTGGCCAGGGGCAGGCCGTAGGCGCGCAGCCGCCCGGGATCCACCACCACCTGGTACTGCCGCACCATGCCCCCTACCGTGGCCACCTCGGAGACATTGGCCACCGTTTGCAGCTCAAATTTGAGGAACCAGTTCTGGAGTGAGGTCAGCTCTGCCAGGTCGTGGCGACCGCTACGGTCCACCAGGGCGTATTCGTAGATCCAACCGACGCCTGTGGCATCGGGGCCGAGGGAGGAGCGGGCCTGGGTCGGCAGCCGTGGTGCCACCTGCGACAGATACTCCAACACCCGGGAGCGGGCCCAGTAGAGATCGGTACCGTCGGCGAAGATCACATAGATGAAGGAGTCGCCGAACATCGAGTAACCGCGCACCGTCACCGCCCCGGGGACCGCCAACATGGCGCTGGCGAGGGGATAGGTGACCTGCTGCTCCACCACCTGCGGTGCCTGGCCGGGCCAGCTGGTCTTGATGATCACCTGCACATCGGAGAGATCGGGGATGGCGTCCAGAGGGGTGTGGCGCACCCCATAGAGGCCCCAACCAGCCAACCCGAGGGCGGCGAGGAGCACCAATAGGCGGTTGTGGAGCGACCAGCGGATGAGGGCGGCGATCATCGTCCACCCCCTACCGCTGAGTGGGCGCCAGGGCTTGGATATCGAGGGCTCATGGCGCCCTCCCCTGCTCCGCCGCCACCGGCTCCAGCGCCTCCAATCGATAGGTCACCGCATCCAGGGCGCGCAGCTGGAACCGTACTTTGGTCCCCACACTCAGCGGGCTGAGATCCAGGGTCGAAGCGGCCTCAAAGGTCATGGTCATCGGCGGCCACCCCAGCGCCGGCATCGGCTCGTGGGCGATGGTGACGGTGTGCCGCGCCCCATCGATCTGACGCAGCACGCCGCGTCCCCAGTAGAGCGCTGGATCAGCGGTCGCTTTGGCTGCGGCCTCTGTGGCTGGGCCCGCCTCCGCCAGCGGCTCAATGGCCCCCAAGCGAAAGTCCAACTCCGCCACCTCTTTCAGTTCGAAGGTCACCCGCTGGCCGGGGTGCAACCCGCTGAGATCCGCCTCCGGCAGTGCCGCAAACTCCATGGTCATGGCCGGCCAGCCGATCGCCGGGATGGGGTCGTGGGTGAGGTTGACCTTGCGGTTGGGGAGATCGACGCGGTTGACCTTGCCGCTGGCCTGTAGGGTCTGGAGGGCGGGGGTGGTGACCGCGGTGAGGCGCCGCAGGCTCGCCTTGAGATTACTCTCGGAGTCGATGAGGAACTGGGCGGAGACCACCACCTGCTGCCCCTCCTTCAGCCCCTCCAGCACCTCCACCCGCTCACCCGACTCAATGCCCAGCCTCACCGCCACCGGCTTGAAGCGTCCCGCCCCTTGGAAGAGCACCACCCGGCGCTCATCGGCGGTCTCGATCACCGCCGCCCGGGGGATGGTGAGGGCCTGGGGACGGGGCTCAGTAAAGATGACCGCCTCGGCATACATGTTGGGGCGCAGTACCCCCTCCCCGTTGTCAAACCGCAACCGGGCCCGCAGGGTACGGGTACGCGGATCCAGCGTGGGGTAGAGGTACTCCACCTGCCCCTCCAGCGTCCGCCCGGGCAGCGCCGGCAGGCGCAGCTCCACCCGCTGCCCCTCCTTCAGCCAACTCGCCTGCCGCTCAAACACATCGACGATGACCCATACCGAGCTGAGGTCGGCCAGGGTCATGGTCTCCAGCGCGGGTTCGACATACATCCCCTCGCGCACATTAAGCTCCGCCACCACCCCGCTGTGGCGGGCGTAGACCGGTACCAGCTGCTGCACCTGCCGCTGCTCGCGCAGACCACGAATGGTGTCGGTGGGGATCCCGGCGGCCCGCAGCCGCTCCTCCGAGGCGCGCCAGAGGCTCGCCTGGCCACTCTCCAGCGCCTGGACAAACTCCTTTTGGGCGTTGACCAACTCCGGGGAGTAGAAGCGAAATAGCAGCTCTCCCGCCGTGACGGGCGCCCCCACTGAACGCACCCGTAGATCCTCCACCCACCCGGAGGCGCGGAGATGGACATGGGAGAGTTTGCGCTCGTCAAACTCGACATACCCCACCGCCTCGATGGGGCGAGCGAGATCGGCGCGCACCACCGGCGCCACCCGCACCCCGAGGTTATTTATCACCTCCGGTCGCACGGTGACGCTGGGCCGCCCCTCCTCCTCTGCCCCGTCGGCAGCGTCGGCGTAGACCGGGATGTAGTCCATCCCCATCTCATCTTTCGCCGGGGTGGCTGAGGTGATGGCCGGATTCATGGGGTTGCGGTAGAACAGCACCGTCCGCTCCCCCGTGGCCTCAGCCAAGGGGTGGGGGGTACGGGCAGAAACCGGCAACGACTGGCCGCCCAGAGCGGCGGCAATCAGCACCCACCAGGGGCGCCACAGGCGCATAGACATAGCGCGGATCTCCTTGGAATCTATGGAACGGACACGACCCCGCGCCCACAGGCGCGGCGGTACGGCCGATCAGATCCGCAGGACCCGGAAGGCGTAGATAGGTGAGGGGGGGATGCGCTCGGCCGGCAGCGGCGCGAAGCGTTCAGGGGGAGGTTGATGGGGCGCCAGCGCAACGACAACCGGCTGTAACAGGATGGGTTGCGGCTCCAGGGCCCACTGCCAGGCAGCAGCCAAACTGGGGGCCGGTAGGGCCGCGGCTGCCTCAACGTCACTCATCACTTGGCAGCGGCCGTCATCACAGCCAAGGAGGTGGCTGTGGGTCGCGTGGCCGGAGGGTGGACAGCCGTGGCAGGGGGCCTCAGCCGAGGCGTGGTGTAGAGGGTGCTGGGCGGCCAGCGGATGGGGCTGCGGGTCCGCCGCCGCCATGGCGTGCAGCGCCTCCCCGGCTAAGGGGCAGGGCTGCCAAGCCAAGTTGGTCCAGGCGATCGCCACCAGCACCAGCAGGAGCTGGGCAAGAGGTGAGCGGTGGCGACGCAGGTAGGCGAGCAACGGCAGATCCGCAACAGGTCAATGAGTGGAGGAGATATTGGTCCTTCCCGTGAGCGCCGTCAATGTGTCTCCTCATAACGCCCATAGACCTCGACCATCCGCCCCACCTGCGGGGCCAGCCCCTCTGGCACCATCTCCCAGTGGAAGCGCCAGCACCAATTGCCCTGTGGGGTCCCCGGCCGATTCATGCGGTGCTCGCTATCGAGTCCCAGCAGGTCCTGGAACGGCACAATGGCCATACGCGCCACCGAGCGGTAGCAGGCGCGCACCAGTGGCCATGGCATCTCCTCTTCGGGGTGCCCCAGGTACTCCTGGAGATAGGCGCGACTCGCCTCCGGCATGGAGAGGATCCAGCCGAGGGTGGTGTCGTTGTCATGGGTGCCGGTATAGACCACGCAGTTCTCTTCGTGGTTGTGGGGCAGATAGGGGTTATCGGCGCCGCTATCAAAGGCGAACTGGAGGATCTTCATACCCGGCAGGGCATAACGGTGGCGCAGCTGATGCACCTCCTCGGTGATGGTACCGAGATCCTCCGCCACCACTGGTAGCGGGTCAAAACACTCCCGCAGCTTGGCGAAGAACGCCTCTCCCGGTCCCTTGACCCAACGACCATTGATGGCGGTCTCCTCCGCCGCGGGGACCTCCCAGTAGGCCTCGAAGCCCCGGAAGTGGTCGATGCGCACCAGGTCATATAACTTGAGGGCGTTCTCCATCCGGCAGCGCCACCAAGCAAAACCATCCGCCGCCATCCGCTCCCAGTCGTAGTGGGGGTTGCCCCAGCGCTGGCCCGTTGCAGAGAAGTAGTCCGGCGGCACCCCGGCCACCACCGTCGGTTGGCCGCCCGCATCCAGCAGGAAGTTGTCACGCCCGGCCCAGACATCGGCACTATCGTGGGCGACAAAGATGGGCATGTCGCCGAACAGGATGATCCCTTTGTCGTTGGCGTAGCGCTTGAGGGCGTGCCACTGACGGAAGAAGCTCCACTGCTCAAACCGGACACAGGCCAGCTCTCCAGAGTGGCTCTGCCGTATGGTCTCCAGGGCATCCGGGTGGCGGTCCCGTAGCGGCTCCGGCCAGTCGCTCCAGCCCCGCCGCTGGTGGAGTTCGCGCAGCACCCGATAGAGGGCAAAGTCCTCTAGCCAGCCACCATGCTCTTGGCAGAACTGCTCATACTCCTGGCGCAGCACGTCGCTGGCCCGCTGGTGGAACAGCTTGGATGCCAAGAGCAGGTAGTGGCGCCGCCGCTCCCACTCCGGCCCCGGCACCAGTGGCTCCTCAATCCACCCCTCCTCTGCCAGCCGCTCAAGGCTGATGAGTCGGGGATCACCGGCATGGATGGAGGTGGTCTGGTAGGGAGAGCGATCGTCGTGGGTGGGACCGAGCGGCAGGATCTGCCAGACGCTCTGGCGCGCCTCGGCGAGAAAATCGACAAAACGGTAGGCATCGATCCCCAAATCGCCGGTTTCCCAGCGACCTGGAAGCGATGTGGGGTGCAGCAGCACGCCCGCTTGCCGATGGGGCAGCGGACTCTTGGCAACGCTCTCTGTCATTCAGTCTATTCCTTCCCACCGCGACGCATGACGCCACCCTGCTCCGGGGTACCGCCGCCGTGGGAGATGATGTCGGTCAGGTGTTCAGGTGCCGCCTCGCCGATGAGGCGGTAGAGGTTGGCGAGATGGACCCGGTAGAGCCGGTCAAAGTTTTGTACCGACTCCGCGGGATTATAATCACCCATCCACCAAAACCAGTCTGATCCTTCACAGATTGCGAGTTGCCGCTCTGCCTCTTTGAGCCTTTTTCCCTTGAGCCGGCCGTTGGCCACCACCCGGTCAAACGCCTGTTTGGCCTCAATGAGC
Source organism: Chromatiales bacterium (assembly GCA_003251535.1). Classification (GTDB taxonomy): domain Bacteria; phylum Pseudomonadota; class Gammaproteobacteria; order Thiohalomonadales; family Thiohalomonadaceae; genus SZUA-493. The sequence goes on along the minus strand of QKFD01000064.1, from coordinate 21,346 downwards.
AGCTCCCAAGCGCGATTTTTCTCCGGATCGCCCACCCAGGTGGAGAAGGTGCCATAGACCCAACTCCCGGCCACCAGCTGCGGCAGCGGGGTCGGTGCGACCCCCTCCGCCAACGCCTCACTGAAGGTGCTCAGCCGCAGGTGGGGGTGATCGGCCAGGCGCCGATAGAGGGCGCTGAGGAAGTAGTAACCGTTGGCGGGGTAGTACTCCCAGGCGTTCTCACCATCCATGATGATAGAGACCATCCGGTTGCCATCAGCGGCGCAGGCGTGGGCGATGTTCTCCAGGTGGTGGAGCAGGTTATTGACGGCATCATCCGCGTGCCAGTCGGAGTAGGTGAAGCCGATGAGATCGGAGAGGCCATCATCGCGGAAGAAGATGGGCAGCTGTTGCTGTTCTAGCCGATAGGGGTGGTGGATGCAGGGGGGGCTGCTGTGGGAGGCGGCCAGGGAGTGGCGCAGCACGCTCTCACCGCTCGCCACCCAGTGGTACCCCGCCTCCTGGAACAGCGCCAGCGCCTCGGCGCTGAGGCTCCCCTCGGAGGGCCAACAGCCGGCCGGTGGCCGACCAAAATGGCGCCGGAATACCTCGTTGCCATGGCTGATATGCCAAGCCGCCCGCTCCCTTCCCCCGGGATAGCCCGTCCCCTTCGGCAGCGCCATCTCCGGCTGTGCCTCCCGCGCCGAGCCGAAATTGATGAGCAGCGGGACAATGGGGTGGGCATAGGGGCTGGTGGCCAACTCGACCCGACCCGCCTGCGCCAATAGGCGATAGCGCTCGACGATCCCGCCCACCAGCTCGCCGATCAACTCCACCAGCCGCCGTCGGTCGCTCCGGTTGAAGTCCCGCCCCTTCTCCAGCAGCGCCTTTGCCCGCGGCTCCTCGCGGCGCACCGTCTCCCCCAACCAGGCCAGGTGGTACCAGACCAGCAGATCGGTCAGGAACTGGTCCGACAGGTAGTGTACCGAGGCGGGGGTGTGCTCCATCATCTGGGCCATATCCGCCAGCAACTTGAACTGCGGATAGGGGTCGATGAGCCGTTTGCGGTTGGCGCGCAGGCACGCCTTCACCAGGGAGAGGCGCACCTCATCCCCCTGGGGCATGGCAGTACCGGCGAGGGCGGCCAACAGCGGGTCACGCAGCGGCCGCCCCTCGGCCAAGAAGCCGCTTATCTGCTCGGCGTAGTCATCCAGCTGCTCCAGCAGCGTCGGGGCGAAGTTGACCACGGCCCGCGCCTGCGGGATCTGCTCCAGCAGGGCGGCCATGTCCACGTAGTCTTTCGTGGCGTGGAGGTAGGTCCAGGGCAGTTGGTAGCGATGGGTCTCGGCATCCTGGTACTGGGGTTGGTGCATGTGCCAGCACAGCACCACCCGCAGACGGGAGTCAACGGACATGGTGCAGTTCCTGGCCGAGCATCTCGGGGACCACCAGCACCACCCCGTTCTCGGTCACATGGAACCGCTTGGCATCCTCCACTGGATCCTTGCCGATGACGGTGCCATCGGGGATCTTGCACCCTTTATCGATTACCGCCTTGTGAATGCTGCAATTCTGGCCAACGGTGACGTTGGGCAGGATCACCGAGTCGGTCACCACCGAGTGGGCGTTGATCACCACGTTGGAGAAGAGCAGTGAGTGCCGCAGCACGGCACCGGAGATGATGCAGCCCCCCGAGACCATGGAGTCCACTGCCATACCGCGGCGATCATCGTCATCAAACACGAACTTGGCCGGTGGCAGCTGCTCCTGGTAGGTCCAGATGGGCCACTCGCGGTTGTAGAGGTTCAGCTCCGGCGTCACCCCAATCAGCTCCATGTTGGCCGCCCAATAGGCATCCACCGTCCCGACATCGCGCCAGTAGGCCTGGCTGCCGCTCTCGGGGTCACGGAACGGGTAGGCGTAGACGCGGTAGCGGTCGATGCAGTGGGGGATGATGTCTTTGCCGAAGTCGTGGGCCGAGTCGGAGTCGTCAGAGTCGCGGATGAGCTGATCGAAGAGGAACTCGGTGTTAAAGACATAGATGCCCATGGAGGCGAGGGCGATGTCCGGCCGACCCGGGATATGCTCCGGCGTGAGGGACTTCTCCTTGAAGCCGGTGACCCGCCAGCTGGGGTCCACGTGCATCACGCCGAACGATTTGGCGGTCTCCAGATCCACCTCAAAGCAGCCGATGGTCATATCCGCCTCCCGCTCCACGTGGTAGGCGAGCATCGGGCCATAGTCCATCTGATAGACGTGGTCACCGGCGAGGATGAGGACATACTCAGGCCGATGGGAGCGGATGATGTCGAGGTTCTGGTAGACCGCATCGGCGGTACCGGCGTACCACCCCTTGCCGGTACGCTGCTGTGCCGGCAGCAGCTCGACAAACTCTCCCAGCTCGACGCGCTGGAAGCTCCAACCCTGCTGGATATGACGGATGAGGGAGTGGGCCTTGTACTGGGTGAGCACGGCGATCCGACGGATGCCGGAGTTGATGCAGTTGGACAGGGGGAAGTCAATGATGCGGAACTTGCCGCCGAAGGGCACGGCCGGCTTGGACCGCCACTTGGTCATATCCTTGAGGCGCGTACCGCTGCCACCCGCCAACACCAGCGCTAGGGTCTCGCGGGTAAGGCGGCTGACAAAGCGGGACGTTTTTTTCATCGGCATGTAGAATCTCTCCTCATTCGCGATCAGACGTTTTGAGTTAGTGTGCCCCGGCGCCAGGGGTGAGGCGGTCGTGAGGATCCGGTCCGCCCGCCTTTTATCAGATGATTGTTGCGCCGAGATTATTTCCTGTAAACAGGCGAGAAGCCCTTGTCCTCCGATACCTCCCTATCCGAAGCCCTGCGCCGCCTTTTGGAGGCGCGCCACCACGACCCATTTACCGTGCTCGGCCGTCACCCCTGCCCGGAGGGTTCCCTTATCCGCGTCCTGCTGCCTGGGGCCAAGGCCGCCGCGGTGGAGTCCGAGCAGGGCCCGCTGCCGATGTCTCGGCTCGGGCAGACCGATCTTTTTGAGTGGCGCGGTGATGGGAAGGTGGTACCGCAAAACTACGCTGTCTTGTGGGAAGAGACGGGAGGCACCTTGCGGCGCGCGGTGGATCCCTACCACTTCCCCCCGGTACTGCCGGACTTTGACCTCCATCTCTTCGGCGAGGGCAAGCACCGCCACGCCTACCACCTGCTGGGCGCTCGCCCGCACAGTATAGACGGAGTCACGGGGATTCTGTTCGCCACCTGGGCCCCCAATGCCGAACGGGTGAGTGTGGTGGGCGATTTCAACCACTGGGATGGGCGCGTCCACCCGCTGCGCTCCCGGGGGAGCACCGGCATCTGGGAGCTATTCCTCCCCGGCCTGACCCCTGGCACCCTCTACAAATTCGAGATCCGCAACCGCGAGAGTGGGGCGGTCTTCCTCAAGGCCGACCCCTACGGCCGGCGCTTTGAGCTGCGCCCGGCCACCGGCTCCATTGTCGATGGTTGCGAGCCCTTCGGCTGGGGTGATCAGGACTGGCTGGCGGCCCGCGCCCACCGCGACTGGCGCCACACGCCGATGTCCATCTATGAGGTACACCTCGGCTCCTGGCAGCGGGACACCGATGGCCGCTTCCTCACCTACCGGGAGCTGGCCCACCGGCTGGTGGAGTATGTCCACGCCCACGGCTTCACCCATATCGAGCTGTTGCCCATCACAGAGCACCCGTTTGACGCCTCCTGGGGCTATCAGACCACCGGCTACTTCGCCCCCACCTGCCGTCACGGCACCCCCGATGATCTGCGCTACTTCATCGACTACTGCCACCGCCACGGCATCGGGGTCCTGCTCGACTGGGTGCCGGCCCACTTCCCGCGGGATGCCCACGGCCTCGCCCGTTTCGACGGCTCCGCCCTCTACGAGCACGATGACCCGCGCCGGGGTGAGCACCGCGACTGGGGGACCCTGATCTTCAACTACGGTCGGGCCGAGGTGAAAAACTTCCTCATCTCCAGCGCGGTGTTCTGGATAGAGGAGTTCCACTTCGACGGGCTACGGGTCGATGCGGTCGCCTCCATGCTCTATCTGGACTACTCCCGCTCCGATGGGGATTGGGTCCCCAACATGTTTGGCGGACGGGAGAACCTGGAGGCCATCGACTTCATGAAGGAGCTGAATGTCGATCTCCACGACCGCTTCCCGGGGGTGCTGGTGGTGGCCGAGGAGTCCACCGCCTGGCCGAAGGTCTCCCGGCCGGTGTGGGATGGAGGGCTCGGCTTCTCCATGAAGTGGAATATGGGGTGGATGAACGACACCCTCGCCTTCATGCACCGCGAACCGATCCACCGCCGCTACCACCACGACAAGCTCACCTTCGGCCTGCTCTACGCCTTCACCGAGAACTTCGTGCTCCCCTTCTCCCACGATGAAGTGGTGCATATGAAGCGCTCGATGCTGGACAAGATGCCCGGTGACGACTGGCAGCGCTTCGCCAACCTACGGCTGCTCTACACCTACATGTTCGCCATGCCGGGCAAGAAGCTGCTCTTCATGGGGAGCGAGTTTGCCCAAGGGCGGGAGTGGAACTCGGAGCGGACCCTCGACTGGGAGCTGCTGCTGGTGCGCCAGCACGCCGGGGTGCAGAAACTGGTCTCCGATCTCAATCGGCTCTATCGGGAGAATCCGCAGCTCTACCGCTTTGACTTTGAGTTCAACGGGTTTGAGTGGCTCGATTGCGATGACGCCGATCACTCCGTGATCAGCTTCATCCGTAAGGATGGGGCCTCCCTCCTGGTGGTGGTGCTCAACTTCACCCCCGTGCCACGCTATGGCTACGCCCTACCGGTGCCACGGGGGGGATGGTATGTGGAGATCTTCAACTCTGACTCCGAATACTATGGCGGGACCAACCTGGGGAATGGCCAGGGGGTTCGGGCGGAAGATGAGCCCTATAAACATCGCCCCTATACCTTGAGTCTGGACCTTCCTCCCTTGGGGGGCGTGGTGCTGCGACCGGCCTAACGCCGCCTTAGCAAGCCGCCAGGGAGGGCGGTGTGTAGGATTTTTCTGACATTTTTATCTGTATTTTCCTACAACACCGAAAATGCAGATATCGCTAGAATGGCCTACGGACACAGGGAGGGATGATTCATGCATGAAGATCTAGGTTTGCTCATTGCCGGCGTCCTCTCCGTGATAGCCACGGTCACCTACGTCATCTGGCTATTTACCTCGCCGGTCTACTGAGTCTCTAGCCTGCCAGGACGGCTCAAGGGAAGCGCCCCCTGTGAAAGCGCGCACCCACCTAGCGCCCCACGGCAGTCACCCAAGCCCGGCGGGGCGCGCTCTCTTACCGCAGACGGATCCAACACCTCGCGGCCAATCCCTGCCGAATGCGGGCCGCTACGTAGCCCCGTTGAGTTGACGCAAGAACTGCGGCGGCACATGCAGGGTGAGCCACACCCCATTACCCGACCGAAAAAACTCATAGCCTTGCCGCTGCATCGCCTCGACCTCCACCTGTAGAAGGACCACCTGCCCATAGCGCCGGCCCACCGCGGTTGCCGTCGCTATATCGGTGGAGAGATGGACGTGGTGGCGCTGACCGGCCTTGAGCCCCTCTCGCAGGATCGAGGCCAGAAAGCGCGAGGCGGTACCGTGATAGAGCCGTGCCGGGGGGGATTGCAGCGATAGTTTCAGATCGACGGGAATGGAGTGGCCCTGTTGGGCGCGGATCCGCAATCCGTCAGCCGATATCTGGAAGCGCTGTTTATCGCTACTGACCACCAGCTGTGTCAGGAGCGCCCGGCTCAGTGGCAGGCGGGAGTGGGGGCGTGCCTTCTCCAGCAGCTCAGAGATAACTGCCCAACCCTCGGGATCCAGGGTCAGGCCGATGGTCTCGGGCCGGTGGCGCAAAATGAGGCTCAGAAACTTGCTGAGCTGGGTCAGTACCGCTTGGGCCATCGTATGGCTGATCGCTCTGCCCCCTGCGGGGCGGGTTTGCCAGCCACACTCCGCGGAGACTTTCTGTTTTTGATAGACGCAAAAAAGCCCGGCTTTCACCGGGCTCTTTTGCGCAGTCTTGCGACTGCTGCGTTGGTAGGCGCGATCGGACTCGAACCAACGACCCCCACCATGTCAAGGTGGTGCTCTAACCAACTGAGCTACGCGCCTAAGGAGCTGCGCATTCTACGCGCATTTATTACACTGTCAAGCCCCGCTACTGAAACTCTCCCCCTCCCCTACTCGCCGTCGCCCTCAGCGCTAGGGGCCGCCTCCGTGCGGTAGAGCACCGAGCGATTTTTCCCCTCGGCCTTGGCCTGGTAGAGCGCGAGATCGGCGCGATGTACCAACTCACGCACCGTCTCCAGCTGCGCACCGTCATACTCCGCCACCCCACTACTGACGGTCACCCCCACCACCTGTTCACCGAGATCGAAGCGGGCCTCCTCGATGGAGGCGCGGATCTCGTTACTGAGGGCGAGGGCCTGCCCACCAGTGGTGTGGGGCAGGACAATGAGAAACTCCTCACCCCCTAAGCGACCAAACACATCGCCGTGGCGGATCCGCAGGTTGACCAGGGCGGCGAGCTGCGCCAATACCTCATCACCGGCGAGGTGGCCATAGGTGTCGTTGATCTGCTTGAAGTCGTCGATGTCGATCAGCACACAGCTGACGCCCTGCTGATAGCGCTGGGCGCGGAAGAAGGCACCGTCAAGAAAGTCGATGAGATAACTGCGGTTATAGATCTCGGTCAACTCATCGGTGGTGGCGGCGCGGTAGAGCAACTCAGCGCGACTCTTGGCCGCCTCGTGGGAGTTGAACAGCTTGCGTTGATTGAGATCGCTGATGCGGGCGATCCGCTCCATGTGTTCGAGGAGCTGTCGATAACATCCCAGCAGCGTCCGATACCCCTCCAGCAGCTGCTCCTGAGAGAGCGCCTCCTGTTTGAGCACCTGCTCGGCCAGCTGGAGGGCCCGGTACTCAGCCTTGAACACACTCTCTTTTCCGTGTTTGTGCATGGATGCACTCCTGGGGCGCTCCCACCATCCGTGGGCCCGCACCTCCGTCGCGTCAATAGGCAATCAGTTCAAAGGGCAATTCGATATCTTCCTTGAACTCGGCGCCGGTCTCCATCATGTCCTGGTCGCTCGCCTCGTAGTACCAGTGAATCGCCACCTCCGCCCCCTCGCCGGCATACGCCTCCAACATATCCATCAAATCGAACATACATTTGGTGGAGCTGGTGTTGAGGTAGCTGATGCGCAGATTGAGCCTCACTGGGCCGCGCACCGTGTGGCTGTACTGCTCCAGCCACTCATAGATGGGGCGAAAAAACTCCGAGGCGTTCTGCGGATAGGAGACGCCGTTGATGGCCATCTCACCGGTGGTGGGATCGCAACGCACCCCCAACGTATCGCGGTCCGCAGGGATATCAAGAATCTCCATAATTTCATCCTTTTCCAACAAGAAGCGACAGGGTCATAAATCCATACTGTTGATCAATGGCCGTCAGCGTGTGGTCGATGGGATTCCCGGCACGCCGCAGGACATCAATGAGCCCAATCCCCGCCCCTTTGGCATCTTCCGGCCGCTCCGCCCGCAACTGTGCTTTATAGAGCTTTTTCAAACCATCGGCATCGAGGGCGTTGAGTTCATCGCAATAGGTCGCCAAGCGCGTGGCATCGGCCAGGGCGATGAGATTGCCCGAGGTGACCGTATAGCCGTTCGGCCCCTCGCGGATCACGATAATACCGACCCCCGTCTCCCGTTGATCGATGAGTACCTTCTCCGCCGAGTGGTTCTGCACGTTTTGCGCAAGTTCGATAAAGACGGCAAAGACCTTTCTCACCCCGGTTGCCCGGCTATCATCACTCCCCCCCTCCTGTTCATAGGAGGAGAGCTTCTCTTTGAGCGTCTCCACCAGATTGCGCAGCACCCCCTGAGACATCTTGCCCTCGAAGGTGAGCACAATCTTATGGCGCATCAACAACTGCCTAAATTCGAGCAAATTGAAGTGTTCCACCACGCTTTCCTTCTAAATTTGGATCCCCGCTCGCGGGGACGGCTACCTGACCTACAACGCCTCCCCCGCCGGCCGGGAACACCCCATCGCCGGCGGGCGAGAGCGGGCCACGGACGGCCCTGCACCGTATTGTTCGAGGCCTCGACTCCTCAAGAGAGACGGGCGCCAAACACCGTTACGTCATCCCTGGCGATCTCATCCCCCTGATGCGCTTCCAGTAGCTGTAGCAGCCTCTCCTGCTGCACCTCCGGTGGCTCGCAGGCCACCTTGACCAGCGCCGCCTCAAAGCGGGCGGAGCCCAGTTTGCGGTCATGGCTATCGTGTTGATCGACGAAACCATCGGTTAATAGGTAGATCATGTCGCCGGGCAGGAAGGGTACGCTCTGTTGGGTAAAGAGCCGTTGCCGCTCCTTCTGCCGCCCGCCGATGGATTTGCGATCCCCAGGGATCTTGGTCAGCTGCGCCTCCTCCCCGAGACAGCGCAGCAGATAGAGCGGTCGCTTGGCGCCGGCGAACTGTAGGCAGCGCTCGCGGCTATCTATCCGCACCAAGGCGATATCCATCCCCTCGTGCTGCTGCTCCCGGTCAAACTGACGCAGCACCTGACGGAATGAGACGTGCAACTGCTCCAGGATGGAGGCCGGTTCGAGGCAGCGATCTTCATTGATGATCTTGTTGAGCAGCATATTGCCGATCATCGACAGCAGCGCCCCCGGCACACCGTGCCCGGTACAGTCGGCCACCACCAGCAGACTCTGCTGACCCATCTGATTGAACCAGTAGAAATCCCCGGAGACGATCTCTTTGGGGCGATAGAGGATGAAAAAGCCGTTGAACACCTCGGCAATGCGCGCCTCGGCCGGCAGCAGCGCCGTCTGGATCTGCTGGGCGTAGAGGATGCTGTTGGTGATATGCCGATTTTTCTGCTCGATGATCTGCTTGGATTCGGCGATCTCCTGGTTCTTATTGACCAGCTCCTCATTAATGGCGTTGAGCCGCGCCGTGCGCTCCCGCACCCGCTCTTCCAAGGTCTGGTTATAGATCTCCAGATTGCGGTAGAGCCGGGCGTTCTCCAGGCTGATGGCGATCTCGGCGGAGAGCACCTTGAGGATCTCGACCCGATTGGGGGTAAAGGCGCCGGCGGCGAGGGGGTTCTCCAGATAGAGGATGCCCACCAGCTTGCCGCGATCATTGAGCGGCAGACAGAGGACCGACTTGACCCCCTCCGCCACAATGTAGGGGTTGGTGGTGAAGTGCCCTTGGCGGGCGGCGTCATCCAGCACCAACAGCTCCTTGGTGCGAATGACATAGCGCACGATGGGGATGCAGAGGTTATTGGCGTTATCGAGCGGTACCCCTTGGGCGACCGCCACCTGGCTCTGGCCAACGGCCCCCTCGATGGCCCCCTCGATGGTGAACTCCCCGGTCTCGTCCCGCAGGATGAGGATCCCCTTCTGCGCCCCGGCATTCTCGATGAGAAACTGCATCAGCTTCTCCAGCAGCCGCTCCATCGCCAGCTCCCCGGAGAGGGTCTGGGAGACCTTGGCCAAGGTCTGGAAGTCGAGACTGGTCTCGTGGCTACCGGTGCTGGTGGTGGTCCCCAAGGGGCCCTCGCTGACAGTCCCCTCCCGTAGCTCCGGCCGCACCAGCGACGGCCGACCGAGCAGCTGCGGGTAGCGCTCATCCAAGCCACGCACCCGGCCGGCGGCGCCCCAGCGGTAGTAGAGGTAGCGCGCCTCCGCCATGTAGACCGCCGCCACCCGCTCATTTGCCCGCCGCAGCCAGAACTTGGCAAATAGCTCGTTGGCCATCGCCTCCAGCAGTAACCAACCGTTCTCGCGGGCGCTGCGAATGGCCTGTTCATAGTGACCGATGGCCGCTGCCTCGCGGCGTGGGCTGCGCGCCGCCTCCGCCTCCACCAGGTGCCACAGGGGGGCAAAGTTCTCCGGACAGAGGCGATACCAGCGGTTCAGCTTCGCCTTGCGCGCCCGGTAGCAGCTCTGCCGCTGACGCTGCTCGGCATGGCCATTGGCCGCCGAGGCGTTGAGGATGGCCAGGCAGCTAAATAGGGTGAAGATGACCCGCGTGAAGGTGCCGTCGCGGATCACCTCCTCGGTCATGGCCGGATCGACCGCCAAGGTGACGGCGCGATCATAGGACTCGTTGCCAAACTCCAGCACCAAGCGGCACACCTGGTGGTAGAAGCGCCCCATGGTGGAGGTGACATTGACCTTGAAATAGTCCAGCGCCGCCGCCTCCTCCCCGCCGTGGAAGTCGAGGCTGGCGGGCTCTGTCACCTCCCCGGCCAGGTTGCGCAGGAGATTGTGGTGCAGGGTGTGGACGTGGAACGGCTCGATCTGTTTGGCCTGCTCGGCAAATTTGATCTCGCGGGCGGTGAAGGCGACGATCTCATCCACCGAGGCGGCGAGTAACACCTCCTGCCAAAAGCCGAACAGATAGATATAGGAGGCCCAGAAATACTCCCCGGTATCCACCAACTTCTGTAGACCAATACGCCGCAGCTCCCGCGCCTGCCGCAGGGGCTGGCGCCAGTAGAGGGCGAAGCTGGTGGTCATGAAGTAGCAGCGCGCCTCCATCGGCGGGTTATCCACCCGCTTGTTGTACTCCATGGCGATCACCCCGAAGCGGTGCGCCTCTTTGAAGTCATCCAGCTTGGCCCACAGCAGGGCGTAGCCCGAGTAGGCGAAGGAGGCCACCGGCCCGTTGCCATGGGCCAGGGTGAGGTTGAACATCCGCAAGATGATGTAGGGCAGCAGGCTGGTGCGCCCCTGTAGATAGGTGGGGGCGATCAGCTCCTTGAGCAGACTGAGCACGGTGTGGACATTGCCGTCGGTCAACTCCGGCATGGCCAGCAGCTCCGCCGCTCCTCGCCGACCCAGGCGCAGCTTGGCGCGCGCCAACTCCAGCAGTAGCTGAGAGCGATTGGGGTTGCGCGGGATGGCGACCCCACAAAGCTGGAGGGAGTCGAGGGCGATCTCGATGGCGCGATCCATCTGCCCGGCGCCGCCGTAGTAGAGGATGAGGATGTTGTTGATGGCCACCTTATCCTCCAACCGCCGGCACTTGCGCAGCAGCTGGTCGGCCCCCTGTACCCCCTCCTCCACCGCACTGAGCAGGAAGTGACACTCCACCTGCCCCTTCTCCAGCTCAAACATCAGCGCGTAGTGATCCGCGCCGGTCAACCCGGCCAGTACCTCGATCCCCCGCCGGAAGTACTGTAGCGCCGGGTGGTAGGCGGTCGCCTCGCGCGCCCGCTGCCCCGCCCGCCGATTGAGATTGGCGAGGGTCTGCCGCTCCTCCTGCTGATCGATGAGGGCAACGCTGTGGTTGTAGTGGCCGACGATATCGAACAGCCGCCCCTCCAGCTCCTCCTCGGTCGCCTCGCGCAGCAGAAGGCGGGCGATCTGTAGGTGGACCTGGCGCTTTTTGTCCGACTCAATCAGGGAGTAGGCGGCCTGCTGCACCCGGTCGTGGAGGAAGCGATCGACCGTTGTCGGGAAGCGCTCATCGCGCTCAATGGCGGCATCGTCCAGCTCCTTGAGCAGGGCGTGGCCCTCCCCATCTGATAGCAGCAGCCCCGCCTTCACCGCCGGCCAGAGGCGACGCGCCACCTCCGACTGGGGCAGCTCGCTGATGATGGAGAGGGTCTTCAGATCAAAGCTGTTACCGATGCAGGCCCCGAGCCGCAACAGATGGCGCGCCGTCTCCGGTAGCGCGGCCAGCTTGTCCAGCATCAGATCTACCACGTTGTCGGAGATCCCCTCGGCGTGGATCGCCGCCAGATCCCAGCGCCAGCGCAGCCGGGCCACCTCGAAACCAATCAACCCCCGCTCATGGATGCTCTTCAGGAATTGGTTGACGAAAAAGGGGTTGCCGGCCGTCTTGGCGTGGACCAACTGCGCCAAGGCGGCCGTCTCCTGCGGCTCCTGGCTGACGGTATCGGCCACCAGCTGGTTGATGTGCTCCAGGGTCAGGGGCCTCAGCGTCAACTGTGGCACTGGTACACCGCCGGCCCGGATCTCCTCCACCGCCCGATGGAAGGGGTGGTGGGGCTCCACCTCGTTATCGCGGAAGGCGCCGAGGAAGAGAAAGTAGTTACTGCGACCGCTCAGCATGAATAGCTTGAGCAGGGCGAGGGTGGCGGAATCGACCCACTGGAGGTCGTCGATGAAGAGCACCAAGGGGTGCTCACGCCGGGTGAAGAGCGCGAGGAAGCGCAAAAACAGGCCGTTGAAGCGGTTTTGGTTCTCCTCCGAGCCGAGGTGCGGTACCGGCGGCTGCTCGCCGATCACCTGCTCCAGCTCGGGGATGATGTCGATGATCACCTGTCCGCTCTGGCCCAGCGCCTCCAAGATCGACTCCTTCCAGCCCTGCAACCGCTCCGGCGGCTCCGCCAAGAGCTGCTGGATCAGCCCCTGGAAGGCGCGACTGATGGCGGAATAGGGGATGTTGCGCTGGAACTGATCGAACTTACCGGCGATGAAGTAGCCGTTGCGACCGACAATGGGTTTGTGGACCTCATTGATGAGGGCCGACTTACCAATCCCGGAGTAGCCCCCCACCAGCAGCATCTTGCTCCCGCCGTCCGCCACCTCGCTGAAGGCGCTCATCAGCACGGCGATCTCCTGCTCTCGGCCATAGAGCTTCTGCGGGATCTCGAAGCGATCGGAGAAGTCGCGCTGGCCGGGGATGAACAGCTCATCGTTGGCCGCCCCCGCCAGCAGTCGCTGGCGGCACTGATCGAGGTCGTTCTTCAGGCCAAAGGCGCTGCGATAGCGCGCCTCCGCCCCCTTCTCCATCAACTTGGCCACCACCTGCGATAGCGCCTCCGGGATGTCGGTGCGACGCTCATGCAGGCGCTGCGGCTCCCGGGCGATGTGGCAGTGGATCCAGCCCATGGAGTCCTGTGCCTCATCAAACGGCAGTTGGCCACACAGCAGCTGGTAGAAGGTGATGCCGAGGGAGTAGAGATCGGTACGGTAGTCGATGGTGCGGTTCATGCGCCCGGTCTGTTCCGGCGAGATGTAGGCGAGGGAGCCGCGAAACAGCTCCTCCCCCTGTCCATGCCGCTCCGCCGACAGCTCGGTGGCGATACCAAAATCGATGATGTAGATCCGCTGCTGCTGCGGCTGCCAGAGGATGTTGGAGGGCTTGATATCCTTGTGGATGATGGCGCCCTGGTGGATCTCACCGATGATCTGCGCCAGCTGCATGGCGATGTTGAAGAACTGCGCCAAGGGCAGCGGCCCCTCCTCCGCCACCAGCTGGGAGAGCGGGATCCCCTCCACATACTCCATGAGCAGCGCCGGTCGGTTCCCCATCTGAACCAGGTCGTAGACCTTGGGGATCCCGCTACTGTGGAGCTGCTGCTGGATCTGGTACTCCCGTTGGAAGCGGGCGATCTCGTGGCGGGTGGGGTACTCCTCCTGCGCCGTCTTGACGACCACAGAGACCCCATCCAGCTCACGCACGGCGAGATAGATGAGGCTACGCTGCGATTGGTAGAGCGGCCTCGTGAGGCTTAAACCCGGGATATCCACGCTCATTGCTGGGAACCTGTGTCGATTCGTCTGTCCAAGCGTCCAGTTTCACGCCCTCCCTGCCAGGGGATGACCCCTCCTAAACCGTCCTGGTGACCTGCTGGACCTAAGCAGCTATCCACCGTCGCCACCCGTGGCTAGTGCGTAGACCGCCCTACCGCTGTCCCACGACAAACGGTAGGGCGGCCACCATCCTCAATCGAAGGTGAAACCACTGACAAACGGCGGCTCGGCCTCTTTGCGTTTGAACCGATCGAGCAGGGCATGGATACCCTCCATCACCTCCTCCTCTACATGCTCCTTGGCCAGCTCCAGTAGCAGCAGGTAGTCGCTGTAGGGCAGGACCTTCATCAGCTCCTTGAGATCAAACACCTTGAGCAGATGGGTGAAGAGGAAGCGCGCCTCCTCGTCGGTGATGGTGAGGGTAAAGAGCTTCTCACACAGGTAACCGCCCTTGTCCCCCAGGGCACTGCCGGGCTTGAACAGGGCGATGAACTGATCCAGTAGATTGGCACTGGCGTAGGAGAGGAAGTGGGTGGTGAGCTGGTCCAGCAGCACCTGATACTGGGTCTTCACCGTGGGGTGGATGAGGCTGTGCAGCTCATGCTTACTGAGGCTGTTGGCCTGTAGTTTGGGCAGCAGGGCGCGGGCGTAGTGTTTATAGTTGGCCAGGATGAAGGACATCCCCCAGCCACATGGGGTGGTCCAGCAGCCGGCATCGCCAATGAACGATACCCGATCCTCGGTCACCTCCTGTGACTCGGGCCCCCCGGAGGGGTACCAACCATGTTTCCACTCGCGGATCTGCGCGTTGTGGAAATCGACGTTGGCCGGCTCGTCGCGCATGATGTGGAGGAACTCCTCCTTGAGGAGATCGGCATCCACCTTCTCTTTGCGCAGGCAGAAGATGAAGATGAAGGCGGTGTGCTCATCGAGGATCTCATACTCCATCACCGGGCGCCCCGACTGGAGCGAGGCGTTGGCATCGATGTCGGTGTCCCGGTAGGTCCCCCACATCTGGTAGTCGCCCACCTCCATCTCATGGAGGCCATCGGGTAGATCGACAATCGCCCCAGAGACCGACCACCAGTAGTAGTCGCGGGTGGGTAGGGCGTAGCGGCCGCGGATGGGGGAGTTGGAGCCGGAGGCGTCGATCAGCAGTTTGGCGGAGAAGGTCCCTTTGGAGGTCTCCACCACCACGGAGTCCTTATGCACCACGCTATCTTGGTAGTAGCAGCCCAGGACGATCTCGGAGCCGTTGGCGGTGATGGTGTCGCCGAAGTAACCGAGGATGTCATGCTCGCGCACGTAGAGGTATTCGAGGTTGGCGTGCCAGGTGGCCACCACGCCGGAGAAGGTGTGGGTGGTGAAGCGGGTCACGCCGCCGTAGGTGTAGGGGGTGACATCGAAGGAGTCGCCGGCCTCCAGCACCAGTTTGGGGATGAACCAACTCTTGGTGGTGTCCCGCATCGCCGGCTTCATATCGACGATGAGCACCTTCTGGTCGCGGGAGAGCTCCGAGCCCACGGCAAGTCCTGCCGGACCTGCCCCCACGATGATGACGTCATAGTCCAACCGATTATCCACTAGGCACCTCCTGGCGGCGCGATTCGTTATCTTAATCGAGTGCCCTCCGGCCACCGACCGTTCGGTCCCACGACCCTGGGCAATCCCCCGGGGCTCGATGATACCGGAGCCAGGCGACAAAATGAGAGCGTATCTATCTAACTCCTGCGCCCAGTAAGCCATTAACGCTATAGGGAATTCCCTAGTAAGGCGGGCGCCGGGCCACCGCTTGAGGGGGGCTCCAACTTAGTATTAGCTATGCCCTGCCCTTTTTCGGGGCGTATCGTCTACGGGCAGCAGAGAGCGTGCTGCCCTGGTTGATTGATTTTTACCAAACGATTGGTAGATACTTCGAGCCACGCAATGCCCATTCAAAAGACCGATCCCGCCACCATCGTGACCCAGGCACTGGAGATCATCCGCCAACGTGGCTACCACCGCACCTCCATGGCCGATGTGGCCAAGGCCTGCGGCCTGCTCAAGGGGAGCCTCTACCACCACTTCCCCAGCAAAGAGGCGCTGGCCTTGGCGGCGATGGCACGGGTAGAGAGACACTTCCACGAGCAGGTCTTCAGCTGGGCCCAGCACCAGCAGCTGAGCCCTGAGCAGCGGCTGGAGGGGATGATGGCGGAGACCCAACGCTACTTCACCGGCCGGGAGGGTGGCTGTCTGATGGGCAATCTAGCCTTGGAGGCGGTGGATACGGTACCGGAGTTCGGTCCTGTGGTACGCCGCTACTTTGAGCAGTGGATTGACGCCCTGGCCCAGATCTACGCCGCCAAGTATCAGAGTGAGGTGGCGCGGGAGCGGGCGGCCCTCGCCGTGGCGGAGCTACAGGGGGGATTGATGATGATGCGGGTCTTCAAGGACCCCGCCATCTTTGTGCGCCACTGCGAGCGGATCGTCCAGGCCTTCCGCAACGCCTAAATTTTTTGCCCCGTTTACCAACCAACCGTTTGGAACAGGAGAGGACCGATGAACCCAGTCGCCCAACCAGCTGCCCCCCAGAGCCGTACCCTCCTCCCCCCAGCCCCCCCTCTGCGCCAGATCGCCCGCAGCTGGTTGGGGGGGCTGCTCGCCATCGCCGCCGTGGCCTATCTCGCCCAGGTGACCCACAGCCCCCTGATGCTCGGCTCGTTTGGGGCATCGTGCGTACTGCTGTTCGGTTTTCCGGAGAGCCCCTTCTCGCAGCCGCGCAACGTCATCGCCGGCCACCTCCTCTCCTCCCTCACCGGACTGATCTTCTTCACCCTCTGGGGGGCCGAGTGGTGGAACATGGCGCTGGCCCTCGCCACGGCCATCGGCGTCATGCAGCTCACCCGCACCGTCCACCCGCCGGCCGGTTCCAACCCCATCATCATCATGCTCAGTCAGCCCCAGTGGGGCTTTCTCCTCATGCCCACCCTGTTGGGGGTACTCGCCCTCCAGCTGGTGGCGCTGCTCTTCCACCGTACCCTGGGCCACCGCAGCTACCCCAGCTACTGGCTCTAGGCGCGGACACTGCCCTATATCGGCGGGCGGGCGCTGGGCTATCCTGTCTGCGCCCCGCCCCGCTGCCAGATCGCCAGCGGGCGCGGCTCTCCGCCCGTATCGATCGACAGAGGTGACCTGCGTGGAGCTTTTCCCCATCGACTACACCCCGGTTCAGCCCATCCGGGAGGCGATCTACCGCGGCCCCGGCTACTACGTCATCCGCAACTTCCTCGATGCCCAACAGGCCGCCTACCTATTGCAGTTTTGGCAGTCGCACCACAACCCGGTGATCGATCCCTACGACAAGTGGGATCAGCTCTACCTGGGCTGCCCCGACAGCTCCACCCTCTCGGCGGAGGTGGATCGCCACTACAACTTTTTCTGGAACCCGCCGCTGGATATGTTCAGCTACACCACCGGCTGGCGCTTGCAGGCACTGCGCAACCGCATTGAAGGCAATCCACCCAACAAAGATTTTCTGCCCCACTTCCAGCGCTATCGCAAGGACCCCAACGGCTACTACGGCGCCTCCTACCGCGTCACCCTGACCAAATATGGCGCCGAGGTGCCGCGCCACGTGGACTACCCGCTGGACCACGCCCGGGTCCAGCTCTCCCTGGCCCTTACCTCCTATGGTGACGACTACACAGGGGGCTTCTATCTGGAGAATGGGCTGCTCGGGGGAGAGCCCATCAATCTCTGCGCCAAGGAGCAGCTACGGGCGGGCGATCTGCTGATCTTTCGCTATTTCCAGCCCCATGGGGTCTACCCCATCGCCACCCGCGACAACCAACCGGGCTACGCCCGCATCTTGATGCCCCCCGAGGCGATTGCGCTGCACCCGGGCGGTCTACGTCCGCAGCTGGCGGCGGACTCCCCGCGGCCCGACTATGACGATACCCCCTACCGCGAGGGCGGCCGCCTCTACTATGGCGAAGAGGCGGCCCAACTGATGGATATCGCGGTACACGAGGGGTATGAGCCGGCCGAGGTCTTCTTCTACCGTGGACTCTGGGCGCGCCATGACCAGTTCCGCGATTGGCCGTTTGAGGCGCTGCGCGCCCACGGCCTACAACCCCACCACCAGGTGCTCGATATCGGCTGCGGCTTCGGCAAGCTGGCGATGCGGCTGGTGGATTGGCTGGAGGACGACCACTACTGTGGGATCGATCCGGTACCGGGCTACATCCATCTGGCAGAGATCTACCTACAGAAGGTCTCCCACGCCCGCCACCGCTACCAGCTGCTGTGCGATGGCGAGTTCGCCTTTGAGCGCTTTGCCCGTCGCTTTGACTTCGCCATGGCCCACTCGGTCTTTACCCACCTCTCTTTCCAGCAGATAGAGCAGTGCCTGCGCCGCCTGCAAACGGTGATGCAGCCGGGCGGGAGCCTGCTGTTTACGGTCTGCATCGGTGGCGAGGAGCGGGAGGAGCATGTGGTGTATGGCAACAACATCCCGATGATCAAGTCCTACCACCGGGATCTCTCGTTCTACGCCACGCTGGCGGAGCGGTTGGGCATCGTCATCGAGGCGTTGGAGCAGCCGCCCCACCCCACCCAACAGGTGTGTCTGGCCCGCTTCTGAGCCCCTGGTCCCGCGCGCCGCCGGGGTGGTACTCCGGTCATGGAAACAGTTGTATCTTAGGCGCTGCCCCCTGTGGGGTGGCCCTCCCCTCCCTGGCGCCAAGCGCGGAGGGGTTATCCAAGGACGATGAGGTGCGGCAAGCTGCTGCGCCAAGGAGATCACCATGCGCAGCCGCTCCGCCGCCCTCCTGCTCGGCACTCTGCTGAGCCTGCTCAGCCCCACCCTCCACGCCAACGCCTTCGTCCACCTGTTTGAGTGGCGCTGGGACGACATCGCCCAGGAGTGCGAGCAGTACCTCGGCCCCAACGGCTACACCGCGGTACAGATCTCGCCCCCCAACGAACACCGCCTGCTACTCGGTCGCCCCTGGTATGAGCGCTACCAGCCGGTCAGCTACAAGCTCACCAGCCGCAGCGGGGATCGCGCCCAATTCCAAGCGATGATCCGCCGCTGCCACGCCGCCGGGGTGGCCATCTATGCTGATGCGGTGATCAACCACATGGCCAGCTGCCGCCCCAACTGCGACACCCACCAGCCGCAGTACGGTAGCCGCGGGGTCGCCGGCAGCCGCTTCTGCCCCGGCAGCTTCGAGTTTGATGAACTATTCGATAGCGACGACCGCAACCGCGTCCCCGGTGCCTTGAGTGACTACCGCCACCCGCACTTCCACCACCAGTGCAACGGGGTCAGCGACTGGAACAACAGCTGGCAGGTGCAGAACTGTGAGCTGGAGCGGCTGGCCGATCTCGCCACCGAGCGGGAGGATGTGCGCGCCACCCTCGCCAACTACCTCGCCTCGCTCTTCGCCCTTGGGGTCGATGGCCTGCGCATCGATGCTGCCAAACATATGCCCGCGGCCGATCTGCACGCCATCCTGGAGCAGGCTGCCAGTGCAGCGGGGGTGAGTATCGAGGGGACCGAGATCAATCCCGGTGCCCCTCGCCGGGTGCTGGTGTTCCAGGAGTACATCGGCGCCCCCCCCAATCCGCAGGGGGCCTACGGCAATGGCAAGGTCACGGAGTTTAACTTCGGCCAGACCGAGGCGAGCGCCTTCCTCAACTGGAATGGACTCACCATCCATCGCGCCGACGATGTGGTGGGGGAGTCGATGCAGCCCAGTGACAAGGTGGTCATCTTCATCGACAACCACGACAACCAACGGGGCCATGGCGGTGGCGGTGCGGTGTTCGCCCACAAGGGGGGAGATGGCCACAACTATGGCATCCGCAACGACCTCCCCGCCTACCGGCTCGCCAACATCTTCATGCTGGCCTACCCCTACGGCTACCCCAAGGTGATGTCCAGTTACACCTTTGGCAACGGCGAGTTGTGGGACCTCAGCAACCCCAGCCAGGATATCGTGAAGGTGGCCGATATGGGGGTGACGGACGACTTCATCGGCCCCCCTCACGACGGCGCCCACCAGGCCACCCTGACCGCTGCCGACTACGCCAATGCCAGCAGCTGGCAGACCACCCCAGTGTGGGAGGGGGGCCACAACCACTGCCTGACCTACCAGCCCAGCAGCGGTGCCGTCAGCGGTGACTCCCACTGGTTGTGCGAACACCGCTGGCCTGGCATCGCCGGGATGGTGGGGTTCCGCGCCGCCACCACCACCGCCTGGCAACTCGATCACCTCTGGGATGGCGAGCGCAACCGTATCGCCTTTGGGCGGGGCGATAAGGGGTTTGTGGTCATCAACGGCGAGCTATGGTCGGATGAGACCGCCTTTGGGCCAGAGCACAACGGCTGGTTTCAGACCGGCCTGGCGGCGGGGGCCTACTGCGATGTGGTCCATAGTCGGCTGGCGGCGGATGGCAGCCACTGCATCGATCCCAGCGGCGCCACCCTGGCGCCGATCAACGTCACCCAGGAGGGCAAGGCACAGTTCATGGTCAACAAGATGGATGCCGTGGCGATCCACGTCGGGGCGCGGCTGGGGCAGTAGCTGGGGCAGTAGTTATTTTGTGTGGTCGGTGGGCCAATCCAGTTCGCGGAGAGGGTCCTCTGGCAGCTCAAATGGGACCCCCTGGCGCGCCATGATCCAGTGCCGCAACGGCGGGGGCAGCACTACCTGGTGGGCGGCAACATAGTGGGCCAGGCCCTGCGGCCAGAGCCAGTGGCCATCGGAGAGATAGGCCATCCCGCCGATGACCTCGCCACAGATGAGACAGCGCTCCAGGGAGGTGGCTGCCGCCACCGTGAGACCCCGGATCAGATAGGCAACCACCGCCTCGGAGGCGGGATCTGCCGCATCACCCAACCAGTCGCAGAGCGCTGGACGCCCCTCCTGGGTCGGCTGCTGCTCGCGCCAAAAACCGAAATATCGGCCCTGCCCCATTGCACCGCTGACCCTAGGGTGTGGCGTGGAGATGGCCACCGGCCTTGACCGCAAACCCCGGCGTCAGGCGTAGCGCCGGCCCCTGGTAGTACACCGTGGCGCCGGACTCGACGCTGACGCTACCCGCGGTGGTCAACTGGGTGGTTGCCCGGCAGAGGATGCGTTCGCCCGCTTGGTAGAGGCGGTTCTGCACCGTAACCGTACTACCGCTACACTCCGCAGCGACCCCGAGATTGCGGTTAAAGTGGGCGGCATAGAGCCGCCCCCCCTGCTCCCAACTGGCGTAGGCGTCACCTGCGACATCCATGGCCACCTGCGGCGCCAGAGGGGTATCGCCATTGTCAGGGGCGATCTCCCGCACCGCCTCCCAGCTGCTCCCGTTCCAGCGTCGCGCCTGGATCTGGGCCGGGGTGGAGGAGCCCTGGGGCGGTGTCATCCGCCACAACACCATCGCCTTTCCAGCCCCATTCATCGCCAACTGGAGAGCAGCGACCGAATCCTGGTTCTGGTCGATCACCTGTTCATTGCCCCACACCCCACCTATCCGCTGCCGCGCCCAGATCCGATCTCGATACCCATCGGACTGCCGCCAGACGATGAGGATATCGCCACTGTCGGCGATGCCCACCCGTGGTTCATAGGCGCTATAGCCCGCCGAGCCGCTGATCTGCATGGCGGAGGACCACTGGGCGCCATCCCAGATGGAGGCCGCGAGGATGAACTCCGCAGTGTCCGACTGCTGCCACACCGCAACCGCCCCCCCCGTACTGTTGATGGCGGCGCGGACATCCCCCACCCCAGGGTTACCCGCCCCCGGTCCCACCAGTTCAGCCCCC
>QKFD01000040.1 GCA_003251535.1 Chromatiales bacterium | reverse complement strand
CCTGCTCGGCTACCCGCCCTCCCGCGCCGTTCACTAGCCGCTCCGCGCCTCTTCACCACCATTGCCCTCCGGTTGGGGGTCGGACCCGACCGGCGGTGGCGCTCGCACTTGTAAAGCAGATTGGTCAAAATTTGATCGGTCCCAGCGCCACCAGTGTTCACCGCCATGTAGGCGGCTTAGAAGATGAGCACGTACGGAAATATAATGGTCCCAGGGTTCACCGCCATGTAGGCGGCTTAGAAGATGGCGTTGCGAGAGAGCAAAACAACAACCTATTCAGCATCCCTCTCCGCGCTATATCAGTCTCATTCTTGAGATCCTCACCTACCGTCTTACGCACCAAGCACCTAAGCTCATCAAAACCATCATCAACAAACGGCCATCCAAGCAATGGCCTTTGCCGTTCTAACACAACATTTACTTCCGCTTGAGACAACCCACCCTTAAACAGAAGAAGCAGCCGGATATAGACAAGCATGAATGGAGCAATGTCACTTAATTGCCAATGCCTCTCCAAAAATTCACCCAAGCGCTTTTCAATGACCTCGCAGTTCATTTTTGCTCGATACCCGACCTTTATGACTTCTCGACCTGTTAAACACGGCGGTAAAGCTTCTCTCGACTCATTTCATTCAACTGGCGCCATTGCGGCACTTCAGACGTCATCACCAGCGTTCAATGCCTTATTTATCGCGTCCATCTCACCCCATGGCCGTGTGTGCATGAAGGATTTTGAATGCCATCTAACGCCTGTTGGGTCTGCGGGTTCATCGGTGCTCTCGGGGTGGA
This sequence comes from Chromatiales bacterium, assembly GCA_003251535.1. GTDB lineage: Bacteria > Pseudomonadota > Gammaproteobacteria > Thiohalomonadales > Thiohalomonadaceae > SZUA-493. The sequence continues at coordinate 90,600 of QKFD01000040.1, read as the reverse complement.
CGGGCTCGGAGGTGGGCCGCAACCCCCTGCGCCCCGCCCCAAGCCCTTGAGCGTATCGCAGTGACCGGAGCGGTCAAAACGCCCGGCGTAGCAGACCCTTGACCGCTCTGGTCGCCGCTGAGGGATGCCCATGCGAGATAGAAGGAGGCCAGTACCTGGGCCGGATTGATGATGGAGACCGTGACCGCCAGCTCGAAGAAGTGGAGGGCGGCCGTTTTGTGGTAGACCCCCGTTGAATAACCTGATTTTTCCAGCCTTTCCGCACGCCACCTAGAGAAAATAGGCCTTTTTTCCAGTCGAAAATGGGGCGCCTGTGCTACACTCCACGGCCAGACTCACTCCACCACTCTAGAGACCGCGGGTGCAATGGTGCACCTGCCCCCAGTGCCGCGATGGAGTCTTCATGCGCAATCCCGCCCGTCTATCACGAGCGGCGTCCAGCGGCGCCGTACCTGAATCCGCAGACCGTTTCCAGGTCTTTACCGAACGCCAACTCGATCAGATCCCGGAGTTGGCCCGCCTCACTGAGGCGGAGCGTTTCGCCATGCGGGTGGTGGCCCAGGTGCTGCCATTCCGGGTCAACCGCTATGTTATCGATGAGCTGATTGACTGGGATAACATCCCCCACGATCCCATCTTCCAACTCACCTTCCCCCAGCCGGGGATGTTGCAGCCGACGCAGTTTCAACAGATCGCCACGGCCCTCAATACTGGCCTGGGACAGGGGGAGCTACGCACCCTCTGCGCCGCTATCCGCCACGACCTCAACCCCCACCCGGCGGGCCAGATGGAGCTTAACGTACCGCGGATTGGCGCCGAACGGCTGCCGGGGCTACAGCACAAGTACCGCGAGACGGTGCTGTTCTTCCCCAGCCAGGGCCAGACCTGTCACGCCTACTGCACCTTCTGCTTCCGCTGGCCGCAGTTTGTGGGTGATAAGGAGCTACGCTTTGCGGCCAATGAGGCGGGCCGGCTGCATGACTATCTGCGCCTGCACCCGGAGGTGAGTGATCTACTGCTCACCGGCGGCGATCCCATGGTGATGAAGACCAAGTACCTGGCCAGTTACCTGGAGCCGCTGTTGGCACCGCAGTTTGAGCACCTCACCACGGTGCGCATTGGCACCAAGGCGCTGTCGTTCTGGCCCCACCGCTTCGTCCACGATGCCGATGCCGACGACCTGCTACGGCTGTTGGAGCGGCTGACTACGGCCGGGAAACAGGTGGCCATCATGTGCCACTTCAACCACCCCCGTGAACTCTCTACCCCCACGGTGCGCGCCGCCATCCGCCGTCTACGTGATACCGGCGCCGTGTTGCGTAGCCAGGGGCCGCTGGTGGCCCATATCAACGACGATCCCGCCGTCTGGGCCCAGCTCTGGCGCACCCAGGTGAGGCTCGGTATCCAGCCCTACTACATGTTCATCGCCCGCGATACCGGGGCCCGCCACTACTTTGAGGTGCCGTTGGTGCGTGCCTGGCAGATCTACCGTGGCGCCATCGGCCAGGTCTCCGGCCTTGCTCGCACCGCCCGCGGCCCCTCCATGAGCGCCGGCCCTGGCAAGATTGAGATGCTGGGGGTGACGGAGATCAACGGTGCCAAGGTGCTGGCACTGCGCTTCCTCCAGGGGCGCAACCCCGCCTGGACCCATCGCCCCTTCTTCGCCCGTTACGATACCGAGGCCACCTGGTTTGATGAGCTGCGCCCCGCCTTTGGTGAGGAGCAGTTCTTCTTTGAGCAGGAGTATGGCGCCATGTTAGAGGCCGCCCAGGCCTGAGCGTTGCCCCCCCTCCCAGCGAGGGAGGGGGGCCACCCCCATCCGCGACACATCACTTTCAGATCCTGGGCGTTCCAGGTACTCTCCCCGGCTGCTGTCCTAGGCCATCCATCCTATGCCCGATCTGCAACAGTCGGCCGCTGCCGTGCGTGCGGCCATTCGAGACGCCACCACCGGTCTGGTGGAGCGCGAAACCTTGGCGGATCTCATCGTCCTCTCGGCCATCGCGGGTGAACACCTCTTGGTGATCGGCCCCCCCGGCACCGCCAAGAGCGCGGTGGTGCGTCGGGTGGCCAGCGCCCTGGGGGGCAGCTACTTTGAATATCTGCTGGGGCGGTTCACCGAGCCCAGCGAGGTGTTTGGCGCGGTGGACCTCAAAAAACTGCGCGAGGGGCGGGTAGAGACGGTCACCGGAGGTATGTTGCCGGAGGCGGAGATCGCCTTTCTCGACGAGGTGTTCCTCGGCTCCACCGCCATCCTCAACACCCTCCTCGGCATCCTCAACGAGCGCCGCTTCCGGCGCGGCCAGACGGAGCTGCACTGCCCCCTGCGGGTCTGCGTGGGCGCCTCCAATGCCCTGCCGGAGGACCACGCCCTCAACGCCTTTGCCGATCGATTCTTGGTCCATCTCTTTCTGGAACCGGTGAGCGACCTGCTGCTGGAGGACCTCCTGGCCTCCGGCCATGCGGCCGCCACCGCCTCGCCCTCAGCCGATCCACAGCGGGGTCGCACCGTCAGCCATCTCGACCACCTGGCCGAGGCGGCCCGCCAAGTGCAACTGGATGGCGTCCGCCCCCATCTAGCCCACTGCATCCGCCTGCTGCGCAAGGCCGGGATCCACCTCTCGGATCGCCGTCTAGTCAAGGCCCAAGGGCTGATGGCGGCGGCGGCCACGGTGGCGGGACGCACCAGCGCCACCCGGGCCGATCTCTGGCCGCTCATCTATGTCGTCCCCACCGCCACCGCCCAGGCGGTGGCCCGGGAGGTGCTGCGGGAGGAGCTGGAGGCGAGTGCCAATGCCATCCTCCCGGCCGCGGCAGAGGAGGCCTCCTGTGGCCCGGCGGCCCGCGCCACTCGCCTACTGGAGGCCGGTGAGCAACTACTGGCCCAGCCCCCCAGTGAGGCCGAGGAGTTGGGCCGCTGGCTGCTGGCGCTGGAGGCGGTGGTCAAAGAGATGGATGCCACCATTCCCGAGCACTACCTGACCGAACCGCTGTACACCCTGCGGAGCCGAGTGGTAGAGCAACTGGCCGGCGAGGAGCCCGGCGCGGCATGAGATTGGTTGACCTCTCTTGGGAGGCGCGCGATCCGCCCCTGCCCACCAGCGCCCTCCTCTGCCCACGCCCCGTCGTCCAACGCCTGGCGCGCACCCTGCTGCGTCTCTCCGAGGATGAGCTGGGCCGCCGTCTACGGGGGGTGCTGGCCGAGCGGGAGTGGATGGTGTTGTTGGGGGAGTATGCCGATCTCCCCTGGAGCGATGGGGTGAGCTACTTCGGCCGCCTGGAGGCGGTGCCAGAACTCTACCTGCCGACCACCCTTAAACCCGCCGTGGCGGAGGATCTCCTGTTGGCCGCCCTCCGCCCCCATCTACCGGCAGGCCCCCTGCTCTACTGCCCGCACCAACAGCTCGCCATCCCCTTGGTCGAGGCCCGCCCCCTGGCGGTGGGGCGTCTGACCCAGCTCGCCGCCGGAACGCTCCATTGAGCCCGCCCACCTAGGCACCCCACGATGGTTCATCTGCCACCCGCGCTACTCCCTTGGGCCCGCCAACTCCAGCTCCTCGCCCGCCCCCTGGCAGATGCCCTCGCCCCCCTGTTGCAGCAGCTCGATCGCCTGGTCGGCCCGGCCACCATCAACGAGGCAACAGGGGAACCTGATGGGCTCTCTGGTTTAGCCCGCAGCGGTATACCGGAACGCCTGCTGCCAGGGGAGTGGCTGCTGGCGGAGGAGTACCCCGAGGAGTTTGAACGGCGGGCGGTGATGGGTGAACAGCTCTACTACGAGCAGCGCCAGATAGCCCGCGGCTCGGCCCGGGCTATCTATCTGCTGCTGGACGCCGGCCCGCAGCAGATCGGTGCCCCCCGCCTACTCCACCTACTGCTGCTATTGCTCCTGGCGCGGCGGGCGGAGGCGGTGGGGGCAACCCTCCACTGGGGCCTCCTACAGCGACCGGAGCAGGGGTGGCAGCAGGAGGTGAATGTCGCCACCCTAACCGCCAACTTCCTCCGCGCCGCCGGCTTGATGCCGGTGACGGCCGATCAGCTAGGACTGTGGCGTGCGGCACTCGCTGAGCGGCAGGCCGCGGAGGAGTGTTGGCTCGCCGCCAGCCGGTACGATGCGGCCCCCTTTAGGGAGGCCTTCACCCCCCTCCCGCTCCACTGCATTACCATCGATCCCAGCTACGACCTCGCGGCGGATCGCCTGCTGGTCGCGGTGACCCCACCACCACCGGCCCGCAGCCGTAGCGATGAGTTTCCCCTCCCCCCTGCGGCGTTGGTAAAGCAGGTGCTGCGCAATCCCTTCCAAGCCAGCCCCAAGCTGCTGACCCATAGCGCCGGTCCGCTCACCGTCGATAGTCAGGTGATGTTTGTTGACCATGGCAACCGGGTGGTACTCAATCTGGCCGACGGCCGCCTGGTGATGTACTCCGTCCCCGGCTCCCCCCGCGCCGACACGGGCAGCCCCATCTACCGCCGTGCGAGCGGACAGATCGTTGCCGCCCAAGGGGGAGGACGGCGGTGCCTCATGACCCTGGAGCTAGTACGAGGGGTGCTGCGCGCCAGCAACATCCCCCACGGTAAATATCTGGCGCTCACCACCAATGCCGCCCATAACCCCCACTTTCATCTGGAGTCGCGGCCTCTCCGGCCGTTCTACCTCAGTGATAGCCGGGGCGAGCAGTGCATCCTGCTGATGGACGATGATCGGTCGCTCTTCCGCCTGCGCTGGCAGGGGGGGCGAGTCGAGTGCGAGCGGCTGGCCCAAGGGGTGCTGGAGAACGCCTTCACGGCCAAGCAGGTCTACGCCGTCCTGGAGCCGGGGCGCCGGATCTGTCGCCTGCGGCAGATGGATAGCAGTGAACAGCTGGAGGTGGAGCTGCATGACCCCAGCCAGGCAGAGATATTTTTCTCCAACAACGGCTGGGACCCGCGCCACGAGCGCCCCGGCGAGTTTGCCCTCCATGTGGGGAGGGGTGAGTGGCATATCTATGAGGCGGGAGGTCACCATTCGATCCTCCACCCTCCCCCGCGGAGTCAGGTGATCGGTACGCTGCGGGTCCCGCGCCAGGGGCAGCGTCAGGGGCAACGGCCACCGGAAGCGCTCTGCCTAGCGGTCATAGAGGAGGATCGGCGCACCATCAGCATCCTCCATCGCCAATATAACTACAGCCTGCCACGGGCAGAGGCCCCCATTAGCCACGCCACTGTCTCGACCTTCGGCGAGGGCATCGCCTATCTCACCGCGGCGGGGGCACTCACCGTCTTTTCTCTACGCGCCGGCCAGCCGGTGCTGCGGGTGGCGGCGCCATGAGCCCCCCCCGCCCGCTGCGTCTCACCTTTCCCGGGCCGGTCCTGGCCTGTGGGCTCTATCTCCCCGACAAACTCTACAGCGAGCCCCGTGTCCGGCAGATCGGCCTCCAGCAGTGGGTGGTGGGGAGTCGGTTGTGGCGCCTGCCAGATGGCTATCTCCTGCAATTTCCCACCCCTCAGACCCTCGATCCGCGCCAGACATCGGGACTCCCGGTGATAGAGCTGGAGGGACTACTCAGTGCCCTCCCCCTCACCCCAAAGGAGCTGCGCCGCATCACCGCGGCCCCTGGGGATCTGCTGTTGGTCAGGGCGGGTCGCCTGGAGGTGGAGCCCCTGACGGCGGCCACCCTAGTGGCGCCCAGCGGGTGGCTCGACTGCACTGGGGTACGCTTCGCCAGAGGCGACTCCTTGGGCGCCCTACCGGCCCCCCCCAAAGCGGCGAGAGGGCGTACCAAGGATGACCTGCGGGCCATCCTCAGCCATCGCGTCCCCCCTTCGGCACCGGCCCAACAGGCGCTGCTGGAACGGCTACAAAACAAGGCAGATCCCGCCTCCGCTGCCCAATGGGGCCGACCCAGCCGAGCACCTCAGCCGAGCCTGTGGGACCGTCTGGGGGATGGTCTGATCCGCCACAGCGGCCTATGGCGCCTCATCGCCAATGAGCAGGAGCGCTATTTTCGGCGCATGATCGACATGTTCCAGAGTGGCGATCTGGACCAGGGTATCCGCCACGCCATCCCCCTGAATCGGGCCAGCGACCCCATGGCCTCCCTCCCCTCCTGGGCCATCCCCCGCCCCCGTAAAACGCTCAAACTCTCGCGGGGCACCGCTGCCGCGGGCTACGCCGCCAGTGACGATGGCTATCAGCTGCTCCAGAATCTCTACCGCTCCAGCGCCCGACAGCTGGAGCAACAGGGGCGGATTGAAGAGGCCGCCTGGGTACTGGCCGAGCTGCTGGGGGAGAACGAGCAGGCGGTTGCCCTGTTGGAGCGCCACGGTCAGCTCCGGGCAGCGGCCCAGCTGGCAGAGGCGCGGGAGCTGCGACCGGATCTAGTGGTGCGGCTCTGGCTACTGGCGGGTGATGCGGAGCGGGCGCGCACCATTGCCCGCCTCACCGGCAGTTTTGCTACCGCCATCGAGCTGTTGCAGCGCCCCCATCCCGAACTGGCCAAGGCGCTGCGTATCGACTGGGCGCAGTATGCCGCCCAAAAGGGGGACTACGAGCTGGCAGTGGAGGCGATCTGGCGCCTGCCAGAGCTACGCCCCCAGGCCGACGAGTGGATGGCCATCGCCATCGAGGCCGGTGGCACCAGTGGGATCCGCTTGCTGGCCCGTCGCCTGGCGGAGAGCGAGGAGCGGTTCGAGGAGGATGCCGCGCGGGTGGCCGACCTCGTGACCGCCACAGAGGCCGACAGCGCACTGCTCCGCAGTGAACTGCTGCGGGCCCTGGTCAAGGGGAGTGCCACCCGCGCCACCCGCCAGATGGCCCACCAGCTGCTACGCCGGGTGGCCCAGGAGAGTCGCCAAGAGGCGAGCGACTGGGGGGACCAGGAGCTGAATCGGGTGGTCCGTTTCATCAACGATGCCGCCCTCGCCCAGGAGTGGCCGGTAAGCACTCCGCGGCCACCCACCCCGCCGCCGCAGCTGGCGGCCATGACCCATCCGGTAACCTGCCACGCCAGCGGACGCGGCACCCTCCCTATTAGCGATCTCGCCCTTACCGATAGCGGCCGCTACCTCATCGCCTTGGGCGAGGCCGGGGTGCGGCTAGTCAATCGGAGCGGCAAGGGGCTGACGCAGTTTGCCCTACCGGCCGATCACCTGATCGCCAATGACCAGGGCAACCGCTTCATTACCCTCGCCGAGCGCGGCCCCCTCCAGCGGCTCGGTCGTATCGATAGCGATCGCCGCAGCGCCAAGGTGTGGACCGAGGGGGTGCTAGATCACTATGCCGACAGCTACAATGGCGCCACCTGGTTCACCAGCAGCGGCAACGGACTCTACGCCGTAGACACCCATGCCCACGATCTCCACGCCCTCTGGAGCGTCGGCGACCTACCGGGGCCCATCACCCACATGGCCCGCTCCACCAGCGACCTGGCGCTCCTCATAGAGACGGCGGGGGCAGCCCCACAGTTGTGGCACTACGGCCTTGCGGACCTGCGCCTGCGTAGCCGCCTCCCCCTCGCCGGACGCCCATCCCTAGGGGGTTTCGACACCCTCTTGGCCGATGGCCGCCGCCTGGCGCTGCACTATGACGAAGAGGGTCAACTACTGCTGGCGGAGGAGCGACCGACCGACGGCACGCTGCAAGAGAGCACGCTGATCCGACTAGGTGTGGGAGGGGAGGTGTTGCGGGCGGCGGCCAACGCCGCTTGGTTACTGCTGGAGTGTGAGGCGACAGAGACAACGGAGCTACAGCTGTATGACCGCCTACACAAGCGATTGCGCGCCAGATTGGCCTTTGAAGGCCACCACCGCCTCTGTTGGCGCCTACAGGGCCATGCCCTCTTGGTGGCATCGGCCGCTGGACAGCTACTCCACTTTGATCTCAGCCGCGGTGAACGCATCACCGCCATCAATCTATAGCGCTACCCGCCAGGAGCGGGCCCCCACCAAACGGGGTGGGCCTTAGCCACCCCAGGAGCGGACGCGCCCGGTATCGACATGCAGGAAGTCCGAGGAGGGGTAGTACCCCACTCCCCCCTGGCGCATCGCCAACGCCGCCTTGCGCACCCGAGTGAGTTGGCTCCCGGGTACCCGGATATCAATGGCCATTCCCTGCATATGCAGGCTCTGCTTCGCCACCCCGTCACTGGAGGCGTGCAGCATGGCGTTGGTAGCGGGAGAGCGGTAACCGGAGATGACGTGGAACGGCTGGCGGGTATCGAGGCGGGCGCGGAGGCTATAGAGGAGGTCCATCAGCTGCGGTGACATCGCCTTCACCTCATCGGTGCGGTGATCACGCAGGATATGGTTGATCTCGCTCAGGCCATCGTGCAGGTACTTACCATTGGCCCAGTAAACAATCTTGGCGGACTCACCGGTGTGCAGGTTATGGAATGCCAGGCGCCGCTCTCCACTGGAGGCCAGGACACTACCTGGGGCCAGAGAGGCGATGGCAAGACCAGAGGAGCAGACCTTGATGAACTGACGACGGGAAACCGCGGGGATGTGATCCAAAAACTTGCGCATGAGCAGGTTCGTACATTTGACCCAAAGGCAGTGCACTTTTTACCCCATGCAGATGTCACAGGCAACCATTGACATGTGTCACAGCGCCCGTTTTTAAAAAGTGCCCTACCTATCCCCCCACGGCGTCAATTTTTTGCGCCAAGCGCCCCGCCCGCGGCCGTAACCCCAGGCAGGGCACTCCCCTCAAAGCCCCATCACCGCCTCTGCCACCGCCTTATCACGCCGGTAGATGTCGGCCCGGAATTGCAGGGTGCCATCGGGATCGACCCACACACTCTCGTAGGTGATGTAGACCGGGATCTCCTCCGGTAGCGGTATGTAGCGGGTCTTACCGGGGGCAAGTGCCCGCCGCAACTGCTCCTCATCCCAGCCCATCACCAGCTGCGCCAGTCGTAGCGGCTGCTCCAAGCGCACGCAGCCAGAGCTATAGGCGCGGCGCGCCTTGTCAAACAGTCGGCGGCTCGGGGTGTCGTGCAGATAGATATCGAACCGGTTCTTCATCTGGAACTTCACCTGCCCCAGATCGTTATGGGGACCGGGATCGCGCCGCACCTGGTAGGGGAAGTTGCGGCCGTTCAGCTCGTCCCAGTTCAAGGTGGAGGGATCCACCTCCTCGACCCCTCCCCCCCTGCCATCCAGCAGGCGGAAGTTCTTCCGCGCCAGGTAGTCGGGATCCCGGCGTATCGCGGGGATGATGTCCTCCCGGAGGATGCGCCTAGGGACCGTCCAGGTGGGGTTGAGCACCAGGTGGGTCATGGGCGAGACAAAGCTGGGGGTAGCGCGGGTGGGACGGCCGGCCACCACCTTCATGGCCAACACCACCGCCCCCTCCTTCACCACCTCTAGCCAGTAGGCCGGTACATTGACCATGAGATAGAGGGGTCCGCGATCAGGCGTGAGCCAACGCTTGCGCTCCATGGTAGCGACCACCTGCTCGATCCGCTCCTCTACCGGCGTGGCGAGGACGCCCTGGGTCTGTTTGCCCACCACCCCGTCCGGCTCCAGACCATTGCGCAGCTGGAAACGGATCACCGCCGCCGCCACCGCCTCGTCGAACAGCTCGGCCTCCTCCGGGCTTGCCACCGCCGCCAACCCATCTGTGGCGGCCAAGCGGGCCCGGAGGGCAGCCACCACGGGCCCCTGCGAGCCCAGCTCCAGCTTCAGCCCCTCGGCCTCGGGTGGCAGTTGTGGCCACCCCCCCTCTGCCGCCACCACCCGCAGCTGGGCCAACGCCTTGCGCAGCCGCGCATAACCAGGATCCACCGGCGGTAACCCATCCAGTAGCGTCCCTAGGTCGTCGGCCGTCGCCAGCTGCTCTAAGAGCGGCACCGGATCAAAGGGACGGCGGGCGATAAACCAGTTGCGATCCACCGCCTGCGGATCGGGTAGGCCAAAACCCACTGCCCGGGCGTAGCGCAGGTAGGCCTGCGTCAGGGCCAGCTCCCGCTCGGCACTCTCCACCGGCAAGAAGAGGGCGCGATCGAGCAGTTGATCCGGATTGAGCCCCTCACTGCCCGCCCGCTCCAGCCGTTCGATGAGGGTGAGGGCACGGGCCGAGTCACTCCACAGGGGCTGGAAGCCGCGGGCGGCGTAGAAGTCATTCAGCGCCGTGGCATCCTTTGCGGAGTCGCTGGCCGGGGTGGCCAGTAGCGCCGCTAAATCCTCCGGTAACCCGGCGGCGATCGGCGCGCTCGGGGGCGGGACCGCTGGCGCGGCCTGGCTGGGATCTGGCGCAGCGGTGACTGGCCCTGACTCAGCTTGAACCTCGGGCATCGCCTCCCCAACAGGGGTAGGTTCCGCCTGCGGGGCAGCGGTCAAGGGAGATGAGAGGGCCAACAAGAGTGCAGCAAAGGCTATCCCACAGGGACGCATAGGGGAGACTCGAACGTAGGTGACAACAGGATGAGATTGGCGATCCCGCTCAGGGACCGGCCGCTATGATATCACTGCCGGCCGTCGAGGATGGCAGGCATGGGCTGGGAAAGAGGGGATTTAGACCCGGAACCGGGCTGAAGGGACAAAAAAAAGCCGGGATATCGCTATCCCGGCTTTCAGGTGTTGGTGGAGCTAGTCGGGATCGAACCGACGACCTCTTGCATGCCATGCAAGCGCTCTCCCAGCTGAGCTATAGCCCCAAAAAGGGTGACTGCACCCTGCCACTATCAAACTCCCCGTGGGAGCCGCGGCAGGGACTCATGTGGGCGCTATCAGATTGATAGACTTAGCAATCCATCCGCCTCTGAAGCCGCCGGAGCGAGCGCCTCGCCACATGAGGAGGCGCATATTACTGAACTGATTTTGGAATTACAACCCCCCTCAACCGGGCCCGGCCACTCACCCCTGCCAATAGGCAACCGCCCCTGCGGGCAACGTGGCCAGCAACGCATCAAACTTGGCCTCATCCACCCGCTTACGCAGGGCGTGTGCGACATCTTGAATGGCGCTCGGCGGCGAGAAGTTGTGCTCCCGGCGCAGGGCATGCACCTCTTCGGTCAGTGTAGCGCGGTCAGCAAAAGGCACCACCGCTGCCTGGGTGTCCCAATCGGTGACAAACAGCGCTCGGAGGGCGACGGGGAGCAGATTGGCGAAGGCGATCGCCTCCTCACACGTCAACCGACGGCGAAAGGTCTGCAACACCCCCTGCACCATGGTATAGGCCTGATGGGTACTGCCCAGCCCAGCCAACTCGCGGGCCTCCACCAGTAACTCATAAAAGTGCGCCGAGGCGCGCTCATACTCTGCCGGTACCGGCATCTTCATCCCCTCGTCAGTGTGGTTAAAGACCGCCGCGCCCCCAGGATCGGCCCCATCGCAGAGATCCTTGACTGACCCAGCCATACCCCACTTGATTCAGATCAAGGAGCTGATGCATCTGCCCCTCTAGGCTTCTTCCCCGAGTTGTTCATCTCTCTCAAACCAGCAAGGAGTCGAAGCCGATATGTTCTGCTATCAGTGCGAACAGACCTACCGTAGCGACCACGCCAACGGCTGTGCCACCTCCCGCGGGGTGTGCGGCAAAGATGCCCAGACAGCCGATCTACAAGACCTCCTGATCCACGAGTTAAAAGGGATTGCCTGCTACGCCAAGCGGGCGCGCGAACTCGGTAGCGTGGACAACACCGTCGGTGGCTTCCTGCTCTATGGGCTCTTCACCACCCTCACCAATGTCAACTTCAATGCCGCCCGTTTCACCGCCCTACTGCAAGAGGCGGCTACCCTCCGGGAGCGGACTCAGCAGCGGTGCACGGCGGCTGCCCAGCAGCAGGGAGTTGCGGTGGGTCCCCTCGCCGCCCCGGCTCACTTTGTACCCGCCAGCGAGCTTGGCCAGCTACTCCAACAGGCGCCGCAGGCCGCCATCACCGTGGGACTCCAAGAGGTGGGTGAGGATGTGGTGGGGCTGCGTGCCCTGATCCTCTACGGACTCAAAGGGGTGGCCGCCTACGCCCACCACGCCCGCATGTTGGGCCAAGAGAGTGATGAGGTCTACGCTGGGGTGGAGGCCACCCTGGCCCTCCTGGCCGCCGAACCGACCGACGCCGATCAGCTACTGGAGGAGGCGCTGGCCCTCGGCCGCCTCAATCTTAAGGTGATGGAGCTGTTGGATGCCGGTAACACGGGCAGCTTTGGCGCCCCGCAACCCACCCAGGTGCGACTCACTCCGGTCATCGGCAAGGCGATCCTAGTGAGTGGTCATGATCTGGCGGACCTCGCCGCCCTGCTGGAACAGACAGCCGGCATGGGGATCAATATCTACACCCATGGCGAGATGCTGCCCGCCCACAGCTACCCAGAGCTGCACAAGTATCCCCATCTAGTAGGCAACTACGGCGGGGCCTGGCAGGACCAGCAGCAGGAGTTTGCGGCCTTCCCCGGCCCCATCCTGATGACCTCCAACTGCATCATTGAACCCCAACCCCGCTACCGGCAGCGCATCTTCACCACCGGCCCAGTGGGTTGGCCTGGGGTGCGCCACCTGGAGAATCACAACTTCTCGCCCCTGATCCAGGCGGCCCAAGCCCTGCCTGGCTTCACCACGGTGCCGGAACAGGAGGAGCAGATCACCATCGGCTTTGGCCGCAGCGCGGTGCTCGGCGTGGCCGACAGCGTGATCGAGGCGGTCAAAGCGGGGGCCATCCGCCACTTCTTCCTAGTAGGTGGCTGCGACGGTGCAGCACCCGGCCGTAACTACTACACCGACTTTGTCCGCCAGACACCGCAAGACACGGTGGTGCTCACCCTAGGGTGCAACAAGTATCGCTTCAACCGCGAGCCGCTGGGCTCCATCGGCGAGATCCCGCGGCTACTGGACATGGGACAGTGCAACGACAGCTACTCCGCGATCAAGGTTGCCACCGCCCTAGCGGAGGCGTTTGAGTGCGATCTCAACGAGCTACCGCTCTCCCTGGTGGTCTCCTGGTTTGAGCAGAAGGCGGCGGCGGTACTCCTGACCCTCCTCGCCCTCGGGATCCGCAACATCCGCCTCGGCCCATCACTACCGGCCTTTATCACCCCAACGGTGCTGGAGCGGTTGACGGCGGCCTTCGGTCTGCGACCCATCACCAGCGCTGAGGCGGATCTAGCGGCGGCCCTCGGCCGCAGTGCAGCATGACAGCGGCGGTGGCGAGCATGGCGGCCAAGCAGCACGAGATCACCCTCCTCACCCGCGACGGTCAACGCCGCCCCATCCTCTGCGGCGAGGAGGAGAACCTCTTGGCAGCGGCCACCCGCCAAGGCCTCACTCTCCCCTCCCTCTGCCGTGAGGGGAGCTGTGGCGCCTGCCACGCCCGGGCCTTAGAGGGGGAGTACCAGTTAGGCCCCCACTCCACCAGCGCCTTGTCAGCCGAGGCGCGTGAGCGGGGTGAAATACTCCTCTGCCGCACCGCCCCACGCGGCCCCTTGACCATCGTGGTGGAGCAGGATCTGGCCGCGATGGAGGCCCCAGCCCCCACGGAACGCAGTGCAGAGATAGTGGCCCTGGAGCGGCTAACAGACGATACGGTGCGTCTTGAGTTGCAATTGAGTGCCACTGCGGAGGGGAGCGGCATTCAGTTTGAGCCGGGCCAGTATGTGACCCTTACCCTCCCTGCTGGAGGGGTCACTCGTGCCTACTCCATAGCCAACACCGCCAATTGGGAGGGACGGCTGGAGTTTCTCATCCGCCGCCAACCCAATGGGCGCTTCGCCCATTGGTTGGCTAGCGCGCAACTCGGTGAACCGTTGCAGGTGTGTGGTCCCAACGGCAGCTTTGTGCTGGATGAGGCCAGCCTGAGCCCCCGTTGGTTTGTGGCCGGCGGTACCGGGTTGGCGCCGATCCTCTCCATGCTGCGTTGGATGGGGGAGTTGCAGGCACCCCAGCCGGCCCGCCTCTACTTTGGGGTCAACGACGAGTCGCAGCTGTTCGCCATGGAGGTACTCCGTGATCTCCAGCTTCAACTACCGCAGTTACAGCTGGAGATCTGTCTCTGGCGACCACAGGGGGAGTGGCAGGGGTTCGTTGGGACGCCGTTGGCGGCCCTGGAGCGGGACCTACCCGAGGCGCTTGCCCGCGGGGAACAGCCCGATCTCTACCTCTGCGGTCCGCCGGCACTAGTGACCGGGGTGGAGCAGCTAGCCACCTCGTTGGGGCTCGCTGAGCGGTTGCGGAGCGAGCGCTTTCTGCCTAACTGATGGACGGACCCCGTGGCCGCTGAGTGGCGGCCGCGGGGCTATACTTCGCCAGACACAGGCAACCCGGGAACCCACGATGACCCTCAACAAGGCCCGTGAGCTGGTGGCCGTCCAGGCCAGCCTAGGCGGAGGCTACAACCGCAATGGGGTCCGCCTCATTCTCGGTGAGGTGGGACGCGAGCACGGCCAAGCAGCGGTGGATGGACTCATCCGCGAGTTCGATCTCCAGGGTGTGTTTGGCATCACCCCAGGCAGCGACTTCTCTCAATTCGGCCGCTGAGCGGCCGCCTTTGCCGCCACATTGTCACGCAGATAGACCGGCAGCGCGGCCTCTGCCGCCACCGCCTCGCCCCGCGCCCAGGCGGCGGCTGCCAGCTGAGCGGTACAACGCGCCCGTGGCAGCGCCTGGCCATCGTATCCCTCCAGCAGCGACCCACACTGCGCCCCGAGGCGCTTGGCGTAACTGCCAAAACCGCTGCCCACCCCCCACCAACCGCCCCTGCCCGCGGGTAACACCATCGCCTCCGGCAGGCAGACCCATTCCTCGCCCAGGGCGGTCACTAGTGCCCCCTCGCCGAGTTCAAAGTTGCCGGTGTAGATCTCGCCCATACGGGCATCAATGGCGGCCACAATCGCCCCCTGCCGCTGATGGGTCAGCGCCCCCTGCGCCAGGGTCGCCAGGGTCGAAATCGGTACCACCGGCAGATCCCGGGCAAAGGCGATCCCCTGCACCACACCAGTGGCGATGCGCACCCCGGTAAAGCTACCTGGGCCACGGCCAAAGGCGATGGCATCGAGGGCGCTGACGGCAATCCCTGCCTCTGCTAACAGCGCCTCACAGAACGGCAAGATCAGCTGGTTGTGTTCCCGAGGCGCTACTTGGAAGCGCTCCAATAGCTGTCCCTGGTAGAGCAGAGCGGCCGAACAGGCCTCGGTGGCGGTCTCGATGGCAAGCAGGGTGGGCATGGGTGAGCAGATTGTCAGGCCAAGGTAAGGGGTGGCATATCACGCTTCCGGCTCGGCCTCTATCTCCCGGCCGAAGAAGCGGCGCACATCGTCGATAATACGGGTGCGGGCCATGTTGGGGAGGCTGTTGAGAAAGGTGTAGCCGTAGGACTTTCGTAGTAGGCGCGGGTCGCACACCATCAGGACACCGCGGTCATCGACATCACGGATCAAGCGGCCGACCCCCTGTTTCAGGGTGATCACGGCCTGTGGCAGCTGATAGGCCATGAAGGGGTTACCACCCCGCGCCCTCAGGGCATCGATCCGCGCCTGGAGGACGGGATCACCCGGCGAGGCGAACGGCAGCTTATCGATGATGACGCAGGAGAGTGCCTCGCCCCGTACATCGACCCCCTCCCAGAAACTGCCGGTACCGAGTAGCACGGCGTTCCCCAGCTCCCGGAACCGCTCCAGTAGCCTGCCACGGGGCGCCTCCCCCTGCACCAACAGTGGCCACGGCACACCGCGCTCGGTCAGCAGTTGGGCCGCCTCTTTGAGGGCCCGGTGGCTGGTGAAGAGCAGAAAGGCGCGCCCATCGCTCGCCTCCAAGACCGGTAGCGCATACTCCACCACGGCCCGCGTATAGCCCGCTTCGCTCGGATCCGGCAGCCCCCTGGGGACATAGAAGAGACCCTGCTGGGGGTAGTCAAATGGGCTGTCGAAGCAGTGCCCCTCATACGTCTCAATACCAAGCCGGCGGCAGAAGTGGTCAAAGTTGCCATCCACTGCCAAGGTGGCGGAGGTGAAGACCCAGGCCGCTGCCTTACTTGCCATGTGGCGGGAGAACTGGGTACCGACGTCGATAGGGGTCAAGTTGAGGCTGAAAGAGCGGCTAAAGTTCTCGAACCAGTGGATATATCCCTCTGGAGTATCGCCGGTGAGCTGCTCAAAGCGGGCCGTCAGCTCGCCAGCGCGGCGGTGGACCGCCTCCAGCCCCTTACTGCGCGGCGCCAGTGGTTCCAACCAGGTGTGGAGGGCCCCCACCGCATCCACCAGCTCCGCCACCCCGGCCTGCACCGGGGGTAGCTCTCGCACCTCGTTCCAGGGGGCGCGACGCAGCGCCTCACCGAGGGCGAGCCGCAGATCCCGCGCCGCCTTCTCCAGGCGATCAGCGGTCTCCTGCACCTCCTTCAGCTCCCCCCCCTCTTTCAGGTCCTCGGCGATGGTGTCCCGCGCTAACTCGATGAGCTGATTGCTGCTGGCGGCAATGCCAAAAAAGTTTGAGGCGATCTCCGGGATCTGGTGCGCCTCGTCGAGGATGAAGACGTTGGCCCCTGGGAGCAGCTCCCCAAACCCCTCGTCCCGCAACGCCATATCGGCCAGTAGTAGGTAGTGGTTGACCACCACCAGATCCGCCTGCTGCGCCTTGCGTCGCGCCTTGGCCAGAAAGCAGTCGTCGATACGCTCACACTCCTGGCCCAGACAGTTGTCGGCACTGGAGGTGATCGATAGAAAGACCTCGGCATTCTCTGGGAGGTGATCCAGCTCCGCCAGGTCGCCACTCAGGGTGCGGTTACCCCAGCGGGAGATCTCTTGGAGTTGGGCGATCATCTGGCGGCTGCGAAAACGCCCCTCGGAGAGGGCCAGATCCAGCCGATGGGGACAGAGATAGTTGGCGCGCCCCTTGAGCAGCGCCAGCTGCACCGGGACGTTGAGCGCCTCGCGCACCAACGGCAGATCCTTCTGAAATAGCTGATCTTGGAGGGTGCGGGTGCCGGTGGAGACGATCACCTTCTTACCACACAGCAGGGCAGGTACCAGATAGGCGAGGGTCTTGCCGGTGCCGGTGCCCGCCTCTACCACGGTGGTGCTACTGCGGGCGATCGCCTCCTCCACCGCTACCGCCATCTCCTGCTGCTGAGCACGCGGGGCGAATCCGGTGAGACGGGTGGCAAAGGGTCCCCCCTCGCCTAGCAGCTCTGTGGCGCTGAGCATGGTTCCGGTGGCGGCTGAAAGGGGGGTATGTTACCGAAAAGCGCCCACCGCCTGAAAAAAAACCACAGACTCGCCGCGTTAAGGGGGGGCAAAGTGGTCCCATCCGCCGCCGTCGTAGGGGGTGGGACCGGCCGCGGTGAGCAGGCGCAACCCCGACTGGGCCTCTATCCGACCGATGCAGGTGGCCCCAACGGAGAGCGCCGCTAAGCGTTCTGCCAGCGCCTCGGCCCGCGCCTCCGGCAGGGTGAACAGTAGCTCATAGTCATCCCCCGCCGTCAGGGCAAGTCGAAGGCGGTCGGCCGGCGCTGGCACGGCCTGGCACAGCGCTGCGGAGAGAGGGAGCTTATCGGGCTCCAGCACTGCCCCCACGCCACTGCGTCGCAGGATGTGGCCAAGATCGGCGGCAAGGCCATCAGAGATATCGATGGCCGCATGGGCCAGACCACGCAGGGCAAGCCCGTGCGCCACGCGGGGGGTGGGACGTTCCAAGCGCCCCCGCAGGTAGGCATGGGCGGGCGGCGCGCCCGGCACCAGCGCCCCCTGGACGATGGCCAGACCCACACCGGCATCACCTAAGGTGCCGGTGACATAGATGAGGTCTCCGGGACGGGCCGCATCCCGTCGCAGCGCCAGGGAGGGGGGTACGAAACCGTGCAGTTGCGTGGTCAGGGCGCGAGGACCGCGTACCGTATCCCCGCCGACTAAGGCAACGGCGTGCTGTTCGGCCAGCCCTAACAACCCCTTAGCGCACGCCGCCACCCACGCCTCCTCCACCACTGGCAACGACAGCACTAAGGTAGCCCAGGCCGGTTCAGCCCCCATGGCGGCGAGATCGGAGAGGCTCACCGCCAGCGCCTTGTGACCCAAGGCCGCCGGATCGCTCGCCAGAGGAAAGTGGACCCCCTCCACCATGGCATCTACTGTCATGGCCAGCAGCTGTCCGGGAGGTGGTTGTAGCAGGGCACAGTCATCCCCCACCCCGAGCACCACATCAGCGCGCTCAGGGGGATGAGTGAAGTAGCGATCAATGAGTTGGAATTCGCCGAGACCCATGGAGCGACAGAGCAAGCGACCTATGGCGTACTGGAAGCCTAGTTTAACGGAGAGCAGCGCTCTCCGACCGGCCCCCGGTACCAGGCGAAGACGCCCCAGTGACCGGCACCCCTACCCAACGGCGTTGGCGGGCGACACCCGTAAAAACCAAAACCCCAAAACCAAAACCGTTGAGTAGGGAGACCAACCACCAGGGCGCAGCGAGCGTAATCCTTACGCGCGGGTATTGGGGCAGGTGCTGACACCCAGCAGTGGATAGAAGGGACAGAAGCCCACTGCTCCCGTTGCCAGCGGCACCACTCCGATCCAGCCCCAGGGGGCAAAGACCCCGGTGACAGCTAGGGCGATCAAGCCGATACCGGCAACGATGCGTAATACCCGGTCGATACCACCTACATTCTGTTTCATGGCGCACACCTCGTTGGCTAGGTGGCGCCATTGTCCATCCGCTGGGGGAGAGCGATCAGTGACTTACTCACACAGTATGTGAAAAAGAATCGACACCATCACGGGAACGTCCATGAGCGCATCCAGCGACGCATCCCGCCTCAACCTCAGAACACTATGCCAGGGCTGCCAACCGCTCCAGCTCCTCGTCAGGCATCTCCACCACTCGCTTCTCCAGATCCTCTAAGCGGTGTACCACGACATCGGAGTACTTCTTCAGCAGCGGCAGCAGCTTGCGCGCCTCTTCACGATGATCCTCTTTGGCCTCGCTCTTCCGGCCAAAAAACTTCTGGAGGAAGGAGACCTTCTCCTCTTCGTGATGACCAAACAGCTGCTGAAAGATTTTCATGTAGGTAGCGTGCAACGCCATATGCGGCTCTTCGATCGCCTTGAACTCCGGCACATCAAAGAACATCTGACCGATGCCGTAGTACCAGACCCCGAACTTGCACTCAGTGGCATTCACCGGCACCTGATTCTGCTCCAGTGGCAGCCCTTCGATCAGTGCGTGGGCGTGGCTAACCCAATTGACATGGGCCCGTTTGGCCGCACGTATTTCATGAACCAGATCCATTTTCTGCATTGTGACCCCCCGAAGAATTGAATATTCTTGGCGATATACTCGGGAATTTAGATCTCCCGCCAGCTGATCATGCACCTTTTTGCAGCTTGATGAAAATGGACTCGGGCCAAAAAGGGGCAATGAGTGATAAAGTGTGCTCAAGTTAACAATTTGGCCCCAATTTCACGCTTTCTTCACCCTTTTCTTTAAGTTTTTCTTAACTTTTCCCGTTCGGTCTCGACCCACTTGGCGGGACGCCAATACCCCATAAAGACCCCTCAGCGGAGGGGGGCGTGATACCATCCCGCCTGGTGATCCGCTGCCGTCCATCCGAGGAAACTGAATGGTGCGCTGCTCTTTACTCCTTCTTCTCTCGACCCTGCTACTCCCCCTCTCTGGCTGGGCCGATCCCATCTACCTTTTTCCCTTTGAGCAGCGTGTCATCCACTTGGTGGAGCAGCAGTTCCAGCCAACGGCTAGCCCCTCATCGTTACGCCTATCCTTTGAACGCGGCACCCCCATTGTGCTCTGGGCACGCGCCGCCCCCAGCATTGGCGAAGAGGGTCTATCCACCGCCTTTGAGCCCTTGCACCACTTCCAACCAGAGTGCAAACCCTCCCTACAGGTGATGCTCTATCGCGCAGTCCACGACCCCGATAGCCCTGGAGGCTCCCTAGGGAGCCTGCGTGCCGCCCGCTGCACCCGTACACCATTCGACCACGAGCTGCTCCAAGCACAACGCGCCGGAGCGCTGAGCGCCGAACCGAGGCTGCGTCAGCAGAGCGTACCGGCCTGGTTGGAGAGTTACCTGGTACTGGACCGCCTCGCCCTGCCAGATGGCACTGAACTGCATCTCTTCCCGGTACTAGAGCAGGACGGTGATGAGCTGGCGGTGTGGCAGACGGCAGTGGTCCTGCCCTCCGGTCTAGGGGAGGTGGTGGTGGTACAGCAGTTGGCGGTCCCCTGTGAAGCAGACTGCGCAGAGCAGCACGATCACCTCGTCACCATTGCAGAGCGGCTGGCCAACGATAGGCAGCCCTGAGTTGCAATTAAGTGGGTTCAATCCAGGCGCCAGGTGAGCTGGAGACCCAACACATCAACATCAGACTGGAACTCCCCCAGCAGCAGGTGGCCTGTGGTGGAGTCGTGGTTACGAATCGAGGTATCGGCCACCAGGATATGGGTATACCCCGCATCGAGCCGTAGCCCAGGCGTGGCCTGCCAGGAGAGACCGAGGGCCAGCCAAGTCCGGTCGCTATCGGGGATCCGCGGGGTACGCAACTCGGCACTGGCGACCGGCGACTGGTCGTAGGCGACCCCAGCCCGCAGCAGCAGTGTATCGCTGGTGGCAAACCCCACCCCGAGGGAGTAACGCATGGTGTCCTCCCAACGCTCCTGCTGCACATGACGGCTACCGTCCTCGCCCTCCACCACCAGGGTCTGGAATCGACCCCAGCCGGTCCACGTCACATCGCCCATCAGTGACCATGGGCCACATTGACGGTAGAGGCTGAGGGAGAGGGAGGGGGGTAGATGGACCGTGGCGGAGGCGTCAATTCGGCTGCTGGCAACGATACCTGCCAAGCTGGGTGGCACCTGCAACTCGCGCTCCCCCTCCAGCCGCTGGTCGTAGCCGGAGCGCCACGCGAGCCCCAACCGCAACCCTGGATCGGGCTCCCATAGTAGGCCGACGCTATATCCCCAGCTCCAACTCTCCCCTGTCATGCGGCTTACGCCGTCAGTCGCTGGGTTGGCGGGCGCTGTTGCCATCCCCAGGGCGGCGGCCATGGCCCCTAGATCCACCGCTTGGGTCAGCTCCCCCTCGATGTACTGCGCGGAGAGAGAGGCCCCCACCGACCACTGTTGATCTAACCGCCAGGCAAGGGCTGGGGCGATATTGACGGTGTGTATCTGCGACTTGATGGCGTGGTAGCGCCCCACCCAGTCTCGCTCGTAGTCGGTACCGAGTCCGAAGGGGACATAGATCCCGATCCCCCAGGCCCACTCCTCCCCGACTGGACGGGCATAGTAGAGGTTGGGGATCGCACCCGCCTCTCCCCCCTCCCCGCCATCGCTGCCGTAGAGCGTGCCGGCCACCACCTCCCCGCCAGTGAAGCGAGGATTGATGGCGGAGCCCCCGTCGCGGAAACGGGTAGAGGGGCTAATGAGATGACCTGTGGTGACCAGCTGCGCTGCCGGGAGCCGGGTGAGGCCGGCGGGATTGTAAAAGAGGGTTGCGGCATCCTCTGCCACCGCGGCACCGCCGGCATAGGCGTTGCCGAGGCCACTACCACTCTGCTCGATCAGTGCAAAACCGGAGGCGAGCGCCGACTTCACTCCCCCCAGCAGGGTGGCAACCACAACCCCCTGCCACCAACCCCTACGACTCATCCAGCCCATCGCCCCTCCCTTGGCCGTGTTTATCCAGACGGAAAAGGGGGTTATCGGAGCACAACCAGCCACCGAGGACAACTCCCCATAGCCCTCTTTGCCTCACCAGAAGTAGTAGAGGACCAGCGCGCCAAAGACGATGCGGTACCAGGCAAAGAGCACAAAGCTGTGGTGGGCAACGTACCGCAGCAACCCCTTCACCGCTAACAGGGCAAACAGAAAGGCGGCGGTGAAGCCAACGGCAAAAAATGGCAGATCGGCCGCCTGTAGGAGAGACCAGCTCTTCAGGACGTCATAGCCGGTGGCGGCAAACATGGTGGGAATGGCGAGGAAAAACGAGAATTCAGTCGCTGTTTGGCGCGATAGACCAAAGAGCAGCCCGCCCATGATGGTCGCCCCGGAGCGGGAGACGCCGGGAAAGAGGGCCGCCGCCTGACACACCCCGACCTTAAGGGCATCGGCCCAGCCCATCTGCTCGACCCGATCAATATGGTGAATGCGGTTGTAGAAGTGCTCCACCCAGAGGATGAAGAGGCCTCCGGTGATCAAGGCCAAGGCCACCGTGATGGGGCTGAACAGTATCTCTTTGATGATGTGATGAAAGGCGAGCCCAAGTACGGCGGCTGGCATGAAGGCAATGAGCAGATTACCGACAAAACGCTGGGCACTGGGGTCCTGTGGCAGCCCCCGTACCACCTGGGCAATCTTGCTGCGATAGGCCCAGCAAATGGCCAGAATGGCACCTAACTGGATGGCAATAGCAAAGACCTTGTCTCGCTCACTGTTCAACCCAAGCAGGTCTTGGGCAATGATGAGATGGCCGGTACTGGAGATGGGCAGAAACTCTGTGAGCCCCTCAACAGCCCCGAGTAGTACGGCATCAAGCAGTTCGAGCAGTTCCATCGTAAACCTGTTGGTTGGGGAGGGAGATCGACGGGTACCCACCCCCAGGGGGCGCTGTAGCGAGGTGCCACATTGGCGAAACCACCCCAGAGGGTGGGCGAATGCTACCGGATTGGCAGATGAGACGCGAATCTTAGGCCAGCCGCCCCCTCTCCCCTTGACTTTTTAATTAAACGATTCATTAATTACGCCATGTCCCAATCTATCCGCCGCCCTGGCCGCCGTTCCGGCCGGCCTCCAGAAGAGAGCCGCCAAGCGCTGCTCGATGCCGCTCGGGATCTCTTCGCCCGCCGTGAATTCGCGGCGGTCTCTCTGCGCCAGATCGCCGACCGCGCCGGCGTCAATCCAGCGATGGTGCACTACCACTTCCAAGGTAAAGAGGGGCTCTATCTAGCGCTACTGGAGGGACAATTCATGCCCCTCATGGCGCGGTTAGAGCAGATCTCTTCAGAGCGCAGCTCCCTCACCGACTTCGTTGGCGCCTATGTGCAGATGTTGGCCAGCAACCCCTGGTTTCCCAACCTGATAGTGCGCGAGGTGCTCTACGGTGAAACCGCGTTACGGGAGCTATTCATTGAACGGTTTGCCGCCCGCGCTGGCGCCACGTTGCAGCGCCTCATTGACACCGAGCGCCAGGCCGGGCGGCTGCGCGCCAATCTTGACCCCGCCAGTGCGGCCCTCTCCCTGCTCAGCCTGGCGCTATTCCCCTTCATCGCCCGCCCGGTTGCTGAGCGGGTATTTGGCATTGAGATGGATGAGACCTTCACCGCCCGCTGGGTGGAGCACGCCACTCGTCTCTTTTATGAAGGTGCTAAGGAGCACGACCGATGAATAACCCACGGGTCCCCACCCAGGTTCAGCCACCGCGCCAACAACCCTCCCGCTCCCCGCTACGACTAGGGGCTGCGCTGGCGTTGCTACTCCTCTCAGGCTGTAAGAGTGCCCCCCCACCCCCGCAGGCCACCGGCATCACCGCCTGGGATCGGGTCGAGATCGCCGCCGATGCCGCGGAGCCCATCGTCACGATCCCGGTCCATGAGGGGATGCAGGTGGCGGCCGGCGATGTCATCGTGCAACAGCAGGCGGATCGCGCCAACGCCGCCCTCTCTCAGGCCAGTGCCGAGCGCGCCCGCGCCCAGGCCGTGCTAGCGGAGTTGGAGCGCGGGACACGCAGTGAGCGGATAGACCAAGCGGAGGCCACCCTCTCCGGCGCCAACGCCGCCCTCAAACTGGCCACTGCGGAGTTGGCGCGCCAACGGGAGTTGACGGAGCGCAAACTGGCCAGTGCTGAGGCGCTGGATCGCGCCCGGGCGGAACGTGACCGCGCCAGTGCTGAACGCGAGGCGGCAGCGGCCCAGCTCACCGAGCTACGCACCGGCGCCACCCCGGAGGAGCTGGCCCAGGCCCGCCACGCCCTGGCCGCCGCCTCGGCCGCAGAGGGCAGTGCCCGCATCGCCGTGGGGCGCCTCACCCTCACCGCCCCCGCCGCAGGCCGTATCGACGCCCTCCCCTTTGAACCCGGTGAGCGCCCTCAGGTAGGCGCGGTGGTGGCCGTACTGCTGACAGGCCCAGGCCCCTATGCGCGGGTCTACGTACCTGAACCGATCCGCGCCCAGATCCACCCCGGGAGCCTCGCCCGGGTCAAGGTGGATGGTGCCCCCCAATGGTTAACGGGTCGGGTACGCAGTGTCAGTGCCGATCCCATCTTCACCCCTTTCTACTCCCTCACTGAACACGACCGCCAACACCTCGCCTACCTCGCGGAGGTGGACCTGGAGGGGGCGGAGGGGCTACCGGCCGGCGTGCCGGTGGAGGTCGATTTCGGCCAGGACAGGGCAGGTCATGAGTGACGATTTCGCTATCGTGACCGAGGGGCTGACGCGCCGCTTCGGCCAGTTGACCGCGGTCAATCGGGTGGCCCTGCGTATCCCACGCGGCCGGATCTACGGCTTCCTCGGCCCCAACGGCTCAGGCAAGTCCACCACCATTCGGATGCTCTGTGGCCTTCTCACCCCGAGTGAGGGGGAGGCGGTGGTGCTCGGCCTCAAGGTCCCCGGCGAGGCCGAGGCGCTCAAGCGCAAGATCGGCTATATGACCCAGCGCTTCTCGCTCTACGAGGACCTGACGGTATTGGAGAATCTCCAGTTCATCGCGGAGATCTTCTGCCTACCACGGGCCCGGCGACGGGGTCGCATCGAGGAGTTGATGGAGGGCTTTCACCTCACTGAGCTGCGCCGCCAATGGGCGGGCACATTGAGCGGTGGCCAGAAGCAGCGCCTCGCCCTGGCCGCTGCCATTCTGCATGAGCCGCAGCTGCTGTTCTTAGATGAGCCTACCTCGGCGGTGGATCCGCAGAGTCGCCGCGACTTCTGGGAACGTCTGTTCGAGCTGGCCGATAACGGTACGACACTACTGGTCTCCACCCACTATATGGACGAGGCAGAGCGCTGCCACGGCCTCGCCATCCTCGATCGAGGAGTGGTGGTAGCCGATGGCACGCCGGCGACGCTGGAGGCGGGGATCAACGCCTGGGTCGTGGAGGTGGAGTCCGAGAGGGCGCGGGTCGCCCGCAACGCCATCGCCCCACTACCTGGGGTATTTAGTGTGACCCAACTAGGGGCGCGCCTACGGGTACTGCTGGAGCGGGAGATCGATGAGCCACAAGGGTATATCCAAGCGGCCCTAGATCAGGCCCACACCCCGGCCACGTCACGCCTCACCAGTGCGGGCCTAGAGGATGTGTTCGTCGCCGCCACTCAGGGACGCTATCGAGGAGGTAGTGCATGAGCTGCATCACCCGTCTACTCGCTGTCGTGCGTAAAGAGGTGCGCCAACTGGCGCGAGACCGCCTCACCTTCGGCATGATCGTCGGTATCCCGATGTTGCAGATCATGCTGTTCGGCTTTGCCATCAATACCGATGTGCGCCACCTCGACACGGCAGTGGTGGACCAGGCGGGGAGTCAGCTCTCTGCCACCCTCATCGCCGATGCAGAGGCGAGCCAAGTGGTCCATGTTGTCCGCACCGCCCGTGATAGTACCGAGCTGCAGGAGCGGATGCGGCGTGGCGAGATCGCCGTGGGTATTGTGATTCCGGCTGATTTTGAGCGGCGGCTCCAGCAGAACGACCGTTCAGCGGCCCAGCTCATCGTCGATGGCGCCGATCCGCTGATCCTCGGTGCCGCCCAGAAGCTCACCCAGATGGAGCTACAGCAGGACTCCACCTTGCAGCAGGGGGATGGCGCCCCGCTCTTTGAACTCTATAACCCCTACAATCCCGAACGGCGCTCGGCGGTCTACATCGTCCCTGGCCTGATCGGCGTCATCTTGACCATGACCATGGTGTTATTTACCGCCGTGGCGATCGTGCGGGAGCGGGAGCGGGGTAACCTAGAGCTGTTGATCAATACACCCGTGCGCAATATTGAGCTGATGGTGGGGAAGATCATCCCCTACATCATCATTGGCCTGCTCCAGGTGAGCCTGATCCTGCTACTGGGGCGCTTTCTCTTTCAGGTCCCCATCGTCGGCGCCATCGGCGATGTCTATCTCGCCACCCTCCTCTTCATCGCCGCCAACCTCACCCTTGGGTTGGTGATCTCCACCCTGGCGGCCAGCCAGTTTCAGGCGATGCAGATGACCTTTTTCTTCTTTCTCCCCTCGATCCTGCTCTCTGGCTTTATGTTCCCCTTCGACGGGATGCCACAGGCGGCCCAATATATCGCCGAGGTGCTGCCGTTGACCCACTTTGTGCGCATCATCCGCGGCATTATGCTGCGCGGCGCCGATCTGCTGGAGCTGCTAGGCGACATCCAGGCGCTGGCCCTCTTTACTACCCTGACCCTGACCATCGCCGTACTGAGGTTCCACAAACGCCTAGACTAAATCCGGCGCAGTGGCAGGGCGGATCAGTGCTTCCGCTCCCGCTTCTTGATGTGCTTGATGAGGCGCTTCTTCTTGGCAATCTGCCGGGGTGTCAGGGTGTTTTTCTTACCGGCGTAGGGGTTCTCCCCTCCGCGGAACTCCACCCGTACCGGCGTGCCCTCTAGTTTCAACTGCTGACGGAAGAAGTTGATCAAATAGCGGCGGTAGGCCAGGGGCACATCCTCGGTCTTGTTGCCGTGGATGATGATCAGGGGCGGATTCTTACCCCCCTGATGGGCGTAGCGCAGTTTGATGCGCTGCCCCCGCACCAGGGGCGGCTGGTGGGTGTGGATCGCCGCCTCTAACAGACGAGTCAACTCCGGAGTGGGAAAGTGGCGCATGGCGGAGTCATAGGCCTTGTCGATGGAGCGCCAGAGATCGCCCACCCCACTGCCATGGAGGGCAGAGATGAAGTGAAGCTTGGCGAAGTCGAGGAACGGCAGCTTGAGATTGAACTCCCGCTTGATCTCATCGCGCTGATCGGAGGTAAGACCATCCCACTTGTTGATGGCCAGCACCACGCCCCGCCCCGCTTCGAGGACAAAACCGAGTAGGGTAGCGTCCTGTTCAGCGATCCCTTCATGGGCATCCAATACCATCACCGCCACGTGGGCCGCTTCAATGGCCTGGAGGGTCTTGATGACACTGAACTTCTCGATCACCTCATCGATGCGTGAGCGCCGCCGCACCCCGGCGGTATCGATGAGGGTGTAGCGCTTTCCCGACCGCTCAAAGGGGACAAAGATACTGTCGCGGGTGGTGCCTGGCATATCAAACACCACCACCCGCTCCTCCCCCAGCAGACGGTTGACCAGAGTTGACTTACCCACATTGGGGCGCCCCAAGATGGCGACCCGAATCCCCTCCTCCTCCTCGCCGGCCTCCTCTGCCAACTGCGGCAGGCGAAGCAGCACCTCCTCCATCAGTAACCGAACGTTACGTCCGTGGGCGGCGGCAATGGCATGGGGCTCACCCAGCCCCAGGTCGTGGAACTCGGCCGTGAGCAGATCGGGATCTCCGCGATCGGTCTTGTTCACCACTAATATCACCGGCTTACCCGTGGCGCGAAGCCAATCAGCCACCTCCCGGTCACCTCCGGTGAGGCCCGCGACACCATCTACCATAAACAGGATCAGGTGGGCCTCCTCCACTGCCGCCTTTGCCTGGCGGGCCATGAGGCTCTCCACCCCCTGCTCGCCCCCCGCCAGGCCGCCCGTATCGACCACGATGTAGGGACGCTCCCCCACCTTGCCGATGCCGTACTGGCGATCACGGGTCAATCCCGGTAGATCGGCCACCAGGGCGTCTCGGGTGCGGGTGAGGAAATTGAATAGGGTGGACTTACCGACATTGGGTCGGCCCACCAAGGCGATGACCGGTTTCATACAGGATTGCTCAGGAAGTGAGGCAGCAGCCTAGGAGGGTACGATACCCCGGCCTCCCTGCCGGGGCGGGATCGGCCACCCTGCGGGTGACCGAAGAGGATTAGATTACTTAGGGGCGACTTGATAGGCGCTCAGTTGGCCCTCGGCATTGACCACGTAGACCCATTCGCCAGCCACTGTGGGGGCAGCCAGGATCCCGTAATCCTCTTCATCGGGATCGTCCGGCTCCTCCTCGCTGACCGCTGAGGCGTCGCCCGCTTCGAGCCGGGCGCGGGCGATTGGACGGCCATCCTCCCGTGCCAACCAGTGGATGTAGCCCTCATAGTCGCCCACCACCAGCATCGGCCCCTGCACTGTCGGCGCCGTCACTCGGCGACCGTGGAGTGCGGCCTGCTTCCAGAGTGAACCACCATTGGTGCGGGCAAAGGCCCAGACATCGCCATGGGCATCGGTGGTGAACAGCTCTCGGCCAGCGGCCGCCAGTCCGGTGTAGGAGGAGAAGTCTCGGCTCCAAAGCATCCGCCCCCCATCCAGGGATACCGCGGAGAGCCGCCCCTGATAACTCACGGTGTAGGCAGCACCATCGGCGATGAAGGGCTCAGCATCCACATCCACCATGCGCTCCAGTTCAGAACGGCCTCGTGGCACCGCCACTGCCGTCTGCCAGGCCACATGGCCATCCTTGAGGGTCAAGGCAGCCACCTGGGCATTGGCAAAACCGACCACCACCCCATCCTTGCCCACCACCGCCGGGGCGCTGGTACCACGCAGACTGAGTAGCGGTACCTCCTGCCGATAGCGCCACAAGCGCTCCCCTGAGTCGGCCTTAAGGGCGGTCACTTGGCCATCCACGGCATGGACAACCACCACGTCCTCAATCCGCACCGGGCGTGACAGCACTTCGCTGGAGACGGGGGCGCGCCACCGTTCAGTACCATCGCTCTTATCGAGGGCGATCACCTGCGCATCCCCACCCAATAGCAGCAGCTCCCCACCGTCGCCAGGGCCACCCAGCACAGTGGTGTCATCCAACTCTACCTGCCAAGCCAGGGTGCCGCTGGTTGCCTCAAAGGCCTTTACTTGGCCATCGCGGCTCGCCACAAAGACCCGCCCATCGGCCACCAACGGCGGCAACCGTAGGTAGTGACCATCGGTACCGTTACCGATCTGCGCACTCCAGCGCTGGTTTATCTGAACCGCCGGCTCGAAAGGGACTAGTGGAGCCGGTGGGTCCAGTGGCGCCAAATTGGAGCTAGTGCCGCTACAGGCCACCCCCAGCAGCGCCAGGAGGGCCACCAAGATGGGGCGCAGGAGTGGGGTCACGACGCTACCCCCGCGAGGTCATCCACCTTCATCTCGATCAGGGATCGCTTGGCAGGGACACCATCAAAGGCGGTCAGCGCCTGCTGGTACGCCTCTCGCGCCTGCTCTGTCTCACCCAAGGCGGCCAGGGCATCCCCTCGCGCCTCATCGGCCATCCCTTGGTAGGCGCCAAAGCTCCCCCCCTTCAGTAGGGTCACGGCCTCCTGCGCCTTATCTATAGCCACCAATACCCGCGCCAGCCGCACCTGCGCCAGCTGCTGGAGTTCCGGTATCGATGCGTTATCCGCCGCCCAGCGCAACTGCACTTCCGCCGCTGGCAGGTCCCCGGCGGTCACTGCGCGCTCCGCCAGCTCTAAAGCAGCGAAGGCGGCATAAGCGCTGTGGGGATACTCACCAATGAGACGGCGACCGGCATCCTCTGGGCCCGTGGTCTTAGTGACATCGAGCTGCATGAACAGATCGGCGGCCACCTCAGCCTGCTGCTGCTGATAGTGGGTCCAGTAACGGAAACCGCCCACTGCCAAGACGGCAATGGCCACGCCAGTCATGACTGCCCGCGCATTCTCCTGCCACCACGCCTTGAGTGCTTCGACCTGTTGTTCTTCGGTTTGGAGTTCCACTGCGGCTCCTTCAATTCGAGCTGTTCTGGTTCAATTCGGTGGTGCCGGTCGCCCACCAAGCCATCGGTTACGACGCGATCTGTCCAGCGAGAAAATCGATCAGTTCCGCCTCGCTGAAGGAGCGCTGGTCACCCTCCTCCCGCAAGGACTTAAGCCCAATTTGCCCTTCGGCAAGTTCACTCTCACCAAGCACCAAGGCGAAACGGGCACCGCTCTTATCGGCCCGCTTAATCTGCGCCTTGAAGCCGCCACTGCCCATGTTCAGCTCCAACCGCAGCCGCGGTAAGCTGCTGCGCAGCCGCTCAGCCAATACCAGTGCCGCCCGTTCTGGCGCCTCACCCACGGCAACAAAATAGGCGTGGGGGGTGTAGCGCTCTAAGGGAAGCTCTGTACGGCTCACGGCACCCTCGGTCAACAATAGCACCAACCGCTCCAGCCCCATGGCAAAGCCCACGGCTGGGGTTGAGCGCCCACCGATATGCTCCACCAGGCCGTCATAACGGCCACCAGCACAGACCGTGCCCTGGGCCCCCAAACGGTCCGTCACCCATTCGAAAACGGTGCGGCCGTAGTAGTCCAAGCCACGCACCAGACGAGGATTGATCACATAGGAGACGCCCCCCATCTCTAGCAGCCTGGTCAGCTGCTCGAAGTGCTCACGGGAGGGCTCATCCAGGTGATCGAGTAGCTGCGGCGCCCCCTGGATCAGATCTGCCATCGCGGGGTTTTTGCTGTCCAGGATCCGCAGCGGATTACTATCGAGACGGCGCCGACTATCCTCGTCCAGCTCAGCAAACCGCTCTCGACAATAGGCCACCAACTTCTCCCGATAGGCGCTCCGGGCTTCGGCCGAGCCTAACGTATTGAGCTGGAGCTGCACATGCTCCAACAGACCGAGCTGGCGCCAGAGGCGAGCGGTCAACAGGATAAGTTCGGCATCGATATCTGGGCCGGA
Organism: Chromatiales bacterium; assembly: GCA_003251535.1. Taxonomy (GTDB): domain Bacteria; phylum Pseudomonadota; class Gammaproteobacteria; order Thiohalomonadales; family Thiohalomonadaceae; genus SZUA-493. Next base: position 59,929 of record QKFD01000040.1, on the reverse strand, counting down.
GAGGCCAAAGACCTCAACGCCGATCTGGTGGAATTGGCGATAGCGCCCCTTCTGTGGCCGCTCATGACGGAACATGGGGCCTTGGTACCAGAGCTTGCGCACCTGATTGTGGATGATGCCGTTCTCAATGGCCGCCCGCACACAGCCTGCCGTCCCCTCGGGGCGCAGGGTGAGGGACTCATCCCCATCCTGGAAGGTGTACATCTCCTTTTCGACGATATCAGTCACCTCGCCGATGGAGCGCTTGAACAGCTCGGTACTCTCGACGATAGGCAGTCGGATCTCCCAATAGCCATAGGCGTCAAGCACCCCGCGGACGGTCTCTTCGAGATAGCGCCATACTGGGGTCTGCTCCGGCAGGATATCTTTCATCCCCCGAACGGCCTGGATCTTAGCGGACAACGGAAACTTCCCCTTGGAGTGGGCCACCGGCCATGGCCGGGGCAATTCGGTGCGAATGGGGGCGAATATTAACAGGTCGCGGGGAAGGCCGGGAACCGGCCCCCATCAGTAACGAGGGGTGAGTCTGTAGATTGGGAGAGCGGGGCGCAACGGAGGTGACCACCCACGTTGACTTAACTGGCCCCTCGCTGGGCGATTCGCTCCCGAATGAGCCGTTCAAGCCGATCCACGATATCGGCATTCTCTACCTTGTGATCTGGTTCGCCCCCTACGTAGATGAGGTTGGGCTGGCCACCCGTCACCCCCACCTCCACCGCCTTGGCCTCACCAGGGCCATTGACGACACAACCGATCACCGCCACGTCCATCGGCTCCAAGATATCCTCCAGGCGCTCCTCTAAGGCGTTGACGGTGGTGATAACGTCGAAATTTTGGCGTGAACAGGAGGGGCAGGCGATGAGGTTAATCCCTTTGTTCCGCAACCGCAGACTCTTGAGGATATCGAAACCCACCTTGATCTCTTCCACCGGATCGGCCGCGAGGGAGACCCGCAGCGTATCGCCAATCCCGTCGGCCAGTAGCATCCCAAGGCCAATGGCAGACTTCACCGTGCCGCTACGTAGCCCGCCCGCCTCGGTGATGCCCAGGTGGAGCGGCTGTTCGATCTGGCGGGCCAGCTCCCGATAGGCCGCTACGGTCATGAAGATCTCGGAGGCCTTCAGGCTCACCTTGAAATTGGGAAAATTGAGGCGATCAAGGATATCGATGTGGCGTAAAGCCGACTCCACCAACGCCTCGGCGGTGGGTTCGCCATATTTTTTCTGTAGGTCCTTCTCTAAGGAGCCCGCATTGACCCCAATGCGGATAGGCACCCCCTTATCCCGTGCGGCATCCACCAAGGTGCGCACGCGATCCTCCCGGCCAATATTTCCCGGATTGATCCGCAGGCAGTCAACCCCCAGCTCCAAGACCCGCAAGGCGATACGGTGATCGAAGTGGATGTCGGAGATGAGGGGTACCGAGACCTGGCGCCGGATCTCCCCAAACGCCTCAGCCGCCTCCAATGAGGGCACCGAGACCCGAACGATATCCGCACCAGCCGCCTCCAGCCGCCGGATCTGGGCAACGGTGGCGGCGACATCGGTGGTCTCGGTGTTGGTCATGCTCTGCACTGAGATAGGGGCATCTCCCCCTACCGGTACAGAGCCGACCATGATCTGCCGCGACTTGCGGCGCACGATGGGAGAGGCCTGTTGCAAAGGAACGGTTACTCCGTGCCGCCGCCTGCCCCCTCCCCACCCGCTGCCCCTGCAGCCTGGCCGAGAGAGAACTTGGCGATATTCTTGCGATTGAATGCGGAGTGGTCGAACAGTTTGCCCCCCAGATAGACCTCAACCCCAGGGGCATAACCGAGCGTGACCTCATAGGGCGGTTGCCCCTCGAATACCCGACTATTACCGGCCCGAACCAGATCGGCCAGGAGGCGTTTGCCCCCTGCATCGGTCACCCGTGCCCAGGAGTCAGCCTTGAACTCTAGGCGCAGCTGGTGAGCGGCTACCGCAGCCGCGGGCCTGGCCTCAGACTCGGCGGCGGGCTGAGGGTGTTGGGCGTCAGTCATCCCACTAGAGGCGGGCACCGGACCAGGGGCAGCGGGTACAGGTACCGCATCAACAACTGCCGGTGCCGTCTCTGCCGGTGGAGTCTCCTCCGCTTGTGCCGTTGCAGGCATCTCCTCTTCTGCAACAGGGGCCGCGGCCATCTCGGCGGGTTCTTGCCCCATCGAAGAGTCTTCAGCTGGCGCCGCAGGGGCTACGCCAAAGGGGAACAACGGCTGCCCTGGCTGTTGATCTGCCGGCACCTCGCCCCCGCCCAATCTAAGTTCAGCGCGTTGGGAGAACCACCAGGCGGCCGGCAGGGCGATGAGCCCTAGAATGATGAGCCATGTGAAGAGCCGAACAAAGAGGTCACTGCTGCGAACCTCGCGGTCAGCCCGCATCCGCGGCACCAACTCAGGCTTTTGGACCTGGTAACCCGAGTAACTACTGAGCACCTCCTCCTGAGGCAACTCCAGCAGTCGAGCATAGTTACGCAGATAGCCGATGACAAAGGCGGGAGGCGGTAGCTTCTCGTAATCATCCTCCTCAATGGCCACCACTAGCCGCTCATGCAGACGCAGGCGGAGGGCAGCCTCCTCTAAACTCATGTTCTTCGCTTCCCGCGCCTCGCGCAGGTGCCGCCCTGGACCGCTGGGCATGGGCGGATCAACCAACTCCTGGCTCATATCGTTCATCGTGTCACTCACGGGGAGATCGACTGCAAATATTCACGGGCCTGTGGTGAATCGGGAAACCGGTTTTTTAGCAATAACCCATAGCTGGCCTCGGCGTTGTGATCCCCCAGCGCCCGTTCCAACCGGACACCGAGCCAAGCAGACTCGGCACTATGGGGGGCCACCTCGATATAACGCTCAAAGAATCCACGCGCCGACTGGTAGTTCTCTTGTAACAGAGCCACCTGGGCCATTGCCAAGAGACTCTTCGGCGATTTTGGCATAGCCGTCAAGGCCAACCGCAGGTAGGTCTCTGCCTTGGTGATATCAGGCTTCTCCAAGAAGCAGAGCCCTAGGTTTTCATAGACCTGGGCGCGGGCATTGTAAACCGGGTTGTCCAACACGGTCAGGAACTGTTTCTCTGCCTCGTCGTAGCGCTTCTGGGTGCAGAGAAAGACGCCATAATTCTGGTGGAGCGCCGGTTGCGGCTCACTGCTATTTTCCGCCCGAATCGCTCGTTCAAAGTGTTCTCCCGCCTCCTCCGTCTTGCCAACCCGCCGGTAAAGCTCCGCGATAAAGTGGTTGGCATTGATGGAGTTGGGGTCGTAGGCCACCGCCTTTTTCAGCTTCTCTAGGGCCAGCTCGTTCTTGCCCTGTAGCATGTAACGCAGTCCTAAGTCGGCATTGGCCTCTGCGGCACGCTGGTGATCTACCCCTGGCGCGTCATTAATGTCGGGGCGCCCCCCCTGGGCTGCACAGCCGCTCAGCAACATGAGGAGCAGCAGGACCGATGGGACAACAGTTTTCATAGCGCTTTCTCCATCGGCACTGCCTGCCACCGTGCTGAGCGCCGAGTGCGATCTTCAACCTTGCCCACCAGCTGGCCACAAGCGGCATCGATATCATCCCCCCGCGTCTTGCGGATAATGGTGGTAAAACCGGCCTGGATTAGGATGTCTCGAAACTGCTCAATCGCCTCGTCCCGGGAACGACGATAGGGCGCACCGGGGAACGGATTAAAAGGTATCAGATTGATTTTAGAGGGTATATTACGCAATAACCGCGCCAAGGAACGGGCATGTTCGGGGCCATCATTGATCCCATCGAGGAGGGCATATTCCCAGGTAATGCGCCGATGGGGCTTACCCGCAATGTAACGCCCACACGCGGCAACGAGTTCACGGATGGGATATTTGCGGTTAATGGGCACCAGCTGGTCACGCAGCTCATCGTTGGGGGCATGTAGCGACACCGCCAAGCTGACGTCAGTCACCTCACGCAGCTGCTCAATGGCCGGCACCACACCGGCGGTGGAGAGGGTCACTCGCCGCTTAGAGATCCCCAACCCCACGTCATCGGTCATGATGGCCATCGCGGTGATGACATTATCGAAGTTGAGCAGCGGCTCGCCCATGCCCATCATCACAACATTACTGATTGCCCGTTCACCTTTATTCTCAGGGATGCCAACGGCGATGGAGGCCAGCACCACTTGCCCGACGATCTCTGCCGCGGTCAGGTTGCGATTAAAACCCTGGCGGGCGGTGGAACAGAACGAGCAGGCCAAGGCGCACCCCACCTGGGAGGAGACGCACAGCGTGGTGCGATCCTTCTCGGGGATGAAGACACACTCAATGTGGTTACCTGAATCCAGCCTGAGTACCCATTTGCGGGTCCCATCTTCCGCCGGCTGATCTAACACAATCTCTGGCAGACGCAGCTCTGCCTGGGCGTACAGCTTGGCCCGCAGCGCCTTGCCGAGATCGGTCATTGCGTCAAAATCCACCACCCCGTGGTGGTAGATCCATTTCATTACCTGAGAAGCACGAAAGGCCTTCTCCCCCAACGCGGTGAAGAAGGCCTCCATGGAGGGCCTATCGAGGCCCAGGAGATTGACGCGGGCTTGCTCTGCCATTTAGTGCTGCTCCGGGGGTGGCGGACCCTCGCCCACCACCCCGCCAGGGCAAGGGCTCAACGGGTGCGAGGGCAAAGCTCAGTCTGGCTGAAGAAGTAGGAGATCTCAGCCTTGGCGGTCTCAGGGCCGTCGGAACCGTGTACCGCATTCTCATCGATGCTGGAAGCGAAATCGGCCCGAATGGTGCCGGCTTCGGCCTTCTTGGGGTCGGTGGCGCCCATCACTTCCCGATTCTTGTTAATGGCATCCTCTCCTTCCAAGACCTGGACCATCACCGGACCGGAGATCATGAAGCTCACCAGATCGTTGAAGAAGGGACGCTCTTTGTGAACGGCGTAAAAACCCTCGGCCTCAGTGCGCGAGAGATGCTTCATCTTGGCGGCGACGACCTTCAGACCGGCCTTCTCAAAGCGGGCGTAGATCTCGCCGATGTGGTTCTTGGCAACCGCGTCAGGCTTGATGATGGAGATAGTACGTTCGACGGCCATGCGGAGGACTCCGTGAAATCTTCTGGTTGGACGGGAACCACCCAAGAGGACCGGGTGGCTGGGTCGGGTTCGCACAGGCAGCGAGCCCGCGGCGGCGACCACCCCCAAAGGAGGGGCGATTATACGCGCCCCGCCCCCCTTCTGCCACCGTACCCGCTATGCCTGCCGTCGTAGTCAGCGGGTGAAGATGGCCTGGCGACCACACTGAGGAGAGACCACGTTCCTATCTCGCCCAGCCCAGGCCTCTACGGTACAGAGCCTTACTCACGCTCCTCTATCCAGGCCATCTGGATCGCCTCCAAAATCTTCTCATTAGAGCGATTGGCATCGTCCTTGAACCCCTCAAGCTCGCAGACCCAACGGTGGAGATCGGTAAACCGCAGCACCTTGGGATCGACTTCGGGGTGGGCCTCCTCCAGGGAGATGGCGATTTCACTGACATCGGTCCAATACATGGCACCCCCTCACTTCTGCTCGGCAGCGAGATTAATCGTGTACTTGGGGATCTCCACGACCAGATCCTCGTCGCCCACAATGGCCTGACAGGAGAGGCGCGACTCTGGCTCCAATCCCCAGGCCTTATCCAACATATCCTCTTCCACCTCGTCCGCCGCCTCTAGCGAAGGAAATCCTTCCCGTACAATGACATGGCAGGTGGTACAGGCGCAGGACTTCTCACAGGCGTGTTCGATCTCAAGGCCATGGGCCAAGGCCGCGTCACAGATGGAAATACCCGGCTCCGCCTCGATCACCATCCCTTCAGGACAGAGCTTTTCATGGGGTAGAAAGATGATCTGTGGCATGGGACTCTACTCCAGCTCTTCCAATTTACGTCCGGCCAAGGCACGCCGAATGCTGGCGTTCATACGCCGCGAGACGAACTCAGCGGTGGCGGCCTCCACGGCCTCTATCCCACGACGAATGGCGCGGTGATCGCTGCCGCTACGCACCTCCCGCAGACCCTGGGCCGCCGCCTCAATAGCCGCCAACTCTGTGCTGGAGAGTAGTGCCTCACCATCGGCCGCCAACGCCGATGTCAGCGCCTCCAAGACTCGATCGGCCTCCACCTGCTGCTCCCGCAAGTTCCGCGCATCCACATCCTCTTGGGCATGGTCAAAGGAGTCGCGCAGCATCTGCGCCACCTCGTCATCCGTGAGGCCATAGGAGGGCTTCACCTGAATGCCACTCTCAATCCCCGTGGTCTCTTCCCGCGCGCTCACCGACAGCAGGCCATCGGCATCGACCTGGAAGGTGACCCGGATGCGCGCCGCCCCCGCCGCCAGTGGTGGGATAGCATGTAGAGTGAAACGCGCTAGGGAGCGGCAATCGGACACTAGTTCGCGCTCACCCTGGACCACGTGGATGGCCATGGCCGTCTGTCCGTCCTTAAAGGTGGTGAACTCTTGGGCCCTCGCCACGGGAATGGTGGTATTGCGCGGGATCACCTTCTCCACCAGCCCCCCCATGGTCTCAAGCCCGAGCGAGAGGGGAATGACATCCAGCAGCAGCATCTCGCCATCGGGTTTATTACCCACCAGGGCATCGGCCTGGATGGCAGCGCCAACGGCCACAACCTTATCCGGATCGATATCCGTGAGAGGGGGCTTGCCAAAAAACTCCGCCACCTGCTCCCGCACCCGTGGCACCCGAGTGGAGCCCCCCACCATGACCACTTCATACACGCTGCCGGCCTCTATTCCAGCATCCCGCAGCGCGCGGCGACAGGGGAGCAGACTCTTGCGAATGAGGGGGTCGATGAGTGTGTTCAACTGGGAGCGCGTCAGGGTCCCCAGCCAGTGGTTGCCATCGGCAAGTTCGAGCTGGATCTCGGTACTCTCCGCGTCGGTCAGCGCCTCTTTGGCGGCACAGGCATCACGCATAAGGCGCCGTAACTGGTGGTGATCGGCATCATCCCGAATCCCCGCCTGCTGCATCATCCACTCGGCAATGGCGTGGTCGAAGTCATCCCCACCCAACGCCGAGTCCCCAGCGGTGGCCAGCACCTCAAAGACCCCCTTAGTGAGGCGCAGGATGGAGATATCGAAGGTCCCCCCACCCAGGTCATAGACCGCCACCACACCCTCTGAACCGCGATCCAGGCCATAGGCCACAGCCGCCGCGGTGGGTTCGTTGAGTAGCCGCATTAGATTAAGGCCGGCCAACTTGGCAGCATCTTTGGTGGCCTGGCGCTGGGCGTCATCGAAATAGGCAGGCACGGTGATCACCGCCCCTTCCAGCTCGCCCCCCAGTGACTGCTCTGCCCGCAGCTTCAGCACCTTTAGGATCTCGGCAGAGACCTCAACGGCGCTCACCGGACCCGCTGCTGTGACCAGGCGTGGCACGGCGGCCTCAGTATCCACAAATTCATAGGGTAGGCGACCGGCCAAACCTTTTAATTCAGCGGCGCCGCGGCCCATCAACCGCTTCACGGAGATGATGGTGTTGAGGGGATCGAGGGCGGCTGCCCCCTTGGCTATCGCCCCGACCAGCGGAGTGGCTGCGGCGCTATAACGGACAACGGACGGCAACAGATGGCTACCTTCTGCATCCGGCAGCGTCTCTGGCAAGCCGCTACGCACGGTGGCCACTAGGGAGTTTGTGGTACCGAGGTCGATACCCACCGCTAAACGGTGCTGATGCGGTGCGGCCGACTGGCCCGGTTCGCTGATTTGAAGCAGTGCCATATGGGATCCGTTGCTATCAGTGGCTGTGAACCAGGTCCTCTTCCAGCTCTGCGGCACTCACCAGCAGCTTGTCGAGGAACTGAAGTTTACGCACGGTACTGCCGGCCGCCTCGGGGTCACCCTCTGCCCCTGGGGCCAACAGGTTACTCAACTCGACCATCAGCACCCGCTCCCGCGCCTCCACCTCACTACGTACCCTATCGAGGGCGGTAAAGGGGTCAGCCGCCTGCCGTACCTCACCCAACTGTTCCCGCAGCTCCATCTGCTCCATCAGGAAAAGGGGATCCATGGCGCTCTGCTGCTCATCGACTGAATAGCCCGAGAGGGCCAACAGATATTTGGCCCGCTTCAACGGTACTCGCAGCGTGTCGTAGGCCTCATTGACCAAGGCCGCCTGTTGAACGGCTATGCGCCGCTCCTGGGCAGTGCCATGGGCGAAGCGGTCTGGGTGGGTGGCGCGTTGGAGATCGCGCCACGCCAGTGACAAGAGGTCAGAATTGATATCAAACGAGACCGGCAGACCAAAGAGCTCAAAGTAGTTTTGGTGCGGGTCAATGTGCATCGGAGTGCTCAGACGTTAAAGCTTTCGCCACAGCCGCAGGCGGCCTTGACGTTGGGGTTATTGAAGCGAAAGCCCTCATTCAACCCTTCACGGGTATAGTCCAACTCGGTGCCATCGAGATAGATGAGGCTCTTGCTATCGACGATCACCTTGACCCCGTGCGCCTCAAACACCTCATCCTCCGGCGCCAACTCATCGGCAAACTCAAGCAGATAGGACATCCCTGAACAGCCAGAGGTACGGACCCCCAGGCGCAATCCCACCCCCTTACCGCGGGAGTCGAGGAACTTCTTCACCTGCCCTGCCGCCGCTTCAGTCATTGTGATACCCATGCGCCGTTTACCTCTTGCATGTCATTTGATAGCAACCCCGCTCACCTTACCGCTGCGGAGGTGATCAGGCGCTCTTACGCCCCTCATCCGTCTCCGAGGAGTCGTCGCCCTGCTTGGTTCGGTAGTCATCGATGGCTGCCCGAATGGCGTCTTCTGCCAAAACCGAGCAGTGGATCTTGACTGGTGGCAGGGCCAGCTCCTCGGCGATATCGGCATTTTTGATGGCCAGCGCCTCATCCAGGGTTTTGCCTTTCACCCATTCGGTCACCAGCGAACTGGAGGCGATGGCAGAGCCACAACCATAGGTCTTGAAGCGGGCGTCCTCGATAACCCCCTGCTCATTCACCTTGATTTGCAAGCGCATGACATCGCCGCAGGCGGGGGCTCCCACCATGCCGGTACCGACATTCTGCTCTTCCTTATCAAAGGCCCCGACATTGCGGGGGTTCTCATAGTGGTCAATGACCTTATCGCTATATGCCATGGCGCTACCTCGTTCAGTGGGCCGCCCACTTGACGTTATCGAGATCGATCCCCTCCTTAAACATCTCCCACAATGGCGAGAGTTCACGGAGCTTGGCAATCTTCTCATGGATGAGTTCGATCGCCCGGTCAACCTCGGTCTCGGTGGTGAAGCGTCCGATCGTAAAGCGAATAGAACTATGGGCCAACTCATCGGAACGGCCGAGGGCCCGAAGCACGTAAGAAGGTTCCAAGGAAGCCGATGTGCAAGCCGAACCAGAAGAGACAGCCAGCTCCTTGAGGGCCATCATCAACGACTCCCCTTCAACGAAGTTGAAGCTGACATTCAGGTTGTGGGGCACCCGACGCTCCATATCGCCGTTGATGTAGACCTCTTCAATACCGCTAACACCCGCCAGTAGCCGATCTCGCAGGGAGCGCACGCGCTCGTTCTCGCTGGCCATCTCCTCCCGAGCAAGGCGGAACGCCTCCCCCATACCAACGATCTGATGCACCGGCAGGGTACCGGAGCGTAAACCGCGCTCATGGCCACCACCATGCATCTGCGCCTCTAACCGTACTCGCGGCTTGCGGCGTACGTAGAGGGCGCCCATCCCTTTGGGGCCATAGCACTTATGGGCGGAGAAGGACATCAGATCCACCTGGCTGGTGGTGACATCAATAGGCACCTTGCCGGCACTCTGGGCGGCATCAACGTGGAACAGCACCCCTTTGCTACGGGTCAGCTGGCCGATAGCGTCAATATCTTGGATGACGCCGATCTCATTGTTGACGTGCATGATGGACACCAAGATGGTATCCGGTCGGATTGCTGCCGCGAGGCGATCGAGATCTACTAGACCATCTGGGCGCGGATCGAGATAGGTAACCTCAAAGCCGTCGCGCTCCAGTTGGCGGCAGGTATCCAGTACCGCTTTGTGCTCGGTGGTTAAGGTGATGAGGTGCTTGCCCTTTTTAGCGTAAAAATGGGCAGCCCCTTTGATGGCTAGGTTGTCTGACTCGGTAGCCCCTGAAGTCCAGACAATCTCTTTAGGGTCGGCGTTGATAAGGGCCGCCACCTGCTGGCGCGCCTCCTCCACTGCCTCTTCCGCAGCCCAACCGAAACTATGGGAGCGGGAGGCGGGATTGCCGAAAAGGCCATACTCCGCCGTGAGATAGCGACACATCTTCTCCGCAACCCGCGGGTCAACCGGGGTGGTGGCGGAGTAATCGAGGTAAATGGTCTTGCTCATGCCATAGACTCCGCTAAATCTCGTGCCGTTATCTAGGCCCAGGCCGCTGCGGCCACTCCCCGCAGCTGAGAGGCAACCTCTTTCATGGCTGCTACCAAGGCTTCGATCTCCTGTTCTGTATTCATGACGCCTAGGCTCACGCGCACCGCACAGCGTGCCAGCGTCACCTCCACCCCCATTGCTGCCAGTACATGGCTGGGGACATCACTATTGCTGCCACACGCCGCCCCACTCCCCAACTCAAACCCTCGCCGATCCAACTCCAGCACCAGGGTCTGCCCCTCTATCGCAGGGATTGCCATAAATAGGGTATTGGGAAGGCGTAACGCCTCTTGGGCAAACAACACCACATCGGGTATCTGAGCGCTTAACCGCGCCTCTAGTAAATTGCGTAGGAAGAGGAGGCGCTCCCGCCGCGCCACCAACTCGGAACATGCCAGTTCAGCGGCGGCACCAAAACCGACAATGGCCGCCACATTTTCAGTCCCCCCGCGCAGGCCAAACTCCTGGCCCCCACCGTGGATAAGTGGCGCCAGAGAGAGCGCCTTGTCCCGCACCAACGCCCCGATCCCCTTGGGTCCATAGAGCTTGTGGGCGGAAAGGCTCATCAGATGGGCCCCGGTGGCCGCAAAATCGATAGCCATCTTGCCCACTGCTTGCACCGCGTCGGTATGGAACAGCGCGCCACTCTGGCGTGCGAGTTCAGCCAAAGGGGCAATATCCTGCACCACCCCGGTCTCATTGTTAGCCAACATGACCGACACCAGGCGGCTATCGGCAATAGCCGCGACATAGGGCTCGCGTGCCAGGCGCCCGAGGTGATCTACCGACAGCTGATCGACCTGCCAACCGTTACCAGCTAATGAACGGGCAGAGGCCATGACGGAGGCGTGCTCAATGGCGCTGATGAGCAACCGACCCGCACCGAAGCTGGCGGTCACCCCCTTGAGGGCCAAGTTATTGGCCTCCGTTCCACCACTAGTGAAGAGCACCTGGGAGGGGTGGGCGCCGACTAAGGCCGCCACCTGCTCCCGGGCCCGCCCCACCGCCTCCCGCGCTAGCCGCCCCAAGCGGTGGGGGCTTGAAGGGTTGCCGAAAGCGCCTTGCAAGTAGGGGAGCATAGCCGCCAACACCCGTCCATCTAAAGGGGTGGTAGCGTTGTGGTCAAAGTAGACCGTCATCGACCTCATCCACCTCTCTTAAGGAGAAGAGATCGCCGCTTTCTCCTCACTGCTCATCCCCTTGACCCGCTGCTCTTGTCGCAACGCGACCTTTTGCACCGTCTCACGATTGACCAGCTGGCCAAGGTCAATCCCTTTGAGGAAGCGGTAGATCTGGTCGGAGAGTTCACACCAGAGATCATGGGTCAGGCACTGTCCATTCTCTTGGCAGTTACCCTTCCCTTCGCAGCGCATGGCATCTACCTTCTCATCCACTGCCGTAATGACATCTGCAACGCAGATCTCGCTGGCAATGCGGGAGAGGCGATAGCCACCACCGGGACCGCGGGCGGAGTCCACCAACCCGTTTTTCCGCAGCTTGGAGAAGAGCTGCTCAAGGTAAGAGAGCGAGATACCCTGCCGAGCCGAGATATCGGCGAGGGTGATCGGGCCCTGATCATAGTGAAGTGCCAAATCAAGCATTGCAGTGACCGCGTAGCGGCCTTTGGTCGTCAGCCTCATTGCCGTATCCCTAACTAAACAGGTAAAGTTTTGCTGGGTGTGGGGATACAGTAGCAATCCCAAGCATAGCGGTCAACTATTTAACCCTGATATCTGCACTCTCATTCTTCTCGGCAACACACAAATCGCACTTCCCAGCCCCCCCTCCAGTAAGATCCCTGAGTAGAGCGGCCTCGCGCGCCTCGTCGGTAGCCGAACGAATATCGCAGTTTCCAAGCGGTGGCAATGGCAGGTCACCCAGCTCCGCACCCAATGCCTTCATTGACTTACACATCTCCTCCATTCTCGTATCCATGGCATGGATGTGGTCAAGCATACAGTTAATGGCATTGGCTACGGGATCGGGCATATCGGTGGTGGTGCCGTAGGCGTCAAATCCCATCTTCTCAGCAATGGCCCGCCGCCGACGCTCTTTTTCGCACCGATCCGGATTGACGATCCTTCCAGGGATCCCAACCACTGTCGCCCCGGCCGGAACCTCCTTGACCACCACGGCATTAGAGCCGATGCGGGCCCCCTCCCCCACGGTGAAAGGTCCCAACACCTTGGCCCCGGCCCCCACGACGACATTGTTACCCAGGGTGGGGTGGCGTTTCCCCTTATTCCAACTGGTCCCCCCCAGAGTGACGCCGTGATACAGGGTACAGTCATCACCGATCACCGCGGTCTCGCCGATCACCACTCCCATGCCATGGTCGATGAAAAAACGACGGCCAATAGTGGCCCCAGGGTGGATCTCAATGCCGGTGAAGAAACGGGAAATGGCCGCCAGAAAGCGCGCTAGATAGCGCCACTCTCGCTGCCACAGGGCATGGGCAAGCCGGTGTAGCGCCAGGGCGTGAAACCCTGGATAAGTGGTCACGATCTCCAACGCACTCCGGGCCGCTGGATCGCGCTGGAAGATACAGTTCAGGTCTTCACGCAGGAGCGAAAACATAGCACCTCAGCCTGACAATAGAGATGGGAGTACCTGATTATTATTCTGGGGCGATTGTCTCACATTGAGACAACGGCGGTCAGGGGCCGATCGCCCTCAGTGACTTCAAAGAGGCATCGAGGGGGTGTGCTATTGGCCCATCTGGCGCTGAATTTGCGTGAAGATACCGCGCAGAATGTGCAGCTCATGCCGTTGGAGATGGCTTCGATTGAACAGACGCCGTAGGCGCCGCATCACATAGCCAGGGGCCTCGGGGTCGAGAAACTCAATGGCTGTCAGCACCTCCTCCAGATGGCGAAAATAGCCCTCCAAATCCTCCGCGCTGGCCAAGGGCTCCTCTAGCTCTGGTAACGGAGGGATGCCAGCGAGCTGGGCTACCCGCACCTCATAGGCAAGGACCTGTAGTGCCGCAGCCACGTTGAGGGATGAGTAGTCGGGATTGGATGGAATATGGACCAGCTGATGGCACCGATCCAACTCTTCATTGGTCAGTCCAGACCGCTCGCGCCCCAATACCAATGCCACCTGCTCCCCTCGCCCAGCTGCCGCAACGGCCAACTCACCGCCATAGCGGGGGCTCACCACTGGCCAAGAGATAGAGCGCATACGCGCACTCGCCCCCAACACCAGGGTGCATCCTACCAACGCCTCGTCTAGGGTAGTGAAGCAGCCAGCCTGCTCCAGCAGATCCTCTGCCCCCGCGGCCATAGCCGTCGCTTCAGGGTGGGGAAAATGGCGAGGCGCCACCAGGGCGAGCCGCTGTAACCCCATGGTCTTCATGGCGCGGGCGGCAGCGCCAATGTTACCAGGGTGGGTAGTAGCGACCAGAACGACACGGATATGGGCAAGGGACATAGGCAAACTCTGTGGATGAATGGGTCTAAGCAGTTCCGACGAATAAGGTAAAGGCAGCGCTCCGCTACCCTGAACGCGATAGGCTGGTAGAATACGCGGCCCAATTTCGGTCCCCTGGCACTCTCAGAGGTTCTTTATCATGCATCCCATGCTCAATATTGCCATCCGCGCCGCACGCCGGGCCGGGGACATTATCGCCCGATCCGTTGACCGGGTGGATGAACTGACCATTGGGGTCAAATCGAAAAACGATTTCGTCAGCGAGGTGGACCATAAGGCTGAGCAGGCCATCATCGATGTCATCGCCAAGGCCTACCCGAACCACGGCTTTCTCGCCGAAGAGAGTGGTAAACGTGGTAACGACGAGTTCCTTTGGATTATCGATCCACTCGATGGAACCACCAACTTCCTCCATGGCTTCCCTCAGTTTGCTGTCTCCATCGCCTTAGAACACAAGGGAAAGATTGAGCAAGCGGTGGTCTATGACCCTATCAGCCAAGAGCTGTTCACAGCCTCACGTGGTAGTGGTGCCCAGCTCAATGGACGGCGGATCCGGGTCAGTCGGCGCAACTCCCTCGATGGGGCACTTATCGGCACAGGCTTCCCCTTCCGCCAGCCAGAAAGGCTCGACACCTACCTATCGACCTTCAAGGCAATGTATACCGACACCGGCATCGCCGATATTCGTCGAGCCGGTTCAGCGGCCCTAGATCTCGCCTATGTCGCAGCGGGGCGGTTGGATGGCTTCTGGGAGTTTGGTCTCTCCCCTTGGGATATGGCGGCCGGTGCCCTGCTAATTCTCGAAGCAGGCGGTATGGCGGGGGATTTTGCCGGGGGGCATGACTATCTTGCTAGCGGCAACATTGTTGCAGGAAACCTCAAGGTGTTCGATGCCATGCTCAAGGTGGTAAAACCCCACCTGCCCGCTGGAATGCAGCGCTAAGTCTACTGGCAGGGGCAACCCCGACCAAGGAGATCGGGGTTGCGAAGGACCTCAACGCTGGTAACGCGCCTCAAGCTCAGCAACGCCTAGTTGATGGCTATGCAGCATGAATCCCACTAAGGCCGCTGAACTATCGGGAGGAAGCTCCAGCTTCGCAATATCCAAGGCGTATACCTTGAACTGGTAGCGGTGAGGGGTATCGCCGACAGGGGGGCAGGCCCCGCCAAAGCCGTAGCTACCATAGTCGGTTCGGCTCTGCACCGCCCCTGCCGGTGCGGCACCGCTAGTAGGATTACCGGCACCGCGGGTCAGCCCGCTCACATCGGCAGGGATGTTGAAGACGACCCAATGCCACCAACCACTACCGGTAGGGGCATCTGGATCGTAGACCGTAACGGCAAAGCTACGGGTCCCCGCGGGCGGGTTGTGCCATTGAAGCGCCGGCGAGAGGTTACCACCATCGCAGCCAAACCCTTGGTACTCTTGGGCCTTAGCCATCAACTGGTTGGCATGGATATCAGGGCTCTCTAGCGAAAAGGTGTCGGCCCAGGCATGGCCGGCAAACAACAGACAGAGGGACGAGACAAATAGGCGCATTGGCAGCAAGCTCTCCTAGGCGGTGTTAAGGAGCCAGTAGATTATGCCCATCAACCCCACTTAACTCGCCGCTAACGCTCATCTGCTCGCCGTCATCGCTCCAGCGGGTGCGCCGTAACTCCGAAGGTGTCACACCAAAGCGGCGCCGAAACCGTTCGCTAAAACGGGAGTGGGAGTCATAACCGACTTCAGCCGCCACCCGGGCGATGGGCCAGAAGGTCTCCTGTAATAACCCCAAGCCAGCCACTAAGCGCACCTCCTCCAGCAACCCCCGAAACCCGCTCTCCTCTCCGCGCAAGTGACGGCGCAGAGATGACTCCCCGACGCCAAGCCGACGCGCCACCTCGGCGGCCTCCCAAGGGTGAGCCGGAGCCAAAGCGAGCAGTGCGGAGACCCGCTGGCGCCAAGAACTCTGCCGAGCAAGCAATAGGTTACCCACCAGACCCGCTTGAGTCAGGAGTAGCAGTAACTCAATCTGGCGGTGGAGCAGCAGTTCGGCGGACAACGAGGTACCACAAGCCAACTCAACCCATTGAGTAAAGGCCAAAAGCACAGCCTCAGATACCTGACCATGCCATATAGGAGGTTGATCCCAGACTTGCAGTGAAGCCCCATAGGTTTGGCTAAAACGCTCCACTGCTGCGGGCAAAAAGCTGACCATTACCGCTAAGTAAGGGGCATTCGGTGCGGGATGGTTAGCAAAAGAGAGTTCATGGGAGGCCGGGAGCAGCAGTAGGTCCCCACTGGTTGCATGGATCAACCGCTCCCCTGCCACCAGCTCTTTGTGCCCTCCCAAGATCAGCACGACGGTGGGCTGGTGGATAGGCACGGCTCGCAATGCTTGGGCACAGCGTGCATGGAACAGACCGAGACCGCTAAGGGGTATATGCCTAGATTCAGAAACCAGCAGATTTAGGATGTGTTGGCGCAAGCGCACCAGAGATGAGGGGGTGTTCATACTGCCATTCTACCTACCCGGAGGTAGGAGACTAGACTTTGAAGGAGGTGTGGCCACCACTGCCCTGACCCCGACGCGCCCCATGTTGGTCGTAAGTCTGCGTCGAGAGATCGTTGCCCAGCAAAATAGCGATCGCCTGCTCCGTAACGCGGCGAGCCGGCTCAATAAGCCGCCCATTGCGGGTATTGGCATGACGGCACCGTTCGAGGTGTTCGCGCAATGCCTGCCACCGGGCAGCCAACTCACCCGCCTCATTATCGTGACATGCAACAAGCGCCTCGAAGCCGTTGCGATCAACGCCCAGCTCAGTGGCACTCAACCAGCGGCGGCGCGTCTGATCGAGCCTATCCAACTCACCGACCACCTCTTGCTTATCGCGGGCGGCCTGCTCAATCGCCGCAGCCTCGCGCCCAGTGATAGCGGCGTATTCGGCCTCCAACACCGACTCCAGGCGCGATACCAACGGCTCCTCCGCCTCAAGCAGGGCGCTCAATGCAGCGAAATCGGGCTGGGCACTCATTAGCGAACCTGGTCCAGAGCGCCCTCAAAACCGAGCATCTTGGTGGCAATTCGCTCTGCATTTACCTCAAAAGTGCCCTCTTCGATGGCTCGTTGAATGGTCTCCACCCGTTGACTATCCACCACCGGCAGTTGGGCCAGCGTGGTCTCCAGACCCTGTAATCTCGCCGCAGTGTCGGTGAGGCTCACGGTATCTACCGTGGAGGGGCGCCCCGTCTCATCCTGCTGACGGGTGGGCTCGGTCCGGGAGACCTGTACCTGGGACCCATCGGTGGCCCGTTGGGCCTGGGATGACCCTGGGAGTCCACTGATGTTGTTGATGGGCATAGCGGCTTCTCCTGTTGTCTGAGCGATTTATCGTCCCCGCCAGGGGAAACTTTAGCCGAAGGCAATCCACCTCCCCGCAACGCTCAAACCGACTAAAAAACAATTTAAATCAATAAATAAATAGCGGCTCATGGTAACAGATGCCGCTGCGGACGCGCTTCACCAGAGAGGTAACACCCTGTAAAAAATGCCTGTGAAGGCATGACTGACGGGCAGGGGAATCCCTCCAAGCCTGGTAATGATCCAGCAGAGTAGCCACATGGCGTGGACCGCCTATCGGCTTCAACCACGTATTCTTTAGGCTAATTCTAACCATCAATCAGCTCTATCCAGAAGGGGAGTATTGTCAACAGTCCCCATTGACCGCCCCCCCGTCCCTTTAGAGGGTCACATCGGCACCTCGATTACGCCGGGCGCGACCACAACCCCCTCCACCTCTCGCTTCGAGGAGAGGTTGCGTACCCTTATGCGTTGCCCCTCTACGCCATCCGCCAGCGCCTCCCCCTGCATCCTCACCTCAAGCCCTCCCGTCTTGGCCGTCAAGGTCACCCGTTCACCCCGTCGCACTAGCAGAGCAGCCTTAAGCATGTTAGGGGAGAGGATGATCCCTTGACCCAGACCACGGGTAACACTCTTCCCGATGGCAGCCGCCGGATCGGTCAGAAAACCTGAGGTCACACGCGATAGATCTCGCCGCTCTAACACCACATCTCCTGCACTCAGAGGGAGACCACGGCTCACTGGTCGCGCTGTCACCACAACCAGTTCCTGCACTGCCACTGTCGCCGACACATAGAGCGACCAGGGGTGTTCTCCACGGCAACGAACCCCGACCAAGGTAGAGCCAGTAGTTCGCCCACCAGGGGGAAAATAGGCCTCAAGCGGCTGTTCACAGGGCGCCAAACGCAAACGAGGATCCAGCGGACTGACGCTGATCTCAACATCTTCATACTGTTGGGCTTGCTCCTCTAAGAAACCGCGGACTGCCGCCTCAATGGAGAGCAGTGACTGGATCTCATCCGCAACCGCCAGAGCGGGCAACCAAAGCAACAGCACACCCATCCGTAACATCGACAGCATCACACCTCCCTCAGAAATCTCGTTGGGTACCGCAGGGACAGTGAATATCAGGTGACGATCCCGGTACCACTTTGCACAGTGCGACCCTTCTCCCATGCCTGCCACCGAATCTCAAGCGAGAAGGCCGCATAGAACGCAGATGGGGCAGCAGCCAGCGTTCGGACGACGTATATTCTTTTGGTCAATCACGTTATTGTACTGATTCACCTACAGTCGGCTGGGGGCGATGGCCCCCCGCCCCGTACCCGGGTTTGCCGGGCGGTTGCCGACCCCCAGCACCCACCCATCTCTCCGACGGAAGAGGCACCTATGGCCGGGCTACTCGACGGTGTTAACCAACGCACCCAACTGGCTGGACAGAATCGCCTTGAACTGTTGCTCTTCAGCCTGGGTGATAAACAGCGGTTTGGTATCAACGTGTTTAAGGTGCAAGAGGTCATCCAATGCCCCCCTCTCACCCAGGTTCCCCATGCCCATCCGGTGGTCAAGGGCATCGCCAACATGCGTGGCAAGACCATCACCATCATCGATCTTGCGCGGGCCATCGGCCGCCCTAGCATCCGCGACATCAAAGGTGCCTACGTCATTGTGACGGAGTACAACCGTAGCACTCAGGGGTTTCTAGTGGCGGGCGTGGATCGCATTGTCAACATGAACTGGGAGCAGATCCTCCCTCCCCCCCGCGGTAGTGGTCGCAACTACATGACGGCCGTTACCCACGTCGGTGACTCCTTGGTGGAGATCATCGATGTGGAAAAGGTGATGGCCGAGGTCACCCCCCTCAATGAGACAGTCACCGCCCAGCTGGTCGAGGAGAGCCAACAAGAGCAGAACGAGGTGCCCGCCCATATCCTGATAGCCGACGACTCCAGCGTCGCCCGCAACCAGATCAAACGGACCCTCGATCAGATTGGCGTGACTTGCACCGTCGCCAAAGATGGCCGAGAGGCGCTCAATGTACTCAAGCGGTGGGCCGATGAGGGGATGGATGTCACCCAGCATATTGCCATGGTCATCTCTGACGTGGAGATGCCAGAGATGGATGGATACACACTGACCACCGCCATCCGCAGCGATGCCCGCCTCAAGGAGCTTTACGTCCTACTACATACCTCGCTGAGCGGCGTGTTTAACAACGCCCTCGTACAAAAAGTAGGCGCCAACGAGTTCATCCCCAAATTTCACCCCGATGAGCTGGCAGGTTCAGTGCTGAGGCGACTCAAGGCGCTTCAGAGGGCGGCGGACAGATGACCATTCACCCCCTGCAATCCCCCCATGATCGGGAGGCGATGCAGAGAAAAACAGCGATCCCACCCCTCTGCCGGGTTACCTGCGGCGGCGTGGTATATTTGGCGAGCCCTTAAGACTTCGTTCCAACGTCCGTGACCATAGTCAACATCTCCCCCAACGAGTACGAGGAGTTCCGCCGCTTCCTCCAGGACGCTTGCGGCATCCTGCTTGGCGACAACAAGCACTATCTGGTCACCAGTCGGCTCAATCGGCTTATCCGCGAATTTGGTATCGACTCCTTCGGCGAATTGATGCGCCAGCTGAAGAGCGCACGCAATAACCAGTTGAAAGAGCGGATTATCGATGCCATGACGACCAACGAAACCCTCTGGTTTCGTGACCGTTATCCGTTCGAGATCCTCAAATCGACCATCCTTCCCGAACTCTCCGCCAGCCGTCCCAAGCAGCTGCGGATCTGGTCTGCTGCCTGTTCATCGGGACAAGAGCCCTACTCCATCAGCATCACTTTGCAGGAGTATGCCACTGGCCGCCCCGGTTCATTGCCGCCACTCACCCAGATCACCGCCACAGACATATCGGCCACCATGCTGCGGGACGCCAATAGCGGTCACTATGATCGGATGTCTCTCGCCCGTGGTATCTCTGAAGAGCGGCTGGCTCGCTTTTTCATCCCCCGAGGAGAGAAGTGGGAGATTCGGCCAGAGATCAAGAGCCGGGTTGCGTTCCGAGAGTTGAACCTGCTCCAAAGCTACGCCGCGCTCGGCAAATTCGATATCGTGTTTTGCCGCAATGTGCTCATCTACTTCTCTTCAGACCTCAAACGCGACATCTTGGCCCGGCTTGCCCAGAGCCTAAATCCCCGCGGTTGGCTATTTCTTGGTGGCTCAGAGTCGCCCACCAGCTACTCCGAAGCCTTTGAGTTAGTGAGGACCAAGGAGGGGGTTGTCTATCGATTAAAAGAGGTCACAGGCCGCTAGATCTGGTTTGCTCTTAACGACCTCTCCAGCAAACTGCTGGAGGTGAGGCTCAAGGTTCCGGTACAGGATGAGGATCCGGGCCGTGCAACGTGGCAGAGGAAGACTCGTGCTCCGCCAGTTTCCCCTCAGTGCCCCTTTGAAAGGATTCCCAGAGAGCAAAACCGTGCGCTAGTCCCTGCCTGCGCGATCCAGCGAAACAGAGTGTGTTGGGGAGGAGTTGTGAAGCAGCGCCACGACATGACCATCAACACCCTCCAGGACCTTGAGCGGATCCTGAAAGGGGGGCATCCTGTCACTGAAATGCGGCTAGGAGAGATCCTAATCGCCGCCAACATCATCACTCCAAGCCAGCTGCAGGCCGCATTGGCGCAACAGCAGGCCAGCGGTAGCAAGCATCTGGGCAAGGTGCTGACGGAGATGGGGATTGCCGAACAGCGGCATATCAACACCGCCCTGGCCATCAAACTAGGCATCCCATCAATCCGCTTCGGAGAGTTCGAGGTCCCGGTGCATATCCTGGCACTCGTCTCACCGGAATTCGCCGTCTCCGCGCGCATTGTCCCCCTGGCCGAACTCAATGGCCGCCTAGTGGTCGCCATGGAGAACCCGCTCGATTGGCAGGTAGTCGAGCGCCTCCGTTTCAACACCAATCGCACCATTGAAGCGGTAATGGCCTCTAGTGACCAGATCACTATCGCCATCGATCGCTACTACCGCCTTAAAGCAGAGCGGGAGCTGGAGGCGATGGTCGATGATCTGGAGTTCTCCCGGGAGTCGATCGAGAGCGAGGGCGACCAAGCCCTCCATCGCATGGAGCAGGAGGCCCATGCGAAACCTGTCGTGCGTTTGGTCAATGCTATTTTGGTGCAAGGCATTGATCTAGGGGCCTCTGATATCCATATCCGTCCCGATCGTGACGGCATCACCATCCTCTACCGAGTGGATGGCAAGCTGCGCTTCTCCCGCTCCCTCGCTAAGAGCGTTCTCGCCCCGTTGGTATCGCGCATCAAGATCACGGGCCGCATGAATATCGCTGAGCGGCGCCTCCCCCAGGATGGTCACACCCGCATCAACCGCGATGGCCGGATTATCGATCTGCGCATCTCTGTCATGCCGGCCATCCACGGCGAGAGCGTAGTCATTCGAATCCTTGATAAACAAGCGGGCATGAAACCCATCGATGCCCTTGGACTCAATGAGCGGGAGTTCCGCCTGCTGCGCAAGATGGCGGCTCTCAACAACGGCATCTTCTTAGTCACCGGTCCCACGGGCTCCGGGAAATCCACCACGCTCTATGCCGTCCTGAACGAGATCAACAAACGGGGTCCTCACATCATCACAGTAGAGGATCCGGTGGAGTACGACATGGAGGGGGTGGAACAGATCCAGGTACTCCCCCAAATCGGCTACACCTTTGCTGAGGCATTGCGCCATATCCTGCGTCACGACCCCGATGTGGTGATGGTGGGGGAGATCCGCGATGTAGAGACGGCCCGTATTGCCGAGCGGGCAGCACTCACTGGTCACTTGGTGCTCTCAACGCTCCACACCAACGATGCCGCCAGCGCGGTTACCCGCATGGTTGACATGGGGATCGAGCCTTTCCTGGTCTCAGCGACCCTGCGAGGGGCCATGGCACAGCGCCTCATCCGCCTCAACTGTCCCCACTGTAAAGAGGAGGAGCTGGATGTGGATGAACTCAAGTTGGCGGTGGGTGCTCGTACCGATGAGGTGTTCTACCGCGGCCGCGGTTGTGAGCGCTGTAATCAGTCGGGCTACAAGGGGCGGGCTGCTGTCGTTGAGGTCATTGAGGTAACACCCACTATCGCACGTTTGATCAACGCACAAGCGAGCACCCAGGAGATCAAAGAGGCCGCCTTGGCGGAGGGAATGGCCTCACTAACCCAAAATGCCCTGCGCCTAGCCCGGGAGGGCCGCACCTCTATCAGCGAGGTCTATGACATCCGTCTGGAGTAACCGGCACCCACCGCCTGCCCATCAAATGGACATAGCGCGAGTCTCCATCTATCGAGACACATCGCCCTCGATCCAGATGGAGAGACGGCACAAAGAGACGTGGGAAGCCAGATCAGCGCCTCCCATGGCACACGCCAAGGGAGGCAGCGGCATCTATGGTGACTGCTCGGCAGGTTCACTGGGGTTGAAAGCCACGGCTTCTCGATTACGGCAGCGCAGCAGCTTCCAATAGCCGAACAGATTGACATTGTGGGTCTCTACCAGATCGAGCCCACTCTCCTCCAGAAAACGATCCAGATCGAGATCGGGACGGAAACCAACCAACTTAGAGATGGGCGATAGCAAACTCTCGGCCATCGCCAGCAGGGGATTGCGAGCACGAAAGTGGTTGACGATGTATATATCTCCCCCCGGTTTACAGACCCGGCGGATCTCGTCAATCAGTGCGATGGGATCGGGTACAACAGAGACCACATACATCGCGACCACTTTATCGAAACTGCTGTCGCGAAAACTCATATTTTGGGCGTCCATCTCCATGACCCCCTCCACCTGTTGGAGCGCCATCCGCTCCACCCTCTTACGTGCAATATCCAGCATGTGCTTGGAGATATCGATACCGGTGACCTTCACATGCTCTGGATAGAGAGGCAAGGAGAGGCCAGTACCAACCCCCACCTCAAGGATCCGCTCCCCCGAGCGAGCGCCTAGGGAGCGGATAATAAATTCGCGTCCGGGGTGAAAAATGGCACCGAACAGCAAGTCATAAACCCGTGCATAGCGACGGTATGCACGCAAAATCGCCTGGGTATCCAACGGCTACCTCTCGTTTGACTCTCGTGGACTCTCAAACACCATGACAGGATGCCTCCTCTCCCTGTACGGTGTGCCTCACATGGAGGGATCGACCCCCATAGGGACGATGACCTCAGCCCCCTCCTGACCGGCGCTGACAACTAGGCACCAGCAATGCTTGGCGGGGATAGGTGGGTCAATCCTCCCAGCGTCGTGACCGGTGTCAGCGGACACCGTGTTGCGAACCTGCACGCAAACAGACTCTTCAGCGTAACACGGCTGTCATCTAGGGTGACAGCTAAGGGTAGTGCCTGGCGGCATTTTCGCCGTCGCTTCCCCCCTCAAGGCTCACCACTCACGCCCTAGGTAAGACAGCACTCACCCAAATAACTCACCCCGCGTCACAGCACTGGCCACTACACCGCACACCCCGTCACCGGCCTATATCCATACTAATATGATGGGATTTACGAGGCGATTGGGGGATAAATTGTGATCTAGGTCAAAGTTTCCCCCCCTGATTGCCCCCTGTCACCACGGTGCAAGATGACATCTGTAGGGTAGGGAGCCAATCAGATAACTCTTATATGCCCCCATGAATGCCCTCGCTGAAACCGCCGTAGATGAGGCGCCATCCAGCCCCCCTCCCCGCTTGGATGCCAACCTCTCATCACTGGTAAAAACGATCGATCCGTTGACCCCAGAGGCGAGCATCAACGAAGTCAGTGAGCTGTTCCTAGCGCCCGAAACACAGCAGCTCCTCTCTATCCCGATCGTACAGCGCGGGCGGGTAGTCGGTATTGTCAGCCGCTACCAGCTGATGAAGATCTACATGAAGATGTACGGTCGTGAGGTCTATGGCCGGCGTCCGGTGAGCTCAATGATGAATGCCACGCCCCTCTTAGTGGAGTTTGGTCAAAGCATCGAAGAGGCCTCTCACCTCATCACTGAGCGGATGCAGTTTCCCATCATGGATGACTTCGTGATCATCGAACAGGGGCGCTACGTCGGCCTAGGGGTAGTGATCGACGTATTGAAAGCGATGGAGGAGCGGATTGAGCGGAAGAACCGCGAGCTGGCCCAGGCCTACTCTCGCTTGAAGAGCTCCCAGCTCCAGCTCATTCAATCAGAGAAGATGGCCTCCCTCGGCCAGATGGTGGCTGGGGTAGCCCACGAACTCAACACCCCCCTGGGCTACGTGAAGAACAACGTGGAGATGGTCAATGGCACCTTCTCCCAGACCGTAGAGCTATTGGCCGCCCACCACCAGCTCTATCGTGGATTTGTCGGCGAGCTTGAGGATGAAACCCAGCTGGAACAAGCCGTTGGAGTCATTGAGCAGTATGCCGATGACGTCAATCCTGAGGTGATGGCCGACATGGGTGAGCTGCTCAACGACACCCTCTATGGCCTCGATCAGATCCGTGAACTGGTGGTCAGCCTCAAGAATTTTGCCCGTCTCGACCAAGCCAAGACCGATAACATCAACCTCAACGACTGTATCGACAGTGCCCTGGTCATCGCCCGTAACAACCTGAAAAAGCGGGCAGAAGTGGTCAAGCAATATGGTGACCTACCCAAAATCAGCTGTTCACCCTCGCAGATTAACCAGATCTTCCTCAACCTGTTGAACAACGCCGTACAAGCCATGGAGCAGGAGGGTGAGATTGTGATCACCACCTGGACGGACGATGAGTTCGTCAATGCCTCCGTGACTGACCCTGGCAAAGGGATCCCGCCGGAGAGCTTGCCGCGCATTTTTGATCCCTTCTTTACCACCAAACCCATGGGCGAAGGGACGGGACTCGGCCTCGCCATCTGTTTCCAGATAGTCCAACAGCACAAGGGGCGGATCCGCGTGAAATCACGCCCCGGTGAAGGGACTACCTTCACTATTCGTCTCCCACGCCAAGACCGCCCGCCTCCTGCGGGCTCTATATCTGGCAGCCAAGGGGGTACGCCATGACTACGAAACCCACCGTCCTCTTCATCGATGATGAGGAGCGTATTGTCCGCTCCCTGCGTATGTTGTTCCGTGGGCGTTGTGAGATCTTTGCCACCGTTGATCCCCACCATGCGCTTGATATCGTGCGTCGTGAGCGGGTCCATGTCGTAGTCAGCGACCAACGTATGCCCATCATGCGGGGGGTTGAGCTACTCCGTCAGGTCAAAGAGATCTCCCCCAACACCATGCGTATCCTACTCACCGGCTACTCTGAGCTGGAGGCGGTGGTCGCGTCGGTCAATGAGGGGGAGATTTTCCGCTTTATCAGCAAACCGTGGGATCCCGTTGAACTACAGGAGACCGTGCAGCGCGCCAGCGCCATCTCAGCCACCCTCTTTGACGCCGCTGAAGAGCTGAAACTCAAGCGCGAAGAGGGTGTTAGACGTGATGGAACCGGCTTTTTGATCATCGATGAGGATCCGGCCACTGCGGTAGCAGTACGCCAGATCGTTGATGCCGATCTCCAGTTGGATGTGCCTGTGCACTGGAGCACGAATCTGGAAGAGGGGTTCGAGCTACTGGCCAATCATGATATCGGCGTGGTGGTCTCTGATATCCGCTTGGCCAATGAGGATATCACCGGCGCCCTGAAGGCCTTGAAGCAGAACAACCCGGAGATCGTCACCGTGGTCACCACCCCCCACCGTGACACAGGGGTGCTTATCGAGCTTATCAACGAAGGGCAGGTCTACCGCTTCCTCCCTAAACCGGCTGGACGCACCCTGTTAGGACGTAATCTCGCCTCGGCATTTGCCTACCACCAGACCCTACGCGCCGCTCCCAAGCTGCTGCAGAGCCACACTGTAGAGCCGATCCGTAAGGAGTCGGATCAGCGGCTAGTCTCCCGTATTCGGGGTTTCTTTAGCAGGATGCGCCGCGGTGGCAGCGATCTCGCCCAGGCCTACGAAGGGGCGTAGAGGAGGAACCGCAGCGGTGCCTCGCCACCGACGGCAGGCGGTTACTTAGTGGCCCGCAGGCCCTAGCTCCCGCTGAAAAGCGGCATCTAGCTGCTGGGGGTTGATTGTGCCTACAGCCGGTGGGGGCGGCTGGGGCGGGGTGGGTAGAGTGGGTATTGGGCTTGGGAGGTCAATGCCAGGCTCTGGCGCCGATGGGGCTGTTGTGCCTTCATCCAGTCCAATCGCCCGCTCTGTGGCTCGGTTGAGGACAATAATGCTGATCCGGCGGTTGATGGGATCGTAGGGATCTGCCTTGTTGAACATCACGGAGTCGGCTAATCCCACAACCCGCCCGACCTTATCGCCATCCATCCCGCCGGCCAATAGCTCGCGGCGGGCGGTATTGGCCCGGTCCGCTGACAGCTCCCAATTGTCGTAGTCACGGCGGGCGTGGACGAAGGGACGGGCGTCGGTGTGACCGGTGATGCTGATCCGGTTCGGAACCGTGTCGATGATGCTGGCGATATCGTGGAGGATCTCCTGGGTGTAGGGCTTGAGCTGCGTCCCCCCCAGGTCAAACATCGGCCGGTTCTCCTTATCCACAATCTGGATCCTTAGCCCCTCGCTGGTGATATCGATGAGCAGTTGATCACGGAACTCCCGCAACGCCTCGTTCTGATCGATCTCCTGGACCAGCTTCTGCAACAGCTCATCGAGTCGGAGCTTATCCTCCAATGACTCGTCTAGATCACGCTTACTGGTGGGGGTCTCCAAGGGGTTATCTTTGAGGGGATTGCTCTCCCCGCGCGGGATCTCCAGAGAGCCCCCCAGTTTGATCATGCTGGTACTCGCCCCCCCAGGCCCGGCAATGGCGCTGGGGTTTTGAAAATAGTCGGCGATCCCGGCCCGCTCCTCCTGGGTGGTGGAGCCAAGCAGCCACATGAGCAGGAAAAAGGCCATCATCGCCGTCACGAAGTCGGCATAGGCCACCTTCCACGAGCCGCCATGGTGGGCATGGCCGCCCTTCTTGATCTTCTTGATGATAATCGGCTGCTTTTTGTCATCGATAGCCATGGCAGCCGGCTACTTCTTCTTGCCCTTGATGAACTCCTCCAGCTCCAGAAAACCGGGCCGTTCACTGGAACCGATGACCTTGCGCCCGAACTCCACCGCAATCTGAGGGGTATAACCGTTCAAGGTGGCCAAGATGCACACCTTCACACACTCCAAGTACTTCCCCTCCTCCTTGGCGCGATACTCCAGGGCCTTACCTAAAGGGCCAACAAAACCGTAAGCCAAGAGAATACCGACAAAGGTACCGACCAACGCGGCACCGATCTTGCCACCCAACACCGCAGGCGGCTCTCCCAGCGAACCCATGGTGATCACCACCCCCATCACCGCCGCCACAATACCGAAGCCGGGCAGACCATCGGAGGCGTTGACCACCGATTCGGACGGGGCAACGGCCTCGTGGTGGTGGGTTTCGAGTTCGAGATCCATCAGGTTCTCCAACTCAATGGCATTCATGCTGCCCCCCACCATCAACCGAAGGTAGTCGGCAATGAAGTCCAGGACATGGTGATCAGAGACGATCTTGGGGTATTTCTTGAACAGCTCGGACTGCTGCGGCTCCTCAACATCGCTCTCCAGGGCCATCAGCCCCTCTTTGCGCGCCTTGCTGAACAGCTCATACATCAGCCCAAGGAGATCGAGGTAGTCCTGCTTGCTGTACTTCGAGCCCTTCAGTAACCCCGGCAACCCTTTGAAGACCGCCTTGATGACCTTAGGTGGGTTGGCAATAACAAAGGCGCCGGCAGCCCCGCCAGCGATAATAATAAGCTCGTTAGGGTGGAACAGGGCCGCTAGAACGCCGTTGCCCATGATGTAGCCACCGATGACCGAACCGATGACGATGAGGAAGCCGATGATGACCTTCATCCGAAAACCCTATGTCGCGATCTGCCCGGCCGGGGACCCACCACTATTGGCCATCGTTCTCTAACCGTTGAGTCGAGGAGACTCCTCATGTTACCCACTCGCCGAGGAGATCCGTACACAACCGCCGCGGCAACCCAACTGACATTCAGCGGCGTAAAGCAATGACAACCAAGCGGTCAGCCAAACACTTACAGCCAGTGGACAGGACCGGCATGGTCGCACTCCCTCTTAAGCGATGCAAGTGAACGGCTTCCCCTTACCGCAAACGGACCATCTTCACTTAGAATCCAGTTTCATCCGCCTGTTGAACCCCTCCGGCGCCCTATGCAAACCACCCTCGATCACTGGCTGACACGGCTGCAAAAGTATCGCGTCCCGGCGCTCAAGGTGGACCTGGAACGGGTTGCCCGCCTCACGCTTGACGAGCGCATTCCATTGGAGCGGTTCACCGCCACCTTCGAGCGGGATCCAGGGATGGCGGTCGCATTGATGCGGCTTATCCGCACCCTGCCCAACCGCCATCTCAAGGCGGAGGTCACCACCATAGGCCATGCGCTGCTGATGGTGGGGATTGATCGCCTCAAAGAGCTGCTACGGGCCCTCACAACCCTGGATAGGGTGACCAACCAACAGAGCCACCGCAGCCTGCGGCGGACCTATGCCCGCGCCCTGCTGGGCGCCCATCTGGCCTATGAGGTGGCTCGGTTGCGCCGTGACCTGGAGCCAGATGAGGTCTACCTTGCCGCCCTTTTCCACTCCTTGGCAGAGATGCTGCTGTGGCAGGCTGCCCCTGGCAAGATGTTGGAACTGGAGGGTCACGCCTGGCAAAGAGAGATAGGGCGGGAGGAGGCTGAGACGGTAGTGCTTGGTTGCAGCCTGGGGGATCTCACCCGCGCCCTTGCGCGACGCTTCGGTCTCCCTACCCTGTTGGAACACAGCTTACATCCAGAGGCGGCGGAGAACCCGCGTATCCACGCCATCCAGCTGGCGGTTCGCATCGCCCGCGAGGCGGAGCACGGCTGGTTTCGACCGGAGGTGGTTGACCTTATAGAGCAGTTAGCCGAGGCGATTCGCTACGACGCCGGCACCCTCACCGGCCACCTGCACCGGGCCGCTGTCGATGCGGCCGATCGCAGCCTCGCTTTTGATACCACCCCGGCGGCGGCCTGGCTGCTGCTACCCACTGGGACTGTCGTCCCGCCACCAGATCTCCCCACACCGAAGCAGCCAGAGGCAGAGAGTGCGCCGGTTTGTACGGTGGAGTTCTGCCTAGCCCCCCAAGCGCCACTGTTACACCAGGCCCTAAAGGAGATTGAGACACTACCCACCGGCACCAACGCGGCACGGGTGATTCAGTTGGCCGTAGAGGCGCTGCATAGCGGACTTGGCCTCAACCGGGTGGTATTCGCCATCCTCAATCCAGAGCGGGATCACCTGCAAGCCCGCACTATCGCCGGGGCCGAGCACGACACCCTATTTAGCCGCTTCGCCATCCAGTTAGATGGGGTCAATCTGTTCGCCCGGCTGATGGATAAACCGCAAGCGCTCTGGTTAAGCGACGAGAACCGCCCCCGTCTGTGGGCCATGATGCCCCTTGCCCTCTACCACAACACCCGTATCAACAGTTTCTACGCCATGTCGCTATTTGTCCGCCACAAGGCGATGGGGCTGTTCTACGCCGATCGTCACACCACTGACTGCCAGTTGACTGAACACCACTACGCCCAGTTCAAGAGGGTGGTTCAGGCCACCGCCAACGCCATGACCCAGTTGGCGGAGCGCCGCCAAACGCCTCGCAAAGGCTGACGGCCAAGCCGACTACTGCACCTCACGGCGCCCATGAAAGGCGCGGGAGAGGGTTCCGCTATCGACATACTCCAACTCCCCGCCCAACGGCACCCCATGGGCCAGACGGGTAATCCGTGCCCCACTCGCCGCCAAAAGCTCACTAATATAGTGAGCCGTCGCCTCCCCCTCTACGGTAGGGTTGGTCGCTATGATCACCTCCTGCACCTCGCCCTCGGCCACCTGCGCAGCCAACTGTTCGAGCCCCAATTCATCAGGACCCACGCCATCCAGTGGCGAGAGGTGACCACCCAGAACAAAATAGCGCCCCTGGAAACCGGTGGACTGCTCCAGCGCCTGCACATCGGCGGGGGATTCCACCACACAGACCACCTGCCCATCTCGTCGCTCATTGCTACAGATGGGGCACAGCTCCCCTTCGCTCAGATTGTGGCAACGGCGGCAACGCCCCACCCCCTCCAGCGCCTCCTGGAGGGCGAGCGATAGCCGCAATGCCCCCTCCCGATCCCGCTCCAGCAGATGGAATGCCATACGCTGGGCGGATTTTGGTCCCACCCCAGGCAGCCGTCGCAGCGCCTCCAGCAAACGTAGAACCAAAGGGGGATGGGTCATACTCAGAAGGGCATTTTGAAACCGGCCGGTAGATTGAAGCCGGCCGTCACGCCGGAGAGGCGCTCCTGGGAGACGCGCTCTAGCTGACGCACCGCGTCGTTGACAGCCGCAGCGACGAGATCTTCCAGCATCTCCTTGTCATCCAGCACGGAGGGGTCAATATTGACTCGCTTCAGATCGTGGCGTCCCGTCATAACAACGCTCACCATCCCACCACCGGCCTGACCACTCACCTCCATATTGGCCAGCTCCTCTTGCATCCGCTGCATCCGCTCCTGCATCTGCTGCGCCTGCTTCATCAAATTACCGATTTGACCTTTCATTGCGGTTCCTCTTTCTTAAGCAGAAATATCTATCGCATCACTGAGTGGGACGGATGGTATGACCCTCCACCTCACCGTTAAATCGATCCAGCAGTTGGCGCACCCAGGGATCGGCCGCGATTGCCTCCTCAGCCATCTGCTGCCGCTCGGCCTGCTGCCGCCGGAGCTGCTCTCTGGGGGTCTCGACCCCAGGAGAGGCCGCCTCTCCCAGACGCACCTGGAGACGAATCGTGCAGGCCAGATGCTCGCTCAATATCTTTTCCAGCGCCTCGCGCCATTTGGGCGACATGAGATGCTGAAACGCGGCATCCAAACGCAGGCTGATCCGCCCCGCCTCGCACCCCTCGTAGGCGCAGTGCTCGGCATATTGACGTGTCATCCCCACCAGCGGTAGCTGCGCCACTAGGTTGCACCAGCTGGCACCATCGCTCGGCAGCCCGCTCCCTTTGGGTTCGCCCTCGCCGTCATCTCCCGGCGGGATCCCCGCAGCGGGTATAACCACCTCTGCCACCGGCGCCTCAGCCACTACAGTGTCACCGAATAGATCCGGTGGCGCCGCGGAGATCGCTTGCGACTCGGCCACCGGCTCCTCGACAGAGGGGAATGGGGTCGCAATGAAAGGGGGAGGCTCGACACTATCTTCTGATGCCTCTTCAGCTGCGCGGGGAGCGGCGTTGGTACCCTCCTCGTCAACCACCGCAGTGAATTCCGGCGCGGGCTCCTCGCGCACCTCGACCGCATGCTCAGATGAGGGCGGTGCATCAACCGGGGCCGTGGGCTCTGGAGCGATCTCGGCCCGTAGAGTTGTTGAACGCTCGGTGGGTGCCTCAGCGGTGTGAGAGGCAGGGGCCTGCGCAGGGGCAGTGATCTCAGCGCTAGGTGATCTACGACGGGCCGGGCGAGAGCTAGGTTGCGCTCTCCCCCCCCCCGTCGGGGATGGCTGATCCAATGGCCGGAAGGCGAGCATCCGCAACAGAGCCATCTCAAACCCGATCCGCGGATCGGGGGCGAAGGGCAGATCCCGTGCGGCTAACGTGCCAATCTGATAGCAGAGCTGCACGGCCTCGGGCGACAACCGCTCCGCCAACGCCACCACGACCTCTCGCTCCCCCTCCTCATCGCCCAAGGCCGTCGGTACCAGCTGGGCAAGGGCAATGCGGTGCAAAGTTGTATTGAGCGCCCCCAAGAGACCACCAAAATCAGGGGCGTGTTCCGAGAGCTGGCCCGCTACCGCCATGAGACGCTCCCCATCCTCATCGGCCAGGGCGTCGATCAGGCCGAGCACTTGGCCTCGATCAACGGTCCCCAACATCTCACGCACCTCGCTTGCCACCAGCTGCCCCCCGCCAAAGGCGATGGCCTGGTCAAGCAAGGAGAGGGCATCCCGCATACTACCGTCGGCACCACGGGCGATCTCCGATATCGCCTCTGGCTCCGCTGGGATCGCCTCGCTCTCCAAAATATGGCTGAGATGAGGACGGATCTGCTCCACTGAGAGCCGCTTCAAGCTGAACTGAAGACAGCGGGAGAGGATGGTAACGGGTAACCGCTGAGGATCGGTGGTGGCCAAGAGAAACTTGACGTGGGGAGGGGGCTCCTCCAGCGTCTTCAATAGCGCGTTGAAGCTGCTATTGGAGAGCATGTGTACCTCATCGATGAGATACACCTTATATCTACCCCGCGTAGGGGCGTACTGGACGTTATCGAGGAGTTCGCGGGTATCCTCCACCCGGGTGCGAGAGGCGGCGTCTACCTCAATAAGGTCAACAAAGCGCCCCTCATTGATCTCGCGGCAGGCGCTGCACTCACCACAGGGGTGTGAACCAACGCCCTGTTCGCAGTTGAGCGACTTGGCAAGAATGCGGGCCACGGTGGTCTTGCCGACGCCTCGGGTCCCTGTGAAGAGAAAGGCGTGGTGAAGCCGATTGTGGTCAAGGGCGTTGATGAGGGCCCGTAGTACATGCTCCTGCCCCACCATCTCGGGGAAGGAACGGGGCCGCCATTTGCGCGCCAGAACCTGATAGCTCATCTCGACCTCTGCTCGATGGGAAGCGGGCGAGTATACCCGAGAGGGGCCACAGGATGGGGAGGTTAAGGGTGGCGGACACGCCAGCCACACCCCGGCACACGAATCAGCCACTACCGTTGCTCCCTTCCGGGCCTGGCGGGGTTTGCAGCCTATCATTGCGGGGGGACCGGCGGCCGCCATTGACTGGGTGATACTAACGCAGGCCGGTGAGTGAAGACAGAAGGGCCCTGACAGCCCAGCTACCTTCCCTGCGAGACACCATGATTGGCCATTGACCAAACCAGGCGGTACTTCTTTATAACTGGCGGAGAGGGAGGGATTCGAACCCTCGGTACGGGATTACCGTACACACACTTTCCAGGCGTGCTCCTTCAGCCGCTCGGACACCTCTCCAGAAGAGGCCGCAACTTTACAGATCTCCCTTCACCGACGCAATGCCGATATGGCATTTTTTTTAACTCTGGCCCCACTTCTGCACCCTATCTCCTGCAAATGGCCCTATCTTCTGTCTGCGTATTAACAGAACATTCGCAAATACTCACATTTGTGGGTAGGCACGCCAAGGAGATTGGGCTACGATTATCCCGCTATCTATTGCCATAAGCATTTGCTATGGCCTGGCGATCTAGTGAGACCAACAGCGGCTGACTCATGGCCATCCGCAACTTAGACAGGGCCAGATCGCCCTCGACCCCGTGCCAACTACCCATCTCAGCCGGGATGAGGTGTAGGTGCGGGTATGCGTAGTGATGCAAAGATAGTTCCGAGCCGTGAACGCATTGCGTCTCTCGGTGGTCGAACGGGCGTTCCTCACCGAACAGGCACGTCTTAGGCACGTGTCCGCGGCGGAACCGCCGGCTTGAGGTGATTGGGCCGGCGCCAGATTTAGCGGAGGGAGAGTGGCGGAGAGGGAGGGATTCGAACCCTCGTGGGGCTTACGCCCCCAACGGATTTCGAGTCCGCGCCGGTATGGCCACTTCGGTACCTCTCCGTGAGAGCCCATAAGCATACCGGGGCAAGCGTAAGACAACAACCGCGCTCCCCCCGGTTTTGAGGAGATGGAAGCACCCTATGTACAGCGCACGTCGAATCAGGTCATTGATGGTGGGGCTGCTGGCAGCCCCGCTGCTAATGACCTGCTCAACTCAGACGAAGACCCAGCTGCAGAGGGTGCAGGAGCGGGGCGAGTTGATCGTTGTCACTCGCAATGCGGCCACCACCTACTACGAATCCCATGACTCCGCCGCCGGCATTGAGTTTGACCTGATGCGCGGCTTTGCCGACGAATTAGGGGTAGGTCTACGGGTCATTCCCGCTGATACGGTGGGGGAGGTCCTGCGTCGTCTCGAAGGCCGAGAGGCCGATCTCGCCGCCGCGGGTGTGGTTATCACCGAGCAGCGCCTCCACCACTTCCGCTTCTCCGAGCCCTATCAACGGGTTAGCCGCCAAGTGGTCTACCGTTTGGGCGCTGATCGCCCAACCGATTTTGCCTCTATGCACGGCCGGATGGAGGTCGCTGCTGGTAGCAGCCACGCCGAGCTACTGAGCACCGTTGCCCTCAACAACTCAGACCTGACCTGGACTGAGACCAGTACGGTAGACGATGAGGAGCTGTTTGCCATGGTCTATGACCGCATGGTCGATTACACCATGGCCCTCTCCCACGAAGTGGCCCTGATGCGCCGTTTCTACCCCGAACTCCAGGTGGCATTTGATGTGGGAGCCCCCCTTGATCTCGCGTGGGGCTTCTCCCGGGATGAAGACACCTCGCTCCTGGAGGCGGCCAACCGTTACTTTGACCGCGCCCGCAAGGATGGCACCCTCGCCCAACTGATAGAGCGTTATTACGGGCATGTGGAGCAGTTTGATTACGTAGGCACCCGCACCTTCCTGCGTCATATCCAGGATCGGCTACCCGCCTACCACCAAGATTTTGAGCAGGCGGCACAGGAAAATGGGATCGATTGGCGCCTGCTGGCCGCCATGGGTTACCAAGAATCCCACTGGGATCCCGACGCCATATCGCCCACTGGGGTGCGCGGTTTGATGATGCTTACCCGGGCCACTGCCCAAGATCTGGGGGTGAGCCGACGGGAAGATCCCAAGCAGAGTATCGCTGGTGGGGCCCTCTACCTACGTCGGTTGCTCAACGCCATCCCGGAAGAGGTGCCCGAGCCTGATCGCACCTATCTTGCCTTGACCGCCTACAACTTGGGATATGGCCACCTAGAAGATGCCCGTGTCCTAACGGAGAAGCAGGGGGGCAATCCCAATCGCTGGTCAGAGGTGAAAGAGAGCCTGCCACTACTCCACCAAAAGAAGTGGTACAACCAGACCCGCCACGGCTATGCCCGCGGGAAAGAGGCGCTCAGCTACGTGGAGAACATCCGTAGTTACTACGACATCTTGGTGTGGCTGGACGAGAAGAACCAGCGCACAACCACCCCATTGCAGATCGCCATGCCCACGCTTTGACTAGGGGGCGTTGCCCCCTGCTTGAGCGGTACAACCGCACCCTCTCAGCGGATCCCTCCAACGTGCTCTATCACATTGCCGCCATCAAAGGGCCATTTCAGCGGCAACCGCCGGACGTGTTGGAGGAGGAAACCCTGCCAGGCAGAGAGTTGGCAGAGTTGGTGGCCTTGGGGCTCCAGAGTCAAGGTTTTGATGGCATAACGCTAGAGGATGCGGCGCCGATATTCCTGGTCACTGCCCATTCAGGGGGGCTCGATTACACCCTCTCCTGCTCCCTCTATCTGCCTGATGAGGTGGACCCCGTCTGGATAGTGGAGTGTGACCCTCACTACTCCTTTTGGCAGCGGCTAGTTGGATACTCGGAGGAGGAGGAGTTAGGGAGGCTACTGGATGCGCTGGCCGCTCTACTGGCCAGGGATCCTCGCCCGCGAGAGGTACGCTGGTTTCGCTACATCCCGAGTAACCCCTTCCATACAGAGCGGTTTAGCCCAACCCCGCGGCGGCGCTAAGGCGCCGGTGCCTCTCTTCCCGCCACCACCGCACTACTTGGCTACGCTACGGGTAGGAGAGCACCAGTCCGGAAAGGGACATTCGCTCACCCAGCTTTGAGCGCAGGGTATCCGCCGTATCGCGCCCCTCAACCGGCCCCACCCAAACCTTGTAGCGGGTACTCCCCTCGCCAGGCCGCCGCTCTATGAAGGCGGGAAAACCGGCCCCTCGCAGCTTCTCCTTCAGCCGCTGGGCGTTATCAGCGTTGGAGAAGCTACCCACCTGCACCACCCACCCACTGCCCTGCGGATCACTCGCCGTAGGTATCCCATCCCCCTCTACCTGAGGTGCTGAGGAGGAAGGCTCCACGGGTTTAGGTGATACCGCGGTCTCCGCGGGTGGAACGGCAGCCACCGGCTCTGGAGGGGGAGTAGCGGGTGCCGCCGGTAGTGGGGGCGGCTCCGCTGGCGGCGGAGGGGTATCCGACTCCGTCATCCGCCGGATTAAGGTCGAGGCGGCCTCAGGCGGGGGTGGCGGCGGATCGAGCGGGATCTCAATGGGCTCAAAATGGCGATCA
Organism: Chromatiales bacterium; assembly: GCA_003251535.1. Lineage (GTDB taxonomy): Bacteria > Pseudomonadota > Gammaproteobacteria > Thiohalomonadales > Thiohalomonadaceae > SZUA-493. The sequence goes on along the minus strand of QKFD01000040.1, from coordinate 23,511 downwards.
GGATGCTCCGGGACCGGACTGCGTGTCAGGTCGGGATACTCCTGGGCGTTGTCCAAGATCATGGGGATAAAGATCACCCCAAGGGAGACTAGGATAATGGCGCCGATCAGGCGTCTGCTCAGCTGCTCTTGCACGGCGGTGCGATGGGAGATTGAGGCCAGAGCGGTGATTATCCTTGAAAGGAGATAGAACCCCAAGTCCTCCCGTGGTCCTATCCCCTCACAAGGGGCGCCGTTTTAGACGCTGAGCTGGGTAAGGGCTGCACCCACCGTCAGGAATGAGCCGAAGACCAGCACCACCCCCTCCCCTTCTGCGGCCTCCTGGGCACTAGCGAGGGCACTGGCAACATCAGCGAACGACGCCACTATCCGCTCGGTGGCCCCCAAATTCGAGAGCGCGGCAGTTATCTGTTGGGCATCGGCACCCCGTTCGCCCCCTAGGGTAAGGGGATACCAGTGGGATACCAGACTGGCCAGAGGTGCCAAAGTTGCCTCAACCGCCTTGTCCGCCAACATCCCCACTACGGCGTGGATTGGGCGCGAGGTAAAACGGGCCAGTGTGGCGGCCAACTGGGTGCTGGCGTCGCGGTTGTGGGCCACGTCCAACACCACCGGCGTAGCCCCGGAGATCACCTGGAAACGCCCAGCCACCGCCGCGCTAACTAGACCATGCCGTACCGCTGCCTGGGAGATGGGTAGCCTGTCTGCCAACAGCTCTAGCGCCATCAGCGCCGCGCTGGCGTTGCGTAACTGGATCTCTCCACGCAGCGTTGGGAGTGGCAAGTCGGCCCGCGGCCGCCCCTCCCCCTCCCAGCACCATCCAGACTCCGTTTGTATGGCGCGGAACTCCTTGCCCCAGCGCAGAAGCCGGGTGGGTAGTGCGTCGGCGATGGCGAGTAGGCTAGCCGGTGGATTGGGATCAGCACAGACGGCCCCTCGGCCTGGTCGGAAGATCCCCGCCTTCTCCCTCCCGATCGCCTCTCTGTCCTCCCCCAACCACTGGGTGTGATCTAGGTCAATGCCGGTCACCACCGCAACATCGGCATCCACCAGGTTGACCGCATCCAAGCGCCCGCCCATCCCCACCTCTAACAGGGCAATATCAAGCCCCGCCTGAGCAAAGATATCGAGCGCCGCCAAGGTGCCAAACTCAAAGTAGGTTAGGCTGATCTCGGCGCGGGCTTGATCAATACGTTCAAATGCCTGGCAGAGGGTAGCCGGCTCAACTTCGGCACCATCAATGCGGATACGCTCGGTGTAGCGCAGCAGATGGGGGGAGGTGTAGAGGCCAACGCGATAGCCCTCCGCCCGCAGGATCGCCTCCAGGAAGGCGCAAGTGGAGCCCTTGCCATTGGTACCACCGACGGTGATAACCACAGGGGCAGGTCGCCCCAGCGCCATGCGATCGGCCACTCGCGCCAATCGTTCCAGTCCGAGATCGATGGCGTTGGGATGGAGCCCCTCCTGCCAGTCGAGCCATGCTTGCAGGCTATTAAAACGCATGGAAGTTATTGAGCGAGAGGGTGGTACGCCGAGGGACAGAGGGGGCGGCGAAACCCGCCCCCGACAGGGGCATCGGGATCAGGGGGCTGGCCGACCAGTCATCATGGCCAGCAGTGAGGCGAGGCGGTCCCGCATCTGGCGACGATCCATGATCATATCTATAGCGCCCTTCTCCAACAGGAACTCACTGCGCTGAAACCCCTCAGGCAATGTCTCCCGCACGGTCTGTTCGATAACCCGGGGTCCGGCAAAACCAATAAGGGCACCCGGCTCCCCTATCTGCACATCCCCCAACATCGCCAGACTGGCGGAGACCCCGCCCATCGTGGGATCGGTCAACACCGAGATGAACGGTAATCCCTGTTTGGAGAGGCGCGCCAGAGCGGCCGAGGTCTTGGCCATCTGCATCAGGGAGATGAGCGCCTCCTGCATCCGGGCACCACCGCTCGCAGAGAAGCAGATCAGTGACGAGCGGTGTTCAATGGCGGCATCCACTGCACGCACAAACTTCTCCCCCACCACTGAACCCATAGAGCCCCCCATGAAGCCGAACTCGAAGGCGCAGGCGACAACCGGCACCCCCTTCAGCTCCCCCCGGATTGCCACCAGCGCATCCTGCTCGCCGGTGCTCTTTTGAGCTTGAGAGAGGCGGTCTTTGTACTTCTTACTATCGCGGAATTTCAGTACATCGACCGGCGCCAACTTCTCGCCAATCTCCTCACGGGAGGTCTCATCAAGAAAGGCCATCAAACGCTTGCGGCCGGAGATACGCATATGGTGGTTGCACTTGGGGCATACCTCCAAATGGCGCTCCAGTTCGGCGCGATAGAGCACTGCCGAGCAGGCAGGGCACTTGGCCCACAGCCCCTCAGGGACTGCCTTTTTGTTGCCCGCTTCCGTACGGATCCGGGCCGGCAACAGCCGCTGTAACCAGCTGGTGGTCATATTCTGGCTCTCCGTCTCTAAGAATCGATGGCGGTGCGCAGCTCGCCGATGAAGGTACCGATCTCGGCTGGGATCCGCTCAGGCGTAGCCGCCAGTGCCTCGATCCGCGCCACGATGGCCGATCCCACCACCACGGCATCAGCAAATTGGGCGACAGCCGCCGCTGTGGCACCATCTTTAATCCCGAACCCCACCCCCACCGGCAGCGTGGTATGGGCGCGGATCTGAGCAACGTGGCTGGCCACATCCGCCGTATCGAGGTGGCTCGCGCCAGTCACCCCTTTGAAAGAGACGTAGTAGACAAAGCCGCTGGCGTGGTCACAGATCGACTGGATCCGTCGATCCATGGTGGTGGGGCCGATGAGGAAGATCTGGTCAAGATCTGCCGCATGACAGACCTCGGCCATGGTGCCCCCCTCTTCCGGCGGCAGGTCCACCGTCAACACCCCATCAACACCCGCTTCCGCTGCCGCCTTGGCAAAGGTCGCTGCCCCCATCGCCTCAATGGGGTTGAGATACCCCATTAGGATCACTGGCGTCTCGCTATCCTGGTGGCGGAACTCTGCCACCATAGCCAGTAGCTGCCGCAATCCCACCTTCTGCGCCAAGGCCCGCTCCGCAGAACGCTGGATCACCGGACCGTCGGCCATGGGATCGGAAAACGGCACCCCCAGCTCAATGAGATCAGCCCCAGCAGCCACCATGGCGTGCATCAACGGCACGGTGATGGTGGGATTGGGATCACCTGCGGTTACGAATGGAATGAGCGCCTTGCGGCCGGCACTGCGCAGGGCGCTAAAGCGGGTGGCAATGCGGCTCATACGGAGATCCCCTCTAGGGCGGCCACGGTGTGAATATCCTTGTCGCCACGGCCAGAGAGGTTGACGACGATAAATTGATCCGCGGAGAGCGTGGGCGCCAACTTCATCGCCTCGGCTAGGGCGTGGCTGGACTCCAAGGCCGGCATGATCCCTTCGGTACGGGTGAGATCATGGAAAGCGGTGAGCGCCTCGGTATCGGTAATGGCGGTATATTCGGCGCGCCCCATATCCTTCAACCAGGCGTGCTCGGGACCCACCCCCGGGTAGTCGAGGCCAGCCGAGATGGAGTGGGTCTCCATGATCTGGCCATCCTCGTCCTCCATCAAATAGGTACGGTTGCCATGCAACACCCCTGGGCGCCCCGCAGAGAGAGGGGCCGCATGACGACCGCTGGCAACACCATCGCCCCCTCCCTCGACGCCGATGAGCCGAACCTCACGATCATCAAGGAATGGGTGGAAAATACCGATGGCGTTGGAGCCACCGCCCACGCAGGCGATCACCGCCGCCGGCAGCCGCCCCTCCTGCTCTAGGCACTGGGCACGCGCCTCACGACCCACAATGGTCTGAAAGTCGCGCACCATGGCCGGGTAGGGGTGGGGACCGGCGACGGTACCGATGATATAAAAGGTGTCGTCGATATGGGTTACCCAGTCACGCATCGCCTCATTGAGGGCATCTTTGAGGGTCTGCGAGCCGGAGGTGACTGGCACCACCGTCGCCCCTAGCAGGCGCATCCGATAGACGTTAATCGCCTGCCGCTTGATATCCTCCGCCCCCATGTACACCACGCACTCAAGCCCCATGCGGGCAGCGACGGTGGCGCTGGCAACACCATGCTGACCGGCCCCGGTCTCGGCGATGATGCGGGTCTTGCCCATCCGCTTGGCCAGCAGTGCCTGGCCAACCGTGTTGTTGACCTTATGGGCGCCGGTATGGTTGAGGTCTTCGCGCTTGAGGTAGATACGCGCCCCGCCCAATTTACGGCTCCAGCGCTCAGCGAAATAGAGAGGGGAAGGACGACCCACAAACTGCTTCAGGTCGTACTCCAGCTCGGCGATAAACTCGGGATCGTTGCGGTAGCGCTCATAGGCCGCGCACAGCTCCTCAATGGGGCCGAATAGGGTCTCTGGTACAAACCGGCCACCATAGGGACCGAAGTGACCCTGTTCATCCGGCATCGCCTTCAGCGATTGCAGCTCTTCTGACACTTACAGGCTCCTTGGAAGGTGAGGGCGTGGCGGCCATCAGGCACGCGAATACCCCAACATTGCATTCAATCTATGGGTGATCGCCCTACACCCGCCGCTGGTTTGCCGCTACCACAGCGGCAACAAAGGCCGCCATGCGCTCCGGGTCCTTAATCCCCTTGGCCCGCTCAACCCCACTGGAGACATCCACCGCCCAGAGGGGAGCGGCGGCCACGGCGGCCCCAACATTCTCTGCATGGAGCCCTCCGGCCAGGACTAAAGGGAGCGAGCACTGCTGAGGTATCCGCGACCAATCAAAGACCGCCCCGGTTCCCCCATGGGCAGCGGGGTCATAGGTATCCAACAGCAAGCCGATGGCCCCCTGGTAGGTATCCGCCGCAGCGGCCAAATCGACCTCTGGCCGCATTCGGATCGCCTTGAGATAGGGGAGACCCATGCGGGCACAGAGCTCCGCCGACTCATCACCATGGAACTGCAATAGACCGAGCGGCACCGAGGCCAGTACCTCCGCCAACCACGCCGGGGAGGGATCGACAAATAGGCCCACTGCCGTCACGAAGGGTGGGAGTGCCGCCACCACCGCCTGTGCCTGCTCAATGGTGACCGCCCTTGAACTGTGTTCATAGAAGACAAGACCAATGGCATCGGCCCCAGCTTGGGCAGCAGCCAGACCATCTTCCGGGCGGGTGATACCACAAATTTTGATTCGGATCCGGTGCAAAGGTGTCTGTTTAGGCATAAAAAGGACGGGCGGTGAGGTTACCAGAGCATTGCGTCATTGGACAGCACTGGTAATTGGAACTGATCAGGATACTCCACCCCAGAGAGGTAGAGGCCATGGGGTGGCGCGGTTACCCCTCCAGCGGTGCGATCCCGCGCCGCCAACACCTCGGCCGCCCAAACCACGGGGCGCTCCCCAGCACCGATGGCCAGCAGTACCCCAGTGAGATTACGTACCATATGATGCAAAAATCCGTTTGCCTCCACCTCCAGCAGGACAAAGTCACCCCGCCGCTCTACCGTCAGCCGGGTGAGGGTCCGCACCGGGTCCCGTGCCTGGCAGGCCACGGCCCGATAGGAGGTGAAATCGTGGGTGCCGATGAGCGCCGTTGCCGCTTGCTGCATCAATCCCACATCGATACGCCGCCGCTCCCAGGTGACACGTCCATGTAGCAACGCCGGTCGGGTTTGGCGATTCAAGATGATGTATCGATAACGGCGACGCTGCGCCTTAAAACGGGCGTGAAAGGCCTCGTCCACTATAGTGACCCAGCGGATGGCCACGCTAGAGGGCAAATGGGAGTTGGTGCCGAGCAACCAGCCGCGTTGGGGCCGCATGGCGGGGGTGTCGAAGTGGATCACCTGACCCGTGGCATGGACCCCAGCATCGGTTCTACCGGCACAGATCACCTCCACTGGGTGATTGGCCACCCGAGCCAGCGCCAGCTGGACCACCCCTTGTACCGTGTTGGGGGTATGTTCCTGGGCTTGCCACCCCTGATACCCGCTCCCGTCATACTCCACACCCATGGCAATACGCATGGCTCGCTACAAGATCCTCGCTTGGTGCTCTGCCAAGCCCCCATGTTTTAGGGGTACTTAAGCAACTATCGGGGTCAGGGCGAGCCACGATCCCGCTCCCCCAAATGACTGCGGCCGGGGTGTCACCACCCCGGCCGCTAGGCCACTGCCAACTAGCCGGCGCTGCTAGGCGATCTGGGCAATGAGCGCCTTGGCCTCCTGCTGTTGCGCCGCAGATCCCTCGGCCACCACCTCATCAAGGATGGTACGCGCCCCTTCACCATCCCCCATATCGAGGTAGGCACGGGCAAGGTCGAGCTTGGTGCCCACCTCATCCATGGCGTCGAAGCCGTCGCCCATGGCCTGATCGGCCAGGGCCACTTCCTCTTCACCCGCGCCGTCACCCAGTCCTTCAAGATCAAACTCAATCGGGCTGGTGGCCTCTTCGGTAGACTCCGCCCCACCCACCTCATCAAGGGCCTCAAAGTCGAAATCGAAGGAGGAATCTTCTGCTGCTGCACTCTCAACTGCTGGGGTCTCCTCCCCCGCCATATCGAGATCAAACTCCAGTTCATCACTGGCTGCGGTGCTAGCTGGCGGGGCGCTCTCCTCGCCACCCAGGTCACCCAGGTCAAACTCCAGCTCGTCGCTAGCGGTCGCGGTCGCTTCGCTCTTGCCGAGATCAACCGCTGCCCCGACCTCCGCTGAGCCGGCCTCATCCCCGAGACCAGAGAGGTCAAACTCCAGCTCATCGCTGGCAGCGTCGCCCTCCATCAGCGGCGGCTCTTCTGCCATCGCCTCAGCTGCCCCCTCCCCTTCGGCCGAGAAGGCATCTAGGTCGAAGTCGAGGTCGGCCGCATCCATGGCGCTGTCAGCCTTGGAGTAGTCACCCCCAGTGATGGCATCTGCCTTCGCTGCCGCCTTCTGGGTCGCCTTCTCCAGCTCGCTGAAATCGATGCCCAGGTCGCCCAGGTCACCAAAATCACCGCCACCCATGTGATCCGACTCCATCTCCTCCGCCAAGGCGTCGAGATCGATGCCGATATCGAGGACATCATCCTCCTTGAGGGTGGGTGCCGTTACGGCGCCGGCAAACTCATCGCCCTCTTCACCACTACTGCTCCCAAACATCGGGTTACCAGGGATCAAGGTACGACCCAAGGCGGCCACCTTGTCCCACACGGCCCCTTGGCCCTCGGTCAGGTGATGTACCCGCTCGGCAGTGGCGGCAAAGGCATCCTTGTTCTTGATGGAGTGGTAGACCTCCGCCAGCTTGGCCAATAGCTCTGGCCGCTCTGGGTCATCCTTGAGGGCGTTGTTGAGCAGCTCCTCCGCCTGTTGATGGCGGCCGTAGGCCATATAGACATCGGCCTCAGTGAGCGGATCCACCTCGCTCTCTTCGGTCTGAAGGGTACTCATGCCACTCACGGCAAGATCAGAGAAGAGAGAGGTCTCTTCGGAAGAGCGCCCACCCTCCCGCGGAGCCAAGGTGGAGGCAGTACCGCCAGAGAGAATGCTCTCTTGGAACTCGCCCGCCTGGCTGGAACGACGACGCCAGAAGAAGAACAGTACCCCAAGCACCGCCACCACAGCGCCACCGATCATGACGTAGATGGAGGTGAAGATATCCGTCCAACTCCCTTCGGGCTCGGCCGGGGTCGGGGTAGGTGCAGGTTTTGGCTGCGCCGCAGGCTTGGGCTGCTGCACCGGCTTAGGCTTCTCAGCCGGTTTAGGCGGTTCCGTAGGTTTAGGCGGTTCCACCGGCTTCGGTGGTGCGACGGGCTTCGGCGGTTCAACTGATTTGGCAGGCTCAACCGGCTTCGGCGGTTCAACTGGCTTCGGCGGTTCAACCGGCTTTGGTTTGACAGCCGCCGTTGTATCCGTTTGAGGCGGCAGGTTGGCCCCAGACGGTTGCACGGTAGGTGGCTCAACCGGTTTGGCCGCCTCAACTGCGGTCTGATCGGTCGTCGCCATCTGCTGCTGCATGGCGGCGCCGGTATCGCTCTGTAGCTCCATCAAACGACGCAGTGCGGAGAGCTGGCCCTCCATCTCCTGCAACCGCTCGCGCAGCTCCCGGTTCTCCCGTTTCTGCGCCTCGGACTCCTCCTGCGCCAACATCAGGTCGTTGCGCAGCTTCTCCACTTCAACGCCACCGACCTGTTTGCCGGCCGACTTCGCCTCGGGTTTGCTGCCGGCCTCGACCGGTTTATCCAACTTAGGCTTATCTTTCTCAGTCGGGGCGATGAGCTTCAGCTTCTGCTCGTCCCGCACACCCACAGCGGCACCCGCCTCCTCTGTACCCGGCCGACTGGGCTTGTTCTTGGCCTGGTCGGCGGCCGCTAGGCGGGTCTCCTGCCAATCGCGGGTCTGGCGCTGGATCTCCTTGGCCGCCTCGGCATGACTCATGGCCGTGATAAGCGCCGGGTCATCGATGCGCAGGACATATCCCTTCTTCAGCAGGTTGATGTTGCTGCGGTAGAAGGCATCCGGATTGGCCTTGTAGAGGGCCACCATCATCTGCTGTGCGCTCACCCCCTCAGGCCGAGTGCGGTCAGCGATAGCCCACAGGGTCTCGTTGGACTTGATGGGGCCATACTCCACAGCACCCGCAGTGGTAGGACGCGGGGTAACAGGCGTCTTATCCTGTTTCTTATCCTGCTTGGGCGCCGAACTCTCCGGCGCCATATCGGAGATGATGGGCTGGGTAGAGAGTTTGTTATCACTGACCTTAGGCGCTGGCGGCGGTGTAGTCGCCACCTTGGGCATGGTAGGCGCCGCCACCTTGGGAGGGGCCTCCTTGCGCGCCATATTGGGCGGATCCAGCAGGATGGTGTACTCCCGCAGTAACCGACCTGAGCGCCAGTTCAACTCCACCAGGAAGTCGAGGAACGGCTCGCGCACCGGGTCTTTGGTGCTAAGTCGAATGACGTGGCGACCACTGCGCTCGGTGATCTCAAACTGGATCTCCCGTAGCAACATGGAGCGTTCCAAGCCTACTTTGGAAAACGCCTCCTGCGGTGCGAGTCCCGTCTTAATAGACTCGAGATCCCCCTCTTCCACCGACAGCAGCTCAATCTCGGCCCGTAATGGCTGACCGAGTGACGACTGGAGCCGAATGTCTCCGAGCCCGAGCGCGTAGGCCCCAGCAGGCATCGCCAAGAGCAGCGGTACCAAGCTCTTCCGCAGTTTCCAGATCATCGTTGCTCCCTTCTTCGCAACCGGTCGCTTCATGGCCGCCCCACACGATTTTTCAGTGACTTGGCGGATAATCTTGCCGCCTGAGATTACAAAAAGCCACTAACTATTTGGCAATAAGGTACTCTTTTACCAAAATCTCTGCAATTTGAACACCGTGTTCGGCCATGCCGGCCCGAATCGCGTCGGCCACAACCCAGTAGGTCAGCCGCCCTGATTCGGGATCGGCGCGTAGACGTCCCACCCAGAGAGCACTACTCTCACCCACCTCGCCGACGGGGGTGGGATAGGCATCGCCCTCCAACACCTCCACCCCAGCGGCCCGCAGCAACTGCACTGCGGTAGCGGGTTCTATGGATTGCTCACAAGTCAGCTGAACCACCAAGGCATCGCCGAAAAAGAGCGGTACCTGGAGGGCAGTAATGTCGTTTGCAGTGATCGGCAGCAAGAGCAGACGCTTTAGCGCACCACTCAAGGTGCGCTCCTCGGCACAGCTCCCATCGTCGGCGATGGCGCCCACTGCCGGGATCAGGTTAAAAGCCAGTTGCTGAGGAAATGGTCCCCCCCCATCAAGGGGTTGGGCGTTGAGTAGGCGGGCAGTCTCGCCCGCCAGGGTCTCGATACCACTACGCCCCGCCGCGGAGGCAGGACGCAGTAGAGTGAGGTGAAGTTGGGTGATAGCCGTGTGACGCTGGATGGGGGCCAGGGCCCCCACAGCCAGGAGCGCCGAGGCGCTGGGGAGGGCGGCACAGCGACCATCCACCGCCTCGTCAAACTGCTCCCGCTCGGCCCCGGCCCAGAGTAGGGGGATGGCCCCATCCGCGGCCCAAAGACCGCTGCCATCCACCACTAGTGCCCCCGCATCCAGCGCCCGCTCGGCGTGGTGAGCGGTCAACTCCGGTGAGCCGATCAGAAGAGCCAATCCCACCCCGGTGAAATCGAACTCATCGATCGCCTGGAGTGGTAACTGCCGATCACCGAACGGGACGGTCACGTGGTCGCCCTCCCCTTCCGTCAGCGCCACCACCCGCCGCACCGGCAGTCCGATCTCCGCCAACCGCGCCAGCAGCGCCTCTCCGGCTGGGGTGGTGGCATCAGCCACCGCAATATCGAAAATGCCATTCATGCTACTGCCAGCCGTTGAATCGAAAACTGCGCTATTGTTCCCGCGAACATTTGTAAAAACCTTGAGGAGCTTCGCGGTTCCACCAAGCGCCTAATCACTGCTCCAGCAGGATGCGCAACATTCGCCGTAGCGGTTCCGCAGCCCCCCACAACAGCTGGTCACCGCAGGTAAAGGCGGTGAGGTACTCAGGCCCCATATTGAGCTTGCGCAGCCGCCCCACAGGGACACTCAAGGTACCGGTGACCGCCGCAGGGGTCAGTTCGCGCATGGTCTGTTCACGATCATTGGGCACCACTTTGACCCAATCATTGTGACGGGCGATGAGGTCATGGATCTCGTCGAGCGGCAGATCCCGGGTCAACTTGAGGGTAAGTGCCTGACTGTGGCAGCGCATGGCGCCCACCCGCACACAGAGGCCATCAATGGGGATAGGCTGATCACTCCGACCAAGGATCTTGTTGGCCTCCACCTGCGCCTTCCACTCCTCCTTAGACTGACCGCTGGCCAGCTGCACATCGATCCACGGAATGAGTGAACCGGCCAATGGTACTGGCCACTCCGCCAGTGGATAGCGATCGGAGCGGATGAAGTCGGCAACCTGACGGTCGATCTCCAGGATGGCGGAGGCGGGGTCCTCCAGGAGTGACTGCACCTCACCATGAATAGCCCCCATCTGCTGGATCAACTCGCGCATATTGCGCGCGCCGGCACCGGAGGCGGCCTGGTAGGTATGGGGGGTGATCCACTCCACTAGGCCCTGCTCGAATAGCCCGCCGATGGCCATCAGCATCAGCGAAACGGTGCAGTTGCCCCCCACATAGGTCTTAACGCCGTTGGCCAATCCATCCAGGATCACCTGCTTGTTGACAGGGTCGAGGACGATGATGGAGTCCCCCTCCATCCGTAGGGTAGAGGCGGCATCAATCCAGTAGCCATCCCACCCCGCCTGGCGCAGCTGCGGGTAGATAGCCTTGGTGTAGTCTCCCCCCTGGCAGGTGAGGATGACATCCATCGCCTTGAGTTCATCAATGCTGTTGGCATCCTTGAGTGCGGGCACCTCTTTGCCTATCGCGGGCCCCGTTCCCCCCACCTGAGAAGTGGTGAAGAAGACTGGCTCGATACCGTCAAAGTCCTGCTCTTCGCGCATCCGCTGCATCAGCACCGAACCGACCATGCCGCGCCAGCCAACTAGACCTACCCGCTTCATTTTTTCAACCTCCAAATATGTAATTGACCGCGACGCCCCAGCCAGGCGCCGCGGATCCCTACCTTCTTCTGCTATCTCATCAAGCTAGGGCCGCCACAATGGCGTCGCCCATCTGGGCCGTACCCACCCGGTTGGTGCCTTCGGTCCAGATGTCAGCGGTGCGCAGCCCCTGATCCAACACCTTGAAGACCGCCGCCTCTACCCGTTCGGCCATGGCGGCCTCACCCAGGGTGTAGCGCAACATCATGGCCACCGACAGCACGGTGGCAATGGGGTTGGCCACCCCCTGTCCCGCGATATCGGGCGCAGAGCCGTGGATCGGCTCATACATCCCCTTGCCGTTGGCATCCAGCGAGGCGGAGGGGAGCATCCCGATGGAGCCGGTGAGCATGGATGCCTCATCGGAGAGGATGTCGCCAAACATATTGTCGGTCAGCATCACATCAAACTGCTTGGGGTTGCGCACCAGCTGCATGGCGGCGTTATCCACATACATGTGGGAAAGCTCTACCTCGGGGAAGTGGCGGTGCTCTTCAACGACCACCTCACGCCACAACTCGGTGCACTCCAAGACATTGGCCTTGTCAATGGAGCAGACCCGCTGATTGCGCTTCATGGCGATCGCAAACGCCACCCGTGCAATGCGGCGGATCTCGCTCTCGGAGTAGACCAAGGTGTTGCTGCCTTGCCGCTCACCATTCGGCAGCGTGGTCACCCCCCGCGGCTGACCAAAATAGATACCGCCGGTCAGCTCGCGGATGATCATGATATCGAGCCCGGCCACCACCTCCTCCCGCAAAGTGGAGGCGGCAGCGAGTTGGGGATAGACCTGGGCCGGACGCAGGTTGGCAAACAGCTCCAGATGTTTGCGCAGGCCGAGCAGCCCCTTCTCTGGCCGCACGGCGATGGGCAGTGGCTCCCACTTAGGGCCACCTACCGCCCCCAAGAGCACCGCGTCGGCGCTCTTGGCCAGGGCCAGGGTCGCCTCCGGTAACGGATCACCGTGGGCGTCGTAACCGGCGCCGCCCACCAGCCCCTGCTCCAGCTCTAGCGCCAGGCCAAAGCGCTCTTGCAGGGCCATCATCACCTTGATGGCCTCAGCAACGATCTCAGGGCCAATGCCGTCACCCGGCAGCACAGCGATTTTCTTGGTCATATTTTGCTAATCCTGAATTGAGTCATGCGAAGACGCAGAAACGCAGAGCGGCACGCCAAGCGGTGACACCACTCGGCGCGCTCTCTGCGTCCCTACCGGGTATTCCCGTTCGGCAGCTGGGTGCCTGACGGCCACCCTGCGACGGGCCTGGCCCCCTTGCGCAACAGACCGGACCGCATGGGGCGGTCCGGGCAGCCTGTCGGGGGAGGAGCGGGCTGCGAGAAACTGGAATCTATGCGCTGAACAGCCAGGGCGCCGCTTCGCGCCGCTTCGCCTCATAGCTGCGGATGGTATCCACATGTTGGAGGGTCAGGCCGATGTCGTCGAGTCCGTTCAACAGACAGTGACGACGAAACTGGTCCACCTCGAACGGGATCACCTCGCCGCCAGGGGTGGCAATGGTCTTCGCCTCCAGGTCAACGGTCAAGCGGTATCCCTCGTTGGCCGCCACCTCGGCAAACAACCGATCCACCGTCGCCTCCGGCTGGACGATGGGCAGAATTCCGTTCTTGAAGCAGTTGTTGTAAAAGATGTCGGCGAATGAGGGCGCAATGATCACCCGAAAGCCGTAGTCCAGCAAGGCCCACGGCGCATGTTCCCGGCTGGAACCACAACCGAAATTCTGGCGCGCCAACAACACCTGGGCCCCCTGGTAACGCGGCTGATTGAGCACAAAATCTGGCTTGAGGGGCCGCCCAGCGTTCTCTTTGCCCGGCTCACCTACATCCAGATAGCGCCACTCATCAAACAGATTGGGACCAAAGCCGGTCCGGTGGATCGACTTGAGAAACTGCTTGGGGATGATGGCGTCGGTATCGACATTGGCGCGATCGAGCGGCGCCACGATCCCAGTCAAACGGACGAGTTTATCCACTGCAATACCCTCTCTAAATACGGACTCGGGCGGCACTCAGCCCCTGCCCATGGCGCTTCTCGCCAAGCAGGCGGCCGCACCGCGGGCGTGCTCAACCCCAGCTGCGCACATCGACAAAGTGGCCGGCGATAGCCGCCGCCGCCGCCATGGCCGGACTCACCAAGTGGGTGCGTCCGCCGGGCCCCTGCCGCCCCTCGAAGTTCCGGTTGGAGGTGGAGGCACAGCGCTCGCCGGGCTGCAACCGATCGGCATTCATCGCCAGACACATGGAGCAACCGGGATCGCGCCACTCAAAACCGGCGGCACTGAAGATCTGGTCAAGCCCCTCCGCCTCTGCCTGCTGTTTCACGAGACCAGAACCGGGGACGACAAGCACCTGCTTGACGTTGGCCGCCTTCTGCTTACCCTTGACCACCGCCGCCGCCGCCCGCAGGTCCTCGATGCGCGAGTTGGTACAGGAGCCGATAAAGACGATATCCACCGGCAGCTGATCGATGGGGGTGCCGGCGCTGAGCCCCATATACTGTAGTGCCCGCGCCATCCCTTCGGCCTTCACCGGATCGCTCTCGGCGGTCGGGTCGGGGACCTGCCCGGTCACCGCCACCACCATCTCCGGTGAGGTGCCCCAGGTGACCATCGGCGCAATGGTAGCGGCGTCGATGGTAACTACCCGATCAAACACGGCATCCTCATCAGAGTGGAGATCAAACCAGGCGGCTACCGCCTGATCCCAGAGATCCCCAGTTGGAGCAAAGGGGCGGCCAAAGAGATACTCCACAGTGGTCTCGTCCACCGCGACCAGACCGGCCCGCGCCCCCCCCTCTATGGCCATGTTGCAGAGGGTCATGCGCCCCTCCATCGACAGCGCGCGGATCGCCTCGCCGGTGAACTCGATGGTGTAGCCCGTGCCACCCGCGGTGCCAATCTCGCCGATGATCGCCAATACGATGTCTTTCGCGGTGACACCAGGCCCCACCTGACCGGCGATCTCCACCCGCATGTTCTTGGACTTTTTCTGCACCAGGCACTGGGTGGCCAACACATGCTCCACCTCGGAGGTACCGATACCGAAGGCGAGGGCCCCAAAGGCGCCGTGGGTTGCGGTGTGGGAGTCGCCGCACACCACCGTCATGCCCGGCAGGGTGGCCCCCTGCTCCGGCCCCATCACGTGGACGATACCCTGCCGGATGTCGCCCATAGGGAAGTAGTGGACGCCAAACTCGCGGGCGTTGCCATCCAGTGTCTGGACCTGGGTCAACGCCACCGGATCGGTGATACCCGCCTCCCGATGGGCAGTCGGCACGTTGTGATCGGGCACTGCGACCACACTATGGGGCCGCCATGGCTGCCGTCCCGCCAATCGCAGCCCCTCAAATGCCTGGGCCGAGGTCACCTCATGGACGAGGTGGCGATCAATGTAAATGAGGCTGCTGCCATCCTCCCCGGTACGCACCACATGGGCGTCCCAGAGCTTGTCGTACAAGGTCTTGCCGCTCATATCGCTCCTCTTCCGCTGCTGCCGACCGGCGGGACGCCGGTGGATGGGACACAAGAGTAACGGTCGGGTTACCATAACTCCAATGCATCTTTTTCATATTCGTCATTCCTTTTTGGAATTATGGACCTCGGCCAACTCCAGACCTTCCTCATTGTCGCCAGCAGCGGCTCCTTCTCCACCGCCGCCGAGCAGCTATTCCTCACCCAACCGGCGGTGAGCAAACGCATTGCTGCCTTGGAGAGTGAGTTGGGGAGCCCCCTATTTGACCGCGTGGGGCGTCAGGTGGGCCTCACGGAGGCCGGCCAAGCCCTCCTGCCCCACGCCCGGGCCATCCTCTTGGCGGCAGAGGATGGCCGCCGTGCCATTGCCAACCTGACGGCGGAGGTGAGTGGTCGCCTACTTTTGGGGGTTAGCCACCACATTGGTCTCCATCGACTACCGCCGGTGCTGCGCCGCTATGTACACCGCTACCCGGCGGTGCAGCTCGATCTCCGCTTCATGGAATCAGAAGATGCCTGCCAGGCGCTGGAGCGGGGCGAACTGGAGCTGGCACTCATCACCCTCCCCCCTGAACCGCGGGAGGCGCTTGAGCTGGTGGCGGTGTGGCAGGACAGCCTAGTGGTGGTGACCGCGCCTGATCACCCCCTAACCATCCACCCTCCCCAGCAGCTGGCCGACCTCGCCCCCTGGCCGGCCATTCTGCCGGACACCACCACCTACACCCGTGGGGTCATTGAGGCGGCCTTCCGCGCTGCTGGGTTGCCACTGGAGGTCGCCCAGACCACCAACCTGCTGGAGACCATCCGCATGTTGGTGGCGGTGGGGCTCGGCTGGAGTCTACTGCCGGAGTCGATGGCCACCGACGGGGTACGCAGCCACCCCATCCCAAGCCTCCAACTGACCCGCCGTCTCGGCGTTGCCCGCCATGTGCGGCGTGTACTCTCCAGCGCAGCACGCGCCCTCTGGGCGGAGCTGGATCCCGACACAGTGCCCCATTCGCAGCCCCCCGGCCGGTAATCTGGCAGGGGCGATACGGTGAGACTAGGCTCAGGGCGGCATGGGCGATACGAGAGAGTAGCCTTACTAAGCCCATGGAACTCCCTTAACAGAGCAGAGTCGAATTGCCCGGTCCACCCATAGACAAGAATGACAACGATGGAACAGCCCAGCTCGGCCCAAGCGGCCTTCCGTGAACTGCAACGCCATGTTGAGGCGCGTATCCTTGGCCAGACCACTCTGGTGCAGCGCCTACTCATCGCCCTCCTAGCCGACGGCCACCTGCTGGTGGAGGGGGCACCCGGTCTCGCCAAAACCCGTGCCATCAAGGTGTTGAGTGACGCCATCGAAGGTGATTTCCACCGCGTCCAGTTCACCCCCGATCTCCTCCCGGCCGATCTCACCGGCACGGAGGTCTACCGCCCCCAAGAGGGGAGCTTCCAGTTCCAGCGCGGCCCACTATTCCACAATCTGGTGCTGGCAGATGAGGTGAATCGGTCACCCGCCAAGGTGCAGTCGGCACTCCTAGAGGCGATGGCGGAGCGCCAGATCACCGTAGGCTCCCGCACCTATCCCCTGCCGTCGCTGTTCTTGGTGATGGCCACCCAGAACCCCATCGAGCAGGAGGGGACCTACCCCCTACCGGAGGCGCAGCTGGACCGCTTCCTGATGCATCTGCTCATCGACTACCCCGCGGCAGAGACCGAGCTGGCCATCCTGCGCCTGGCGCGGGAAGAGGCGCGGAGTGCCAACCAAGGCAGGGGCTCCTCTCAGCTACCACGCCTCTCCCAAGCGATGCTATTCAGCGCCCGTCGAGAGGTCTTGGCCCTGCACATGGCGGAGCCGCTTGAACGCTACCTGGTGGAGCTGGTACTGGCGACCCGCGACCCTAGTCGCTACGCCCAAGAGCTGTCTGGTTGGGTCCAGTGGGGGGCGAGCCCGCGCGCCACCATTGCCCTAGATCGCTGTGCCCGTGCCCACGCCTGGCTCATGGGGCGCGACTACGTGGGACCAGAAGATATCCACGCCATCGCTGCCGATGTGCTGCGTCACCGGGTGCTGCTCACCTATGCCGCCCAAGCGGAGGGGATCACCCCCGATCAACTGATCGCTACCCTCATCCGCCAGGTCCCCATCCCCTAAACCGCCCGCTAACCGATGTCGTCACCGCGCTCGATCCCCACCCGCCCTACGCCCGCCGCCGCGGCGGACGGCGGTGATGGGCTGGTACGCATCTCCGCGACCACCCTCATCGCCCTCCACCACGGCGCCCGCTCACTACCACTCAAACCGACCGCCATCCGTGCCCGCCAGAGCGGTGCCTACCTCTCCCCCTTTAAGGGGCGAGGGATGGAGTTTGATGAGGCGCGCCCCTACGTCCCCGGCGACGATGTGCGCACCCTCGATTGGCGCGTCACCGCCCGCACCGGCCGCCCCTACACCAAGCTGTTCCGTGAAGAGCGGGAGCGCTCGGTACTGGTGTGGGTCGATCTGCGGCGCACGATGCTGTTTGCCACCCGCGGCGCGTTCAAGGCGGTGCGAGCGGCCCAAGTGGCGGCCCTCATTGGCTGGAGCGCCCTCGACCATGGTGATCGCCTGGGTGGGCTCTTCTTTGCCGAAGGGTTCCACCGCGAACTACGCCCACGTCGTGGCCACCAGTCCCTACTCCACCTGCTCGATGAGCTGGCCACCGCCCCTGCCTGGTCCGCCACCGGCCCCACGGATGCCGGTGGCGCCAGCGCCGCCCTTAGTGAGGCACTCTCCCGCCTGCGGCGCGTTTCTCAGCCCGGCAGCCTGCTCTTCCTGATGAGCGATTTTCGTGGTCTGGATGAGACCGGCGAGGCCCATCTGGCCCAGCTCGCCCGTCACTGTGATCTGGTGTTAGTCCCCATCCACGACCCCCTGGAGGCGGATCTACCGCCAGAGGGGTGGTTCCGCGTCGGAGACGGTGAACAGCTGATCGATTTCGATGCCGGTGATCCCAAGCTGCGCCACGCCTACCGCCACGCCCACCAGCAGCACCAGGGACGACTCGCCACCCTCGCCCGCCGCCAGCGGATGCACCTGATCCCCCTGACCACCAGTGATGACCCGCTGGCGGTGCTGCAAAACGGTCTAGGGGTACGCCACCCATGAGTGCCGATCTCTCCGGACTGCGGGATATTCACCTACCGGCCCCCATCTCCTGGTGGCCACTGGCCCCAGGTTGGTGGCTGCTGCTAGGGGTGCTGCTCACCCTACTTGCCTTCACTCTCTGGATAGCCCTCCACCGTCGCCGCAACCGCTGGCGCAGGGCCGCCACGGTAGAGTTGAAGCGACTGCGCCAGGCTTGGCAGAGGGGTGAGGTGGAACCAGGCCAGCTCGTCCAGCAGCTCTCGATCCTACTGCGTCGTGTCGCCCTCACACGTTTCCCGCGCCACCAGGTTGCCGCGCTCCATGGCGAGGAGTGGCTCGCCTTTCTCGACCACCCGCTGGCGCGCCCCGAGTTCAGTAGCGGAGTCGGCCGGGTGTTGGCCGCCGGCCCCTACACCCCAGTGGCGGCGACCGACGACCCAGAGGCGCTGTTCACCCTGGCCCGACGCTGGCTCCGGGCCCTACCCCAGGAGCGGCGCCGGTGATCGAGTTCCAATGGCCATGGCTGCTACTAGCGGCCCCCCTTCCCCTACTGCTACTGCTGCTCCCCCGCGCCCGTCCCGCGGAGCAGGCAGCCCTGCGACTCCCCGATCTCACCCCGTTTGCCAACAGGGGCAACGGCGATCCCAGGCGCCACCACCCGCTGCGGATCCGTAGTCCGCTCCTCATCGGCCTGTTGGCCTGGCTGCTGCTGGTCGGAGCAGCCGCCCGACCGGTGTGGCTAGGGGAGGCGCTGGCACTCCCCGTCAGCGGTCGTGATCTGCTGCTGGCGGTGGATATCTCCGGCAGTATGCAGATCGGTGATTTCATCTTTGCCGGCCGCCAGGTCAGCCGCTTGGCCGCTACCCAACAGGTGGCAGGAGAGTTCATCGATCGCCGTGTCGGGGATCGACTTGGGCTGATCCTCTTTGGCCGTGAGGCCTATCTACAGACCCCCCTCACCTTTGATCGTAAAACGGTCCATCAGATGCTGGATGAGGCTGCGGTGGGGCTGGCCGGCAAGGATACGGCCATCGGCGATGCCATTGGCCTGGCCATCAAGCGACTAGCCAACGAGCCGCAGGAGAGTCGGGTGCTGGTGCTACTCACCGATGGCGCCAACACCGCCGGAGAGGTGATGCCAGTGCGGGCCGCCCAACTGGCAGCAGCGGAGGGGGTGACCATCCACACCATCGGCCTCAGTCCCGGCGCGAGACTCGTGCGTTCGCCATTCGGCATCCAGCGTATCGACCCCTCTAGTGATCTGGATGAGAAGACATTGCGCACCATTGCCGAGACCACCGGCGGGCGCTACTTCCGGGCCCGCGACCGCGCTGAACTCATGGAGATCTATCAAGTGATCGATCAACTGGAGCCGGTGGCGAAGGAGCAGCAGATGTTTCGGCCACAACGCTCCCTATACCTCTGGCCGCTGGCGGCGGCACTCCTATTAGCCACCCTCCTCCTCTGGGGGCAGACCCGCCCACGCCGCGCAGGGGGGCTGTGATGCCGACAGAATTCCATTTTCTACGCCCTCTCTGGCTGCTGGCCCTACTCCCACTGGCGCTACTGCTATGGCGGTTGTGGCGCCGCAGAAGGCAAGTGCGCGGTTGGGAGGGGGTGGTCGATCCCGCCCTCCTGCCTCACCTGCTCATTGCTACCCCTACTAGCGGTCGGCGACCATGGGAGATAGCGGCAGTGGGCTTGGGAGGGGGACTCGCCATCCTTGCCCTGGCGGGACCGGCATGGCAGCGGGTAGAGCAGCCGGTCTATCGCCAGCAATCGGCCTTGGTGGTTGTGCTCGATCTCTCCCGCTCCATGGATGCCGCGGATCTCTCTCCCAGCCGACTGGCCCGCGCCCGCCTCAAGCTGCGCGAGACACTGACCCGTCGCCAAGAGGGCCAGACCGCCCTGGTGGTCTACGCCGCTCAACCATTTGTCATGAGTCCCTTGACCACCGACAGCCGCACTATCGAGAGTCAGGTGGAGGGGCTCGCCACCGATCTGATGCCGGCCCAAGGCTCACGCCCCGATCTCGCCCTGGAGAAGGCGCAGGCGCTATTGCAGCAGGCGGAGGTCCGGCACGGTACGGTGCTGCTCATCACGGATGGGGTCGATAACCCCCAGGCGACCACAACGGCCGCCCGCCAACTGGCCCAGGCGGGCCACCGCTTAGCGGTACTTGGCGTCGGAACCGCTGCCGGCGCCCCTATCCCCCTGGCAGGGGGTGGTTTCGTCCAAGACTCCAGTGGGGCCATCGTCATTCCGCGACTCGACAGCCCCCTTCTCAGCCAGTTAGCCGAGGCGGGCAACGGGCTATTCCGCCCCCTGGCCGCCGATGATAGTGACCTCGATAGCCTCCTGACGCTGGTGACTCCGGAGCGGCCAGCCAACGCCCTCCTGGCAGCAGGGCAGCAGCTCACCACCGATCAATGGCGCGAGGAGGGCCCGTGGTTAGTGCTGCCACTGCTGCCTTTGGCACTGCTCGCCTTCCGGCGCGGCCACCTCTGGGTAGTGGCACTCCTCCTGCTGCCCCTCCCCCCACCGGCCCACGCCCTCGATTGGCAAGGGATCGATTGGAACTCCCTCTGGCAGCGCCCCGATCAACAGGCGGTACAGCAGTTTGAACAGGGGGCGGCGGCCAAGGCGGCGGAGCTATTCCAGGATCCCGCCTGGCGTGCCGCCGCTGCCTACCGTGCCGGCGACTACGCCGGTGCGGCCGACATCTTGGCAGAGCAGGGAGATGCCCAGAGCGCCTACAACCGCGGTAATGCCCTGGCCCAGCAGGGCAAATTAGAAGAGGCCATTGCCGCCTACGACACCGCCCTAGAGCGCGATCCACAGCTGGCCGACGCCAGCCATAACCGTGATCTAGTAAAAGAGCTGCTACGCCAGCAACAGCAACAGCAACAGCAACAGCAACAGCAACAGCAACAGCAACACAGCAACAGCAACAGCAACAGCAACAGCAACAGCAACAGCAACAGCAACAGCAACAGCAACAGCAACAGCAACAGCAACAGCAACAGCAACAGCAACAGCAACAGCAATCATCTTCCTCGGCTGCTCAGGGAGAGCAAGGGCAACCACCACAGGAGGGCGCTGGCGCCAGCTCGGCGCAGCGAGGTCAACAGCAGCAGGGCGCCGAGGCGCAAAACGCAGCCCAAGGGGGTCAATCAGCGCCATCTGACCCAACCCAATCCCCCCCACCGTCCACCCAAGCCGATCCCAAGGGGGGTGCAGCGGAGCAGCAGGCCCAGGCGGAGTCGCCTGGGTCAGCAGGGAGCAGTGAGCAGCAGGAGTCGGCAACAGGACAACAGGCAGAGCAGCCAACCGGGGATAGCGCGCAGACAGCAGAGGCCACCGCCACGGCCCCTAAACCCGCGGAAGGGACCCCGCCGCCAGCCGCTGAAGGGGACTCTGAGGCGGTTGCCGCCGCTGTAGATGAGACGCCCCAGGAGCGGGAAGAGGCGCAGGCGACCCGCCAGTGGTTGCGCCGTATCCCCGATGATCCCGGTGGCCTTTGGCGCCGTAAATTCCTCTACCAGTACCGGCAACTCTCCGGTCCTCAGCGAGATGATGAGCAACCATGGTGAACGTCCCCCTCTCTGTTCTCCTCCGCGCACTCCTGTTGTTGGGTCTGCTGATCAGCACCAGTGGCGCCCAGGCAGCGGTCAAGGCGAGTATTGATCGTGATCCAGTCGCCCTGGATGAGTCTTTCACCCTGCTCATCGAGAGCGACTCTGCCACCAGTGCGGCCCCCGATCTGGCGCCATTGAGCGACGCCTTTGAGGTCATAAGCCAGAGCCAAAGCTCCGCCTTCCGCATCATCAACGGCAGGAGTAGCTCTGAACAGCGTTGGAACATCACCCTCACCCCTAAACAGGAGGGGAAACTCACCATTCCCCCCCTCCAAGTAGGGAATGAGACCACCCGAGCTATCCCTGTCACCGTTACCCACACCTCCGCAGCAGCAGCGGCCCCGGCTGATAGCGACATCTGGCTGGAGGTCAGTGCCCAACCAACACAGCTCTATGTGCAGCAGCAGGTGATCTTCAGCGTGCAGCTCTGGCTAGCGGTAAATCTGGCCAATGGCTTCACCCTCTCTGCGCCTCGATTGACAGATGCCGATGCAGTGGTGGAGCAACTTGGAGAGGGTGAGCAGTACCAAGCCAGCCGGGGAGGGCGTAGATACATGGTGCTGGAACGCCGCTACGCCATCTATCCACAGAAAAGCGGTCAATTCACCATCGCCCCGCTCCAGTTTGATGGCCGCATCCTCGATCCCGGTCGGGGTGGTTTTATGCTCGACCCTTTTGGCCCTCCTCCCCGCATGAAGCGGCTACGCTCGAAGGAGCTTACCCTAGAGGTGAAACCGCGACCAACGGAGGCGGGCAGCGGCCCTTGGCTCCCAGCGACCAAGGTAACCTTGGTAGAGCAGTGGTCACCGGATCCGCCCACCTTCAAGGTGGGTGAACCGGTCACCCGTGCCCTGGCGCTGATGGCCGATGGGCTCACCTCTGCCCAACTTCCCCCCCTTACTGGGGAGCCCCCTACAGGGCTCAAGGCCTATGCCGATCAGCCGGACCTGCATGACAACAAAGACACCAGCGGCATCACCGGGGTGCGACAGGAGAAGATAGCGCTGGTGCCATCGGCCCCGGGTGAATACCTCCTGCCAGCGCTAGAGATCCCGTGGTGGAATGTCACCACAGGTAAACGAGAGATAGCGCGCCTCCCGGCCCGTACCATCAAGGTCACCGCAGACCCCGCCGCTGCAACCAGCACAGCCTCCCCGCCTACCCCTCAAACGCAGCCGGCTGCCCCCACGCCTCCCGCGCCCATTGAGCCGAGTGCTACCCCACCAGCACCGTACCCCGCGGCACTAGCCCCCCGCTTCGACCCTCAGTGGTGGCCCTGGCTCAGCCTAATTCTTGGGAGTGGCTGGTTACTGACCCTGCTCGCCTGGGGTGGCAGCGCGCTCCGCCGACGCACGCTCAAGCGGCGCTTGCCAACCCCGGCCGTCGGTAAGGGTGGAGAGAAGGGGGAACGCCAGCAGGTCTATCAGGCGTGTCACAACAATGATCCCACTGCCGCCCGCCAGGCCCTCCTAGCCTGGGCACGCACCCACTGGCCAGAGGATCCCCCCACCAGTCTGCTGAGCCTGGCGGAGCGGGTGGAGACGGCGCTGGCAAGCGAGCTGCAAGCGCTCGATCACCAGCTCTATGCCGCCGATCAGACGACCTGGCAGGGGGCCGCGTTGCAACGCGCCTTCAGTAGTGAAAATAGTGGGAAGGAAAAGACGAGCGCTGCGGCACCCTCACCGCTGACACCGCTATGGCACTCG
>QKFD01000072.1 GCA_003251535.1 Chromatiales bacterium | reverse complement strand
GCGCAAGACCATCAATGGTGAATTGGGCATCTTCTGCTGCATCGGTCTGGGTCAGGTTCTTCCCGCTACCCACCGCAGCGGTGGGGTCATAGGCGAGCTGGGAGAGACCCGTATCATCGGTATCGGTACCGATGGTGTCGCCTGAAACCGTCACCTCCAGGCTATTCTCGGTCCCCGTCTCATCGGATTTGAAGACCAAGCGGTAACCGCTGGCATCCTTAACAATACTGGCGGTGACACCGATGTCGGCCTTATTGACCGCATCTCGTATCCCCTCTAAGGAGCTGTCATTGGCCCCAATCTCCACTGTGGCAACAGCGGAATCGTCATTGGCCGTGAAGGTGTTACCACCGCTATCGTAAGTGCCAAAACGGAAAGTAAGCGTCCCCTCGCCCACGGTGGTGGTGTTGCTCTCAAAGGCGCCAGAGGCAAGCTTCTGGTTTTTGGCCAGATTGCTCACCTCGATGCTATAGCTACCCTTAGCAGAGGCAAGTGCCCCAGAGGCGGTCAACACATCCTCATCGGAGGAGGTTGCGGTGTACTTTGAGAAGGTGGAGAGCTTGGTGAGGCTCGCCACAGCAGTGTTGAAGGTGGAGAGGGCACTTTTGAAGGTGCCATAGGCAGAGAGCTTGGCCTGAATCTTCGCCTCTTGGGTATTCAGGCGGGTCTCGGTCGGCGTGCGCTCCGCATCCACCAACTGGCTGACCAGGCTGGAGATATCGAGCCCAGAACCGACGCCGGATACGGTGATACCAGCCATGACTGCGCTCCTTCTATTGCTATCTAATTTAGGTGGGGGAACGCTCCCCCACCCTTATCATCGGATTGCCTGAAACACGCCCGGGTGTTGCAGTCCAGTCTCATACCTGCATCTGTAGGATGAGTCCCTGGGCCTCTTCCCCATGGTCCATAGATTTAAGCCGCTCGGCCAGCTGTAAGACCTCTTCTGCTGGGATCTGGCGAATGACCTCATCGGTAGAGCTGTCTATCACCTTGACCACCGTGCGTCCAGTGACCTCATCGACATTAAACTGAAGCTCACGCCGCAGGTTTTGCACATGATCAGAGATCTGCTGTACCGCCTCATCTAAGATTTTCTGGTCCGTTTCCAGATTACTCTGCGCCGCGGCCGAATTCTCCACCGACCGAACCTGCTCGGCAACCGACTGGGCCCCGCCCGGCCGGGTCTCCGTGGGCGAAACCCCCTCGGGTTGTGGCTGTGACGCCTGAGCAGGACGATGCGGTAACAAAGCAACCGCTGCTCCTGCTGATGCCACTTCGCTAACCATGAGGTGGTCCTCCTATCCTGTGCGAGCAGGTCCCGAGGCGAGGAGGCCTCGGGACCGCTCAGTTCACCGCTACATCAACCTTACTGGAGGAGACTGAGCACGTTCTGCGGCAGCTGATTGGCCTGGGCCAACATCGCGGTACCTGCCTGCTGGAGAATCTGGGCCTTGGTCAGGGCCGCAGTTTCAGCAGCAAAGTCGGCATCCAAGATGCGGCTACGGGCTGCGCTGGTGTTCTCGGAGACCGTCTGCAGGTTGGAAGTGGTCGCCTCGAAGCGGCTCTGTACTGCACCAAACTTCGCCCGCTGGTCACTCACCTGGGCGAGGGCTGCGTCGATGATGGCCAGCGCCTTGGTGGAGTTGTCAAAACTGGTGACGTCGATGGTGCTCACCGATAGCAAACTTGCCACCCCGGCACTCGTACCAGTCGTTCCGACCACACCGTCCGCCGCCACCTCAGCCACACTGAAGGAGCGATTGGAGTCGAAGGTGATCTGCCCTTCGATGACCACCGTCTCTGCCGTAGTGTCGGCGGTCAGGGTTCCAGTACCCGTCAGCGCCCCAGAGGCGTCGCGCGTCTGGACAGAGACAGCACCGGCGTTGGTGGTAGCGGTGTCACCGATGTTGATGGTCTCACCGGTGGCGTGCTCCAGCACCACAGTGGCGCCATCCTCAGAGATCTTCGCCGTCACACCAGTCTTAGAAGTGACTGCGTTGAAGGCGTCAACTGCCTGACTCAGGCTATCACCGCTGGTGCCATCGATGGCAAAGGAGACCGTCTGCGCATCGGACCAGGTGTTGTCGGCGGAGAGGTTGAAGGAGTAAGCACCAGCCGCAGCAAAAGTCAGCTCCGCAGAGGTCTGGGCGAAGGCGGTCACACCGGTCTCACCCTTCTTGGCGTTGACGTTGGCGGCGATATCTTTGGCGCTGTCGCCCTGGGTCACACCAACAGTGGCAGTGCCGAGGTAGCCGTTGATGTCAAAGCCGCCCGTTGCCATACGGGTATCAGTAGCGACTGGATCCGCTGCTGCCGCCTGGGTGGCAGAGTTCAGGGTCCCATCCACGCGATAGTCGCCGTACTGGGTGGTTTTGAAGTTGTTAGTGGTCACCTGGATAGTCTGGTGGGCGTTGGCACCCACCTGGAACACCGCGGTACCAAAGGTGCCGTCCAGGATCTTCTCACCGTTGAACTCAGTAGTGGTGGCGATGCGGTCCAGCTCGGAGACCAGCTCGTTCACCTCTTTCTGGATGGCGGTCCGGTCCTGGCTGCTGTTGGTGGCGTTGGCCGACTGCACAGCCAACTCACGCAGACGCTGCAAGGTATTGCCCATCTCCGACATGGCCGACTCAGCGGTCTGGGACATGGAGATACCGTCGTTGGCGTTGCGGACGGCCTGGTTAAGACCGCGGATCTGGGCGGTCATACGCTCGGAGATGGAGAGACCGGCGGCGTCATCCTTGGCGGAGTTGATGCGCAGACCGGAGGAGAGGCGCTGGAGCGCCTGGTTCATCATGCTCCCGGATTTGCTCAGGTTACGCTGAGTAGTGAGTGAGGGAACATTAGTGTTAATTACCTGTGCCATGACTGCTGCTCCTCATTTCTGTGGTGCCTACCGCGGCCCTAAGCTCGTCGGAGGCGTTCAAACGTGGCAGATATACCGTTTGTGCTCTTTTTGGAGAGCGGGTATTCACCGCCTTCAATGGCTATATCGGCCCCACCAGGTATGACTTTAGGGCAATTATTCGATCCTGGAGAAGGTGAGGCGCAGCCTGGCCACTATGGGGTTCAATGCCCCCTCCCGGGGCCGGGTCTCATCCATCTCACAAGCAGAAAAAATCATGCGGAATAGATAGTTACCCTCTTCCACCAGCAACTGTGGCAGTGCCACCAAGGCGACGCTGGCCGGGTCACTCTCTATCCGGATAACGTGCTGCCGATCACCCACCTCCACCACCCCGGCGGTCATCCCCAGACACCCCCCGGCGGAGACCCGCTGCGAAACGGCACGCCCTAGATCAAAGGGACGCCCCCCTGGCACAAAGCGCTCTAGCACCTCCCCACCGTTGTGGGTGGCAAACCAGAGGGTATCGGCGGAGAAGCAGTGGGGATTGAGGGTCAGATGGCCCAGGCGCAGGCTACCCCAACAGCGCTGGGTTGGCTCCAGGCGGTACTCCAACTCCACCACCGGCTGGGCGGGCTCTATGAGTAGTCGCTTGTGGAGCCGACCGATAGGGAGATCCAAGCTCGCCACCACCGCCAGCGCGCCTTCGCTCTCCCCCCACAGGGGGCTCAGCGCGACAAGATCGGTCACCTTGGCCGCCCCCGGCGCCTCATACACCAGATGGCCGCTGTACCAGTCGGCACCGAGGGCGATGGTATCGAAGTGGCCATGGGGCAAGGTGACGACGAGTGGCCCCTCGCCATCCAACCACACCCCCTCAATGGCCAACCCGCGGCGACAGTTGAGCCGTAGCCGCAGACGCTGGCTCGTGATCTCCAAGAACCGTCCCACCACCGCCACCGTGACCCCTGCGGGCAGTCGGGCGGTAGGTGGAGGAAAGGGGAGCGCCGGCAGCGGGTCGGCGGAGAGGCCGTAACGCTGACAGACCTGCCCGAGCCACTCCCGGTAGGTGCGCCAGCGGGTAGGGGTGATGTGGGTGCGAAAGTCACTGGCCCAGAGGTCGCACAACTCGCGCCACTCCCCCTCCCCGGCCTGGCGCTGCGGCAACACCTGCGCCAGCCGATGGCAGAGGGTATTGATCAATAGATCATCACGCCCGCTCACCGCCCAGCGGGTGGCGTTGTACTTATGTTGCTTCTTCACCGGCAGCGGCTGGTCGGCCCCCTCTAGGGCGAGCGGGTGTCCCGCCTGCGGTTCGGTCAACAGTGCCAACCCCGCCTGGGGCAGGACCAAATGGATCTGCGGATCGGCTTGAAGCTGCATCAGCAGCTGCCCGATGCGCCGCCACTCCTCCCCGGCGGCCATCGGCTCCGGCTCAGTGGCATAGCGCCCGGGACGCAAGTCAAACACCTCGGCGTCGTTGGCATAGAGGCTGAACAGACGCCGCCCTGACCCCACATGGCCCTGGAGGTAGGCGACCAACTCGGCCAGCTCCAACTCGCCGTGGGCATAACGTTGAAACCTCTGGAATGCGACCGAGTGGCTCCATATCAGAGGGATACTGCCACCATCGGCCCCCAACGCCCGCTGTGGCAGATAGCGCCAACTGCGCTCCCACTGCGGGTGGCTGGAGGCGGGGTTATCCCACTCCATGATGATCGCCTCGAAACCCGCCTCACAGTAGAGCGGCACCAAACCGGCGCTGTAGGCCTGCTCATTGATGAGCGCGATACGCGGCCGCAGCCCCAGGTGGCGCTCATAATCCGCCAGACCGAGACGCAGATTGGCCCGATTGACCGCCACCGGCACCAGCGGCCCAATGAGCTGGCTACGGCCACTGCCGATGAGCTGACAGCGCCCCGCCGCCAACAACGAGCGCAGCTTGGCGACCCAAGCCGGATCGAGCCGCGCGATGGTCTCCAGGGTGAAGCCGGTCAGCTCCAGGGCCAGCGGGATCCCTGCCTCGATCAGCTGCAATAGCGGCCAGTAACAGCGCCGGATCACCGCCGGTCGCTGCGCCTCCTCGATGGAGGAGTAGGCGAGATTGAGGTGAAACAGGGTATAGAGCGCGAGCGGGCCAAGCGACACGAAGCCGTCACCCCGCACTGAAGCTACGCAGCTGGCTCACCACCCGCTCCTGCTCCGCCACACCCATGGTGCCGAAGATAGGGAGCGACAGCACCTCGGCCGCCGCCTGCTCTGCCACCGGCAGCGAGAGCGGGCCATAGCGCTCGCGGTAGAGATGCAGGGTGTGCACCGGCCGATAGTGAAAATTGGCCAGGATCCCCGCCTGCCGCAGCGAGGCCAGCAGCCGATCCCGTTCTGGACTGCGCACCACAAACAGGTGCCAGGCGTGGTCACACCCCCGGCGTAGCCCCAGCGGGGTGATGGCAGGCAGCTCTGCTAAAGCGGCGCTATAGCGCTCGGCCAGGGTGCTGCGCTGGGCCAGCCAGCGCCCCG
Source organism: Chromatiales bacterium (assembly GCA_003251535.1). Lineage (GTDB taxonomy): Bacteria > Pseudomonadota > Gammaproteobacteria > Thiohalomonadales > Thiohalomonadaceae > SZUA-493. The sequence goes on along the minus strand of QKFD01000072.1, from coordinate 3,287 downwards.
CCTTCGTCAACTGGCTGCGGGCCAGGGCGCACTGGAGGTCGCTCAAGCGGTAGTTGTGGCCCAGTGCCGGCACATCATAGCCCCACTGGCCGCTCCGCTCCCGGCTGCGGAAATCGCTACTCAAGCAGTGGTTACGAAAACGCCGCATAGCCTCTGCCAAAGCGGGATCGCGGCTGGTCGCCACCCCCCCTTCACCGGCGGTGATGTGCTTCACCGGATGGAGGCTAAAGAGGTGGATAGCCGCCTGGGTACCGAGCGGCCGCCCCTGCTGCCGTGCCCCCAAGGCGTGGCAGGAGTCCCCCACCAGCGCCAAGCCATGGCGCTCGGCCAACCGTTGTAGTGCCGGATAGTCGGCGGGGTGGCCGGCGTAGTCTACCGCGATGATGGCGCGGGTGCGGGTGGTAATGGCGGCGGCGGCGGCGGCGGGGTCGAGGGTCAGGGTATCGGGCGAGACATCGGCAAAGACCGGGCGGGCGCCGACATAGAGCACCGCATTGGCGGTGGCGACAAAGGTCATCGGCGGGACAATCACCTCATCGCCAGGGCCGATCCCGAGCGCCGCCAGGGCGGCGTGGAGGGCGGCGGTGCCGCTGGCCAAGGCAACGGCGTGGGGGGCATCGACATAACGGGCAAAGGCCGCCTCAAACCGCTCCACCTCCGGCCCGCCGGTGAGCCAGTCGGAACCCAACACCCGCGCCACCGCCGCCAGGTCGGCCTCATCAATGGCGTGGCGACCATAGGGGAGCGGCGCAGTGGGCCGCAGACTGCGCAACTGCAAGCCGGCCAAATCGATCTCGGCATAGCGCTCCGGCCGGGGGGTAACCAGCTCAGCGATGGCGTACTGGCGCAATACCGCCAAGCCGTAGGCCAGGGCCAGCGGGGCAGTACCGAGCTGCTGGGGCTGGATCGGCCGGCGGGCGGAGAGAAGGCGCAGGGCCGGCAGTGTCGCCAACGCCTCGGCCGAGTGCCCCGCAATGGCATTCAGCTCTAGATCGACCACCGCCACCGGCCATGCGCCGGTGAACAGCGCCCGAGCGGCCCCGTGGGCGGGGTGATCCGCATCGAGGGCGGCGGCGACTGCAGCGCCATCGGCCGCCAGCGTGGGGAGATCGCCCGCCATCACCCCCACCCCATCAGTGGAGGGTGGGGCGAAACGGTGCGCTGGGTAGGGGGTGGGCTCATCGGCGAGATAGTGCCGTCGCCGGCCGGAGGAGGCAAGGCCGTCGAGCGCACCACTCAATCGACGCCGGGGAGCGCCTGGCGAGGCCCATCACCAGTGGCCACCAGCAGTTGCTGCAACGCCACGGCCAGCGGCTCCCCCCCCTCAGCCAAGGCCGCAGGGGTGGCGAGGGCCACTAAGGGGGTGGTGGCGAGGGCCACCACGTGCGGTTGGCGGGTGGGGGGGGCCAAGGGGGTGGGTAGGTCGTAGAGCAGGAGATCGGCCTCCCCCTCCCACCACCGTTCGCCCTCACCTAGCGGGCGGTGGTGGAGCTGCCCCAGACCAGGCGGCTGGAGGCCGCTACCGCTCCACAGCAGCTGCACATCGGCCTTGACCACCTCCTGGAGGGCGCGGGCCAGCGGCAACAGCGGCGCCACCCGCTCACCACTGGCCACCAAACTGATCTGCGGCGGGCGCTCCCCCACCCCCTTCTGGCGCACATGGGCATTGATGGCAACAAGGGCCGGATCCCGCTCCAGCTCCGCCACCACCCAGGCGAGGGAGACGATGCTCTGAGGGGGGTGGTCGGCATACCAGCGCCGATAGATCTCCGCCATGAAGCGGTAGTCGGCGGCGGTATCGACCGAGATACGGTGGTTGTAGCGCCAAAACAGCGCCGCCTCCGCCGCCCAGGCGTAGTGCAGATCCCCCCGCCCACGCAGCACCACCCCCACATGCTCCCGCTCCGCCGGGCTCCGCGAGAGGGCCACTAAGCGCTGCCACCCCTGCCGGCTCAGCACCAGCACCCCCTCATGGATATACTCCCGCCCCGCAGGGGGCGGTTCGAGAGCGGCTACGTCGGCCTGCGGATCGGCCGCCAGCGCCCTCAACAGGCGGTCGATGGTGGCCGGTTCAATGAGCGGCGAGTCGCCACAGACGTAGCAGATCCAGGCCGGATCCCGCGCCTGCACCACGGCATCGATGCGCCCCACCAGGTCATCCACCGCCCCCGCAAAGGCGACCCAGGCGCGGCCAGCGGTACGCGCCCAGCTCACCAGCGGCTGGTTATAGGGGTCCGCGGTGGTCGCCAACACCGCCTGGGTCAGGCTCGGTACCCGCTCCAGCCGCTCAAAGATGCGTTCGATAAGCGGCTTACCGGCCAGATCCAGCAGCTGTTTACCCGGCAGCCGGCTGGAGTTGAGGCGTGCCGCCACCACCGCCAGGGCACCACCGCTCATGGCAGTGTCGCCACCCAGCCATCCACCCAAGGTGCCCGCTGGTCGTCGTCACAGAGATAGGCCACGGCCAGTAACCGCCCCGCCGCCAGGGGGAGGAGATCCCCATAGCCACCGTCGTAGATCCCGCCGCTGTAGTGGGTCAACGCCCCTAAGCGCTGCCACCCGGCCGCCCCCCACTCCGCCAGCGAGATGGCCGCCGTCGGACCGGCGAGATCGCGGTAGATCAGCAGCAGCCGCCCCGCCACCCAGGCCGCCATGGGGGCGTGACCCAGCAGCCCACTCGGCTGTGGCTCACTCCAGTGGGCACCGGCATCGGCGCTGTGACATATATAGAGTGGATGGGGTGGTTGATTGCTGCGGATCACCGCTAGCCAGCGCCCCGCCGCCAACGGTGCCAGGGCGGTCTCGTTGAGATAGCTACCAAAGCTGGCGGAGTGGGCAATGAGCCCGCGCACCGCCCAACTCTCCCCCTCATCATGGGAGACCAGCACCCAGGGTGAGGGGAGTGTCTGCCCCGGCTCGGTACCGTAGACCGCCAACAGCAGCTCCCCCGTATCACTGCGCTGGATATGGCCATAGGCGGCGTGGGGGCGCAGCCGCTCCCCCTCCGCCCCCAACAACGAGTGGAGCAGGCGGCGGGGGGCCGAGAGCCGACCCGCCGCCAACGCCTGTTCAAACTCCGCCACGGGCCAGCGACTCAGGTAGGGGAGCGTGCTGTTGTCTCGATAGTCGTAGCTGCGGGTCAGCAGATAGACCCAACCGTTACCTGGCACACTGATGATGGCATCCAGGTTGTTCTCCCCCGCCTGCCACGGCTCCAACTCCAGGCTAACCTCAATCCACGGCGCCAACGGATCACCCTCCGTGGTCAACAGCCGCGGCACCCCGGC
>QKFD01000096.1 GCA_003251535.1 Chromatiales bacterium | reverse complement strand
GGGGATGCCTCTCAACCAGCCGTCTGGGCGGGCCGGCTAATGTTTTATGAATGTTACACAGTCTAGGCTGTGGGGGGCGCCGTGGCGGCCCCATCCAAGGCGACGGCTGTAACGTCTCTAGACTATATGTAAGCATCCGACCAGGAGAGTTCTTCCATGAGCAAAGTGCGTCTCCCTGCCGTGGCCGGCATGTTCTATCCCGCGGATCCCCAACAGCTGCAAGGGGCTATACGGCAGTACCTGGCCAGTGCCACCGCCGAGGGACCGCCCCCCAAGGCGGTGATCGCGCCCCACGCCGGCTACGCCTACTCCGGCCCCATCGCCGCCAGCGCCTATGCCCGCCTGCTGGCCCTGCGGGGCAGCGTCCAGCGGGTGGTGCTCCTGGGTCCCTCCCACCGGGTCGGTTTCATCGGCCTGGCCACCAGCGGTGCCGATCTCTACCGCTCGCCGCTGGGTGATATCCCACTGGATCGCACCGCCATCGCCGGCCTGGCCGATCTGACCCAGGTCAAAGAGTTGGATCAGGCCCATGCCCTGGAGCACAGCCTGGAGGTCCACCTCCCCTTCCTCCAAGAGGTGTTGGGCGAGTTCAGCTTGGTACCCTTGGTGGTGGGAGACGCCTCGGCCGAGGAGGTGGCGCAGGTGCTGGAGCGGCTATGGGGTGGGCCTGAGACGCTGATTGTGGTCAGCTCCGATCTCTCCCACTACCACGACTACGCCACCGCCCGCCGCCAAGATCACCACACCGCCGAGGCCATCACCCAGTTGCAGCCGGAGGCGCTCCACCGGGAGGATGCCTGCGGTCGCAACCCGGTGCGGGGCCTGCTCACCGTCGCCCGCCGCCGCGGCCTCCAGGTGGAGATGGTGGACCTGCGTAACTCCGGAGATACCGCCGGCCCACGGGATAGCGTAGTAGGCTACGGCGCCTGGCTATTCCACTGAGGCGCCGCCGGGTGGGTTAAGCCACCCACCAATAAAGGGTAAACATATGTTGAATGAGAGCGAACGACAGGAGCTGCTAGAGGTAGCCCACGCCAGTATCACCCAAGGCATCGAGCAGGGCCGCCCACTGCGGGTGGAACCGGAGGCCTTCTCCGAACCGCTGCGCGCCTTGGGCGCCACCTTTGTCACTTTAGAGCTGGATGGGGCGTTACGGGGCTGCATCGGCACCCTGGAGCCACACCGTCCCTTGGTGGAGGATGTGGCGGCCAACGCCTACGCCAGCGCCTTCTCCGATCCCCGTTTCCCCCCCTTGGCGGCCTTCGAGCTGCCGCGGCTGACCATCAAGATCTCGCTGCTCACCCCGGCCGAGCCGGTCCGCTTCGATTCGGAGGAGGGGCTGGTGGCGAGCCTGCGCCCGGGGGTGGATGGCCTGGTGCTCAGTTATCACCACCATCGAGGCACCTTCCTGCCAAGCGTCTGGGAGTCGCTGCCGGATCCCCACGAGTTTCTCAGGCACCTGAAATTAAAGGCAGGTCTGGCGGCCGATTGGTGGTCGAACGACGCCCAGGTGGAGCGCTACGGTACCGAATCGTTCGGCAATTCGGCCTGAGCCGACACCACCACCCACTACCGCTCCACTCGCCCAGGGTGGCACTCCCCCACCGAACCGGGCAGACAGATCACCCCCTCCCCCACAATGGCGTGATCCAGTAGCGCGGCGCTGAGATCGACCCCCTCCAGTTGGGCGGCGGTGAGATCGGCGTAACTGAGATCGGCGCCACTGAGGCGGGCCGAGGTGAGATCGGCATTACGCAGATTGGCCCCCTTCATGTGGGCCTGGTTCAGGTTGGCGCCCCGCAGGTTGGCCACGGTGAGATCGGCATAGGCGAGATCGGCCTCTGCCAGATTGCTGGCCCGCAGCACGGCGCCGGTGAGATCGGCATTGCGCAGGATGGCGTGGGAGAGATCCCGGTTGGCCAGATCCACCCCCCGCAGCGGGCAGTTGGCCCAGTTGACCGCCGGCGCCGGCGGGGCGTTGCAGTCTGGATCACTCGCCGCCGGGCCAGAGGGGATGAGGAAGGGGATGGCCACCACCACCACGGCGATGGTCAGCACCAGCAGGTAGGCAGAGGGTTTGACCCGCTGCCCCGCCCCTAGGCCCCGCCGCTGGGAGATGGAGTCGCGGTGACCCAGCACCTCCATCGACTCGCCATGCCGCCGCTCCTCAGAGCCCGCTGGATGGGGATCGCGCCGCTCGTCGGCCCAGCGCCGGGCCGCCTCCAGCTGCTGGCGGATCTGCTCATCATCCGGGTGCTCCTGGGCCAGGCGCATGATCTCCGGCACCAGCTCCGGCACCTGAGAGAGGATGCGCCACTCACTGCGATCATGGCTCACCTCATCGTTGCCATGGACGCGCCCCACCAGCAAATAGCGGGAGATGAGGCCGGCGGGAAAGGGGCCGCGCACCTCCTTGCCCCGCCGGATATACCAGTTATGCGTCTGCTCGGCCATCATCCTTCATCGCATCGCTACCCTAGGGGGGCATCATAGAAGCGGCTATAGCGGCTTTACAATCGGCCAACGGAGGGCGAGCATAATTTGATGAAAACCGATGGCACCGGCCCCGCCACCACCCCCACCACCCGCCCCCTGGCGGAGGCGGTCAACAGCAGTCGGGTAGTTGCCACCGAGGTGGTAACGGCCACCCGTGCCGTGGAGGGTAGCGCCAATACCGCCACAACCACCAGCCACTGGCAACCGGGTCAGACCCTCCAGGCGACGGTGATCTCCGTGGAGGGCAACGGCAAGGTGGTGCTCTCCATCGGGGGGGAGACCCAGGCGGTGGAGCTGAAGGGGCCGCTGGCCCTGGTGGCAGGCCAGCAGTTGCGGCTCGCGGTCGAGCTGCGCGGCGGGGCGCTGGCGCTACGCCTGCTGAGTGATGCGACCCCTGAGCAGCTCACCATCACCACCGCCCTACGCAGCGCCATGCCACGCCAAGGGGCGCTCACACCGCTGTTCGATCGGGTGGTCACCTGGCTACGCGAAGGGCGGCTGGCGGAGCTGGCCCCCACCCGCGCCAATCCCCCCACCGGCACCTCGGCGGCCCTGCCGACGCCCCCTGCCACTGCCGTCGGCACGGTGGGCGTCACCCACCAGGACAACCTCACTGGGCTCCTGCGGCAACTCGCCGCCCTGCTACCTGAAGCAGAGCAGCTCACCCACCCGGAGGGGCTGCGCCAGGCGCTCCTGGCGGCGGGCCCCTTCCTAGAGCCCAAACTGGCCGCCGGTGACACCAGCCAGCTGGGCAACGACCTCAAATCCCTACTCCTGCGCCTCATCTCCCTGCTGCGCGCCAACCCCTCACCAGGGGGTGAGGCCGCCCCCCGCCCCCACGCCAACCCAGGCCAGGGCGGGGGTGGCAGCACCCCCACCACCGCCCCACCACCATGGAGCGATCAGGAGCTGCAACAGCTGCTCAAAGAGGCGGAGGGGGCGCTGGCCCGCATCAAGGTCGGGCAGCTCCACCAGGCCAGCGCCCCAGAGCGGCAGGATCCCACCTGGAGCGCAGAGATCCCCCTGCGCCATGGGGAGCGGAGCGAGGTCCTGGAGTTCAAGGTTGAACAGGAGGCGCGCCGCAATGGCACCGGCGAGGAGCCGGTCTGGTCGGTCCGGCTCGGCTATAGCGACCCGCTCCACGGCCCCATCGCCATGGTGCTGAGCCTCACTGGCCGCCACAAGGTGGGGGCTACCTTCTGGACAGAGCAGCCCGCCACGGCACAGCTGTTCCAGGATCAGCTCCCACTGCTCGCCGAGCGGCTCAGCAGCGCCGGCTTTGAGGTGATGACCATGGCGGCGCGGGTTGGCCGCCCCCCCAGTGACCAGAGCTGGGTCCCTTCCCCGGCCCTCATCGACGTCACGGCATGAGCAAAGAGCAGCCGCGCACCGCCATCGCCCTCTACTACGACGGTGAACAGGCCCCCCGGGTCACCGCCCGCGGCCACGGCAGTGTCGCCGAGCAGATCATCGCCCTCGCCCGCGAACACCAGATCCCGCTGGAGGAGGACCCACAGCTCACCGCCCTGTTGGCCCAGCTCGACCTCGGGCAGGCCATCCCGCAAGAGCTTTACTTGGTGATAGCCGAGGTACTCGCCTTTGCCTACATCGTCACCGGCCGCTTCCCGAAACAGTGGCGACCGCGGCCGCCGAAGCAGCCAACCGCCCTGCCGGCCCCCAAGGGGCGACCCTCCACCTAACCCGCGCCAAGCGGGTTGGGGAGCAGCGCCACGCCCGATAGCCGCTGTGCCCGCCGGCCACCAAAGGCGTGGATGGTGCGGGTCCCCGCCACCACCTCACTCGCATGGGGCACGCCGGCCGGGATCCAGTACTCCTGGCCGGCACAGAGGGGGATCCGCGTCCCCTCCAGCAGCAGGGTGTAGCGGCCCTCCACCACGATGAGATACTCATCGTAGGGGTGGCTATGGGTGCTAGAGGTGGCGTTCTCGGTGCAGTTCCAGAGGGCCATCTGACCGCCATCGGCACCGTCGTAGAGATAGCCCTCCACCCCAGGGGTCGCCTGGGCAGCGGGGGCGATCCGGTTATCCGGATGTTTCATGAAGGGGGGAAAATCGTGCATGGGGTACCCTCTTGGTGGGCTTGGGGTAGGCCCCGTGGGCGCCGCTGGGGCGGAGGGGCGTTGCGCCACTCCACCACAGCTACGCAGCGCCGTCACCTCACAGCCGCTGGAGCGCGGCGATCCGCTCCTCCAGCGGTGGGTGGCTCATAAACAGCCGGGCCAAGGTACCCCCTCCCGGGGCGATGCCGAAGGCGGCCAGCTGGTCCGGCAGGCGTGATGGCGAGTGGAGGCTACGCAGCCGCTCCAGGGCGGCCACCATCGCCCCCCGCCCGGCCAAGTGGGCACCGCCGGCATCGGCCCGGAACTCCCGCTGGCGGCTGAACCACATGACGATGATGGAGGCGGCAATGCCGAACACCAGCTCCGCCGCCATGGAGGTGAGGTGGTAGCCGATCCCCGGTCCAGAGGAGCTGTTATCCCGCCGGAGGAAGCCATCCACCAGCGAACCCACCACCCGCGCAAAGAAGATGACAAAGGTGTTGACCACCCCCTGGATCAGGGCCAAGGTCACCATATCGCCGTTGGCCACATGGCTCACCTCGTGGGCCAACACCGCCTCGGCCTCCTCCTGCCGCATGTTGTTGAGCAGCCCCGTGGAGACCGCCACCAGGGCGTTGTTACGGTTGGCGCCGGTGGCGAAGGCGTTGACCTCCGGCGAGTTCCAGATAGCCACCTGCGGCATCCCGATACCGGCCGCCTGCGCCTGGCGCTGGACCGTTGCCAACAGCCACTGCTCCACCCCATTGCGGGGGGTCTCGATCACCTGCGCCCCTACACTCATGCGGGCGATGCTCTTTGACATAAAGAGCGAGACCAGCGCGCCACCAAAGCCAAACAGCGCCGCGAAGATCAGCAAGCCACCCAGGTTAAGACCGCTCCCCGCCATCAGGCGGTCGATCCCTAGCAGCCGCGACACCACCGCCACCACCATCAACACCGCGAGGTTGGTGGCCAAAAACAGGATGATTCGCTTCATATTTCTCCTACCTCGCCACTCGGCAGAGTGGGCTTCTCTTGCGCCGATATGGGGTTGGGTCGCGGGAGATCAAGCGCCTGCCGGACAATATCCACACCATTTCTAGTGACTTTCCCGCCCGTTCAAGTGGGACATTAGCTTATGTTAAAGTTCTGCAACTCTCTCGCCGTCATTCCGCTCTTTTCAGGAGATCCCGCCCCTTATGGTCCCGGCTCAACAGTGCAATCTCTGGTGGTACCGTCTCTTCCCCTTCCTACGTTGGTGGCCGCTACTCAACCGCGACACCATCCGTGCCGACCTGATGGCGGCGATCACCGGCGCCATCATCGTCCTACCGCAAGGGGTCGCCTTCGCCACCATCGCCGGGATGCCCCCTGAATATGGCCTCTACGCCGCCATGGTGCCGGCCATTGTCGCCGCCCTGTTCGGCTCCTCCTGGCATCTGGTCTCCGGTCCCACCACCGCCGCCTCCATCGTCCTGTTTGCCTCGTTGAGCGCCCTGGCCGAGCCGCAGTCGGCGGAGTACGTCAAACTGGCCCTCACCCTCACCTTCATCGTCGGCCTGATCCAGATGGTGATGGGTTTTGTCCGCCTGGGGACCCTCGTCAACTTCATCTCCCACTCAGTGGTGCTCGGGTTTACCGCTGGGGCCGCGGTCCTCATCGCCGTCAAGCAGATCCGCAACTTCTTTGGTGTGGAGATCCCGCGCGGCCTCCACTTCCATGAGGTGTTGACCACGTTCTTTGGCCAGATCGATCACCTCAACCCCTATGTCACCGGGGTGGCGGTGCTCACCCTCGTCTCCGGCATCCTGGTGAAGCGGTTTGCCCGCAAGGTCCCCTACATGATCGTGGCGATGCTGGTGGGTACCCTGGCCGCCCTGATCCTCAACAGCCGCTATGGCCAGGGGGTCACAGGCATCACCACCGTGGGCGCCCTGCCCGCCTCGCTGCCCCCCCTCTCTGCCCCCGATTTCAGCCTGGGCACCTTGAAAGACCTCGCCCCCGTAGCGGTGGCCGCCACCCTGCTGGCGTTGACGGAGGCGGTCTCCATCGCCCGCTCGCTGGCGGCCCGCTCCGGCCAGCGCATCGATGGTAACCAGGAGTTCATCGGCCAGGGGCTCTCCAACGTCGTGGGTAGCTTCTTCTCCTCCTATGTCGCCACCGGCTCCTTCAACCGGAGTGGTGTCAACTACGAGGCGGGCGCCCGCACCCCCCTCGCCGCGGCCCTGGCCGGGGTGATCCTGATGGGGTTGATGCTGGTGGTGGCCCCCTACGCCAGCTACCTGCCCAACGCCGCCATGGCGGGGATCCTGTTCCTGGTGGCGTGGGGCCTCATCGATTTTGAACATATCAGCCACATCCTCCACTCCAGCCGCTCCGAAACCGTCATCATGGGGACCACCTTCTTTGGCACCCTGTTCCTGGAGCTGGAGTTCGCCATCATGTTGGGGGTGATGCTCTCCCTGGTGATCTACCTGAACCGCACCTCCCGCCCCCGCATCTACGACCGCATCCCCGATCCCAACGACGCCAAACGGGCCTTCACCACCGACACCCGCCTGCCGGAGTGCCCGCAGTTGAAGATCATGCGGGTGGATGGCTCCCTCTTCTTTGGGGCGGTCCCCCATGTGGAACATGCGATGCTCCAGGTCGATGCCCTCCACCCGGAGCAGAAGCACCTGATGCTCATCGGGAAGGGCATTAACTTCGTCGATGTGGCGGGGGCAGAGCTGCTCGCCAGCGAGGCGGAGCGGCGCCGGCAGATGGGGGGTGGCTTCTACATCTATGAGGTGAAGGACGCCGTGTGTGGCATGTTGCGCCACGGTGGCTTCCTCAAGACCATCGGCGACGAAAATATCTTCGACTCCAAGACCGAGGCGCTGCGCACCATCGTTGAGGGGCATCTCGATCACAACCGCTGTGCCCGCTGTGATCGGCAGGTGTTCAAGGAGTGCGCCCAGTTCAACGCCCAGAGCCAGGCCCAGGCGGCACCCGCCAACGCCTAACCTCCCTCTTGGGGTGGCATCTGCCCAGCAGATGCCACCCCATCCAAGCCCCACCCTCTCCGGCCTGCGCCCGCCCAAGGCAGAGCGGACGACAGCCCCGCCTCCCCCAGACACCACCCGAGCCCCCGCCAGCAGGTGATGGGCAGATATCCACTTCGGATAGGCCGGCGGCCCAGATGGGATATAGCCAGCGGGAAAGTGGTCCAACCCGCGACCTCAGTGGCCCGCCATGTTCACCGCGTAACCACCCGAAATATAAGCATTTCACTAGAAAAAACAGGGACAAAAAACAGTGCGAATCACAAGGAAACAAATACAAGGATCCGAGCGTATTCAAATTTCCAATTTGTCGATGCCCCGGGGCGGTCTGCTAGCTTTAACCCGTTGTCACAAAAAAAGAGGGCATCACCATGTCAGGTATACGGCAGACCCGTGGAGTGACCTGTTCTCAGTGTGGTATGCAGGGTGTAGTTGAGTTGGGGATGGGGACAGTGAAGGCGCTGGATGAGTCACGCGACTTCGCTTGCCCCACCTGCGGCAACATCGTGAATGTTCAGGCACCTCGTGCGATATTGGATGTCAAGTGGCACGCCGTGACTATGTCGGAGACAAGTCAACCTGCCCATGGAACAACTCCCTATTGAAGGGGTAAGGGAGTTGAGCCGAAGCCACCAACAGAGGAGCGCGCCGCGGTTTGACCAAAGCGCAGCATAACGAAGTCCCGTAGAGGACTCGCCTGAGCGCCCAGACTCAGGCCCACCGACCCCGGGGTACTACGTGACCCCGGGGTTGTTTTTTTCCACCCCACTGCCACGGCCTTAACCGCTCGGCGCAGGGGTGGGCCTCACCCCTCCAGTAGCTCCCGCAGATAGCGGAATAGCGCCCGCGCCGAGTGGTGGGGACGGTTCTCCCGCAGCTCTTTATGGGCGTTACGCACCAGCTGGCGAATGTGGTGACGATCGACCTCTGGATACTCATCCGCCAGATCAGAGAGTGCCTCATCCCCCTCCGCCAACAGCCGATCACGCCAGCGCTCAATGCGGTGCAGTGCCGCAGCGGCCGCGGCGCCATGGGTCGTCAGGCGATCAAGCGCCTCACGAATGGGGGCGGGATCGACCTCACGCATCAGCCGCCCAATAAATTGGAGCTGGCGTTTGTGGGCCGGGCGCGACTTGATGTGTTGCGCCTCCTCAATGGCATCGCGCAACGCATCGGGTATCGGCACCTGGGCCAACCGCTCTGCGGAGAGCCCCACCAGCTGCTCTCCCAACGCTTGCAGCGCCTCGGCATCCCGCTTCTGGGAGCTGCGACTGGGGCCATCGTAGTGAAATGAGTGCTCTTCATCGTTCATCCAGCGATCCCCATAGGGCTATCGGCACCTGCCCTCCGCGGGTGCCTGCTTAAGGTGGGTGATTGTGCCACAGCTGCGGCGTGGCACCGCCGACGGCGCGCAAGGATAGTCGCCCCGCAGACGGTGGCCGCCCCTCTAGGGTTCGGCACACAGGAGTAAAATCGGGGCCATCACCGGCCGCCAGGGCCCACAGAAACCCCATCACGAGGAAACTGCCATGAGAAGCGTGCTACTCCTACTCACGACCCTACTGGGCTTCGCCCCTGTGGCCGCCCAGGCGGGTGATATCGAGTTTACCCTCCAGCCCGGTGACGCCCAGTTCTCGGTCCTCGCCAGCGGCAACGGCACGGCCCGCGAGTCGCGCCCCTTCCTCCAGCTCTCGGTGGAACGGCTGAACCTGGAGGCCAACCGGATCTATCCCCGGCCGCAGACCGTCACCCAACTGCGCCTGGGTCTGGCCCATGCCACCGGTGAGACCAGCTGGGAGGTGGCGATCTGGGGCGACCCCCTCCCCGTAGGGCGACTCCTCTATCCAGGGGATAGCGTAGAGCTGCCCCCCTTCTATCGCCTCATCCCGGTCGATGCCCTACCCCATCTCGCCGACTACTGGCTGGTGGTGCAGGTAGAGGTGGAGGAGGCGACACGCATCGCCAAGGTCTATGCCCACAGCCCGCGGGGGGTGTTCACAGCGCCCGTAGAGGGGCAGTGAAAGGGTAACGATGGCCGCACGGAGGGGGGAGGCCCCCCTCTCCGTCAGTGGGTCGGACCGTTAGCTGACCTGACAGTGGATGCGCCGATGGGCCAGCACCGGGAAGCTGCGGCGAATGGCGTGCATACGCTCTAGATCGAGATCGGCCATCACCACCCCAGAGCCGCGGGGTAGGCGATCGAGGACGTTGCCCCAAGGATCGATCACCATGCTGTCGCCGTGGGTCTCACGGCCATTGGCGTGGTAACCGCCCTGGGCCGAGGCGACCAGGTAGCAGAGGTTCTCGATGGCGCGGGAGCGGAGCAGCGCCTCCCAGTGGGCGCGCCCGGTATGGGCGGTAAAGGCGGCCGGCAGGGCGATCAGCTCCACCTGTTGATCGGCCAACAACCGGAACAGCTCGGGGAAGCGCAGATCGTAGCAGACCGCCACCCCTAACCGGCCGAAGGGGGTATCGATGACACTCACCCCACTCCCCGGCTCGATGGTCTCCGACTCGACATACTGCTCCCCCGCCTCTTCGAGCCGCACATCGAACAGGTGCATCTTGTCGTAGCGCACCACCCGCTCGCCGCGGGCGTTATAGACCAGACAGGCCGCCCGCACCTTATCGGGGCTATGGGCGGCGAGCGGTATGGTGCCGGCGACGATCCAGATCCCGCGCCGCGCCGCCTGCTCGGCGAGGAAGGATTGGATAGGGCCGTGGCCATCCTCCTCCTTCACCGCCACCTTGTCATACTCGGTCATCCCCATGATGGGGAAGTTCTCCGGTAGCACCACCAACCCTGCGCCGGCCGTGGCGGCCCGGGCAATGAGCTTCTCTGCTTCGAGCAAATTGGCATTGACATTAGGCCCTGAGGCCATCTGGATTGCCGCCACCCGGCGCATGGACATCTCCTTGGGAAGAAAGGACTAGCGGCCGGGCGCGACCGCGGCGGGCAGCACCCGCAGCTCGATCTGATCCACCCCCGGCGCCCCGGGGGTCAGCTCTATTCGATCGGAGGCGAGTCCGAGCGAAACCAACCAGGAGACCAGCTCCTGAGCCCAGTAGCGCCCCGCCTCCCCTGGGGGGTGGATGAGGCGCAAGCGGGCGTCGGGCCGCCCATCCAGTTGGGACATCGCCGCCATCAGGGCGGGGTGTTGCAATAGCTGGGCGCCGCTGCGGGGCGCCGCCCAGTCGGCCGACGTCACCACGAGCGGAGCGGCGGCGCCAGCCAGAGGAATAAGCAGTAGCGGGACAAGGAGAAATCGCATCGCCGCAGAATAGCACTATTGTCCTGAACCCGGGAGCGCCCCCACCTGCGGCGCGGCCGAATCGACCTTCTCCACCAGCGGCTGCTCCCAGCTGCCTGTCACTCTATAGTGGAAGGCGGCAGCAGAGTCGAGCTGGGGCTGGAAGATCTGCTGGAACACCAACAGCGCCGCCCCCACCTGCGGCCCCCAGGCGAGCCCGCCGGCTACCGGCAGACTAGAGGAGACGTGCGGCACTACCGTGACAGTCTGATCGTAGTCCCGCTGATGCAGGCCGGTACGCCCCACCAGGGTGATGGTGGCGGCGTTGGACTCCATCTCCAGGTTATCCGTCGTGGCGTTGCCCGCATCGAGCTGGAAATCCCCCTCGATCTGGTTGAAGCGCAGACCGCTGTCAAAGAGATCGCGGAAGTCGAGCAGCAGGCGGCGGGGCAGTGCCTGGAGACTAAACAGCCCCAGCAACCGCCCCGCCCCCGGCTGTAGCTCCTCGATGTGGCCATCCTGCACCTTCATGTGCATCGTTCCCCCCAGGCGGGCGAGGGTGAAGTCGTTGAGCCCCCCCGGCCAGACCAACTTGCCGCGGGCGGAGAAGTGGCCACTACCGATCACACTGGCAAAACCGAGCGCCTGCATCATCTTGCCCATGTCTTTGGCGCTGAGATCCAGCTCCAACTCGGTGCGCGGCAGGACCGGATCGTGCAGCGAGAAACCTTGGCCACTCAGCTCCAGTGGCCCACCGGAGAGGGCCAGACGCTGGAGGCTCATTCCCCCCTCTTTGGGTTCACAGCTGAAACTGAGCTGGCCCAACTCGGCATCGCCATAGGCGAGCTGATCGATCTGCAGAGAGATGGCGCGGACGGGCTGCGGCTGGATGGGCGAAGGTGGTTCAGGCGGGGCGCTTGGGGCGGCCTCCCCCTCTGTCTCGCTGGCCGGCGGCGGTGATAGCAGTGCCAACCGCTCCATGGCGACCTCGATGGCCATGGGCGAGGCCGCCGCCTCGTCGGGGTGCTGCCCCTCCTCGGCCGGTCGGAGCAGCGCCAACCAGGCGTCGAGGTCGAGCCCCTCCAGCCGCCCCCCTACCAGCAGCTTGTGGCCGGTGGGCAGCTGCGGTAACTGTTCACCAAACTGCACCGCGACCCGCTCAATCCCCTCCCCCTGCGGCGCCAACTGCATCAGCGCCGTCCCCACCCCCTGTAGGGCCAACTGTAGCTCGCCCCGGCGGGGACCGGCCAGCTGCAACGCCACCGCCAACCGCCGCGCCTCGGCGGCCGGCTTGGTCAGGGGGGCGGGGAGCGGGATCTCGATCCCCTCCAGTGAGGAGTCGAGTTGCAGTGCCAAGCCGCCCTCTCCCCCCTCGCCTCTGGAGTGGGGCAGGAGCAGGCGGCCGTGCCACGCACTCTCCCCCTGGAGACGCTCTAACAGCGGTAGCCGGAGGAATTGGGCGAGCGCGGTGACGGCCACCCGCCCGCCCCCCTCCAGGCGCGTCTGGCTCTCCCGTCCCTGCTGTTCATGGACCACCGTCAGCTCCACCGGCCCCCCCAACAACTGGCCAGTGATGCGGTCGGCATGGAGGGTGTGCTCATCAAACAGCAGGCTCCCCTGCAAGGCCGAGGCACTCAGCCGATCGGCCACATCGAGGCTCCCCCCCTGCAACTCGAAACGCCCCTGCACGGTGAGGGGGAGCGGGTCGCTGTCATTCAGCGGGATATCGAGGTCGAGGGCGAGGCGATGGGTGCCATGGAAGCGCAGCTCTGGATAGGTGTAGCTGGCAAAACGCCGCCGCAGGGGGGTCTCCGTGAGCAGCCGCAGCGGGTCGTTCTCACTGAGTAGCGCCTGCCCCTCCACCCAGAGACGGGAGTGGTCGAGATCCTTGATGCCGACGCGGGCGTTCTCAATGTGGCTATCGAACATCTGCGCACTCTTGCCCTCGATCTCCATGCTCAGGCCGTGAAATACCACTTCGCCTGAGACATCGGTGAGGTGGGGCCACCCCTTCTCATAGAAGAGATCGACCCCCTCCGCCAAAAAGCGCACCTCAAACAGCCCATCGGCCGGGTTGAGGAAGGGGAAGCGGTCAAGGGCGCCATAGAAGCGTACCGTACCGCTTGGCGCCCGCCCGGCGTAAAAGGCGTTGTCGATCCAGGCCACGGTCTTGCGCTTCATGATACGGGCCGGCAGATAGCGGGGCACCGCAGTGGCAACACCGTCGCGGAAGCGGCCATCCACCCATAGCTGGGGCGCCCCCTTGGGCGGAATGGCGAAGGCGACGTGGGTATCGAGGGCGATATCGTCGTTGAGCCAATGGAGCTGCGGCAGTTCGAGTTGCAGCTCGCCCGCCGCATCCCGCTGCGCCAACAGCTGGCCTGAGAGTTCACTGAAGAGGAGCGGATCGCGGAACAGGTTGGGCAGTAACACCGCCCCCCCGCGGCCGGCAAAATCGAAGCGGCCCCGCCCCTCCGCCCAACGCAGGCGACCAAACAGCCCCCGTACCCCCGGCGCCTTGGCCACTGGCTGGAGTTCGATATCCGCCAGATCAACCTGGAGCTGGGCCAACTCCCCCCCACGGATCTGGGCATAGAGCTGGCGCAGCTCGCCCCTGGGGGCGAGCTGCGCCAACTGCGCCTGCTGATCGGCGTTCAGTTGCGGGAGGAGGCGAACCCCGGCGGCCAGATCGGCCAATGGGAGATCGGTCAAGCGCAGCTCCATCCCGTCCGCCGCCCCAGCCAACCGCAGCTGGCTGGGACCAAACTGACGCCCCTCGCGTGCCCATTGCAGGTCATCGACGGCCAGTTGCCACTGCTGGGCACTGCGTTGCAGCTGGAAACTGGCGGCCAGCCGATCGGCGGCGAACTGCGCCTCTCCCTGGGCCAGATCCAGCTGCGCCGCCCGCATCTCACCATTCAGCGCCGTCAGCTGGCCGGCCTGCCAATCGGCCCAGAGATAGAGATCAAAGCTCCCCTGCCGCAGGTTGAGCCCCAGGGTGGGGGTCTCCCACGCCCCAAGCCAGTCGGCCGGGGAGATCCCCTCCCCCGCCAGATAGAGGCGCCCGCCCCAGGCGGTGGCGCTGCGCGGATCGCCGGTTAGATCAGCGGCCAGGTGGAGCGATTTACCCAGGGTGGCCGGCAGTTGTAGAAACGCCTCCAGACGGTGGTGCTCGCCCACATTGAGTAGATCAATGCGATCCGCCTCAAAGGTCACCTCGGGCGTCGCCATGCGCCGGTCACGCCAGATCACCCGCGCCTGGCGCAGCTGTAACTGACCATGGTCGAGCAGCAGCGCCTCGATCCCCTGCCCCTCGGTGGCCCCGCCCCTGTCCTGACCGGCCGGCCCGGAGACCAAGCCGTGGAGGGCGATGCGGCCATCCTCCTGCCGCTCCACCACCAACTCCACACCACTGACCCGCAGCAGGGCGATAACGGGCTCGCGGCGCAGTAGCGAGGCCTTGAGATCGAGACGCACCTCCGCCTCGGCGAGCCGCGCCAGCGCCCCCCCGTCGGCATCGCGGAGGGTGGCCTGGCGCAGGATAACGGTGGGGGTGAGGCCATCGAGACGGGCATCGATCTCCCCCAGGGTCAGCGGGGCGCCGATGAGTTCACCGGCCGCCGCCTCGATCTCGGCCCGGTAGTTATCGACGTAGGGAAATAGCAGCCGCGCCAGGGTAAGCAACAGGGCGGCCACAATGAGCAGCACAACCGTGCTATACCAGCAGAGGCGATAGAGGCGATGGAGAAGCCGGATCAGCACGATAGACGCCCTTGGTGGCCAGGGATCACATCAGTACGACGTCGAACTGCTCCTGGTTATAGAGCGGCTCCACCTGAAACTTGATGGGCCGGCCAATGAACTCCTCCAGCTCAGCCACGGCGGTAGAGTCCTCATCCACCAACCGATCGACCACCTCCTGGGCCGCCAGCACTAATAGCTGCTGGGCATCGAACTGCCTGGCCTCGCGCATGATCTCGCGGAAGATCTCATAACAGACGGTCTCCGGCGTCTTCAGCGTCCCCCGCCCCTTACAGACCGGACACGGCTCGCACAGCACATGTTCCAGGCTCTCGCGGGTACGCTTGCGGGTCATCTGCACCAACCCCAGGGAGGAGACCTCACTGATGTGGGTCTTGGCGTGGTCCCGCTCCAGGGCCTTCTCTAGCGCCCGCAGCACCAGCCGGCGGTGGTCCGCATCGGTCATATCGATGAAGTCGATAATGATGATACCGCCCAGATTGCGCAGCCGCAGCTGGCGGGCGATGGCCTGGGTCGCCTCCAGGTTGGTCTTGAAGATGGTCTCTTCCAGGTTGCGATGGCCGACAAAGGCGCCGGTGTTGACGTCGATGGTGGTCATCGCCTCGGTCTGGTCGATGATGAGATAGCCGCCCGATTTGAGCTGTACCTTGCGCTCTAAGGCGCGCTGGATCTCATCCTCCACCCCATAAATGTCGAAGATGGGGCGCTCGCCGGTGTAGTGCTCGATGCGCGGGGCGAGCACGGGGATAAACTTGGTGGCGAACTTCATCACCTTCTGGAAGGTCTGGAGCGAGTCGATGCGCACCTTCTCGATGGCGCTCCCCACCAGATCGCGCATGGTACGCAGCACCAGCGGCAGATCTTCATGGATCAGCGCCCCCGGCGGCTCGTGGGCCGCCCGTTCGCGGATCTCATTCCAAAGCTTATTGAGGAAGGCCATATCGTTGAAGATGGCCTGCTCCTCCACCCCTTCGGCGGCGGTGCGGACGATATAGCCCCCTTCGGCAAACTCCTGGATATGTAGGTTGACGCTCTCCTTCAGCCGCAGCCGCTCCTTCTCCTCCTCGATGCGCTGGGAGACGCCGACGTGGCGGGTCCCCGGCATGAAGACCAGATAGCGGGCCGGGATGGTGATGTGGGTGGTCAGACGCGCCCCCTTGGTGCCAAGCGGATCCTTGATCACCTGCACCAGGATCTCCTGCCCCTCATGCACCAGCTGGGTGATGTTGTCGCCCACCCGCCGCTCCCGCTCCTCGCCGGCACCCAGCACCTGGATATCGGAGGCGTGGAGGAAGGCGGTGCGCTCCAGGTTGATATCGATAAAGGCCGCCTGCATCCCCGGCAGCACCCGCACCACCTTACCTTTGTAGACGTTACCCACCAGACCGCGACGACGGGCCCGCTCCACCTGTACCTCCTGGAGCACACCGTTCTCCAGGAAGGCGACCCGGGTCTCGTGGGGGGTGACGTTGATCAGTAGCTCTTCAGTCATGCGCAGTCAGGCCCAAAGCTGTGAATGCCGGCAGTTTCCAACAACTGCGCCGTCTCGAAAAGCGGTAGCCCCATCACACCGGAGTAGCTCCCCTCAATCCGCTCAATCCACACCGCCGCCCGCCCTTGAATGGCATAGGCCCCCGCCTTGTCGGCCGGTTCGCCGGTGGCCCAGTAGGCCGCCGCCTCCCCGCAGCGCAGCGGACGGAAGGTGACCGTGCTGACCGAGACGCGGCCCTGTGCCTGCCCCTCTGCCGTCACCAGCGCCACCCCGGTGTAGACCTGATGGCTCCGCCCCCCCAGCTGTTCGAGCATGGCGATCGCCTCCGCCTCCCCGGCGGGCTTGCCAAGAATGGCCCCCTCCAGCACCACCGCCGTATCGGCACCCAATACCGGCCCGCTACAGCAGTGCCGACCGGCCTGGGCCTTCTCCAGGGCCAACCGCTCCACGTATTGGAGCGGCTCCTCGCCGGGTAGCGGCTGTTCGCTCACCGCCACTGCCAGCGGCTGGAAGGGGATCCCGATCTGGGTCAATAGCTCGCGGCGACGGGGAGAACCGGAGGCGAGGTAGAGGGTTGGAGGCATGGTTGGGGACTCTTAAATAGTGGATAACGGGCAGCCCATCCCCAGCTGGGACAGCGCTCTGACGCCGAGGTTTAGCCGGCTTAAAGTGGTCTGGGCGACAGCTCCTCAGCGGTGGTAGGGGTGGCCAGCCAGAAGGGTACCGGCGCGGTAGAGCTGCTCGGCCACGACGATCCGCACCAGCGGGTGGGGCAGGGTCAACGGTGAGAGCGACCAGCGCTCATCGGCCCGGGCAACGCAGGCGGGGGCCAGCCCCTCGGGCCCCCCCACCAGCAGGGCGAGATCCCGCCCCCCTTGTCGCCACTCGGCCAAGCGGGTGGCCAGCTGCGGGGTGTTCCAGGGGCGCCCCTCCACCTCCAGGGTCACCACCCGGGCGGAGGCCGGGATGGCAGCCAGCATCCGCTCCCCCTCCTGGGCAGTCAGACGGGCGATATCGGCCCCTTTACCCCGCTTACCGGCGGGGATCTCCACCAGTTTGAGGGGATTCTCCGGTGGTAGGCGCTTGGCATACTCGGCATAGCCGGCCTCCACCCAGGCCGGCATCCGCTGCCCCACCGCAATCAGCCAGATCCGCATCGTCTATCCGCCTGGGCTACTGGGCCCGAAGGGTGGCGGCAGGGGCCTCCTCGCCCCACAGTTTCTCCAGATTGTAGAAGTCGCGGATGCGGGGGAGCATGACGTGGACCACCACATCCCCCAGATCGATCACCGCCCACTCCCCTTCACGCTCCCCCTCCACCCCCAGGGGTGGGTTCCCACGCTCCTTGGCCTTGCCCACCACGCTCTGGGCGATGGACTTCACCTGGCGATTGGAGGTGCCACTGGCGATGATCATGATGTCGGTAATAGAGGTCTTATCGCGCACATCGAGTACACGGATATCAAACCCCTTCAGGTCCTCCACGGCCTCAATGGCCAAGGCTTTCAGCTGTTCTGAATCCATCGGTTATCTATTGGTTTCTCGTAGCATTCACGCAGTAAATTCGATGTTGGGCGATGTACTGCCCCACCTCGTCCGGCAACAACCAGCGCGGGCTACGCCCACTCCGGCAGAGTTCACGAATGGCGCTGGCAGAGATCTCCAGCGCCGGCACCGCCAGATGCCACACCCGGCCATGGGGCTGCTCGGCGATGGCCGCAGCGCTGGCTGGGGCGGCCTCGCGCAATAGCGGCAAGGGCGGCGCGTCCCCACTGGGGAGTGGCCAGCCGGGCCGGTGGACCACCACCAGGTGGGCCAGCGTCAGCAGCTCATCGGCCCGGTGCCAGCTGGGTAGACCCAGGAAGGCATCCAGCCCCAACAACAGTAGCAGGGGCACCTGCGGCCCCAACTCCCGCCGCAGCTCGATCAGCGTATCGACGGTGTAAGAGGGGCCGCGACGCCGCAGCTCACGGTCATCCACGACAAAATCGGGTTGCCCCGCCACCGCCAGCTGCAACATCGCCAACCGCGCCTCCGGCGAGCCGCCCGGAGTGGCGCGATGGGGCGGCCGGGCAGCGGGGATCAGGCGCAGCTGCTGCGCCTCTAACCGCTCCAGACACTCTAGGGCCAACCGCAGGTGGCCGTGGTGAACTGGGTCAAAGGTTCCCCCCAGGAGGGCGATGGGTCGCAACCTATCGTTCAATTAATCGTCCCAATGGGTGGCATAGGGCCTCTCCTCCACAACGCGCCAGCGGCGCCAGCCGAATAGTGCCAGTAGTAGCAGCCCAAACCCACCCACCCCGCCGGCGATCCAGGGTAGATAGCCGCTACTGCTGGCCCGCGGTGGGGGCGCAAGCGCCTTCACCACCGGCGCCGGGCCAGCAGGGGCGAGCAGCGGCGGCTGCGCCGCACCGCTGCTAGGTGCCGCCGGTTTGGCATCCGCCACCACCCGCTCCACCCCCTCCCCAGCGGGAAGCGGGCGGGGCGCCCCAGGCTCCGTGCCGGGGGCGGCCGCCTTGGGTACCGGCGCCACCTTGGGTGGCGGCGGCTGCTCGGCATCGGCGGCGGCCAACACCCGCTCCGTGAGGAGCCGCAGCTGATCCTCCATCCGCGTCAACCGCTGGCGTAGCTCCTCGTTATCCCGCAGGAGCTGCTGGTTGGTCTGCTGCGTCTCCCGTAGCAACACCTCGGCCCCCTCCGGTGGCGCCACAATGGAGAGCTGCGGCGCCGTCTGTGGCGCCCCCTCTGCCTCTGGGGGAGGGGCACTGCTCTCGCCGGCGGCGGGGGGCACCGCCGCCACCACCGGCACCGCTGCCGGCGCCGGTGGGTCTCCCCCCGCCGCCGCCGCGGGCACCCGCAGGAGCACCCCGGCCCGCAGTCGATCAGGATCGTCCGCCACAAAGGCATGGCGGTTGCCTAGCAACAGGGCATCCGCCAGCAGGCTGGCATCCATCCCCGAGCTTCGGCTCAAACGCCGGGCGATCCCATTCAAGGTGTCGCCGCGCCGCACCCGGTACTCCCCCACCAGCGGGATAGGGGGCGGCTCCAGCGGCAACTCCCGCCGCTGCACCGCAACCTGTGGCGCGGGTGCCGGCGGCGGCTCGCTATTGGCAGGGAGAGCGGCGATCGCCGGCGGCGGATCGAGCAGGATGACAAAATCCCGCACCACCCGCTCCCCACGCGAGGCGATCTCCACCACCAGCTCTAGGATCGGCTCGCGCACCGGCACCCGGCTGCGCACCACCAGCTGGGTCCCCTGTAACTCGACCCAATACTCCCCGGGCCGTGGAAAGGGGATCCCCAGCTGCTGATAGACATCCCGCGCCGCCAGACTGGCCTTAATATCCTCATCACTCAACCCCTCCCGCCCCAGCAGGGGGATGGAGGCGTCGAGCCGTTGGTGGAGATAGGAGTGGGTGGTCACCACGCCAAGCCCCAGGGCAGAAACGGATGGCGCGCCCAGGAGCAGCCCGACACCCAACCAAAGTGCTACCGTTTTTCTCTTTTTTATCTGCTTCATGGATCTGCGACCCCCGTATTGCCGCGCTCCGAAGCAGGGTGCCTCACTCTCGGATGTGACCGTCTCCTATGACGATGAACTTCTGCGAGGTCAACCCCTCTAAGCCGACAGGTCCACGGGCGTGGATCTTGTCGGTACTGATACCAATCTCCGCCCCCAAACCGTACTCAAAGCCGTCGGCAAAGCGCGTGGAGGCGTTGATCATCACTGAACTGGCGTCCACCTCGGTCAGGAAGCGGCGCGCCCGCTGTATCTCCTCCGTCACGATGGCCTCAGTATGGCCAGAGCCGTGGCAGTGGATATGCTCGATCGCCTCATCGAGGTCCTGCACCACCCGTATAGAGAGGATAGGGGCGAGATACTCGGCATCCCAGTCGGCGGCCTCTGCCGGGATCGCCTCCGGCAGCAGTTGGCGCGTCGCCGGACAGGCCCGCAGCTCCACCCCCTTCGCCCCGTAAATACGGCCCAGCTCCGGCAACACCTGCCCCGCGACCTCACGATGGACCAGCAGCGTCTCCATGGTGTTGCAGGTGCCGTAACGCTGGGTCTTGGCGTTGTCGGCGATGCGGATCGCCTTCTCCAGATCGGCCCGGTCATCGATATAGACGTGGCAGACACCATGCAAATGTTTAATCACCGGCACCCGCGCATCGGCCATCACCCGCTCGATGAGCCCCTTGCCACCGCGCGGGACAATCACATCCACATAGCGGGTCATGGTGATTAACTCCCCCACCGCCGCCCGCTCCGTGGTCTCCACCACCTGCACTGCATCGGAGGGCAGCGCGGCCTGCGCCAGCCCCTCCCGGATGCAGGCGGCGATGGCCTGGTTGGAGTGGATGGCCTCGGAGCCGCCGCGGAGGATGGCGGCATTGCCCGCCTTGAGACAGAGGGCAGCGGCATCGGCAGTGACGTTGGGGCGGGACTCATAGATGATGCCGATGACGCCGAGCGGCACCCGCATCTTGCCCACCTGGATCCCGCTCGGGCGGTAGTTAAGCTGGCTGATCTCCCCCACCGGATCGGGCAGGGCGGCGATCTGCCGCAGCCCCTCGGCCATCCCGGCAATCCGCGCCGGGGTCAGCTCTAGGCGATCGAGCATGGCGGCATCCAGCCCACTCTCGCGCCCGGCGGCGAGGTCGCGGCCGTTGGCCAGCAAGAGTGCCTCCGCCTCCCGTTCGAGGGCGGCGGCAATCGCCTCCAGCGCCCCATTCTTGGCGTTGGTGTTGGCACGGGCCATAGCCCGCGAGGCGGCGCGGGCCCGTTCGCCCACACCCGACATATACGCTTTGATATCCATTGGTCTCCGCCCCGGCGCGGGGTCGCTCACATTAGGTGGTGGATGGGTCGTTCGGTGACGGCAGGCTGGCCGCCACGGCGTTCACCCGCTCGACTCTGCCCAATGGCAGTGCGGCAGGCCAAACGATAGATTAGGTGCAGACCGCTGGGACCTGCACACCCTTGCTAGGTCGGGCAGATCGGCTGTCGATAAAGGATTGTCTGTTGTTCATCTACATTCCACGGCGGATGACCGCCAGCCGTAGGTGGGCGCCCCTCGGAGCTGGCGCGGCTAACGGAGCCGGCTTATACCAGGCGGACTCCAGCCACGAGCAGGGCCAATTGTACCAACTCATCCCAGGCGTTGCCCGGTTGCGCCCCTTTTATGATGCGATCGATCCGTTGGGCGCGTCGCAGGAGGCGGCGCCAGCCGTTGACACCATAGCGCTCTAAGGCGGTGGCGAATAGCGGTCGCCGCTTGGCCCAGACCCCCTTCTGGGCGATGGCCTGATCGGGGGCGGTACCGCGGGCCACCTCACCGGCGATGCTGGCGAGGGTGCGGATCTCCCGCGCCAACGCCCACAGCACCACCGGCGGTTCGCTCCCCTCGGCCCGGAGACCGGCCACCATCCGGGCGGTGCGCGGGGCATCCCCCAGCAGGGCGGCATCGGCCAGCTCAAAAACATTAAAGCGGGCGCTCTCCACCACCGCCGAACGCACCGCCTCCAGATCGATCCGTGCCCCCTCCCCCAGCAGCAGACGCAGCTTCTCCACCTCCTGGGCCGCCGCCAACAGATTGCCCTCGGCCCGCTCGGCCAGCAGTTGCGCCGCCTCACGGGTCGGTTCCAGACCCGCAAGGCGCATCCGCCGCTCCACCCAGGCAGGCAGCGCCCGCGGCTCCACCGGCCACACCTGCACCACCACACCGGCCTGATCCAGCGCCTGGAACCACTTGCTGGACTGGTCGCGCTTATCCAGCTTGCCGGTGATCACCAGCAGCAGATTCTCCTCTGGCGGGGCGGCGCAGTAGCCGATGAGCGCCTTGCTGCCGGCGTCGCCCGGTTTCCCGCTGGGCAACCGCAGCTCTATCAGCTTACGCTCGCCGAACAGCGAGAGGCTCTGGGCGGCGGCGGTGATCTGCCCCCAGTCAAAGCCCGTTTCGGCGCTGTAGAGTTCCCGTTCGCTAAAGCCCCGGGCGCGGGCGGCGCCCCGGATGGCAGCGGCCGCCTCGTCCAGCTGCAACGGCTCATCGCCGGTGATCAGCCACACCGGCGCGAGGCTCTCCCCCTCTAGCGGTAGCCGATCGATCCGCGCCTTCACTGCCCTACCACCTCAGCCGCAGGGGGGGCCGCCAACAGTGCCCGCAACCGGCGCACCACCTGGTCCACCGCCAACCCCCGCAGCTCCGCCGCCAGCGACTCCTGCTGCGCCTCCATGGCCAGCGGCTCGCTACGATCGAAGGGGTAGTCGCGGGTGGCGGCCACCCGCTGTGGCGGCACCAGGAGCTGCCCCCCCTTCAGCACCTCAAAGGTGATCTGATACTCCACCTGGTACTCGCTCGCCTTACCGCCACTGCCCACCGACAGCAGGCGGCGACCGGTGTTCTCAGAGAGCAGCCGCACCCGTGGTATCTCGGGGCCGCCCCCCGCCACCACCTTGGCGCCGGCCGACTCCAAGGCGGTGGCCAGCTCGGTGCGCAGGATCGCCCCGGCCCGCACATTCTCCACCGCCACCCGCGAGAGCTGGCTAGGGAGTGGCGCCGCCCCGCGCGGGTGAAACCCGCAAGCGGGCAACAGCGGCAGGAGCAGCAGCAGCGGGAGGAGCCAGCGCCGGCCCCTCACAGCGCCCCCCGCCAGCCATCCACCCCGCTGGCGGCTCATCCCTTCACCACTAGATTGACCAAACGACCCGGCACCACAATCACCTTGACGATCTCCTTGCCCTCGGTGAAACGCTGGGTGTTGCTATCGGCCCGGGCGGCGGCCTCGATGCTGGCCTTGTCGGCCGCCACCGGTACGCTGATCTGGCCACGCACCTTGCCATTCACCTGTACCACCAGATCGATGGTGTCCCGCTCCAGGGCCTGCTCATCCACCGCCGGCCAGCCCGCCATCAGCAGGTCGTCGCCCATCCCCTGCTCCCGCCACAACACATGGGTGACATGGGGGGCGATGGGCGACAACAGCCGCAGCAGGATGCCAAACCCCTCCCGCCGCGCGGCATCAGCCGCGGCGCCGGTGGCGTTAAAGCCACTGAGGGCGTTCATCATCTTCATGCAGGCGGAGACCACGGTGTTGAACTGATATTTGCCGAAGTCGTGCAGCGCCTGTTTGAGGCTGGTGTGGATCTCGCGGCGCAGCTCGGCCACCGCCCCCTCCGCCGCCTCGACCCCGCCGGCGGCACTCAACGCCGCCCGCTGTTCCACCCCAAACTGCCAGACACGGCGCAGGAAGCGGTAGGCCCCATCCACTGCCGAGTCGTTCCACTCCAGGGAGGCCTCCGGTGGGGCGGCAAACATAATGAAGAGCCGGGCCGTATCGGCCCCATAGCGCTCGATGAGGGCCTGGGGATCGACGCCGTTGTTCTTGGACTTGGACATCTTCTCGATGCCGCCGATCACCACCGGCTGGCCATCGCTGCGCAGGGTGGCGGTCAGCGGTCGGCCCTTCTCGTCGGTGGCGAGATCGACCTCAGCCGGATTGATCCACTGCTTACGCCCATCGGCCCCGTCGCGGTAGTAGGTGGGGGCCACCACCATCCCCTGGGTCAGCAGCTGACGGAACGGCTCATCCACCTGGGTGAGACCGAGATCCCGCATCACCTTGGTCCAGAAGCGGGCATAGAGCAGGTGGAGGATGGCGTGCTCGATACCGCCGACATACTGGTCCACCGGCAGCCAGTAGTTGACCCGCGGATCGGTCATGCTCGCCCCATCTGGGCAGGCGTAACGGAAGAAGTACCAGGAGGAGTCAACGAAGGTGTCCATGGTGTCGGTCTCACGCCGGGCCGGCCCGCCGCACCGAGGACAGTCGGTCTCCAGGAACTTCTCATATTTGTTGAGCGGGTTACCCGCCCCATCCGGCACACACTCCTCCGGCAGCACCACCGGCAGCTGCTCCTCCGGCACCGGCACATCGCCGCAACGCGGACAGTGGACCATGGGGATGGGGGTGCCCCAGTAGCGCTGACGGGAGACCCCCCAGTCACGCAAGCGGAAGGTGGTGCGCTTCTCACCCAGCCCCTTGGCCGCGAGATCGGCGGCGATGGCATCCACCGCCCCCTGGAAATCGAGGCCGTCATAGGGACCGGAGTGGATGAGGGTGCCGTGTTCGGCATAGCCCTCCTGCCACGGCGCCGGGGTGGTGTCACCGGCGCTGGTGCGGATCACCGGCTTCACCGGCAGGCCATACTGTTGGGCGAAGGCGAAGTCCCGCTCATCATGGGCCGGGACCGCCATCACCGCCCCCTCGCCGTAACCCATCAACACATAGTTGGCGACCCACAGCGGCAGCGACTCGCCGGTGAGGGGGTGGGTCACACTGAGGCCGGTGGCCATGCCCCGCTTATCTTGGGTGGCCAGCTCCGCCTCTGAGGTCCCCCCTCGGCGGCACTCGTCGATGAAGGCGGCCAGCTGCGGGTTGTCCGTTGCGGCGTGGAGGGCAAGGGGGTGCTCGGCGGCGACGGCGACGTAGGTGGCCCCCATGAGGGTATCGGCGCGGGTGGTGAAGACCCAGAGGGTGCCCTCCCCCTCGATGGTGTGGGGGAAGCCCACCCGGACCCCTTCGCTGCGGCCGATCCAGTTCTTCTGCATCAGCTTCACCTGCTCCGGCCAACCGGGCAGCTGATCCAGATCGGCCAGCAGCTCCTCGGCGTAGCGGGTGATGGCGAGGTAGTACATCGGGATCTCGCGCTTCTCCACCTCGGCGCCGGTCCGCCAGCCACGACCATCGATCACCTGCTCGTTGGCCAGCACCGTCTGGTCCACCGGGTCCCAGTTCACCACCCCGGTCTTCTGGTAGACGATGCCCTGCTCCAGCATCCGCAGGAACAGCCACTGATTCCAGCGGTAGTAGTCTGGCTTGCAGGTGGCCAGCTCGCGCTCCCAGTCGATGGCAAAGCCGAGGGACTGGAGCTGCCGCCGCATGTAGTCGATGTTGTCGTAGGTCCAGGCGGCGGGCGGCAGGCCGTTGTTCATGGCGGCGTTCTCCGCCGGCAGGCCAAAGGCGTCCCACCCCATCGGTTGCAGCACGTTCTTCCCCAGCATCCGCTGGTAGCGGGAGATGACATCGCCAATGGTGTAGTTGCGCACATGTCCCATGTGCAGGCGACCAGAGGGGTAAGGGAACATGGAGAGGCAGTAGAACTTCTCCTTGGAGTCATCCTCAAGCGCCGCGAAGCGCCGCTGCTCCGCCCAGAACGCCTGCGCCTCTTGCTCGATCTCGTGGGGCTGGTAGTGCTCGTTGAAGGCCATCGGAACCGCCGTATTTGCCTGAAATTAAAAGCCGGTCAGCATAGCCGAAGGGCCCTTGGGGGACAACGCCCGCCCCCCACCTTGGGCGGTGTGGGGGCGGCCCGCAAGGCGACGGCAAAATAACCCCCGCGCCCCCCTGGCCCGCCCTGACGGCGTGCTACCATCTGCGCCCCTCTCCACTACCCCACTTTATGGATAGCGTCACCCTGCTCGGCACCCTGGCCGGAAGTTTCACTACCGTCGCCTTTATCCCTCAGGTGGCAAAGATTTGGCGCAGCCGCTCGGCCCACGATATCTCCCTCGGCACCTTCACCCTCTTCTCCTGCGGCGTACTGCTCTGGCTCATCTATGGCATCCGCCTGGGGGAGCTGCCCATCATCATCGCCAACGCCATTACCTTGGCGCTGGCCGTGGCGGTGATCGCCATGAAGCTCCACTTCGATCGGAGGTAGGGGATAAGTGTTCGGCTATCGCCACGGCTTCCACGCCGGCAACTTCGCCGATGTGGTGAAACATACCCTCCTGGTATTACTGATAGAGGCCCTCCGGCGCAAAGAGAGCCCCTTTTGCATCCTGGACACCCATGCCGCCCGCGGACTCTACGACCTCCGCGGCGAACAGGCCCAAAAGCGGCGCGAGTATGAAGCGGGGATAGGCCGCCTCTGGCAGCGCACCGATCTGCCGCCGCCAGTCGCCACCTACCTCGCCACAATACGGGCCCTCAATGAGCCCCATCAGCTGCGCTGGTACCCCGGTTCGCCCCGCCTGGCACGTGCCCTACTGCGCCCGCAGGATCGGCTCATCGCCATCGAACGTAACCCCCAAGAGCATCAGCTCCTCAAGCAGGGCTTTGGCCGGGATCGGCAGGTGGCCATCCACTGCCAGGACGGTTACCAGGGGCTCAAGGCGTTTCTGCCCCCCAAGGAGCGGCGCGGCCTAGTGCTGATCGATCCCCCCTATGAGCTACAGGATGAGTACAGCCAGGCGGTAGCCGGCCTCCTCAGCGGTTGGCAGCGCTGGCCCAGCGGTCTCTATGCCCTCTGGTACCCCATCCTCACCGAAGGGCTGCGCGCCCGCCTCTTCACCCAACTGCGGGCGACAGCCCTGCGTCGGGTGTTGGTGGTGGAGTTGATCCTCCAGCCCCCCAGCGTCCGCAACCGCCTGAACGGCAGCGGTATGGTGCTGGTCAATCCCCCCTTCGGCTGCGAGCAGCAGTTGGCAGAGCTACTCCCCTGGCTACAGCAGGCCCTCGCCCCGGCCGGCGGCCATAGCCATGCCCTCCAGTGGCTGATCCCATAGCTGCCGATCACGCCGCCGCCACCTACAATCTCCCTCGGCGCGGCCCCGACCGCGCCCTGTGGAGCTGAAGACCCCATCACCCCTCACTGGAGAAGAGACCATGCGACGACTGGCCAAACTACTATCCCCCCTGCTCGCCTTGGCGCTACTGACGCCAGCGGCCCATGCCGCCATCAAGAGCGAGACCATCACCTACCACCACGGCGATGCCGAACTCCAGGGCTACCTGGCCTATGACGACGCCATCAGCGGTAAGCGTCCTGGGGTGCTGGTGGTGCATGAGTGGTGGGGCCTCAACGAGTACGCCAAGAAGCGGGCCGATATGCTGGCGGAGATGGGGTATGTCGCCTTCGCCGCCGATATGTATGGCAAAGGGCTGGTCACCACCCACGCCAAAGAGGCAAAAGGGTGGATGGAGCAGGTCACTAGCAATGTGGAGAACTGGCGCGCCCGCGCAGTCAGTGGCCTGGAGGTGCTGAAGAACCACCCCCTGGTCGATTCACACAAATTGGCGGCCATTGGCTACTGCTTCGGTGGCGGCACAGTGATGCAGCTCGCCTACTCCGGCGCCGATCTGGCAGGGGTCGCCAGCTTCCACGGTCCGCTGCCGCCGCCGCCGGAGACGGTCACCGCCATCAAACCCAAGGTCTTCGTCGCCCACGGCAACGCCGACGGCTTTGTACCGCCAGAGCGCATCGCGGCCTTCCGCGCCGGCATGGAGCGATTAGGGGCCGACTGGTTCATGTTGGTGCTAGGCGGCGCCAAACACAGCTTCACCAACCCCGAGGCGGATCAGGCCGGCATGGATGGCCTGGCCTACAACGCCGCGGCGGATCGCCGCTCCTGGGCGATGCTGAAGGAGTTCTTTAGCGAGATCTTCCCCCCGCAGCCGTAACCCCCACCCTGGGCGCCGCCATAGGGCGGTGCCCAGCGTCACCCTTCTGTCATGCTGCCTCGGTTTGCTACAGTGGAACCCCACCCACCGCACCCCCTGCCGCCATGCGGACCGCCTATATCAGCCATCCCGACTGCCTCGACCACTTCAGCGGTGACGAGGACCACCCAGAGAGCCCACGCCGTCTCCAGGCCATCGATGACCAGCTGCTGGCCACCGGCCTCTCTGGCCTGCTACGCCACTTTGACGCTCCCTTAGTCACCCGTGAACAGCTGCTGCGGGTCCACACCGCCGCCTACCTGGATGAGCTGGCCCGCAAGCTCCCGACCGAGGGTTTCACCGAGCTGGCGGATGGCGACACCTGGATGAACCCCCACACCCTCCAGGCCGCCGCCCGCGCCGCCGGCGCCGCCGTGCTGGCGGTGGACCTGGTGATGGCCGGCACCGTAGACAACGCCTTCTGCGCGGTGCGCCCCCCGGGCCACCACGCCGAGCCGGGGCGCGCCCTCGGCTTCTGCCTCTACAACAACGTCGCGGTAGCAGTGGCCCACGCCCTCGCGGTGCATGGATTGGAGCGGGTGGCGGTGGTCGATTTCGATGTCCACCACGGCAACGGCACCGAGGCGGCCTTTGCCGACGAACCGCGGGTTCTCTTCCTCTCCACCTTCCAGCACCCCTACTTCCCCTACACCGACGTAGTGCTGGACCACCCCAACCTGATCCACGCCCCGCTGCCGGCCGGCGCCAACAGCGCCGCCTTCCGCGAAGCAGTAATGGAGCGCTGGCTACCCGCCCTAGAGGCGTTCCGACCCCAGCTCATCTTCATCTCCGCCGGTTTCGACGGCCACCTGGAGGACGACATGGGGGATCTACGCCTGCGGGAGGCCGACTACGCCTGGGTCACCCGCGAGCTGCTCAAGATCGCCGACCAGCACGCCCACGGGCGGCTGGTCTCGGTGCTGGAGGGGGGCTATGTACCCGATGCACTGGCGCGCAGCGTGCAAGCCCACGTGCGGGCGCTGATGCAGATCTAACAGCGCCCAGCCCTTCAGTGCCCCACCCGATCTATCCCCCCACCGAATACCTCCGGCCCTGGAAGCTGGTCACCTTCGCCATCGGACTTGGCCTGCTCATCCTAGGGGCCCACTACACCCCCGCCCCCGATTGGGATCGCCCCATCAGCGTCATCATGGCCAGCGCCGCCTACCTCACCGCCCCCTGGAGTATGCACATCGTCATCGAGCGGAGATGGCGCCACTGGCCCCTCATGCTGCTAGCCACCTGGTTCAGCGTGGATGGCTGCTACGCACTCTATTGGAGCTGGGTCGATCCACAGGCGTTGGCCTGGATGCGGGACGTCAACTGGCGCGCCTCCCTCTCGCTATACGCGCTTTGCGGCCTCCTCTGGTACTACCGCGGCAGCCTAGGGGCATTATCCCTTGCACTGCGCCACCGCTTGGCCCGCCACCGCTGAGGAGTGGATGACAACCGGCAGGACCCCGGCGCTACCGGGGAGAGACAACCATGGCGTCATCTAGGAGCAGCGACTCGCCGTGGGCTGCCGGCATTGGATGGGTGTCCAGGCAACCGCTAACGCCTGCCATAAACGGCGCGAGGAACGAGCGTCCGGCGACCGAAGGGAGCGTATTTAATGGCTTGGTTATGAGTTCTCACTTACTGCCACCGCACTTATGGTATTGAAACTGCGGCACAACAACCGCATTATCGCCCGCGAGCTTTTCGCCGCAATACGGGCAGAATGCTACCTGAACCTTAACAGTCTCGATTGTCTGCCCCACATATTCAAGATAATGGTCATTTTCGAGATCTTCCTCTGTCGCTATCCTGTTCAGGTTTAGATAGACATCGAAACCATCTTCTTCAAACCATATCTCTGCAAGCGAGCAGGAAGAGCACTTATGAATCAATGCTGGCACCTCGCTGAGCACTCATAACGCTTAGCTCACCCGACGAAAACCGCGCAGCGGTTTTTGGTCGGGTGGAGCGCCGTGTTATGCCATATATGTTTCATATAGCTTCTCAAGACCATGATTGATGGTGTTTGCCATATCTAATGGGCTACGACCATGCTTGTTTATTTCGGTGGGATTAGCACCAGCCTCAAGGAGCGCCTTTACGCTTTCAAAATTCCCCCGGGCATTCATGGTTGCGGTCCAAAGTGGGCCATTGCCATGTGCGTCCACTAAATTGGGATTAGCTTTTGCTTTTAACAGTAATTGAATGATGTTGTGATGCCCAGATTGAGCTGCGAAATGAAGAGCACACATTCCGTTATCATCTTGTGCATCTGCATTAGCCCCTTGATTCAACAGCATTAACAGTGCGTCCATATTGCCTTCATTCGCCTCATAGTGGAGTTGAGTACGCCCGTACTCATCAACCCCAGGCCGTGCATGCTTCTTTGGTGCCTTAGCGACCATATGTTTTCCTGGACATAACGGTTAAGCTGTGGGGCGCAAGCCGCAAAGCGGCGCAGCGTCACACACGAGCGCATTGTTAGCTGGCTGTAAATTTACAAAGCAAATACTCATATTCTTCCTCGAAAAAAGCTAATATTTCAGCAGAACCGGTGCAAGCCACCAAGAACTCCAACTCCTTTGAAAGATCTGCATTGGACACTACTTTATACACCAACCTTTCCAAATCAATTTTATCTATCTTTACCCATTCCCCTCCAAAAACATCGCTACTAAGATAAAAAAGCGCTTCACCAACAATTTCATACTTATTCAGGTGATCGGTGATTCGTTCTATCAAATAATCGTTG
This sequence comes from Chromatiales bacterium, assembly GCA_003251535.1. GTDB lineage: Bacteria > Pseudomonadota > Gammaproteobacteria > Thiohalomonadales > Thiohalomonadaceae > SZUA-493. The sequence goes on along the minus strand of QKFD01000096.1, from coordinate 306 downwards.
CTTGCACTTGAACTATCTATTACTTCAATAGGATTACCTAAAAACTTTCTTGAACTTATATATTCAATAGGTGTGGTGCTTATGTTTTCTATCTGTCTTCCAACGAACACCCCATCAATTCTAAATTTTGAGTGGAGTTCGCTCAAATAAGATGCCATAACTTCTAGCCTTCTTTTTTCAGCCAGATCATTTATTTTTTGTTGGAGATTTTTACTTCGTTTCATAACTTTTTCAAAAGCTAACAGTTACTAGCCGGATTTCTTCCGCAGGGACTGGTCACCCCCGCCTTACAGTTCTGTGGCGAGG
>QKFD01000045.1 GCA_003251535.1 Chromatiales bacterium | reverse complement strand
CGACGCCATCGTCTTGGAGACCGATGCCCCCGATCTCCCGCCAGCGAGCCACGCAAAGGGGCGTAATAGCCCTGAATATCTGCCGGAGATCCTCGCTGTATTGGCGCAATTGCGCGGCGAGACAGCGGCACAGCTGGCTGCCCTCACCTCCGCTAACGCCCGGGCAATATTGCGATTCTGACTATAAATTGGCCCATCAGGTAGGTGACAAGCGCGAAATAAAAGTAAAAGTTACCGAATGGGATGTGGCTGTGGTCGCAGATGGCTGCTATAGAAACCGCTGTAGCTGGTATGGAGATCGGGAACCGGCGGCAAGGGGCCCCAGCTGGGTGGGTGTGAATAGGGCCTATATGTCGCTAATGGGCGCTATCTGCCTTGAACAGCTAGTAATAGGTGGCTAACGGGGTGAACTGTGCAGTTCCACCCTTGACGCTCACGGCCTGCTAGGCAGGGTAGGCCTGCTGTGTTATGATTTTTCGGCATCCACCGGGCGGGTTTGCTAACTGCCTGAAAAACAAGGAAAAATGGTCACCTTTGATGATCCGGCAGCGTACCCTTAAGAATGTTATCCGGGCTACCGGAGTTGGTCTCCATACGGGTGAGAAGGTCTATTTGACCCTCCGACCGGCCGCGCCAGACACCGGCATCGTCTTCCGACGAGTCGATCTTCCCGAACCGGTGGAGATCGAGGCCTTGGCTGGCAACGTGGGCGACACAACCCTCTCCACAACCCTTATCAGCGGTAACGTCCGCATCTCCACCATCGAGCACCTGCTCTCGGCCATGGCCGGCATGGGTATAGATAATGCCTATGTCGATCTCTCTGCGCCCGAGGTGCCGATTATGGATGGCAGTGCCGGCCCCTTCGTCTTTCTCATCCAATCCGCAGGGATTGTGGAGCAGGAGGCGCCCAAGCGCTTCATCCGCATCAAACGGACGGTGGAGGTGAAGGAGGAGGATAAGTGGGTACGCTTCGATCCTTTTGATGGTTTTAAAGTGGCTATGACCATCGCCTTTGACCACCCCGTGTTCAAAGGACGCACTCAGACCGCCGCCATCGACTTCTCCACCACCTCCTTTGTCAAAGAGGTGAGTCGCGCCCGCACCTTTGGCTTCATGAATCAGCTGGAGATGTTGCGGGCCCGCAATTTGGCGCTGGGTGGGAGTCTGGACAACGCCATTGTCGTGGACGACTACCGCATCCTCAACGATGACGGGTTGCGCTACGAAGACGAGTTTGTGAAGCACAAGGTGCTGGACGCCATTGGCGATCTCTACCTCCTTGGTTGCAGCCTGATTGGGGCCTTCTCCGGCCATAAGTCGGGCCACGGCCTGAACAACAAGCTGCTGTGTGCGCTACTGGCGGATCGGACGGCCTGGGAACAGGTCACTTTCGATGATCCGCAGCGGGCGCCTATCTCCTACGTGCAGACGGTTCCAGTAAGCTAAAATCGGGCTCCGCGCCGCTGGCGCCCCCATGGGGGCGCTGCCGCGCGGCTGCGCTTGCAGCTTACCCCCGGTTTTCCGCCAGCCGCCGCAAGGCGGCGCTGAGTGCCGGATGGGTCACCGCCCCGGCAGCGCTCAGCAGGGTGGCGCGGCTGGTGGGTGATATGGGATGCGCCCGCCGAGCCGGTTGGGGTGCCCCCTGCGGAGGCAGCACCAGCGGCTCGATGCGCTCGACAGGTACACCGGCGCGGCGCAGACAGGAGAGGATGCGGGGCTGCTCATAGCGCAAACGGGCGGCCCAGGCCCCGGAGGGGACCTGCACCAGCAAGAGCCCATCCCGCAGATTAGCGAGCCGGCAGTGGGCCGCCACTGTTGGGTCGAGACAGGCTTGTAAGCGGCGCTCTAGCCGGGCGAGCTGCTTGGCGCGGGTCACTAGACTACCCCCGTCCCCCTTTTGTAGCAGGTTTTCAATGGCGCGGAGCGCGGCCATCGTGCCTCCGTAGGTTCATGCGTGCATGAGGTGATTATGGGATGAATGTCATCTTCATATCGGCCAAGCGCGGGCATCTCGGAGCCATTTCCATCCACCCTAAGAGGTGGATGGCAATGGCCCTGACGCTCTCCCTGAGCGTGCCTGTCGCATCACTCTATGCGGGTTACCGCCTGGGCAGCGAACAGCGACCAGAGCCGGTAAAGCCCGATATCGCACTTGAGATCGCCAGCCAACGGGCGGTGTTGGCCGAGGCGCAGCGGTCGGCGGAGGAGGATCTCAATGCCCTCGCCACGCGGCTCGGCGCGCTGCAAGCCCACGTTATCCGCCTGAATGCGGTGGGTCAACGACTGACCC
>QKFD01000043.1 GCA_003251535.1 Chromatiales bacterium | reverse complement strand
GAGGCGAGGATACCGATCACCCCCTCGTGCCAGCTCTCATCGAATAGGCAGATCCCGAGTGGCAGCGACTCCTCCGGCCCCAACTGGCGCAGGATGGCGAGGGCCTCGTCGCGCATCTGCCCCTCAATGGAGCGGCGCTCCCGGTTGAGCTGGTCGAGCTGTACTGCCAGCTGGCGTGCCTGGATAACGTCTTGGCTCAGCAGGCAGTGGATCCCCTGGGCCATGTCATCCAGCCGACCGGCGGCATTGAGGCGCGGCGCCAAGGCAAAGGCGAGATCGGTGGTGGTGATCCGCTCCAGCCGCCGACCGGAGAGGGTCAGTAGGGCGGTGATCCCCGGCACGGTGCGACCCGCCCGGATCCGTGCCAACCCCTGGGCCACCAGGATACGGTTGACGGCATCGAGCGGCACCAGATCGGCCACGGTGCCAAGCGCTACCAGATCCAACAGCTGTGCCAAATTGGGGGGTTGGCGACCACTGGCGGCAAACCACCCCACCTCCCGGAGCCGCGCCCGTAGTGCCACCAGTAGGTAGAAGATCACACCGACCCCGGCCAGCGCCTTGGAGGGGAAGGGATCGCCCGGCAGGTTGGGGTTGACGATGGCATCGGCGGCCGGCAGCTGCTCGCCGGGCAGGTGGTGATCGGTGATCACCACCTGGATACCGTGGCGCCGCGCCTCATCGACCCCAGCGATACTGGAGATGCCGTTATCCACGGTGACGATGAGATCGGGTTGGCGGGTGATCGCCTCACGCACGATCTCCGGGGTGAGGCCGTAGCCATACTCAAACCGGTTGGGTACTAGAAAATCGACTTGGCGCGCCCCCAAGGCGCCCAAGCCGCGCAGCGCCACGGCGGTGCTGGTGGCGCCATCGGCATCGAAGTCACCCACGATGAGCAGGCGCCGGTCCTGCTGGATGGCAGCGCTCAACAGTTCAGTGGCGCGCTCGATCCCACCCAATGCGCCAAAACCGGGGAGCCCCTCTAGCCGCCACTCCAACTCCTGCGGATCTACCACCTGACGCTGCGCCAACACCCGGGCCACCACCGGGGGAAAGTGCTGTTGCAGGGGGGGCGGCACCGCCACCGGGGGGCGGCGGAGGATGCGGCGAACGGGACCGCTCACGACCTATCCGGGCGATAGGCGGTGAGGGGCCGGCGGCGGCGCCAGAAGAGGCGGCGGGCCCGCCGTCCGATGCGGAAGAGGCGACCATCGGCCGCAATCAGCTCAATGAGGTCGAGCCGCCCTGCGGCAAGGGCCTCCCGGGCGGGGGCAAACCACGTCCGCTCCAACTCGGCCAGGGGGTCACCGCCCACTGCCGCTGCTGTAATAGATTGCCCCTGTTGAGCCAGGCGGTGGTCCACCACTAGCAGCCGCCCACACGCCTCCTCCCCCGCCAATAGGGTGGCCAGATCCTCGGGCAGGGGGTGGTCAGGCACGGTGGCGAGGCGGGCCAAGCCCCGCGCCAACGGCTCACTGGAGTAGACCGCCCGATAGTGGGAGGTGGCCCCCTGTGGTAACTGGCCGCCCCCCCAGATCCAGAGCGCATTGACCGCCGGGAGCCCGCGCGCCTCCCGCTCGATGTTGATCGGGTGGGCGTGAAAGAGCATCTGGATCTCGTTGAGCAGGCCGTGCCACCGTCCCCCATCCCGCCCCCGCGGTAGCGCTGGGTGGATGTCATGACCCACTAGGCGCTGGGTGGGGGTGGTCACGAGGGCGGCCGGTTCGGCAAGGCGTAGGTACCAGCGTCCACCTGCCGCCACAGTGAGCGCCATCCCCTGCTCGGCAAAGTGGGCGTTGAATTGGGCCACTAGCGCCTCACTCTCCACCCGCTCCAGCTCCCCCGCTAGGGCGGCGGCCAGCAGCACCCGATCGCGCTGGACCAGCAGGTGGACCGGATCGGCCAGTAACCAATACTCCTCGGTGACCGGCTCCCCCTCCCCGAGGCGACAGACTGCGGCCACCGGCAACCCATCGGCACTGCTGTTGACCTCAAATAGGCAGAACAGGGTGCTCTCAAAGCCGGCGGAGGTGCGCAGACCCTCCACGCTTGCCCGCGACAAAAGCCACTCCAACGCCGGTAGCCGCGCCCCAGCGTGCGCGGCTACCGGCGCTGTGAGCAGCCCCGGGAGGAGGAGAGTGAGACCAGGGGGAGCGGAGCGCACGGTGGCCCCGGGCGGCCTCAAGGCATGTTGTCGAGGATGGCCCGCTTCACCGCATCCAGCTGCGCCTCCACCGTCAACACCTCGCGGCTCTGACGAATGGCGGTATCGGGGTCCTTGAGGCCATGGCCGGTGAGGGTGCAGACCACCTTGCTCCCCTCGGGGATCTTGCCGGAGAGGATGTCGCGCATGGCGCCAGCCAGGGAGGTAGCGGAGGCGGGTTCGCAGAACACCCCTTCCCGCTGGGCTAGCAGCTTCTGGGCCGCCAGGATCTCCTCATCGGTACACTCGTCAAACCAGCCGTTGGACTCCTTCTGCGCCGCCCACGCCTTATCCCAGCTCTGTGGGTGGCCGATACGGATGGCGGTGGCGATGGTCTCCGGCTGGTCCACCATCGCCCCACGCAGGAACGGTGCCGCACCGGAGGCCTGGTAACCGGCCATCCGCGGCAGGTTGTTGACCATGCCGTCGCGCTGGTATTCGGTGTAGCCCAGCCAGTGGGCGCTGATGTTGCCGGCGTTACCCACCGGGATACAGTGGAAATCAGGTGCCTGTCCCAGCTCGTCGATGATCTCGAAGGCGGCGGTCTTCTGCCCCTGGAGTCGATAGGGGTTGATGGAGTTGACGATGGTGACCGGGGCGTGGTCCGCCACCTCCTTCACCAACCGCATCCCGTCATCAAAGTTGCCCTTGATCTGGATGACCGTAGAGCCGTGCATCATCGCCTGGGCCAGCTTGCCCATGGCAATCTTCCCGTCCGGGATGAGGACAAAGGCGGTGATGCCGGCGCGAGCGGCATAGGCAGCGGCGGCGGCCGAGGTGTTGCCGGTGGAGGCGCAGATGATGGCGCGGCTCCCCTCCTCCACCGCCCGGGTGACCGCCATGGTCATGCCGCGGTCTTTGAATGAGCCGGTGGGATTGAGCCCCTCGTACTTGACGTAGATATCCACCTCTTTGCCGAGGTCCCGCGGGATGTTGTGGAGCCGGATGAGGGGGGTGTTGCCCTCGCCCAGGCTGATGATGCGGGTGTCGTCGTGGACCGGCAGGCGGTCCCGGTAGCGGTCGATGAGGCCGGTGTAACGGGGCATGGGTCTATCCTGGTTATTTGAGGTATTCGACGCGGATCCGGGTCACTTCACCAAACAGGGCATCGAGGGTGGCGATGCGAGCCAGGGCGCGGTCCATATTCCCCTCCATCACCACGCGGGTGAGGAGGATGAGGTTGACCAGGCTCTCACCCTGCTGCGGCTCCTTCTGGATCACCGCCTCGATGCTGATCTCATGCTCGGCCAAGATCCGGGTGAGGTCTGCCAGCACGCCGGGGCGGTCCACCACCTGCATCCGCAGATAGTAAGCGGACTGCACCTCGGCCACGGGCAGGATGCGGGTATCGGCCAGGTTGTCCGGCTGGAAGCCGAGGTGAGGCACCCAGCTATTGGGGTCACAGGAGAGGGAGCGCACCACATCCACCAGGTCCGCCACCACCGCCGAGGCGGTGGGCTCGGCGCCGGCACCGGCGCCGTAGTAGAGGGTGGAGCCGACCGCATCGCCCTTCACCACCACTGCGTTCATCACCCCATCGACGTTGGCGATGAGGCGCCGCTCCGGGATGAGGGTGGGGTGGACCCGCAGCTCGATCCCGAGCGGGGTACGACGGGCGATACCGAGATGCTTGATGCGGTATCCCAGCTCCTCGGCGAAACCCACGTCCTCACGGGTGATGCGGGTGATCCCCTCGGTATAGACCGCATCAAACTGAAGCGGGACCCCAAAGGCGATGGAGGCGAGGATGGTGAGCTTGTGGGCGGCGTCGATCCCCTCCACATCGAAGGTGGGATCGGCCTCGGCGTAACCCAGCCGCTGCGCCTCCGCCAGCACATCATTAAAGTCGCGCCCCTTATCCCGCATCTCGGTGAGGATGAAGTTGCCGGTGCCGTTGATGATGCCCGCCAGCCACTCGATCTCGTTGGCCGCCAACCCCTCGCGGATCGATTTGATGATGGGGATGCCGCCCGCCACCGCCGCCTCGAATGCCAACATCACATTGCGCTCGCGGGCCGCGGCGAAGATCTCGTTGCCATGTTTGGCGATGAGTGCCTTGTTGGCGGTCACCACGTGTTTGCCATTGGCGATGGCCTGCATGACCAGATCGCGGGCCAGACCGGTACCGCCGATCAGCTCCACCACCACCTGCACATTGGGGTTGCCCACCACGGCAAAGGGATCGGTGGTCAGCTCGATACCGGTGGTGTCGCAGATACGCGGTTTGGCGAGGTCCCGCGCCGCGGCATGGATGATCTCGATAGTGCCGCCAGCGCGGCGCGAGATCTCCTCGGCATTGCGTTGCAGGACAGTGATGGTGCCACCGCCGACGGTACCGAGACCGAGCAGGCCGACCTTAATGGAGTTCACGCTGATTTCCCCTGGGCGCCGGAGCGCTCGTCATTCCGAAACATCTCTTTAATTCCCCGCGTCGCCTGGCGGGTGCGGTGCTCATTCTCGATGAGGGCGAAGCGGACATGATCGTCGCCATACTCGCCAAAGCCGATCCCCGGTGAGACCGCCACCTTCGCCTCCGCCAGCAACTTCTTGGCAAACTCCAGTGAGCCGAGGTGGCGATACTGCTCGGGGATCTGGGCCCAGACGAACATGGTCGCCTTGGGCTTCTCCACCTTCCAACCCGCGGCGTTGAGCCCCTGCACCAGCACATCTCGCCGGCTCAGGTACATCTCGCGGATCTCCTCGACACACTCCTGCGGCCCCTCCAGGGCAGCAATGGCGGCCACCTGGATCGGCGTGAAGGTGCCGTAGTCGAAATAGGATTTGAGCCGCGCCAGCGCCCCCACCAGCTGCGGATTACCGCACATGAAGCCAACCCGCCAGCCCGGCATGTTGTAGCTCTTGGAGAGGGTGTAGAACTCCACCGCCACCTCTTTGGCGCCCGGCACCTGGAGGATGGAAGGGGCGACATAGCCGTCGAAGACGATATCGGCATAGGCGATATCGTGGATCACCCAGATCCCCGCCTCGCGGCAGATGGCCACCACCTTCTCGAAAAACTCCAGATCCACACACTGGGTGGTGGGATTGCCCGGGAAGTTGAGCACCAGGAATTTGGGTTTCGGCCAGGAGTCGCGGATCGCCTTCTCTAGCTCGGCGAAGAAATCTCCCCCTGGGATCAGCGGCACATGGCGGATATCGGCGCCGGCAATGACGAAACCGTAGGGGTGAATGGGGTAGGCCGGGTTGGGCACCAACACCGCATCGCCTGGGCCACAGGTGGCCAGCGCCAGGTGGGCCAGCCCCTCTTTGGAGCCGATGGTGACAATGGCCTCGGTATCGGGGTCGAGATCAACATCGTAGCGCCGCTTGTACCAGCCGGTGACGGCCTTGCGCAGGCGCGGGATCCCCTTGGAGACCGAATAGCGGTGGGTATCACCCCGCCGAGTCGCCTCAATCATCTTCTCGACGATGTGGGGCGGTGTCGGCTGGTCGGGATTGCCCATGCCAAAGTCGATGATGTCCTCCCCCCGCGCTCGCGCCTTCGCCTTGAGTTCGTTGACGATGTTGAAGACATAGGGCGGCAGGCGTTTGATTCTCTGGAAATCATCCATCAAGGCGGCGGTACCAGGGTTTTTGGGTGTGAAGGAGAGCGGCGCTAAGGCCGCGGATTACTGAGGAAAGCTGCTAACATTAATGGCCTCTATTCTACCTTGTCAACGCTGGCCCCATTCTCACTACGTGCCCCCCTTTCTAATATGAAATTGAGCCTTGAGGCCCCGCAGGGCAGCTACTCCATCCGAGCCTACGGCGCCGGTACCGTCACCCTACGCCCACCAGATGGCAGCCAACCGCTGCTGGTGGTAGAGCACCACTGCATCGTCACCCCTCAGCGCCTGGTGACCGAATGGGCGGTGGGTTTTGAGGCGTTGTCAGAGCGGGAGTTTACGCTATTGGCGGAGCTGGCCCCGGAGCTGGTGCTGTTCGGCTCTGGTGAGCAGATGCGTTTCCCCCCTCCGCGCCTGCTACAGCCGCTGGCGGCGCGTGGGATTGGGGTGGAGGTGATGGCCACCGGCGCCGCCTGTCGCACCTATGAGGTGCTTGCCGCCGAGGGGCGGGCGGTGGCGGCGGCGCTCCTGCTGAAATAGAGAACCCCGCCGCAGGGGGTGGCCCTGGGGCGGGGTTGCGGGGATAGGTAGCCGCTTAAGCTGTCACAGCACGTCGCCGGTGAAGCCTTGGGTCTCCATGATGTCCCGTAGCCGTTTCAGGGCCTCTATCTGGATCTGCCGCACCCGCTCGCGGGTCACGCCAATCTCGTTGCCCACCTCCTCCAGGGTGCTGATATCGTGGCCGTGGAGGCCGAAACGCCGCTCCACCACCTCGCGCTGCTTATCGGAGAGCTGGTAGAGCCACATCTCCAGCTTCTCCCGCATATCGTCATCTTGGAGTAGATCGGAGGGATCGGTGTTGTTCTCGTCGGGGATGGCGTCCAGTACCGATTTATCCGCATCGCGCCCCAGCGGCACATCCACCGAGGTGACCCGCTCATTGAGCCCCATCATCCGCTTCACATCCTCCACCGGCCGATCGAGCACGGCGGCGATCTCCTCCGGGGTCGGCTCGTGATCGAGGCGCTGGGTCAACTGGCGGGCGGCGCGGAGATAGACGTTGATCTCCTTGACCACATGGATCGGCAGACGAATGGTGCGGGTCTGGTTCATGATGGCCCGCTCGATGGTCTGGCGGATCCACCAGGTGGCGTAGGTGGAGAAACGGAAGCCACGCTCTGGATCGAACTTCTCTACGGCGCGGATGAGGCCGAGATTGCCCTCTTCGATGAGGTCCAGCAACGCCAGCCCACGGTTGAGGTAACGCCGGGCGATCTTCACCACCAAGCGCAGGTTGGATTCAATCATCCGCTTGCGGGCCGCCTCGTCACCACGGAGGGAGAGACGGGCGTAGAACACCTCCTCTTCGGCGCTGAGGAGGGGGGAGTAACCGATTTCGCTGAGATAGATGCGAGTGGCATCTAGTTGATTGTCAGGCACGACACCGGGAGCGTATTGGGTCTCTTCCGCCTCCTCGGTGCTAGGCGCCTCGTCATCCATGTCGAGGGTATCGACTTCAGGCTCTTCTGCCTCGAAACTATCTATGAGATCGTGACGCTCGGTCGTCATTAGGCCCTCCTTTCATGATGAGGATGACTTGGGCAGATAGAGCAGCGGATCCACCGGTTTACCATCGCGACGAATCTCGAAATGGAGTATAGACCCGTCTTTTGCGCTCTGCCCCATTTCACCGATCTTCTGCCCACCCTTGACTTTATCGCCTTGTTTCACAAGCAAACTCTTGTTGTGGCCATAGGCGGAGAGGTGGCTCTCGTCATGTTTGATGATGATGAGATTGCCATAGCCCGTCAGACCACTACCGCTATAGACCACATCGCCGGCCGCCGCCGCCAATACCGGTTGCCCCACCTTGCCGGCGATATCGACCCCCTTCTTGTCGTTGGCCGGAGCAAAACGCTGAATCACTTTGCCACTGGTCGGCCAACGCCATGAGATGTTCGACTTTACGTTGACCGCAGAAGTTTCCCCCTTGGCCGGTTCAGGGGTCACCGGCGCCGCTGGCTTGGGGGCCTCGCTGCGCTCCGGCGGCGCCGGTTTGCTGTCCTCCACTGGCTTGGCCGCGGCTGGCGGTTTGTCAGCCGGTGGCGGATTGGCCGCCGGCATAGAGGTGGTCAATGGGGGCGCCTGGGCGATAACCCAATCATCATCGGTCGGATGGCCCTTCAGCAGCACTGGGGCCGGACCGTCACCCACACTGGAGAGGTCTTTATCCCGCCCCGGTACCACCAAGGTCTGGCCGGGATAGATGAGATAGGGGGAGGAGATGCCATTTATCGCCGCCAGGTGGCGATAGTCCGTGCCATAGCGGAAGGCGATGGAGTAGAGGGTGTCACCCTTCTGAATCACATACTGACTCGGTGCCCCATCCGCCTCTGATTGGCCGGTCAAGCTGGCGCAACCGCCCAGCAGTAGCGTCACCAGGAGAGGCATCAGGTAGAGCAGTCTCATCTCAGCCACCGTTTTTGAATAGGAGGTAGATCACCACCAACAACACCACACTCAACCAGCCGATGCGATCGATGTAGCGCCGCAGCCCCTGCTCCATGCGCGCCCCACCCCACTTCATCAATCCCGCCACCAGGAAAAAGCGGGTACCACGTCCCACCAGGGAGGCGAGCATGAAGAGGGGAAACGACATGGCGATGACGCCGGCCGCGATGGTGAACAACTTGTAAGGGATAGGTGAGAAGCCGGCCAACAGCACCGCCCAAAATCCCCACCGCTGAAACCAGACCCCCACCGCCTGGTAGTGTTCCCAGTAACCGGCGCGGTGCAGAAGCGGCTCGATCAGATCAAAGGCCAGCAGACCGATGAGATAACCGAGCGCCCCACCGATCACCGACGCCAGCGTGGTCAACAGGGCGTATGACCAGGCCCGTTCCGGCCGGGCCAAGGCCATCGGCGCCAGCATGACATCGGGCGGGATGGGGAAAAAGGAGGATTCGGCGAAGCTCAGTGCCCCCAAATAGCGCGGTGCATGGGGGTGGCGCGACCAGGTCATGGCCCGCTCGTAGAGGGAGGAGAAGAGGGTCACGATAGCTCTCTAGGTC
>QKFD01000009.1 GCA_003251535.1 Chromatiales bacterium | reverse complement strand
CCGTCGCCTTGGATGGGGCCGCCACGGCGCCCCCCACAGCCTAGACTGTGTAACATTCATGAAACATTAGCCGGCCCGCCCAGACGGCTGGTTGAGAGGCATCCCCATGAGCACCAACGAGCTGGAGCAGCTGCCCGCTGAGACCATTGTCGCCACCCACTACTGGCACCTCCTGGAGGACGGTCGGGTGCAGTGTGATCTCTGCCCTCGGCTCTGCAAGCTACGCGAGGGGCAGCGCGGCCTCTGTTTCGTCCGCGCCAATCGGGGGGGCGAGGTGGTGTTGACCACCTACGGCCGCTCCAGCGGTTTCTGTGTCGATCCCATCGAGAAGAAGCCGCTCAACCACTTCCTGCCGGGTACTCCGGTCCTCTCCTTCGGCACCGCCGGCTGTAATCTCGCCTGCAAGTTCTGCCAAAACTGGGATATCAGCAAGTCGCGGGAGATGGATACGCTGATGGACCGGGCGCTGCCGGAGACCATCGCCCGGGCGGCCGATCGGTTGGGTTGCCGATCGGTGGCCTACACCTATAACGACCCGGTTATTTTCCACGAATATGCCATTGATGTGGCCCAGGCGTGTCGGGCACTGGGGATCAAGAACGTGGCGGTGACCGCCGGCTACCAGTGCGCGGCCCCGCGCCGCGAATTCTACCGCTACATGGATGCGGCCAATGTCGATCTGAAGGGCTTCAGCGAGCAGTTCTACCACCAGCTGACCGGCGCCCACCTCCAGCCGGTGCTGGAGACCCTGATCTACCTCAAGCAGGAGACCGAGGTGTGGTTGGAGCTGACCACCCTGCTCATCCCCGGTCAAAACGACAGCAGTGCCGAGCTGGAGGCGATGACCCGTTGGGTGGTGGAGCAGCTGGGGCCGGAGGTGCCGATGCACTTTACCGCCTTTCATCCCGACTGGAAGATGCGCGACCTGCCGCCCACCCCCGCCGCCACCCTCAGCCGGGCGCGGCAGATCGCCCTCGCCAACGGCGTGCGCTACGCCTACACCGGCAATATCCATGACAAGGCGGGGGAGAGCACCTACTGCCACCAGTGTGGGCAGCGGCTCATCGGCCGCGACTGGTACCTGCTCTCCGACTGGAATCTCACCGCCGATGGCCACTGCAACCGTTGCGGTACCTCCTGCGCCGGCCTCTTTGAGGCCAAGCCGGGGCAGTGGGGGGCGCAGCGTCGGCCGGTGCGGCTGGCGCAGTTTGAGCTGGGGTAGCGGAGCTTTGATCACCCCTCCCCGCTGGAGAGAGGGCGGTCGGGCCGCCACTCCGTTACCCTATGGGCCCCTGCACAATCCGAGGAGAGCCCCATGTCAGAGCCTGCCGTCCGCATCGGTATCGTCACCATCTCCGATCGCGCCAGTCGGGGCGAATATCAGGACGAGGGGGGGCCGGCCATTCAGGCGGAGCTGGGGCGTATCCTGGCGACCGCCTGGCAGCCCGTGGCGCGGGTGATCCCCGATGAGCAGGCGGTGATCGAGCAGACCCTGAAGGCGCTGTGCGATCTCGATGGCTGCTGTCTGGTGGTGACCACCGGCGGGACCGGCCCCGCGCCGCGCGATGTCACCCCGGAGGCGACCGCGGCGGTGTGTGACAAGCTGCTGGACGGCTTTGGCGAGCAGATGCGGGCGGTCTCCCTCAAGGTGGTGCCCACCGCCATCCTCTCGCGGCAGATCGCCGGCATCCGCGGCCGCAGCCTCATCATCAACCTGCCGGGTAAGCCGTCGGCCATCCGCGACTGCCTGGAGGCGGTCTTCCCGGCGGTGCCCTACTGTATCGATCTCATCGAGGGGCCCTACCTGGAGACCCACCCCGACCAGCTGGTGGCGTTCCGCCCCAAACATGCCCGGCGGCCGTGAGCCCGCCGGCGCTGCCCATCAAACCTAGACGGAGCCCCTATGGCCCAGACCGACCAAGCCGTGGCGGAACTTGCCACCCTGCGTGACCTCATCCGCTGGGGCGCCAGCCAATTCAATGCCGCCGGCCTCCACTTTGGCCACGGTACCGATAACGCCCTGGATGAGGCGGCCTACCTGGTGGCCCACGCCGTCCATTTCTCGCCCGTCATCCCGCCCAATCTACTCGACACCCGCACCACCACCGAGGAGCGGAAACGGGCGGTGGCGCTGCTGCGGCGGCGGACCGAAGAGCGCCTGCCGGCCCCCTACCTGGTCAACGAGGCGTGGTTCTGCGGGATGCCGTTCTATGTCGATGAGCGGGTACTCGTCCCCCGCTCCCCCATCGCCGAGCTGATCGAGGAGCGCTTCGCGCCGTGGGTCGAGCCGGCGGCGGTGGGGTCGATCTTGGATATGTGTACCGGCTCCGGCTGTATCGCCATCGCCTGCGCCCACGCCTTCCCGGAGGCGCGGGTAGTGGGGGCCGATCTCTCCAGTGACGCCCTCGATGTGGCCGAGCGCAACGCCGAGCTGTTGGGGGCGGAGCTGGAGTGGGTGCGTTCTGACCTCTTTGCCGATCTCGGGGTGGAGCGGTTCGACATCATCGTCAGCAACCCCCCCTATGTCGATGCCGCCGAGATGGCCGCCCTGCCGGCGGAGTATCGCCATGAACCGGCCCTGGCCCTGGCGGCGGGGGAGGAGGGGCTCGACCTCGCCATCCGGCTGCTGCGGGAGGCGCGGGATCACCTCAATCCCGCAGGGATCCTCATTGTCGAGGTGGGGGCCAGCCAGCCGGCGCTGGAGGCGGCCTTCCCCGAGGTCCCCTTCACCTGGCTGGAGTTTGAACGGGGCGGCGATGGTGTCTTTCTGCTGACTGCCGAGCAGGTGGCGCAGTATCATGACCAGTTTTCCGCGGCGGCCGGTGGCTGAGCCGGTGCCGTCGAGCGAAAACGGAGGCCGTTATGACCAGCAGCAGTAAGCAGCGACCCACCACCGCTGAAGCGTATGTGCGCCTGATAGACCAGGCGATTGTCGAGGTCCAGGAGCTGCGCGCCTCGATGGACTATGACGTGGAGGACGAGGGGGGCTCCATGGCCTTCCTTGAGCCCTTAGAGCGGGATCTGACTCGGCTGCGCCAGTCGATGCGGGATGGTAGCTACTTCTTCCACAAGGATGAGCTGCCCTTCATGGTGCTGGTCCGCCGCAATCTCCGCCACATCCCCTTCGCCCAGCTGCTGGCCGTGATCGACGAGACCCATCGGCTCGGTCTCGATATCGATCGCGCCTGATGGGCACCCATCACCTGGAGGTGAAATGAACCAGACCATCGTCTTCGATCCGGAGCTGCTCAAGCGTTACGACAAGTCCGGGCCGCGCTACACCTCCTACCCCACGGCGGTGCAGTTCCACACCGGCTTCGGCCCGCAGGAGTACCAGCGTTACGCCGAGGGGACCAACGCCAGCGGGCGGCCGCTGTCGCTCTACCTCCACATCCCCTTCTGCGATACGGTCTGTTACTACTGTGCCTGCAACAAGGTGGTGACCAAGGATCGCACCCGCGCCGCCCCCTATCTCCAGCGGCTGTTCCGTGAGCTGGAGCTGCAAGGGGCGCTGTTTGACCGCGAGCGGTATGTGGATCAGCTCCACTGGGGTGGTGGTACCCCCACCTTCATCAGCCACGATGAGATGCGTGGGCTGATGGCCAAGACCCGCGAGCAGTTCAAGCTGCGGGATGACGATAGCGGTGAGTACTCCATCGAGATCGACCCGCGCGAGGTGAAGGGGGACACCATCGCCCTGCTGCGGGAGCTGGGCTTCAATCGCATGAGCCTGGGGGTGCAGGACTTCGATCCGCGGGTGCAGAAGGCGGTCAACCGCATCCAGTCAGAAGAGGAGACGCTGTTCGCCCTCGATAAGGCGCGGGAGCACGGCTTCAAATCCATCAGCATCGATCTCATCTATGGCCTGCCCTTCCAGAGTGCTGAGACCTTCGTCCACAGCCTGGAGCGGGTGCTGGAGATCGCCCCGGATCGGATCTCGGTCTTCAACTACGCCCACCTGCCCGATCTCTTCAAGCCGCAGCGGCGCATCGAGGCGGGTGACCTGCCGGCCCCGCAGGAGAAGCTCCTGATCCTCCAGCTCACCATCGAGCGGCTCACCGCCGCCGGCTATGTCTACATCGGCATGGACCACTTTGCCAAGCCGGATGATGAGTTGGCCGTGGCCCAGCGTGACGGCACCCTGTACCGCAACTTCCAGGGCTACTCCACCCACGCCGACTGCGATCTCATCGGCCTTGGTAGCACCTCCATCGGTATGGTGGGGCAGAGCTACAGCCAGAACCTGAAGGAGCCGGAGGCCTACTACGCCGCCCTGGACGAGGGGCGACTGCCGATCTTCCGCGGGGTGGAGCTGGGGGCCGACGACCTGCTGCGGCGGGAGGTGATCACCCGCCTCATCTGCCACTTCCATCTGGATAAGGGGCAGGTGGCGGCCAAGTACGGCATCGAGTTTGACGCCTACTTCCAGCTGGAGCTGCAAGAGCTGGCCACGATGGCGGCCGATGGGCTGCTGCGGCTCAGTGCCGATGCCATCGATGTCGAGCCGGTCGGCAAGCTGCTTATCCGCAACATCTGCATGGTGTTTGACCGCTACCTGCGCCAGCAGGCGGAGCGCCGCTTCTCCAAGGTGATCTGAGGCGCGTGGGCAAGGGGCTCAGTCCGCGGCGCGGATGAGGTAGCACTGCTTGTGCCCCTTGCGCTGGTAGTGATCGGCCAGCGCCTCGGCGGCGGTGCGCTCCAGAAAGCGCTGCATCTCCGCCTCATTGCCGTTGCTATCGACCCGGTAGAGCACCCAGCGGGCAGGTCCCAGCTGGGGGTGCTGCCATGGGAGCGTCTCGCGCTCAATGGCGAGGCGGTGCAGCACCCTGAGCAGGGCCGTCTGCGGATCGGGCTCTTCCCCTCGCAGATAGAGGTCCAGCGGTTGGTCGGCGGCTGGGGCCTGCAAATAGAGCGGGATGTCGTCGATCTGGGGCCACGCCTGTAACGCCGGCCCCGCCTCGGCGAAGCGGATCCCATAGCGGGTGGCAAACTGCTGGGCGGTGATGGGTAGCTGGCGGAGCCGCACAGGCTGGATCGGCGTCTCCCAGGCGGGGTGGTCTGTATCATGGGGCGGGCTCCGTCACAGGGCGTTGCGCAAGGTCAGTTCCGGTGGGTGGGGTTGCAGGTAGATCTGCTGCTCAAGATAGGGGTTGGGGTGGCGCCGCAGGTGGTGCTTGAGCAGGGTGAGCGGTACCACCAGCGGCACCAGTTGGGTGCGGTAGGCCTCGATGGTCTCCGCCAGCTCTGTCCGATCGGCGCCATCCAGTTGGCGTTTGAAGTAACCGGCGATGTGCTGCAAGACATCGGTGTGGCGCTTTCGGCTGGCGAGATGGGTGAGGGCCGCCATGAAGCCGCGGCCATACTCCTCGGCCAACTCGGCGCTGGGCCGTTGACCCGCCTCCGCCACTAGGCGTCCGAGGGCGCGGTAGGGGGCGTTGCCGTGGCTCATCAGGCTGAGCTTGTGGGCGCTGTGGAACGCCACCAGGCGAGCGGGGGTGAACCCCTCCGCCAGCAGCTGCTGCCAGCGGTGATAGGCGAACACCCGCTCGATGAAGTTCTCCCGCAGCGCCGGATCACCGAGTCGCCCCTCCTCCTCCACCGGCAGTAGTGGCCGGCCCTCCATCAACTGCTGGGCGAACACCCCTCGGCCCAGCTTGGCCGGCCGGCCATTCTCCTGGTAGACCTTGACCCGCCAGACGCCGCAGCTGGGGGATTTGCTCTTGAATAGATAGCCACACAGGGCAGGCAGCTGCTGCGCCATCTGACGGCCGTAGGCGGTCAGTGGGGCGGTCACATCGCGGGAGCGATCGGCGCTGCCCACCACCCGTGGGGCCTGCGGATCCCCCTCCAGCCGGATCGGCGCCCGCGGTATCCCCAGGCCAATGGCCACCTCGGGACAGGTGGGGACAAACTCGAAAAACTGCCCCAGCGTCCCCACGATGTAGTTGTCCTTTTTGTGGTTGGCGTCAAACCGCACCGCTTCGCCCAGGAGACAACTGCTGATACCGATGCGAATCGGATGGGACATAACCACTCCTCGATTTTTTCTCCGGTGCGCGTAGAGTAGCGCGCCTCAATCCTGCTGCGGAGCCCGCGATGATGAGCACCGATACCAAGCGTTATTCCGATCTGCTCGATGAGCTGCCCGATGGCCGCCTGCGACTGCTGGAGGGGGTCCACCCCATCCCGGAGCTGCTGGAGCTGGATGCCGAGACGGTGTTGGAGCGCTTCCGCGACTCCCAGGTGGCAGATTTCCAAGGGGTCGTGCGGGCACTGGCGGAGCCAGATAACCCCCTCCATCGGCTCTTCTCCGAGCTGCGGACGGTCGCCGAGCGGGAGCCGGGGAACCGCTTTGCCGATTCGCCTCTATTCCAACCGGGCGCCATCGAGCGGCTGTTTCTTGAGCTGCATGAACATGTGATGGCCCACCCGGTGTGGCGTCACCCCTTCTTTGTCCGTTTCTTCCAGGGGGAGTTTGATCGCCCCCAGGCGATCCGCTTTACGCTCAACTACTTCAATCAGGTGAAGAACACCCGCCAGTGCGTCGCCCTGGCCTTGGGGCGCTTCAATGGTTTGATGGCGATGCCCTATGGCGGTATCAACGAGCGGCTCTCGGAGCTGACCCAGATCGTCTTGGCCCAGCTGGTGGCCGATGAGTATGGCGTCGGCAGCCACAGCGTGGAGGAGTACCCGGCGCTGGAGGGGCTGTTCCGCTCTCGTACCCACATTGTGATGTATCGCCAGATGTGCGACGGCCTGGGGATACCGTTTGGCAAACAGGATCTACCGCTGCTGCCGGGGGTGGCCGACAACGTGCTGACCCAGCGGTTGGTGGCGGGGAACCCCGCCTTCACCCCGTTGGAGGCGCTCGCCTCGGTGGGGCTGGGGATGGAGTGGGGGGTGCCGGAGTTCTTTAGTCTGCTGCTCGGCGGCATGATCCGCTTTGGCTGGCGGAATCAGGTCCCGCTGACCCAGGAGCAGCTGATTGTCCTCATCGCCCATGTGCGTTACGACGTACTGCACGCCATTGCAGTGATGATGGTGACCAGCCTGTTTGTGGAGTCGGAGGCGGATGTCCAGGTGATCAAACAGGCCACCAACACCCTGATGGCGGGACGCTATGCCATGATGACCGAACTCTACCGCCACGTCTTCGAGGCCCCCTGTGCCAGCCTGGCCGAGGTGGGGCTGGAGGCGCGTTATCTCCTCACCGATCGGCGTATTGAACAGGCGCTGCGGGCCGCGCGGGCCCAGGTGGCCGAGGGCACCGTGGTGGACAGCGCGGCCTACCGCCAAGCCGAGGGCGTGCCCTATCTGTTTGCTGCCGGGGTGTGAAAAGGCGCGGCGCAGAAAGCGGTGGTCAAACAGAAAAAGATCATTTACATATAGCTTTGAAGCTAGAAACAGCAGGCGATGGCGGGAGTGCTATCCATTCTGTGTGACCAGGGGAGGAGTAACCCATGGCTATCGAGTTTGAACCGCAGGTCGGCAGTTGGTATGCCGACGGCGACGGCACCCTCTTCAAGGTGAATGCCGTCGATGAACAGGGGGGATTCGTCGAGGTGCAGTACTTCGACGGGACCATCGCAGAGCTGGAACTGGAGGGGTGGAGCGAGCTGGATCTGTCGCAGGAGGCGCCCCCAGAGGATTGGTCAGGGCCGTTCGATCAGATCCTGCGGGACGACTTCGGTGATACCGGCGAGCCCTCCCTGCGGGATGAGTGGTCCAACCCCATTGACGGGGTGAGCTGGAGCGACTGAGCGGCGCTCGCCGGTGCCGGCGAGCCGCCGCCCCCAGCAGCGCCCCTCACCCACCACAGGCGAGGCGCCCGGCGTAGTCCCGGGCAAACTGCCAGGCACTACGCCCCGAGCGCACGCCGCGGCCCTGCGCCCAGCGCAGGGCCTCCAACCGCCAACTCTCCTCATCGGCAGCCGAGGCGACCCCAAGACGCTCCAACCAGAGCCGCACGATGGCGAGGTACTGCTCCTGACTGAAGGGGTAGAACGAGAGCCAGAGGCCAAAGCGGTCCGAGAGCGCCACCTTCTCCTCTATGGCCTCGCCGGGGTGTAACTCCCCCTCGATCACCTTGGCCTGCTGATTGTCCCCCTGGTACTCCGGCAGCAGGTGGCGACGGTTGGAGGTGGCGTAGATGAGGAGGTTCTCCGGCGGGGCGGCGAGGGAGCCGTCCAGCACCACCTTCAGGGCCTTGTAGCTGGCGTCGTCGGCCTCAAAGGAGAGGTCGTCGCAGAAGATCAGGAACCGCTCCTCGCGCCCCATGAGCTGCTGTACCAGATCGGGCAGGTCCACCAGATGCTGCTTCTCCACCTCGATGAGCCGCAGCCCCTCGCCGGCATACTCCGTCAACAGCGCCTTAATCAACGACGATTTGCCGGTGCCGCGGGCCCCCCATAAGAGGGCGTTGTTGGCCGGCAGGGCGCGGACAAACTGGCGGGTGTTCTGGGCCAGCAGCTCCTTCTGCCGATCAATGCCGGAGAGATCGGCCAGCCGTACCGCGTGGGGGTGGGCCACCGGCTCCAGCCAGCCGCGGCTCCCCTCGCGCCGCCAGCGGTGGGCGAGGGCGGAGAAGTCGGGGGCGGTGGCCGGTGGTGGCAGGAGCGCCTCGACGCGCTGGAGCAGCGCCGCGGCCTGTTGCAGGAACTGTTGCAGATCCATCGCGGTACCTCATGGGATGGGGGCCGCCCACCCGCTTGGGGGGGCGGCCTGCGTGGGCTGGATCAGCGGGTGATCGGCCGGTATTTGATGCGGTGGGGCCGCTCTGCCTCCTCACCCATGCGCCGCTTGCGGTCCGCCTCATACTCCTGATAGTTACCGGCGAACCACTCCACGTGGGAGTCGCCCTCAAAGGCGAGCATGTGGGTGGCGATGCGATCCAGGAACCAGCGGTCATGGGAGATGACCACGGCGCAGCCGGGGAACTCCAGCAGCGCCTCTTCCAGGGCGCGCAGGGTCTCCACGTCGAGGTCGTTGGTGGGTTCGTCCAGCAGCAACACGTTACCGCCAGAACGCAACAACTTGGCCAGATGGACGCGATTGCGCTCACCGCCGGAGAGATCGCCCACCCGCTTCTGCTGGTCGGTCCCTTTGAAGTTGAAGCGACTGACGTAGGTGCGGGAGTTCACCTCGTAGCTGCCGATGCTGATGATGTCCTGGCCGTCGGAGATCTCCTCCCACACCGTCTTGTCACCCGCCAGATCCTGGCGCGACTGATCCACATAGGCGAGCTGGACCGTCTCACCCAGGCGGATCTCACCGCTGCTCGGCTGCTCCGCCTCCACCAGCATCCGGAACAGGGTGGTCTTACCGGCGCCGTTGGGGCCGATGATACCGACGATGCTGCCCCGTGGCAGGCTGAAGGTGAGATTGTCGATCAGTAGGCGATCACCAAACGCCTTGCTGATCCCCTGCGCCTCTATCACCACCTCGCCCAGGCGCGGCCCAGGGGGGATGTAGAGTTCGTTGGTCTCGTTGCGCTTCTGGTAGTCGTTGTTGGCCAGCTCCTCGAAGCGGTTGAGGCGCGCCTTGCTCTTCGCCTGCCGCCCCTTGGGGTTCTGCCGCACCCACTCCAGCTCCTGCTTCATCGCCTTGATGCGGGCCGCTTCGCTGCGCTGCTCCTGCTCCAGCCGCTTCTCCTTCTGCTCCAACCAGGAGGAGTAGTTGCCCTCCCAGGGGATGCCGTGGCCGCGGTCCAACTCCAAGATCCAGCCGGCGACGTTATCCAGGAAGTAGCGATCATGGGTGACCGCCACCACGGTACCGGGGTAGTCATGGAGGAAGCGCTCCAGCCACGCCACCGATTCGGCATCGAGGTGGTTGGTGGGCTCATCCAGCAGCAGCATGTCGGGCTTGGCGAGCAGCAGTTTGCAGAGTGCCACTCGGCGCTTCTCACCGCCGGAGAGCTTGCTCACATCGGCATCCCAGGCGGGCAGCCGCAGGGCATCGGCGGCGATCTCCAGGGTGCGCTCTAGGTTGTGGCCATCGCCCGCCTGGAGGATCGCCTCCAGGCGCGCCTGCTCGGCCGCCAGGGCATCGAAGTCGGCATCCGGCTCGGCATAGGCGGCGTAGACCTGATCGAGCTTGGTCTGGGCCTCTTTGATCTCGGCCAGCGCCTCCTCGACGTTGCCGCGGACATCCTTGCTGGGATCCAGCTCCGGCTCCTGGGGCAGATAGCCGATGTTGATCCCCGGCTGGGGCCGCGCCTCGCCATGGTGATCTTTGTCCACCCCGGCCATGATGCGCAGCAGGGTCGATTTACCCGAGCCGTTGAGGCCGAGTACGCCAATCTTGGCGCCAGGGAAGAAGGAGAGGGAGATATCTTTCAGGATTTCACGTTTCGGCGGGACCACCTTGCCGACACGATTCATGGTATAGACGTACTGGGCCATGGTTTCCGCTGGGTTCGATTGAGCCGCGGAGGCGGCGGGTTTGCATTTTGGACCCGCCCCGGAGGTCGGCAATGTAACTTTCGGCCTATTACCCGGGGTGTGCCGATGGATCGGCGCGGGGGTGTTGGGGCGGGATCGCACAGAGCGACCATTCGCAGCCCACCAGTTTACCCCAGCGCTCCGGCTGTTGAGGAGTGGTGGGGAACAGACGTATAGACAGTGCCTCTATCCAGCGACGGCTTGAGTGGCATCGCGCGGGAGGACTAGTGTACTGTTTCGCTCTTGATACCCCTCCCGAGGCGCCCCCTGGCAGGCGATCGGCTGGGGCTCCTCTGCCGCGCTGTCCCCGCCCGCAATGGGACCCGCCACCCCTGCGTGGCGACCTCTTGCACCCCGCCCCAGCGGCTCACTGCAAGGGCCATCGAGGGCGAGGCGACGCGCTAATCACTTTCCTCTAGTAATGGCTGGCCACGATTTGACGCCAATGGATCTGACGACGACCGAGACACCGTTCCGTGCGCTGCTGGTGGAGGACTCGGCGGACGATACCTTTCTGTTGCTGCGCGAGATGCGTAAGGGGGGCTTCTGCCCGGAGGTTACCCGCTTAGATCAGCTGGACGCGGTGGCCGAGGCGCTCGAACAGGAGTGGGACCTCCTGCTGTGTGACTACAACCTGCCAGGTTTCACCGCGCTGGAGGTGCTGCGCCTGGTGCAGGCGCGGCGGCCAGAGCTGCCGGTCATCATCGTCTCCGGCGCCATCGGCGAGGAGTCGGCAGTGGAGGCGCTGCACGCTGGTGCCCGCGACTACATCATGAAAGACAACCTCTCGCGCCTCAATCCCGCCATCCGCCGGGAGCTGAAGGAGTTGGATCTCTACCGCCAGCGGCAGCAGGCGGAGGAGGCGCGGCAGGAGGTGGAGGAGCACTTCCGCCAGCTAGCAGGCAACATCGAGGGGGTGTTGTGGCTGGTGGATTGTGACCACAACCAGATGATCTACATCTCCTCCGCCTACGAGCAGATCTGGGAGCGCTCGCCGGAGCCGCTACTGGCCGATCCCAACGCCCTGCTCGACACCATCCATCCAGAGGACTACAGCCGGATCCAGCTCCTGCTGGAGCAGGAGGGGTGGCCCGGCTTCAATGGTGACTACCGCATCGTCCGGCCCGACGGCTCCACCCGCTGGATCAACACCCACACCTTCCCCATTCATGACCAGAGTGGGCGCGCCTACCGCTGCGCCGGCCTCTCCCGCGATGTGACCGAGCGCAAGCTGCTGGAGCTGGAGCGGCGCAAACTCTCCCGCGCCCTGGAGCAGACCGCCGATTCGGTGATGATCACCGACTGCGGCGGCTGCATCGAGTATGTCAATCCGGCCTTCGAGTCGGTCACCGGTTATGCGCGGGAGGAGGTGCTGGGACAGCGCCCCAGCCTGTTGAGTTCTGGGCTGCACGACCGGGAGTTTTTTGCCCAGCTCTGGAAGACGGTGCTCAACGGGGTGCCGTTCCACGAGATCTTCATCAACCGGCGCAAGGATGGTGATCTCTACTACGAGGCCAAGACCATCACCCCGGTGCGGGATGAGCATGGCGACGTCACCCATTTCATTGCCACCGGTAAGGACATCACCGAGAACCTGCGCCGCCGGCAGGCCGATCGCCGGCTCGCCCTCTACGACGAGACCACCGGACTGCCGAGTCGGGTCCTGTTCCTCGATCGCCTCACCCAGGGGCTGCGTCAGGCCCAGCTGCTGGTGCGTGGAGTGGCGGTGCTGGCGGTCAGCTTCGACCTGGCCGGGATCATCGGGGAAGGGGGCGATCCCGTGCGGGCTGCCCTGGTGCAGGGGATCGCCAGTCGCCTGAGCGAAGGGATCAAGGGGAGCGGTCATGCCGCCCGCCTAGAGGGGGATGAGTTTACCCTGATGTTGCGCGGGGTGGAGAGCCGGGCCCAGGTGGAGGGGTTGGCGCTGCGCCTCGCCGAGGCCTTCAAACGGCCGCTGGAGGCGGTCGGTTATGAGCTTTACGCCGCGCCCCGGATCGGTATCAGCCTCTTCCCAGAACACGGCAGTACCGCCGAGGCGCTGCTCGACAAGGCACGTACCGCCATGGGTTACCGGGACGATAGCAGCCTGCCGTTCCACTTCTATACCCCGGGGATGCGCCCGGTGGCCGGGGGTGGGGCGCGGCGCGCCAACTGAAGCGCAGAACGGGCCGACCACGCACATTGACACTACACTGGAAACGGCGTGGTGACTGAGCGGTGGGAGGGTGAGCGTGCTATCGGTAGCCGTAGCGACGAGGGTCCATAGCTGCTGCTTAAGATACTTGGTATTCTGCTGGCACAATTCGCGTACCCCCATGCAGGGTGCGCTACCGGACAATGATCCCACTTCCTATGCGTCTGTTTGGGCTGAGCACGGGGCCCGGCTGGATGCGGGAGGACCCCAATGACGCAGATGCCCAACCGCGGTCTGTCGGTGCGGACCAAGATCACCCTGACACTGCTGGTGGTGTTCTTTGCGGTGATGGTGGCCGTCATCACCTTCTCCGCCAGCGCAGAGCGCAAACTGGTGACGCGGGTGGTGGAGCAGCAGACCCGCGACGCCGCCGACGCCTACTTCGACAGCATCAACACCATGATGCTGACCGGTACCATGAACCAGCGGGATATCCTGCGCGGGAAGTTCCTTGGCCGCCCGGGGGTATTGGAGGCGCGGCTGGTGCGCGGCAAACCGGTGACCGAGATCTTCGGCCCCGGCCACCCCGAACAGAAGGTGGCGGATGAGCTGGATCAGCGGGCCCTGGCGGGGGAGGAGGTGGTCCACCTGGCGGATGACGCCGAACATGGGCGAGTGCTCACCATCATCCATCCCATCCGTGCCGAGAAGGACTATCGCGGTACCAACTGCCTGATGTGCCACTCGGTGCCGGAGGATACCGTCATGGGGGCGGTACGGGTGGCCTACTCCCTCAAGAGCCTCGATGCCGAGGTCAACCACAATCTATTGCAGTCGGCGGCGATCCAGCTGGCGCTGTTCATTGCCGGACTACTGCTCATCATGGCCCTGCTCAACCGGGTGGTGATCGCCCCGTTGAACCGCCTGCGAGACACCGTGCAGCTCATTGAGCGCGATGCCGATCTGACCCAACGGCTGGAGACCGGCTCCCGCGATGAGATCGGCGCCGTGGCCGGCGCACTGAATGGGATGTTGGGCCGCTTCCATGAGAGCCTCTCCGAGGTGCTGGGCTCCACCCACCAGCTCACCACCGTGGCCAACCGCATCGCCGCGGTGACCGAAGAGACGGTCAAGGCGGTACTGGAGCAGCGGGCCCAGACCGATGAAGTGGCCACCGCCATGCACGAGATGAACGCCACCGTGGCGGAGGTGGCCCACAACGCCACCCGCACCGCCCAGGCCTCCCAGGGGGCCGACAACGAGGCGCGGCAGGGGGCGGTGGTGGCCACGGAGGCGCTAGGGGGTATCGAGAGCCTGATGCAGGAGGTGGAGCGGGCGGTCACGGTGATCGGCAAGTTGGAGGCGGAGAGCGGCAACATCGGCGTGGTGCTGGATGTGATCAAGGGGATTGCCGAGCAGACCAACCTGCTGGCCCTCAATGCCGCCATTGAGGCGGCCCGGGCCGGCGAGCAGGGGCGTGGCTTTGCCGTGGTGGCCGATGAGGTGCGGACCCTCGCCTCCCGTACCCAGAAATCCACCGAAGAGATCCACTCCATGATCGAGCGGCTCCAGGGCGAGGCGCGTCATGCGGTGACGGTGATGGATGGGGCCCGGGCCAAGGCCAAGGGCGGCTCCAGTCAGGTGGAGGCGGCGGCCGAGTCGCTCGCCGCCATCGCCGGCGAGGTGCATGGGATCTCCGATATGAATACCCAGATCGCCACCGCCGCAGAGGAGCAGAGCGCGGTGGCAGAGGAGATCAACCGGAATATCAGCCGCATCGCCGAGATGGCCGACATGACCTCCGAAGGGGCGCGCCAGACCGCCGCCGTGAGCGAGGAGTTGGTTACCCTGGCGGGTCGGCTAGAGCAGTTGGTCGCCCGTTTCCGCATCTAATGGCGGTGGGTTAGGCCCTATGGCCTTGCCCATCCCTGCCCACCCAACCCCCAGCCGTCCGCTGGGTGGTGGCGCCCACCCACCACCGGCGACGGTGGTGGAGGCCGCCCTTGATTTGCCCTAGCTTCGCTCTCAGATTAGAGTATTAGCCGTTTCTAATATTCACCCCCAAGGGGATCTGCCATGCGTCATGCTTTGTCCGGGCTACTGATTGGCCTCACCTTCACCGCTACCCTACAGGCGGCCCCTGCGCCGCTCGACACCGTTGAGGCGACTATCGAGACCCTACCGCGGGAGGAGCTGTTCGATGGGGTCATCGAGGCGATCAACCGCTCCACCGTCTCCGCCCAGACCAGCGGCCGGGTGGAGGAGATCAACTTCGACATCGATGACTACGTAGAGAAGGGCAGTGTGCTGCTGCGGCTGCGTAACCGCGAGCAGCAGGCGACGGTGGAGTCGGCCCAGGCCCAGTTCAACGAGGCATCGGCGGAGTTCCGGCGGATTGCCGAGGTGTATGAGAAGAAGTTGGTGGCCAAGTCCGCCTACGATAAGGCCGAGGCGGCCAAGCGCTCCGCCCAGGCGGCCTTGGCGCAGGCCAAGGAGCAGATGGCCAACACCGTGGTGACCGCCCCCTACAGCGGTATTGTCATCACCCGCCACATCGAGTTGGGGGAGACCGCCAACCCCGGTACCCCGCTGATGACCGGGATCTCCCTGGAGCACCTCCGCGCCGTGGCCAACGTCCCCCAGGCCTACGTCGATGAGGTGCGTGACCTGAAGCAGGCGGTGGTGGTGCTCACTAACCCCCAGAGCCAACGCCTGCCGGCGACCCACATCACGGTGGCGCCCCATGTCGATCCCACCAGCCACACCTTCAAGGTGCGCGCCGATCTGCCGGTGGGACAGCACGGCATCTTCCCCGGGATGTTCGCCAAGGTCGCCTTTGCCACCGGCGAGGAGCAGCTGTTGACGGTCCCGCAGCAGGCGGTGGTCTACCGCGGCGAGGTGACCGCGGTCTATGTGGTGGCAGCGGATGGCACCATCTCCATGCGCCACATCCGCTTGGGGCGGCAGCTGCCGGAGGGGCGGGTGGTGATCCTGGCGGGCCTGAGCGCCGGTGAGCGGGTGGCGCTTGACCCCATCCGCGCCACCGTGGTGTTGAAACAGCAGCGGGCAGGGAATGAGTGATGAGCGACCAGTTGGGGATTTCCGGCAGTATCGCCAAGCGCTTCCTCACCACCGAGATCACCCCACTGCTTGCCCTGGTGGGGCTGCTCCTCGGTATCTTTGCGGTGCTGGTGACACCGCGGGAGGAGGAGCCGCAGATCAACGTCACCTTTGCCAACGTCTTCATCGCCTTCCCCGGGGCCAGTGCCGTGGAGGTGGAGCAGTTGGTCTCCTCGCCGGCAGAGCAGGTGCTGTCGGAGATCGAGGGGGTGAAGCACGTCTACTCGGTCTCCCAACCGGGCATGGCGGTGCTGACCATCCAGTATGAGGTGGGGGAGGACCGCACCGACGCCATTGTGCGCCTCTACAACGCCATCTTCTCCAATGAGGATTGGCTGCCCACCAACCTCGGCGTGGCCCAACCCATCATCAAACCCAAGGGGATCGATGATGTCCCCATCGTCGGTCTCACCCTCTGGAGCGAGCGCCCCGAGGTGGGGGCCTATGAGTTGCAGCAGGTGGCCCACGCCATCGAGGTGGAGCTGAAGCGGGTCAAGGGGACCCGCGACATCTATACCATCGGCGGCCCTGGCCAGGTGGTCCATGTGCTGCTGGACCCGGTGCGACTGGCCGGCTACGGCATCGCCATCGATGACCTGCGCAACGCCCTGCAACTCTCCAACGCCACCCGCCCCTCCGGGGCGCTGGTCAACGACAACCAGGAGATCCTGGTCCAGGCCGGCACCTTCCTCTCCTCGGTGGATGAGATCAAACGGCTGATCGTCGGCGTGCAGGATGGCAAGCCGATCTACCTGGAGGATGTGGCGACGGTGGGCCGCGGGGCCGATCAGCCGGAGCAGTATGTCTGGTTCGGCAGCGGTCCGGCGGCGGAGGCGAACGGGGTGGAGCGGGGCGCTGGCGTGCAGCCGGCGGTGACCCTTGCCGTGGCCAAACAGCCCGGCACCAACGCCGTGAATATCGCCGAGCAGGTGATCGATCGCTTCGCCCAACTCCAGGGCACCTTCGTCCCAGATGGGGTCCGTGCCACGGTGACCCGCAACTACGGCGCCACCGCGGACGACAAGGCAAAGAAGCTCATCTCCAAACTGGTCTTCGCCACCGCCTCGGTGGTGCTGCTGGTGCTCATCGCCATCGGCTGGCGCGAGGCGATCATCGTCGGCGTGGCGGTGGTGATCACCCTCGCCATCACCCTGTTCGCCTCCTGGATGTGGGGTTTTACCCTCAACCGCGTCTCGCTCTTCGCCCTCATCTTCTCCATCGGCATCTTGGTGGATGACGCCATCGTGGTGGTGGAGAACATCCATCGCCATATGCAGATCGGCGGGAAGGGGCTGCTGGAGGCGATCCCGGCGGCGGTGGATGAGGTGGGTGGACCCACCATCCTCGCCACCTTCACGGTCATCGCCGCCCTGCTGCCGATGGCCTTCGTCACCGGCCTGATGGGTCCCTACATGAGCCCCATCCCCATCAACGCCAGCATCGGGATGCTCATCTCCCTGGCGGTGGCCTTCATCTTCACCCCCTGGATGTCCAACACCATGTTGAAGCCGGTCACCCACGGCCACCATGACGATGAGGGGGGGCTCTATCGGCTGTTCCAGCGCGGGGTGGGTCCCTTCCTGCGCGGCAAGGCGGGCCGGCCGCAGCGCTGGGGGCTCTTCACCGGCATCA
Organism: Chromatiales bacterium; assembly: GCA_003251535.1. GTDB lineage: Bacteria > Pseudomonadota > Gammaproteobacteria > Thiohalomonadales > Thiohalomonadaceae > SZUA-493. The sequence goes on along the minus strand of QKFD01000009.1, from coordinate 13,950 downwards.
TGGTGCTCATCGTCCTCTCCGTCAGCCTGGCGGTGATGAAGCTGGTGGTGTTGAAGATGCTCCCCTTCGACAACAAGTCGGAGTTCCAGGTGGTGGTGGATATGCCGGAGGGGACGGCGGTGGAGCGCACCGCCCAGGTGCTGAGCGAGTTGGGTGACTACCTCGCCACGGTGCCGGAGGTGACCGACTACCAGGTCTACGCCGGGACCGCTGCCCCCATCAACTTCAACGGCCTGGTGCGGCAGTATTACCTGCGCGAGGGGGCCAATGTCGGCGATATCCAGGTCAACCTGGTGGATAAACACCACCGTGATCGGCAGAGCCACGATATCGCCCTGATGGTGCGCGAGCCGCTACAGGCCATCGGCCGCAAGTACAACGCCAACGTCAAGGTGGTGGAGGTGCCCCCCGGTCCGCCGGTGATGTCGCCGTTGGTGGCGGAGATCTACGGCCTCGACTACGAGGGGCAGATCCGGGTCGCCGGCGAGGTGCGTGAGGTGTTCCAACAGACCGCCGATATTGTCGATGTGGATGACTCGGTGGAGGCGCAGTCCCCCAAACTGGTGCTCAAGGTGGACCAGCAGAAGGCGGCGCTACTGGGGGTATCGCAACAGTCGGTGGTGTCGGCCATCCACACCGTGCTCTCCGGTGAGGATGTCTCCTATCTGCACGGCGCCGGGGTGAAGTATCCGCTGCCCATCCGCCTGGAGTATGCGGTGGCGGACAAGGCCGAGATGCGCTCGGTGCTCAGCCTGCGGGTCCGAAGCGACACCGGGACCTTGGTGCCGCTGTCGGAGATCGCCACCGTGGAGACCACCACCCGCGAGCACTCCATCAACCACAAGGACCTGCTACCAGTGGTCTACGTCACCGGCGACATGGCCGGTCCGTTGGATAGCCCCCTCTACGGCATGTTCGAGATCATGCAGACCCTCGGCGGCCGGCCGATGGAGGGGGGAAACGCCATCGATCAGCAGCTGATCTCACCCCCCATCAACCCCTACGACTACGGTCTCAAATGGGACGGCGAGTGGCAGGTGACCTATGAGACCTTCCGCGACATGGGATTGGCCTATGGGGTGGGGCTCATCCTCATCTATCTGCTGGTGGTGGCGCAGTTCCGCTCCTACCTGGTGCCGATCATCATCATGGCCCCCATCCCGCTCACCATCATCGGGGTGATGCCGGGCCATGCGCTGCTCGGCGCCAAGTTCACCGCCACCTCGATGATCGGCATGATCGCCCTGGCCGGGATCATCGTGCGTAACTCCATCTTGCTGGTGGACTTCATCAACCAGCAGGTGGCGGAGGGGATCCCATTCCAAGAGGCGGTGATCCGCTCCGGGGCAGTACGCGCCAAGCCGATCACCTTGACCGGTTTGGCGGCGATGTTGGGGGCCTTCTTCATCCTCGATGACCCCATCTTCTCGGGGTTGGCCATCTCCCTCATCTTCGGCATCTTCGTCTCCACCCTGCTGACGCTGGTGGTGATCCCGGTGATGTACTACGCCTTCATGCGGCGGCAGTACGAGCCGGCCGCCTGATCCCTGCTATACCCCCTCCCGCCCTTGGGCGGGAGGGGGCTGAATGCCCCCCTCTGCTATCCCCTCGTCCCCCTTTCACCCCCCTCTTATCCCCCTCTGGCCGGCATTGTAGGACCAGGACCGACAGCAACCCGCGCCGGGCGCCTACCGCACGATAGGCGTCAGTCTGGTTATTCCCCAGCGGGGCGCGCTGCACAATCATCTCCAAGGCACGCCGAATGTATATGAGGCCAAACCTATGCGACTGGTGGTGGTAGAGGGCAATGGGCCGGTGCGGCAACGGCTAGCAAGTATGGTCGCCGAGGCCGGACTAACGTTAGCAGGGGAGGCGAGCGATATCGCGCACGCCTGCTCGCTGATTAAGCAGGAGCAGCCCAATGCGGCACTGATTGGACAGCGGCTGGCCGATGGCAGCGGCTTCGATCTGATCCGCACCCTGGGGCCGCTCTCACCCCGGCACCTGGTGATGCTGTGCGAGCAGATCGATCCGCAATATCTCATCACTGCTCGCCGCATGGGGGTTGACTACCTACTGGAGTTTCCGCGCGATCTCGAACTGGTGCCGCGTCTCCTGCGCCACCTGGCGAGCACGGAGTGGCGAATGCCGGCAACAACGATGAGGGCGTGACCAATGGCCAGTGAAAGCGACTCCCCTTTGCTGCTCCTCCCCCTCGGGCTCGGTATTGGGCTCGCGCTCAGCGCCCTCCTGCTGCCCCCCATGGTGGTGGCGACGCTGGCCGGCATCCTTGGGGCTGGGGTCGGGGTGTGGTTGCGCCAGCGTCAGCGCCGCATCGCCCATGGTTGGCGCGCCCAGCAGGGGGAGTTGACGGCCGCCCTGGAGACGCTGCAACAGGGGCAACAGGTGGCCGGGGTGGAGACGACCCTTATCTCGGCCCTGCCCATCGTTGCCAGCCACGTGGACTCGGCCCGCGAGCAGACCGAAGGCGCCATCACCTCCCTCTCCAACCGCTTCTCTCTGCTGGTGCAGCGTCTGGCGGCGGCGGTGGGGGCGGCCCAGCGGGAGGGGGTCGATGAGCGGACCCTCGGGGCGATGTTTGCCACCAACACCCAACAGCTCACCGAGGTGATCGACGGCCTGCGGGCGGTATTGGCAGACAAGGAGCGGATGTTTGCCCAGGTGCGCGACCTCTCCAAATACATCAGCCAGCTGAAACAGATGGCCGACGGGGTGGCCAAGATCGCCGCCCAGACCAACCTGCTGGCCCTCAACGCCTCCATTGAGGCGGCCCGGGCCGGGGAGGCGGGGCGCGGTTTTGCGGTGGTGGCCGGTGAGGTGCGGGAGCTGTCGGTGATGTCCGGCGAGACCGGCGCCAACATGGGCAAGACGGTGGACACCATCGCCCGCGCCATCACCACCACCGTCGAGGTGGCCATGACTGCGGCGGCGCGGGATGAGCAGATGGTGCAGGGATCGAGCAAGACCATCCACGAGGTGCTGGAGCGGATGCAGGGCATCACCGAGGCACTCACCCGCTCCTCCAGCGATCTGCAACAGGAGTCCGCGGGGATCCGCGATGAGATCGCCGACATCCTGGTCTCGCTACAGTTCCAAGACCGGGTGAGCCAGATCCTCTCTGCGGTCAATCAGAGCATGGGGCAATTGGTGAGTGCAGTGCAGGCGGGGCGCTCCGCCATCGAGCGTGGCGCGGCGGGAAGTATCGATGGGCGCGCCCTCTTAGCAGCGATGGAGCGCGGTTACACCACAGATGAGCAGCGTCATGTTCACCACGGCCGAGTCAGTGACAGCGCCGCGAGTGAGATCACATTTTTCTAAGAGGTAAATGTTATGGCCAAGACCATTCTCATCGTCGACGACTCGGCATCGCTACGTCAGGTGGTCGGGATCGCACTCAAAGGGGCGGGTTACGACACCGTAGAGGCGTGTGACGGTGCCGATGCACTGACCAAACTGGATGGCCGCAAGATCAATCTCATCATCTCCGATGTCAACATGCCCAACATGGATGGCATCTCCCTGGTGAAGGCGGTCAAGCAGCTGCCGGCCTACAAATTCACCCCCATCATCATGCTCACCACGGAGTCCCAAGAGGGGATGAAGCAGCAGGGTAAAGAGGCGGGGGCGCGGGCCTGGGTGGTCAAGCCGTTCCAGCCGCAGACCATGCTGGATGCCGTCTCCAAATTGGTGGCGCCCTAATCGGGGGAGGCGGTCATGGACCAGGCCAGTGGCAAGCTCTGCCTTGATGGCGAGTTGACTATCTACCGCGCCGGCGAGATCAAGGAGACCCTACTGGCCCTCCTGGAGGGCGAGCCGACTCCTCTCCTTGACCTGAGCGGTGTGAGCGAGATTGACACCTGCGGGGTGCAGCTGCTGCTGGCAGCGGTGGCTGAGGCGGCGCGGCGGCAAGGCCGGCTGCAATTCAGCCAACCCTCTGCGGCGGTGGTTGAGGCGTTCCGGCTCTATCAGATTGACCCGGCTGCCCTGGCGGCCCAAGGGGATGCGCCATGAATATGGATGATGCCGTCCGCACCTTCGCTGCCGAGTCGCGGGAGCTGCTGGAAGAGATGGAGGCGGCGCTGCTGACCTTGGAGCAGAGCCCAGAGGATAGCGATCTCATCAACGCCATCTTTCGGGCCGCCCACACCATCAAGGGATCGAGCGGCGTCTTTGGCTTTGAGGCGGTAGAGGCCTTCACCCATGTGGCAGAGAACCTATTGGATCGGCTGCGGGCCGGCCGCTTGGGGGTGAGTGCCGAGTTGATCGCCCTACTGCTGGCCTGCCGCGATCACATCGCGCTGCTGGTGGAGGCGGCGGTGGTGGACGAACCACTGGATGGGGCCGGGCAGGCCCACGGTGAGACCCTGCTGACCCAGCTACGCGGCCTACTGGATGGCGGATCCGCGCCGACCAGCGCCGCGCCGGCCGCGGCCGCCAGCGAGACAGCGAGCGAAACGGCCGATAGCTGGTCGTTAAAGATGAACTTTCAACCGGAGCTACTCCAGCACGGATTCGATCCCCTCTCACTGCTGCGTTACCTCTCTGGTATGGGCGAGCTGGTGAGCGTACAGCGGACCGGCGTGCTGCCGCCGCTGGCGGAGCTGGATCCAGAACTCTGCTACTGGGGGATCGACCTGACCCTGGCCGCTGAGGGGCTGACGCGGCAGGCGCTGGAGAGCGCCGTCGAGTTCTTCCAAGAGGGGGGGGAGATAGCGATCCAACCGCAGCCCCGCGCCGTCGAGCTGGCGCCCGTGGCCAGCGAACCCGCCGTTGCCCCCGTGGCCACGCGGGCGGAAGCCGCCCCAGAGGGCGGTAGTCAGCGTCCCCCCGGTTGGCGGACCAGTGGTGGCAAGAGCATCCGCGTGGATGCCCAGAAGCTGGATCAACTCATCAACTTGGTGGGGGAGCTGGTCATCTCCGGCGCCACCACCAATCTCCAGGCGCAGCGCCTGGGGGATGAACGGCTGCTGGAGTCGATGTCGGGCATGAGCCGGCTGGTGGAGGAGATCCGCGACTCGGCCCTGCGGCTGCGCATGGTGCAGATCGGCGAGACCTTCAACCGCTTCCAACGGGTGGTGCGCGATACCGCAGCGGAGTTGGGCAAGGCGATCACCCTCAGCGTGACCGGCGCCGAGACGGAGCTGGACAAGACGGTGGTGGAGAAGATTGGCGATCCCCTGATGCACCTGGTGCGCAACGCCATGGACCACGGTATCGAGTCACCGGAGGAGCGGGTGGCGGCCGGCAAGCCGAGCCACGCCCGCCTTGGCCTCAACGCCTACCACGACTCCGGCAGCATCGTCATCGAGGTGTCAGATGACGGCTATGGTTTAGATCATCGACGCATCCTGGCCAAGGCGCGGGAGCGGGGGCTGGTGGGGCCCAACCAACAGCTCAGCCACGCCGAGATCGAACGGCTCATCTTTGAACCGGGCTTCTCCACCGCCAGTCAGGTGACCAACCTCTCCGGACGCGGGGTGGGGATGGATGTGGTGAAGCGCAACATCGAGGCGCTCCGCGGCACGGTGGAGGTGGATACCACCCCGGGGCGTGGCACCGTCTTCACCATCCGCTTACCGCTCACCCTCGCCATCATCGACGGTTTTTTGGTCGGGGTCGGCCACTCCTCCTACGTCATTCCGTTGGACATGGTGCAGGAGTGCATCGAGGTGACCGAGGAGGTGCGCGGCGAGACCATGAGCGATGCGCGCTACATCAACCTCCGCGGCGAGGTGCTGCCGTTCCTGCGCCTGAATGAGCTGTTTGATGAGCAGCGGCGCGATCTGACGCGGGAGAACATTGTGGTGGTGCAGTATGCCGGCGCCAAGGCGGGGCTGGTGGTGGAGGAGCTGCTGGGAGAGTTCCAGACGGTCATCAAGCCGCTCGGCCCCATCTTCGCCCAACTGCGCGGGGTCAGTGGCGCCACCATCCTCGGTACGGGAGAGGTGGCGGTGATATTGGATGTGCCTCAACTGGTACAGGCCGCAGCGGGACAGGCGGGCGTGAGCCATAACGCAACGGTCCATTGAAACGACTGAAACGACGCATCGACGGGAGAGTGCGACCATGTTCAAGCATATGAAAATTGGCTTTCGGCTCGGCCTGGGTTTCGGCATCTTGATGATCGCCATGGCAGCTATCGCCACCATGGGGATCGTGCAGATGGGCGGACTCAACGACAAGGTGGCACTGATGGCGCAGGATCGCTACCCCAAAACGGTCTGGGCCAACGATATTGTCAATCAACTCAATATCGCCGCTCGGGCCGTACGCAATCTGCTGCTGGTGACCGATGCGGAGCAGTTGCAGGAGGAGCGGGCACGGCTCGACAGCGCGGCCGAGGTGGTAAAGGACCGGCTGACCAAACTGGGCGACACCATCCGCAGTGACGAGGGCAAGGCGCTACTGGCAGCGGTGGTGGAGCGGCGCGACACCTATATCGAGGTACAAAAACGGTTGGTGGGTTTGATCGACAACGCCAATCGTGACGCCTTCAAACAGCTGCTGCTCACCGATGGTCGGAGCGCCCAGGCGGACTACTTTGCCGCCATCGAGGCGCTCATCAAATACCAAGGGGGGTTGATGGATGAGGCGGCAGCGGAGGCGGCGGAGAGCTACCACGCCAGTCGCAACCTGCTGTTCATCATCGCCGGCAGTGCGGGCCTATTGGCGCTGCTAGTGGCCTTCTGGATCACCCGCAGCATCACCACCCCGCTGCGGCGTGCGGTGGAGGTGGCCAACCAGCTGGCGGATGGCGACCTCGCGGTGGAGATCGACTCCCAGCGCCGCGATGAGACCGGCCAGCTCCTCGGCGCCATGTCCAACATGGTGGCCAAGCTCTCGCAGATTATCGGCGAGGTATCGAGCGCCGCCGACTCCCTGGCCAGCGCCTCCGAGGAGGTGAGTGCCACGGCGCAGTCGATGAGCCAAGGGGCGACCGAGCAGGCCGCCAGCGTGGAGGAGACCTCCGCCACCCTGGAGCAGGCGAGCGCCTCTATCCAGCAGAACTCCGACAACGCCCGAGTCACCAATGAGATGGCCGGCTCCGCCGCCGATCAAGCCACCGAAGGGGGCAAGGCGGTGGAGGAGACGGTGGCGGCGATGAAGCAGATCGCAGAGAAGATCAGCATCATCGAGGACATCGCCTACAAGACCAATCTACTGGCGCTCAACGCCGCCATTGAGGCCGCGCGGGCCGGCGAACATGGCAAGGGGTTCGCCGTGGTGGCCGATGAGGTGCGCAAATTGGCTGAGCGGAGCCAGGTATCTGCCCAGGAGATTTCTAACCTGGCAGGTGGTAGCGTGAAGATTGCCGAGCGTGCCGGCAAGCTACTGGAGGCGATGCTACCCACCATCCGGCGCACCGCCGATCTAGTGCAGGAGATCACCGCCGCCTCCGAGGAGCAGGCCACAGGGATCTCCCAGCTCAACAGTGCCATGGGCCAGCTGGACAAGGTGGCGCAGCAGAGCGCCAGCTCCTCTGAAGAGCTGGCCTCTACCTCTGAGGAGATGAGTGCCCAGGCGCAGCAGCTGATGGCCACCGTTGGCTTCTTCCGCATTGGCCACCAGCGCACCACGGTGAACGCGCCTGCCAAGGTGGCATTGGCCCATGGCGCCAAGCACCGCACGCCCCGGGAGGGTGTGCGGCTACATGGCGAATCCCGGCCGCCCTTCGATGAGGGTGATTTCGAGCGGTTTGGCGAAGTGGCCTAAGCAGCCGGTCAACAGACTAGAGGTGATTTTGACATGAACCCCTCCACCCACACTGCCGCACCGGGTCGGTCGCTCACCCGGGACTTGGATAAATATCTCACCATCACCCTGGCGGGCGAGCGGTTTGGACTGCCGGTGGTCGAGGTGCGGGAGATCCTGGAGTACAGCGAAACCACGCCGGTGCCGATGATGCCGGACTATGTGCGGGGGGCCATCAATCTCCGTGGTAAAGGGGTGCCGGTGCTGGACCTGGCGCTGCGCTTTGGCCGACCCGCCTCCGTGGTGGGGCGGCGCAGCTGCATCGTCATTGTCGAGGCGCCGCCGGTGGCGGGACAGTCGTTCGATGTGGGGCTGCTGGTGGATGCGGTGAATGAGGTGGTGGATATCCCCAGCAGCGAGATCGAGCCGGCGCCGAGCCTGGGCGGTCAGGTGAAGACCGATTTTCTGCGAGGCATGGGGCGTAGCAAGGATCGATTCATCGTGCTCCTCAACCTGGAGCAGGTGCTCACGATCGCCGCGGAGGCGCTGCAACGCGCCATTTAGGGGGATCCCATGACCGAACTGATGGCCCAAGAGCGGTTTGAACAGGCGGAGAGCCACGCCCTCCCCATCGGTGCCGGTGAGCGCAAGGTGCTCACCTTCACCATCGGCCGGGAGAGCTTTGCCCTGGTGATCGATGGGATCAAGGAGATCATCGAGTACAGCGGGGTGACCCGGGTACCGATGACCCCGGCCCACCTGCGGGGGGTCATCAACCTGCGAGGTAGCGTGGTGCCGGTGGTGGACCTTGCCATCTGGCTCGGTCGCCCCGGCTCCTCGGTGGGACGGCGCACCTGCATCGTGGTGGTGGAGGTGGAGCATGGCGATGAGATCACCGATATCGGCCTGGTAGTGGATGCGGTGACCGAGGTGCTCGATATCGATGCGGCGGATATCACACCGGCCCCCAGCTTTGGGACCACCATCGCCAGCGAGTTCATCGCCGGGATGGGGCGGGTCAAGGGGCGCTTTGTCGTCATCCTCCACCCGCAACGGGTATTGGATATCCAAGCCCTGGGGCGCTTCTGATGGTCTTTGACTTCTCCTCCGTCGTGGCCACGGCCGTGGCCATCCAGCAGGTGGCAGAGGAGACCCGGCGTCTCTACCTCATCTCGCTTAACGCCATGTTCATGGCCAAGCGCAGTGGGGACGAGGCCGGTGCCTTTGCCCGGGTGACGGCGGAGTTGCGGCGTTTCTCTGAGCGGATGCAGCGGCAGATGGATCTACTCCGGCAGTATGTGTTTCAGCTGGTGGCGCAGTTCTCCGAGCAGCGTCGTTATGGACGTATCTTGCGTCTGATGGTGGCGGCCGAGGCGCTGGCACGGGAGGCGGGATACGACGGGCCAGTAGTGCAGCAGCCGCAGGATGGAAAGGCGGCGGCCGAGCGGCTGGCCACCAACTGCGTGCTCTTCGGCCGTACCCTGGGGGAGACCCGCCGGCTGTTGGTGGTGGGCGAGAACCTGGCGGTACTGGCCAAGGTGGAGGCGGCTGCGGTGCAGCGCCATCAAGCCGATGGGGCACTCTTACGGGTGGCCGATGAGTTGACCCTGGTGGTGGCCGGGATAGGTGAGCGGTTGACCATCCTGGAGCGGGGCGGGGAACAGGCGAGGGTGTGTTCCGCATGAAGAAGCTACAAGTGATCTACAGCCAAGGTGAGCACCGCTGGGCGGTGGTGGCGCGCGACCCAGAGCGCCCCCACCATCTCATCGATACCAATGAATATCTGGTGAGCCACCGCGGCGCGGCGCTGGTGACCGACCCCGGTGGCAGTGAGATCTTCCCCATGGTCTTCGCCGCCATCAGCCGCGACTTTGACCCGCGGGCGGTGGTGGGGCTATTTGCCTCCCACCAGGACCCCGACATCATCTCCTCCTTGGGGCTATGGCTGGAGTTCAAACCGGAGTTGAAGTGTTGGCTATCGTGGCTGTGGAGCAGCTTTGTACCCCACTTTGGCGGCACGCCGGAGACCTTTGTCACCATCCCCGATGAGGGGATGGGCATCGACCTCAACGGCCTGGAGCTACAGGCCATCCCGGCCCACTATCTCCACTCGTCCGGCAATTTTCACCTCTATGACCCGGCGGCCAAGATCCTCTTTTCCGGTGATGTGGGGGCTGCCCTGTTGCCGCCGGAGCGCAACGAGCTATTTGTCACCGACTTCACTAGCCATATCCACTACGCCGAGGGGTTTCATCGGCGCTGGATGGGTTCCAACGAGGCCAAAAATCATTGGTGTGAGCGGGTTGCCGCGCTGGATATCGATCTCCTCTGCCCACAGCATGGCGCCATCTATCGCGGCGATGACGTCAAGCGTTTCATCGAGTGGTTCCATCGACTCGATGTGGGGCTCTATTGAGCCGCTTCCGTTGAGGGGGCACCTTGGAAAGTTTCTCTACATCTGCGGTTGCCGAAGGGCCCTGCTCCCCAGTTACCCCACTGGCTGATCGAGAGTTTGCCCGCTTCCGGGCCCTGATCTTTCGCTTGGCGGGGATCCATATCAGCGAGGCGAAGAAGGCGCTGGTCTGCGGGCGGCTCGGTCGCCGTCTGCGCCACCATAAGCTCAGCAACTATGCCGAGTACCTTGAACTGGTGGAGCGCGACCTGGCCGAACGCCAGGTGATGGTCGATCTGCTGACCACCAACGAGACCTACTTCTTCCGCGAGCCACGCCACTTCGAGCTACTGCGGGATGAGCTGCTGGCGCCGTTTCAGCAGGAGCGGGAGTTGCGCATCTGGAGCGCCGCCGCCTCCACCGGTGAGGAGCCCTACAGCCTGGCCATGATCTTGGCGGAGCTGCGGGGCCAACGCGAATGGCAGCTACTCGGCACCGACATCAGCACCCGGGTCCTGGAGACGGCACGGGCCGGTATCTATCCCATCACGGCCACTGAGCGGATCCCCAAACCCTATCTCCTGCGCTACTGCCTGAAAGGGGTGCGCTCGCAGGTGGGGAGTTTTGCGATTACCACGGAGCTGAAGAAGCGGATCACCTTTCAGCAGCTCAATCTCAATGGGGAGTGGCCCGACCTAGGCCAGTTTCACCTGATTTTTTTGCGTAACGTGATGATCTACTTCAACCGCGATACCAAACTGCGTTTGGTGGAGCGGTTGGCCCAGCGGTTACACCCGGGCGGTCATCTCGTGGTGGGTCACTCGGAGACCCTGAGCGGGTTGAGTGATCGTTTCCAATTGGTGGTGCCATCGGTCTATCAGCGCAAGTGAGAGATATCTACTTGAAGGCCGGCGATCTCTACTTTGGCATCCCCGATCGTGGGGTGCGGACCCTGTTGGGCTCCTGTGTGGCGCTGACCTTGTGGCAACCCAATCTACACATCGTCGGGATGTGCCACTTCGTGCTGCCGGCCCGGCCGGTGCAGGGTAAACCGGACGCCCGTTATGGCGAGGACGCCTTTGCGCTGTTCCAACAGGCCATTGAGCGGCGCGGTTTGCGGGCGGGTTGGTTCGTTGCAGGACTCTATGGCGGGGGCAATATGTTTCCCGAATTCAGTACCCCCAATGGTCAGCCGATTGGGGAGCAAAATGTCATCGCTGCCCGCCGCTTGGCGCTGCGCTACGGATTTCTGATCAGCGATGAACAGGTAGGCGGTTACAGTTACCGCCAGATCACGCTCGATCCCGCCGATGGGCGGGTGACGGTCCATGCTACCAAGGTAGGCAAGCCGTGAATCGTATTAAGACCCTCATCGTTGATGATTCGGCAGTCATTCGTCAGGTGCTGACCGAAATCCTCTCCCGCGATCCAGAGATCGACGTGCTGGGCGCGGTCTCCGATCCCCTCTTTGCCATGCGGCGGATGGAGCAGTCCTGGCCCGATGTCCTGATCCTGGATGTCGAGATGCCCCGCATGGATGGGATCACCTTCTTGCGTAAAGTGATGACAGAGCACCCCACACCCGTGGTGATGTGCTCCACCCTCACCGAACGGGGGGCAGAGACGACCATGCAGGCGCTCGCCGCTGGGGCCGTGGAGGCGATCGCCAAACCCAAGTTAGGGGTCAAGAGCTTTCTCCATGAGGAGGCGGCCCGCCTTCTGCACGCGGTCAAATCGGCCGCCCGCGCCCGGGTGGGTCGTCTCACCCCGCCCCCCGGGACCCACCACGCCAAACCCAGCAGCGAGCCGGTAGCCACCGCCCCCACACCGACCGCACTGGCGCGTACCACCGAGCAGGTGGTGGCCATCGGCACCTCCACCGGCGGGACCCAGGCGCTGGAGACGGTGCTCACGGAGCTGCCCGCCACCGTCCCCGGCATTGTGGTGGTGCAGCACATGCCAGAGAAATTTACCGCCGCCTTTGCCCATCGACTCAACGCCCTCTGTGCCCTGGAGGTGCGCGAGGCGCAGGACAACGACCGGCTGTTGCCAGGGCGCGTCCTGATTGCCCCCGGTGGCCGCCATATGCTGCTGAAGCGCTCCGGCGCCCACTACCTGGTCGAGGTCCGGGATGGGCCGGCGGTCAACCGTCATAAGCCGTCAGTGGATGTGCTGTTCCGCTCCGTGGCGCGGGTGGCCGGTCGCAACGCCCTCGGTATCATCATGACCGGCATGGGGGACGATGGCGCCGCCGGTCTGTTGGAGATGCGCCAGGCCGGTGCCCACACCGTCGCCCAGGATGAGGCCAGCTGTGTGGTCTACGGGATGCCGAAAGAGGCGGTTAAGCGCGGGGCCGTGGAGCAGCAGTTGTCGTTGTGGGGGATGGCGGGGGAGATCGTCCGCTACGGTAGGGGGTGAACGCCCCAAGCCGCTGCGTGCGGTCCTGCTATTGACAGCGGTCGGGGTGGCTGTTGGTATGGGCGTGGTTTGGCGGGTGGCGCTGGTCGCCCCCGTGAATGGCCCCCGCAGCGGCACGGCCGGTTGAGGTTGGTAGCGGCGGAGGGCCCGCCATCGTGTCGCGGCGCGAGCAGGTGTGGGGCGCGTTAGAGGTATCGCCGAGTGCTTCAGCGCACCCGTCTAAAATCCCCTTTGCCCGTTATAGGCCCGCCGTTCCCGCATGGAAATTGAGACGATAGACCCCCGCCAGACCCCCGCCGCCAGGCATCGGCGGCGAGAGCTGCAACTCATCTTCTGGCTCGGCGCCCTCATTGTCTGGATCACCAGTGATTTTCAAAACTGGGGAGGCGTGATCGCGGCGCTCCTCATGTCGGTGATCGATCACTTCAACCAGATGACACCCTACCGAATCTGTTTGGATAGCCATGGCCTCGCCATTCGGCAGGGGCCTCACTTCCTTTGGGGGACGCCCATTGAGCAGCTGGCGGCGATCGAGGTAGCACCACCGGTCAAGCGGTTCGGTATGGTGGTGGCGCAAAAACGGCTGATATTTCATAAGCGCGATGGGGACCTATACAGCATCGCCTGTGGCCTCTTTGAGACGCAAGCGCTACAGGCCCTGCTGCACGCAGCGCGACAGGGCATGACCCCCGAGGCCGCCCCCTCAACAGACTCAAATCACCCCTGAAGCCTACCCACCCTCCGGGGCTACAACCGGCGACCCGCCCACCCTTGGCACCTGGCCGCAAGCGCCTTGGGCCAGGCGCGAACCTCAAGTGAACAGCTTTTCCCTGGGCGGTTCGCGCAACCCTTATCACCCCTTTCCTATCAGCGAGTTAGGCGCTATGGTAGGCCCTCGGTGCAGCGCTGCGAGGACCGTGCCGGGCACCTCCCCAGGCGGTTCGCGCAACTTGCCCCGTAACCCCTTGGTACGCTTGCGTCCCAAGGGGTGCAGTCGCTCCCTTCACGGGAGCGTGGATTGAAACTTCCGAATCGTTATGCACCCTCACCGAGCCGGGTGTCGCTCCCTTCACGGGAGCGTGGATTGAAACTTCAGTACCACGCGCCGGTGATCCGCGATCACGTGTCGCTCCCTTCACGGGAGCGTGGATTGAAACCCTGGCACGGTGCGGGCAACCCCTTACCCCAGCGAGTCGCTCCCTTCACGGGAGCGTGGATTGAAACCCCGAGCATGACAACGACGCGCTTATATCATTTGTCGCTCCCTTCACGGGAGCGTGGATTGAAACTCGAAACCGCGGCGGCTCTACTGGCTGACAGGGGTCGCTCCCTTCACGGGAGCGTGGATTGAAACCCCCCTATGGAAGAGATGGCCTTTTCCGTCGAGACCCGTCGCTCCCTTCACGGGAGCGTGGATTGAAACCCCC
>QKFD01000018.1 GCA_003251535.1 Chromatiales bacterium | reverse complement strand
ACACCGATGAAGGAGACGGTGGCGCCGGAGAGGGTGCAGACCGCAGCGGCGGAGGCGTCGATGGTGAGGGCCACGGTCAGGCCGGAGCTGCTGGCGGCGGTGACGTTGTAGGTGGCTCCACCCACTGTGGCGGAGCCGGGGGCACTGGAGGTGAAGCTGACGCTCTGGCTCGCCTTGGCGATGGTGAAGGTCTGGCTGTCACTGCCGCTGTAGGCGGGATCGGTGATGCTACAGACCGCGGCGTAGCTGCCGGCGTTGGTGGGGGCGGTGGCGCTGCCGTCGTAGGTGATGCTGGTGGCGAGCCCACTTGGCACGGTGGTGCAGCTGGCACTCTTGGGGCTGCCGTCGTAGGTCTGGCTCAGGTTGTTGAGGGTGGCGCTGGCGGCGCGGGCATAGGGGGATTCGTAGGCGCCAATATCTACTTTAGTTATCTGGATGCGGGTGTTGCCCGCCAGGTCGGTGGTGAGCGCGCTGCTGCCGCTATCCACGGCCAAACTATTGTTGCCACCGTTGACCGCGATGCTGGGTGCGCTCAAGGTGAAGTCAGGATTGAGCGCGGGATCACCGGTCAGGTTGTTGAGGTTGGTCCCGTTGACACAGCTCAGATCATCTTCGATCAAACTATTCTGGGCGTGGACAGTGGGGTGGCTACTGTCGTTCAACACGCACTCACCGCCGTTGCTACTATTGGCGATGAGGCTGTTGTAAAGATAGGTGACCGCATCGTTGTCAGTGAAGAGGCCGCCGCCCGTCGGGGCGCTGTTGTTGCTGAGGGTCGAGTTGACCACGGTGAGTGTGCCCGTGCTCTGATTCATCAAGGCACCGCCGACGTTGGCCTGGTTGCCGGTAAAGAGCGTGTTGGTGATGTACAGCGTGTTGTTGTTCAGGATTCCACCGGCCCGCACGGTGGAGGTGTTGTTACTAAATATCGAGCTGCTGACGGTCGCTGGACCATCCGTGAAAATGGTGGCGCCGTACCCCCCTGAGTTATACGAAAATAGACTGCCCGTGATGTGGAGCGTCCCCCCTGACATCAAGGTGATCGCGCCGCCGTAGGCGGCGGTGGCACTGTTATAGGAAAAGGTACTGTCACTGATGTTCGTGGTGCCGGTGCTATAAATGGCGCCCCCAAATCCAGCGCTGTTTGTCGCGTTGTGGTGCAGATAACTGTTGTTGACGTTCAGTGTGCCGCTGTTATTGATGGCACCCCCTAGGTACGCATTGCCATTTTCCAAGGTGATCTGATTCAGCGTGAGTGTGGCACCGGCGTTGATGAGCAAAAGCTGGTGGGCACTGGCACCACTGATGATGGTGTTGGCGGTGCCGTTGCCGGTGATCGTCAGGGTGCCGTTGTTGGTGATATCGGGCAGTGTGCTGGCCAGCGTGATGGTGCAGTTGGCCGAACTGTTGAAGAGGATGGTGTCGTCAGAGGACAAAGAGGTGGCGCTGGTGATCGCCTCACGCAGCGAGCCGGTACCGCTGTCGTTACAGTTGGTGACCGTCATGGTCGCCGCCTGGACAGTCGGGGCGAGCAGGGTGAGCAGGAGGCCGCCAAGCAGGTGGCGAACAGGCGAACAGTTAATCGGCATAGTCGTCTCTTTAGGGGGGCTATCTAAAATATGGATTCGCGCCCCCCTGGCTAGGGAGGGGGCAGGCCAGCCGTCGCCATAGGCCGTCTGACAGCGCCCAGCTCTGCGAGGTCACTGTGTGGCGGAACGGTTACGGCGTGGAGCTATACAGGGCAGCTCCGTCTGCGGTGGCACAGGGTGGTCGCACTCCATCTCTTTCTCGGCGGGTGCAGGGCGAAGGGTGATAGAGGTCCCCTCCTGTTAAGCCCGCACACCGCTACCCCGACGGGGCATCATATTCGCTTGGGTTGAGCGAATCCTGACATTAATTTTCCATTGATAATCCGAAGGTTAATGGAATGTGAATGGTCGCCCAGCGTGGCTCAGGCGATCCCCCTGAGCCGCTGCTCGAAAAGCAAATCCTCGCCGTAGTGCGGCGGGCTAGGCGGTGGACGTGGCCCCGCAGAGGGTGGGCTGGGACAGCGCGCTACTCGGGGGTAGAGCGGACAGCGGCCGATGGCGTCACTCTCATTGGCCGGGTGCGCCTAAACGGTGGGCGGGGAGGGAGGGGCGGCGGAGAGGGCATTGCCCACTCCCGGAGGGTGGGGTGAGAGTTTAGCCCTGTGATCAGCGAGCTAACTGCCTGGCCCTATCGCGCGAGCGACGCAGGTCCCCCTCACCTGTCTGGCGGTGAGGTGATTGGCCATCGGCCATCGCTTGCCGGCTACGGTATTCCGAGGGCGCCCATGGTGGGTAGGTAGATAGAGAAGAGTAGGCTCAGGGCCACGGCATCGGAAAGGCAGACCACCCCGAACAGCTGTAGCAACCCACGGCGCAGTCGCTCCCGTCTAAGCGAGCAGTACCAGCGATCCCAAATCAGCAGTAGCGGCAGCGGTGATAGCGAGAGAAACCAGGCGGCCGCGGTGGCGCTGGAGGGGGGGACAGCTTCAAGGCCTTGGTAGAGGGCCCGCAGCTGCGGAAGCGTTTTCAGGGCAAGGACGGCGCACGCGACGGTAAATAGGGTGGCTAAGGTACCCAGCAGAATGAAGCGGGTATCGCGTGGGAGGGTGGGTGGGGTCACACAGGGGTAGCTGAGGTACTGTTTCACGGCCAAAACTCCAGTTGCAGTGGCGACGGGCGGTGACGGTGAAGCGCGGTTCGGTGGGGGAGCGAAGAGGGGGTGATGCGGTAGCTGAGGGAGGAAACAGCGGCGCGGCCACCGCAGAGTGCGGTGGCGAGTGGCATGGGGTAGTCTCGACGTTTACCCATCAGGCTCGCATAGGCTATGGTGGCCGCCGTTGGGATCCGCCGCAGCGGCTGGATCCGGTTAAATCCCGAGTAGCCGATCACCGCGGAGCGGTGGGCTGCTTGGCTGAGATTACAGCAAGGTTTCCAAGGGTACTACCCCCCAGAGAGGGGTTTGGCCGGCGCGTACTCCACCTGGCCGTGTTTATAGGTAGGCCAGCCAGCCCCCATCGCTTGAGCCCACTGCCCTGCCCGCCTAAAGGTGGCGGTGCAGGCACCCACATCCCCTCCTAGAGAGGGCACTCTCATGACGCAGCTAACTTATCGTCACTGGATTCAGACCGGCCAGATCGAGCCCCTACGGCGCTGGTTGGCCCAGCTCGCTACACCCGCTGCCACCCTCAACTGCCCCGATGAGCGAGGGTTTACCCCACTGCTATATGCGCTCTCTAGCCCCGCGGTTGGATTGGATCTGGTGGCGCTGTTGCTAGAGGCGGGGGCCGATCCGAACCTGACCACTCACTCCACGCTGCGGGCGCAGCAGTCGGCGTTGGCACTGGCGCTGAATGGCGGGTCACTGGCGGTGGTAGAGCTGTTGCTCGACTACGGTGCCGATCTGCACTACCAACGTGCAGAGGGATATAACGCCGTTATCGACGCAGTGTTTGGCCGCAAGATCACGCGGGATAGCGACTTGCTGGCCCTGCTCTCGCTCCTCCTCGCCCGGGGGGCAGGGGTGCAGGGCGCGAGTCAGTCTGGCGAGTCAGCGCTCTCCGTGACCTCCCGATGCGGGCGCTTCGATGCGGTGCAGCTGCTGCTCAACGCGGGTGCGGATGGGGCGCTGCTCGGTTTCACCCCACTTATGGCGGCACTCGCCTTTCAGGACCTAGAGGCGGTACGGGCGCAGCTGGAGGGGGTGGGGCCGTCAGCGCTAGAGGCGCGTGATGGCTGGCAACGCACACCATGGCTCTTGGCCGTCCATACCGGTGACATCGCCAAGGCGGCACTGCTGCTCGATCACGGGGTGGATCGCAATGCCCGTGATCGTTTGGGCAGATCGGCCCTCTGTTATCCCATCGAAACCAGGCGTCACGCCATGCTGCGCTGGTTACTGGAGCTGGGGCTCGACAGCAATGCCCCGGATCAGTTTGGTCAAACGCCGTTGATGGTGGCCGCTGGCGAGGGGGATGAGCTGGGTGTTGGGCTCCTGCTCGCCCATGGGGCTGACGTTGCCTATCGCGATGACTATCGCACCGCCCTATGGGAGGCACGGACGGCAGGGGTGATATGCCAACTGCTCGCAGCCGGGGCCGATCCGGCGGAATTGACCACCGCGGGGCGGCGCGCCCTCTGCGGATTTCCCGCTAAGGCCACCAACGAGTATCTACAGGTCTCTAGCGAAGACTTTGCCCGTGGTCACTCGCCGCGTTTTGGGCAGCGTAACCCAGAGGAGATCGCCGAGCCGTTCTGGGAGGCGATGGTGCGCGCCGGCAAGGGCGCTTGGGCTGCGGCGGAGGAGTGGGGTTCGCCGGCGACCGGCCATCCCGTTTGGTGCGCCGAACGGTTTGGCCAGAGCGTCACCGTGCTCCCGGCGGGGGGCATCATCGCCATTGGGGGGGAACACGAGGATTTCTACGACGAGGACTTTTGCATCTACAACGATGTGTTCTTCATCGAGGGGGAGCGGATCCGCATCTTCGGTTATCCACGGGCACAGTTTCCCCCCACCGACTTTCACACCGCTACCCTGGTGGGGGAGTTCATCTACATCATCGGCTCGTTAGGTTATCCCGCTGATCGGCAGGTGGGTGTGACCCCGGTGTTTCGGTTGCACACCCGGGCGTTCTGGATAGAGCCGGTGGCCACCTCCGGGGAGGCGCCAGGCTGGATCCATGGACATCGGGCCGATCTGGTTGGGACGGAACAGATCCGTCTCACCCAGGGAGAGATCTGGGATACCAACCAGCCGGCTCGCCTCGTCCCCAATCAAGCCACCTTCATCCTCGATCTCCGCACGGGCCACTGGCAGCGCTGTGGGCCGGAGGGGGCACTAGCTGAGTAGCCAATTCGACCGGCATCAGCCGGTCAAGCATCGGGTTCTGGTTTCATGACTCTCGATGGTGGCCGTCTATGGTTGGAATATCAATGGCTCTTTAGGGAGAGGTCGATAGTATGGGGTGGAGTCGAGGTGGCCTATATATAGAAAGTGCTTCGGTCAACGTGGCCAAGTCCGTTGCATTGGCTGTCGGATTGATAGACATGGAAGCCGCTCCGTTGAGAACGGTTGCTGATCAGTCTGAAATTGCCCGTGGAGAAGTGGGCATTGCGACGATCAATCAATGGGGCGTAGTTTTGTATGATCCCAAGTGGGCTTTCGCGGCAAAAGCCACACTCTTGTTTCCTGAATTATCTGTTAGGCAGAGGATCTTTTTTTGGCTTACAGACAGCGTGGCCGCGGGGTTATGGTTTGAGATGCACGAAGCGGGTCAAATGACAAGGCGCTGGGTGGAGTCAGAGTGTGTCGTCCTAGAGAATTACGGGGCTGAACTGCCACAAGAGCCCGAAGGATTTTTCTCGTCTAAGCCGGATGAGGAAGGGGAGCGGGATGAGTGGGCTGTGTTATCTCTGGCTCACGCTATAACAGGATTTTCTGAAAACGAGTTGTTCTCTGTCCCTTTTACGGTGTATCAGGCGGCATCCCTCTAACTCACAGGGGGATACCCGGTATTGCTAGGGAAATTTATCCCATTGGTTGTGAGAGGCCATCCCACATTACAGGGACGGCTCCATCGGTGCTTAAGGACTGAGATGTCCCGCAACAGCTCATTAGGCGTGGCATTGATCTAGAGAGACCATCCTATGGCGCGGAGACGGCTAGGGGGGCGCCTCCCTGCGCCCCTCGGCCGCTAGTCGTTGCGCCGGCGCCAGCCGAACAGACCCGCTACACCCAGCATCCCCGGTAGGAGTGCCATTGCCCAGGGGGCAAGGGTCGGGACCTCCGTGGGGCTACTGACCTGGGCGCTGGCGCCGCTGCACGCCTCCGCTCCGGTGGGGTTGCCGCTGGTGGCCCGGGGGGTGACGCAGTAGAAGAGGTAGTTCTCTGCATCGGCCTCTTGCACGGTATAGGTGGTATTGGCGCCACCGGTGGTGCCGCTGGCGACATCGCTATCCGCCGCGTCGAGCAGTGCATCCGTGGAGCGGACATAGCGGTAGCTGGTGCCGCCGGTGGAGGTGTCCTCAGGGTCACTCTCGCTATCGACGTAGGTGTAGCTACCCATCATCAGCTGACCCACCTGAGCGGTGCCGCCCAGCGCCACTGCGGTGGCGGTAGGGGCGCTGTTGGCGGCCACTGGACCTGCGGCACTGGAGCAGCTTTCGCTGCCTGTGGTGGTACCCGTAGCGGCCCGGGGGGTGACGCAGTAGAGCAGGTAACTACCCACATCGGCGGCCTGCACGGTGTAGCTGCTGCTGGTGCCGCTGGTGGTGCCGCTGGCCACATCGCTGTCACCGGCATCCAACAGCGCATCGGTCGAGCGGACGAAGCGGTAGCTAGTGCCGCTGGCGGAGGTATCTTCGGGGTCGCTCTCGCCATCGGTGTAGGTGTAGCTACCGGTGACCACGATACCCGTTTGGGCCGTCCCACTGATGGCCACTGAGGTGGCGCTGGGGGCCGTGTTGGCCGCCACCGGACCCTGGGCTGTGGTGCAGCTTTCGCTGCCGTCAACGGTACCCGTAGCGGCCCGGGGGGTGACGCAATAGAAGAGGTAACCCCCCACATCGGCGGCCTGCACGGCGTAGTTGCTGCTGGCGCCGCCGGTGGTACCGCTGGCGACATCGCTGTCACCGGCATCCAGCACCGTATCAGCAGAGCGCACAAAGCGGTAGCTGCTACCGCTGGCGGAGGTCTCCTCTAGATCGCCCTCACCATCGGCATAGGTGTAGCTGCCGACGACTGTGGCCCCCTCTTGCAGCGAGCCGCTGAGATTGATGGTGGCGACTGTGGGGGCACTATTGGCGGGGACGGGGCCCGTGCTGGTACAGGTCACGGTACCCACCAGGTTGCCCGTGACGGCCCGCGGGGTGACGCAGTAGAGCAGGTAACTACCCACATCGGCCGCCTGGAGGGTGTAGCTCCCCTCGGTGCCGCTGCCGGCGCCACCGGTGGCGCCGTTGGCCACCTCCCCATCTCCGCCATCCAGGAGGGCATCACTGGAGCGGAAGAACTGGTAGCTGCTGCCGCTGCCACTGCCATCTTCGAGATCGCTCTCCAGATCGCTATAGGTATAGCCCCCGGTAATGCTCTGTCCGATCTGGAGGCTCCCACTGACGGAGATGGAGGCGACCGTCGGGGCGTTGTTAACAAGGTAGCGGGCGAGGGCGAAGTCGTAATTGGTGCCGCTATAGGCGCGACCTGCGGCGATGATGCGGTTGCTGCTATCCACCCTAACGGCATAGGCCAGGTCCTGCATCCCACCACCGGCGACATCGGTATTCACCAGGCCGGTGGCGGTGAAGGTGGTATCCAGGAGACCACTCGGGGTGTAGCGGGCGATGCCAAAATTGCTGCCGAACATGCCGCCAACGACGATGTTATCGGCGTTGTCCATGGTCAGGCCGTAGATGATGTCGTTGGCACCGGTGGCGTCCGTGGTGACCTTGCCATTGCTGCCGAAGGAGGCGTCTGGCGTGCCCGTTGAGGTGTAGCGGGCCAGCGCCAAGGCGCCGCCAGAGTAGCCACCGACCACGATGTTGCCGCTGCTATCGAGGGTCATGGCGTAGGCCTGGTCTTTGCCGCCAAAATCGATGTTCACTATGCCACCGGAGCCGAAGCTGCTATCCAGGATTCCGCTGGTGGTATAGCGGGCGAGAATGAAGTCAGAGCTGGTGCTGGTGCTGGTAAAGCCCGCCACAATGACACGATCGTTGCTGTCCACGGCGATGGCGCGGACGGTATGGGCCGTGCCACCGTTAACAGGGTCAGGCTCAATCAGACCATTGGTGCCAAAGCTGGTATCAAGAATGCCGTTGCTGCTGTAGCGCGCCAAAGCAAATGTTGCATTGTTCATCCCGGCCAGGATGATGCGCCCCGTACTGTCACGTGCCATCCCGTAGGCGATGGCCGCGCCGCTGGTGAAGGGGGTAATGGTCGTTCCGCTGGTGCCAAAGGTGGCATCCAAGGTGCCGTCGGCATCGTAGCGCGCCAAGGCAAATTGGCCCACGGCGAAGCCACCATTGGCAAAGCCTGCCACGATGATCTTCCCGTCGGTGTCGATATCGAGCGCGTAGGCGTTGTCGCCCCGGTTGGTGCCGCTCTGGAAGTCCAGCTCCACCAAGCCGCCGGAGCCAAAACCGGAGTCCAGACTGCCGTCGCTATCGTTATAACGCGCCAACACGAAGTTACCGGCAGTGGCGCTACCGTTGTAGCCCACGGCCACAATCTTGTTGTTGCTATCGATGGTGATGGCCTGGATCTGGTCGTGTGCGCTGGCGCTCGCGGTGGTTTTGACGATGCCTCCAGAACCGAAGCTGCTATCCAGGAACGCGGCGGCGTGGGCGGCACCCGCTTGCGCTGCCAGCAGCAGGGTGATGCTCTGTCGAAGGGATAGACGGACCTGCATGATTAACGCTCCCCATGGCTTAAAACCGGTTGGTGTGCTGCCGGGCAACACGTGGATTAAGTGAACTGTCCGAGCGGCGCTGTGACAGGCGACGTGGCCTGTTGGCACCACTCAAGGGGCATGGGCTCGATCCCTTCAGCCCAGCGGCAACGCGACTGGGCGCGTTGAAGGGGGCAGTGGGGACTCGGCCTGTGCCAAGTCATCCGCTATCCAGTGCGGGGCAGTGCCCATGGGTGGGCTTGTATCCTCCTCCAGGCGTCAGATGCCTGGAGCGGCGGCTCGCGGCGGGCGAAGTCGCACTTAAACGGCGGGGTCAGACGGCCCGGGACGATCACAATGAAGGCGCCCGGGATCGCGGCTCGCAGAAGAAGAGGCAAAATGTGAACGAAAAGTATATTTTGCCTAACGAAATGTTAATGAAATCAACTGGCTCAACCCGCTTCCCGGCGGGGCAAATGGGCCCCTCGAAACCGGGCCGAGAGTACGTGTCTTATGTGATATACGTCAACCCATTGCGCGCCTGAAACCCGGGTTATCTCCTCTTGCGTGGCGGTTTGGGCAAGCGGCGCAGGGCCAGGGGGCCAATGGGAGGGGCCGAGGGGGGACGAGATGGCGCGTTTGGGCTAACTCGGGGGGGATAAAGATCAGATATATTTTGGCCCCAGATGGGCCCCCTAGCCGGGGGGCTGAGTGGTGTATCGCCGTATCCGGGGCAGCCGGTTCTTGGGGGATTGCTCTCCCTGAGTGCCATTGGTGCGTTGCGTCAGGAGTGGCATTGATCTAGGAGAGCCCCCGTGTCAAACCCCGTCACCAGACCCACGTCTCCCCTCTCTTCTGTCGAGGGGGCGGTGCCCGCGCCGCTGCTACCCCTCGGTCTCCTGCTGTTAGGGGGACTCCTCCCCACCGTGGTCTCCGCGGGTGAGTGGGAGCCGGCTGTTGTGATCGACAACGGCCAGGGTTATGCCCACCACAGCGCACTGGCCGTCACCCCTTCCGGGGGGAGTCATGCGGCATGGTTGGCCTCCGATGGCGCGTCCGCCTCTCTACAGGTCTACGCCAACAGCGCCGCAGGGGGGAGCTGGGGCACACCGAACCGACTCAACCTCACGGTGATAGAGGCCCATGACCTGCCCATCTCCATCGCCGCGAGTGAGAGTGGCGGCGCCATTACGGCTTGGCACCGCGCCATGGGCACCTCCGACAGCCAGGCCTATGCCAACCAGCGCAGTGGCGGGCAGTGGTCAGCGCCGGTCCCGTTGGAGGGGAGTAGCCAACCGGAAGGCCAAATGAGTGTCGTGATGGATGATGCCGGCCAAGGTCTGGTGACATGGATGCGGCAGGATGATTTCTATGGGCGCCTCTACTCCAGCCGCTGGACCGGTAGCACCTGGGCCAGCGCTACGCCGACTCGGGTGGATAGTTGCAGTGCCACCGAGTATGTGGCCCAGGCCCACCTGGCGGGGAATCGGGGCGGTCAGGCGGTGGCGGTATGGGGGCAGATCTCCCCACAGGATGCCCTGATCTATGCCAACCGCTGGAGTGGGGGTGCCTGGCAGGGGGCTGAACTGGTGGGACCGGGGGCGGGTAACCCTGGGGTGGGGGATGTCCGCGCCGCCATCAACAGT
>QKFD01000109.1 GCA_003251535.1 Chromatiales bacterium | reverse complement strand
GAGGGCGCGGGCGACCTCTTCCGTGAGTTGATAGTAGGGGTGATCCGGCGCTGTGCGGGCCGAGCCGAAGATGCTCACCGAGGGGCGGATGCGGGCCAGCTTCTCAAACCCCTCCACGAACTCCGCCATGATCTGGAAAATTTTCCACGACTCGCGGGTGAGAAGGGTGTCGTCGATGGGGGACATGCCGGGGTGATGGGTCTTGTGGTCGTCACGCATAGGGTTTGGGCGGCTGAATAAGGGGGGCGAATTTGTCGGCTGGCCGGGAAGAGGTATTTTAGTCACTTCCCGACCGCCCCGGTAAGCCAAGCAGGAGTTCCGATGTCCCAAGCCAAGCCCCTCGTCCTCGTTGACGGCTCCTCCTACCTCTACCGCGCCTTCCACGCCCTACCACCCCTCACCAACTCTGCGGGAGAGCCGACAGGGGCGGTATATGGGGTGGTCAATATGCTGCGGCGCTTGGTGACCGACTACCAGCCAACCCATATGGCGGTGGTGTTTGATGCCAAGGGGCCCACCTTCCGTGACGAGCTTTACGCCGACTATAAGGCCAACCGGGAGGCGATGCCGGACGACCTGGCGCGCCAGATAGCCCCCCTCCACGCGGTGATCGAGGCGCTCGGTTTTCCGTTGATCATGGTCTCTGGGGTAGAGGCGGACGATGTGATCGGCACCCTGGCGCGGCAGGCCGCCGCGGCAGGGATGGCGGTGATCATCTCCACCGGTGACAAAGATATGGCGCAGTTGGTGGATGAGCAGATCCACTTGGTCAATACCATGAGTAACTGGGTGGCCGACAGCGCTGCGGTAAAGACCAAGTTTGGGGTCGCACCGGAACGTATCATCGACTACCTCGCCCTTATCGGCGATAGCTCCGATAACGTCCCCGGAGTCCCGAAGGTGGGGCCCAAGACCGCGGCCAAGTGGCTGGAACAGTATGGCGATCTGAATGGGATCATCGCCCACGCCGACCAGATCAGCGGCAAGGTGGGAGAGAATTTGCGGGCCCACCTGGAGCAGCTGGCGCTCGCCCGTCAACTAGTCACCATCAAACTCGATGTGGCGCTGGCCTTTGCCCCGCGTGATCTGGTGCGGCGTCCCTCTGATGAGGAGGGGTTGAAGGCGCTCTATACCCAGCTGGAGTTCAAGGGGTGGTTGGCGGAGTTGCTAGGGCGGGGGCAGGAGACCCCCACTGAGGCCGCCACGATCCAGGAGGGGGGGGAGTATGAGCTGGTACTCACCGAGGCGGCGTTAGAGGCGTGGCTGGAGCGTTTACAGCGGGCGGATCTCATCTGCTTTGACACCGAGACCACTGGCCTCGACTACATCCGCTGTGCGCTGGTGGGGGTCTCCTTTGCTGTGGAGCCGGGGCGGGCCGCCTATGTGCCATTTGGCCACGACTATCTGGGTGCCCCGGCCCAACTCTCCCAAGAGCAGGTGCTGGGGCGCCTCAAGCCGCTGCTGGAGGATCAGGGGCGGAAAAAGGTGGGCCAGAACCTCAAGTTTGATATGAGCGTGTTGGCCAATCACGGCATCGCCCTAGCGGGTGTTGCCCACGATGTGATGCTGGAGTCCTATGTGCTCGATAGCACCGCCACCCGCCATGACATGGACTCCTTGGCGCTGAAATATCTTGGTTACAAGACCATCACCTACGAAGAGGTGGCCGGTAAGGGGGTCAAACAGCTCACCTTCAACCAGGTGGCGCTGGAGCGGGCCGCCACCTATGCGGCAGAGGATGCCGACATCACCCTGCGTCTGCACCACACCCTCTATCCCCGCCTGGTGCAGGAGCCCGCCCTGGAGCGGCTCTACCGCGAGGAGGAGGTACCGCTCTTGGCGGTGCTCTCGCGCATGGAGCGGACCGGTGTGCGGGTGGATGCCGGCCTGCTGCGGCAGCAGAGCGCGGAGCTGGCGGCGCGTATGGCCGAGGTGGAGCAGGCGGCCTATGGCGTGGCCGGGGGGGAGTTTAATCTCAGCTCCCCCAAACAGCTCCAGAGCATCCTCTTTGAGCGGTTGGGATTGCGGGTGGTCTCCAAGACCCCCAAGGGGCAGCCCTCCACTGCGGAGGATGTGCTGGAGGAGCTGGCGGCGGAGCATGAGCTGCCGCGCCTCATCCTGGAGCACCGCTCCCTCGCCAAGCTGAAGTCCACCTATACCGACAAGCTGCCGGGGCAGATCGATCCCGGTACCGGGCGGGTCCACACCAGTTACCACCAGGCAGTGGCCGCCACTGGGCGCCTCTCCTCCTCGGATCCCAATCTACAGAACATCCCGGTGCGTACCCAGGAGGGGCGGCGCATCCGCCAGGCCTTCATCGCCCGCGATGGGTATCGCATCCTCTCCGCCGACTATTCGCAGATCGAGCTGCGCATCATGGCCCACCTCTCCGGCGATGAGGGGCTGCTGCGCGCCTTCTCAGCGGGGGAGGATATCCACCGCGCCACCGCCGCCGAGGTGTTTGGCGTAGCACCGGCCGACCTCACGGCCGAGCAGCGTCGCTCTGCCAAGGCGATCAACTTTGGTCTTATCTACGGCATGTCTGCCTTTGGTCTCGCTCGCCAGCTCGGTATCGATCGCGCTGCCGCCCAGGGCTACATCGATCGCTACTTCACCCGTTATCCCGGGGTGCGCGAATACATGGAGCGCACCCGAAGCGAGGCGCGTGAGCGGGGATTTGTCGAGACGGTCTTTGGGCGCCGGCTCTATATCCCCGATATCAAGGCCAGCAATAGCCAACGGCGGCAGTACGCCGAGCGGACCGCCATCAACGCCCCGATGCAGGGGAGTGCCGCCGATATCATCAAGCGGGCCATGCTCCTGGTGGACCGCTGGCTCAGTGAGCAGGCGTTGCCGGTGGTGATGGTGATGCAGGTCCACGACGAGCTGGTCTTCGAGGTGGCCGAGGGGGTGGTGGAGGCGGTGAAGGGGGAGGTGGTGGCGCGGATGCAAGCGGCGGCCGAGCTGCGAGTACCGTTGCTGGTGGAGGCGGGCGTGGGGGCCAACTGGGATGAGGCGCACTGATGGGGAGTGGCGAGGGGAGAAAATTTCTCCGCCGATGCTGAACTTCTCCGGGAGGGCCCTAGTCTTACCCTGCAAGCGCACTATGCGCTGTCCCCCGCAACCCTCTCTCTCCCTCGCGGGGGACCAGCTTATCCGGCAAACCCCAGCCGGTAAGTGAGATTGGCCCCGAGCGCTCCTTCCCCCTTACGGCGCTCGGGGCCTCTTTTTTTCGCGGTGCCACACCCTTCAACCCACCTTTTGCGCCGGTTGGTTTAACCCACGCTGTGGGGTACCTCCAACCAGTTATCCAGCCGCTCACGTACCGCCTCTACCCCAGTGCCATCCTGCGCCGAGAAGAGCTGGAGTGTGGCCCGCGGCAACAGGGTGGCCAGTTCGTGCTGTACCTTCTGGAGGGCGCCCATAGCGGCCCCCCGCTTCAGTTTGTCCGCCTTGGTGAGCAGGATGTGGACCTCCATCGCTGCCACCTCGCACCAGGCGATCATGGCGCGGTCATACTCGGTGAGCGGGTGGCGGATATCCATCAGCAGCACCAGACCGCGCAGACTATGCCGCTCCTCCAGATAGCGTTGCAGGGTGGCCTGCCAGTGGCGCTTTACTGCCAGTGGTACTTGGGCATAGCCATACCCTGGTAGGTCAGCCAGCCGGCGGCTGTCATCCATGGCGAAGATGACGATCTGTTGGGTTCGCCCTGGGGTCTTACTGGTGCGGGCCAGACCACTTTGATCGCAGATCTTGTTGAGCGCGCTCGATTTGCCCGCGTTGGAGCGGCCAGCAAAAGCCACCTCCAACCCCTCGTCGGGCGGGAGTTGGTTGAGCTGATGGGCCGCCAGGACGAAACTGGCGCGACGGTAATAGTTGGGTTTGGGCTTTTGCATTGAGGGCAGCGGCAGGAGTTGGTAAGGTACTGCGGTTTCACGCGCGTTCAGTTGACCCAGCAGGGCGCTATTGGTATATAACCACGCTCTAATTATTTCAGGCGGCGTCCTGCGCCCAGGCAGGATACCGGAATCTCCCCTATGCGGCACCCAATAGGAGCCCTTGACGCTTTATGAACAAGATCCTCGTCGCCGGCGCCCTCAGCGCCTTCGTCCTCGCCTCGGCCCCGGTTGCGGCGGAGGATGGTAAGGCGGTTTATGAGCAGGCCTGCCATGTCTGTCATGCCGCCGGTGTCGCAGGGGCCCCTAAATTGGGTGATAAAGTAGCGTGGACCGATCGCATCGCCCAATCCATCGATACCCTCCATCAGCACGCCCTGAACGGTTTTACCGGGAAGACCGGGGTGATGCCTCCTAAAGGTGGTTTTACCCACCTCACCGATGAGCAGGTGATGGCCGCCGTCGACTACATGGTTTCCCAAGCACGATAACTAGTCAGTCCTCCAAAGACCCCCAGGTACTCCGCAATGAAGACGCTAACAATTGCAGCCCTGGTGCTGCTCGGTGCCGCGAGCACCGCCCAGGCCGCTGGCGACGCTGCCGTCGGCAAGACCAAAGTGGCCATCTGCTCCTCCTGCCATGGCATGGATGGTAATGGCAATCCGGCCAACCCCCTGTGGCCTAAGCTCGCTGGTCAGCACCCCAGTTACATCGAGAAGCAACTCGGTGAGTTCAAATCCGGGACCCGTAAAGATCCCACGATGAACGGCATGACGGCCGCGCTTTCCGAGGCCGATATGGCCGATATCGCCGCCTACTTCTCCGGTCAGCAACGCAGCGTCGATACCACTGCCGGTGGTGAGGCACAGGCGTTGGCCTTAGGTGAGAAGATCTTCCGGGGTGGCATCCCCGAGAAGGGGGTCTCTGCCTGCATGGCGTGCCATGGTCCCGATGGTGCGGGCAACCCGCTAGCCAAATATCCGGCTATTGCCAGTCAGCACTCCGCCTACGCGGTGAAGACGCTGAAGGACTTCCGCTCTACCACCCGCAGCAACGACCCCGCAAAGATGATGCAGATGGTGGTCAATCGCATGAGCGATGCGGAGATCGATGCGGTGGCCAGCTATCTGGCCAGTCTGCACTAAGGCTCGGATCGCGCAGTTGTAGTAGGCAAAGGGTGGCCTAGGCCACCCTTTGCCGTCTTGGGAGTGGAGATGGGTGGTCGGGGTGATCGCTAATATCTCCACTGCTCCCCCTTCGGGGGTGAACTTTCGCACGGGTCGCGGGCTCCAACGTAGCGCCCAGGAGCGTCCCAAGGTAGACCCCATTGATCCCACCAGCGGTAGCCCCACACCCCAGTCGACGCCCATTCGGCGCCCGTCTACTCGAATTCCTCGGTTCCATGAACCTGGCCATCACCCTATTAGTGGTGATCGCCATCGCCTCCGTCATTGGGACGGTTCTCCAGCAGAATCAGCCCTTTAATGACTATATCTCCAAGTTTGGGCCCTTCTGGTTTGAGGTCTTCAAGGCACTGAGCCTCTACGATGTCTATGGCAGCGCCTGGTTCTTGGTGCTGCTGGGCTTCCTGCTGATCTCCACCTCCGTCTGTGTCTGGCGCAATGCCCCGCGCATGGTGCGCGACATGCGTCACTATCGGCTTGACGTGCAACTTCGTTCACTGCGCGCCTTCCACCTCAAGCGAGAGTGGGAGCGGCCCCTGTTGCCCGCTGAGGCGGTTAAGCGGGCAGCACTATTACTGAAGCTGCGCGGCTATGGCGTGCGACAGAAGCAAGAGGCGGCTGGGGCCGTACTGTTGGCGGGGATGAAGGGGGGGGCCAATCGGCTTGGCTACATCCTCTCCCACAGCGCCATCGTGGTGATCTGCATCGGTGGTCTGCTGGATGGCAATCTGCCGCTCAAGCTGCGGGCCTTGAGCGGTGAGTTGGTGGTGGAGAAACGGGATCTCCCTGCCAGTCAGGTGCCGCCGGAATCGACCTTGCCGGCAGATGCCAGCTCCTTCCGTGGTAGCGTTTCACTGCCGGAGGGGGCCAAGGCCGATTTCATATTTCTCAATGTCGGGGATGGCTACCTCAAACAGATGCTGCCCTTCACCGTGGCGCTGGAAGATTTTCGGATCGAACACTACGCCACCGGCCAACCCAAGTCTTTCGAGAGCGATCTAGTGCTGGTGGATAACACCACTGGCGAGACCGTGAAGAAAACCATCGCCGTTAACCATCCCCTGGTCTACAAGGGCTACTCCATCTACCAGGCCAGCTTCTCCGACGGCGGTTCAAAGTTACAACTGCGTGCCTGGTCGTTGGATGGGCCCAGTAGCGAAGCGGTCCCCATGGAGGGGGCGGTGGGCGATGAACTGCGGCTCACCACCCCCACTGGACCCTTGACCCTGGAGCTGGTGAATTTCAAGAAATTTAATATCTTCCCGGTGGAGGATGACCCCACCGGGAAGACCCACCGCAACTTTGGCCCCAGTTTTGTGTTCAAACTGCGGGATCAGACCGGTGCGGCGTTGGAATATGTCAATTACCAGTACCCAGTGCCGGTGAAGGATCGGCTCTACTACCTCTCTGGCGTCCGCGGGAGCCCGGCAGAGGAGTACCACTATCTCCACATTCCCCTGGATGAGCGTGGTGGACTCGACCGCTTCATGGCCCTTCACGCATCGGCCCTCGACAGTGAGCGGGTACGGGCTGCGGTGCGCTCACAGCTGGAGGGGGTGCAGGAGAAGCCGTCAGAGCAGGTGCGCAACGAGGTGGTGGACTCCATCGCCGCCCTGGTGCAGATGTTTGTGGTCCAGGGGATCGATGCGGTGTTGGCGCGGGTCGATGGTAGTGTCACTGACCCCGCCAAACGGAACTCGATGATCGATAGCTACATTAAAGTGCTACAGGGGGTTTTGGGGGAGCTCTATATTCAGGTCCTACGGGATGAGGGGCTCACGCCGGAGGCGGGGGTTAGCGAGAAGGACAGCGTCTTCTTCGATGACGCCTTGACCGCCCTCTCCATGTTGGGTCCCTACGGCTCTCCCTTCTATCTCCAGTTGGCCAGTTTTGAGCAAAGAGATGCCTCTGGTCTCCAGATTACCAGAGCACCAGGCAAGGATATTGTCTACCTGGGTTGTGTCATGCTGATGGTGGGGGTGTTCTTGATGTTCTACGTCCACCACCGCCGGATCTGGGTTCGGGTGGCCGCTCTCAACGGTGGCAGCGAGGTGCTGTTTGCGGGTAGCGGCAACCGTGACCGGGTCGATTTTGAGCAAGAGTTCACCACCCTGGCTGAGGAGCTTGATGGGCTTCTCCAGGGTCACACGTCTGACAAAGCTGAATAGGAGCAGATAGGCATGTCGGTCACGCACGAATACCTGGAGCAGAGGCTAGAACGCCCCTCCCTTGTCGCCCGCCTAGGGGTAGGGGATTGGCTGTGGGCCATGGCGCTTATCGCCGGTGCCCTCTTTGCCCATCGGCGCTATGCCGAGCTGATGGATATCTATGAGATTGGGATCCTCTACGGCACTGCCATTGCCTTCATCCCACTTGGTTGGGCGTGGAAGCCGTTGCGAGGGCTGGGTGTGGTGGTGGCTGCCCTTAGCATCGGTTCCGTCTCGCTCTACGGTAGCGAGCTAGCGGCGGGGGAGAGCCGCTTCTTCCTCAAATATCTGCTCTCCAGTCAGAGCGCCATCATGTGGATGAGCGCCCTGTTTGTGATGGCAACCGTGGCCTACTGGTTCGGCTTTGCCACTCGCTCGGAGTTTACCTATAAGGTCGGCTCGGCCCTCACCTGGTCGGCAGCGGCTATGGGATTGGTGGGGTTAATGGTGCGCTGGCGGGAGTCCTATCTCATCTCGCCCGATGTCGGTCACATCCCGGTGAGTAACCTCTATGAGGTCTTCATCCTCTTCGCCATCATCACCGGCTTGCTCTATCTCTACTACGAAAAGCGCTATGCCACCCGTGCGATGGGGGCCTTTGCCCTCACGGTGATCTCTGGGGCGGTGGCCTTTCTGCTCTGGTACCAGTTCGAGCGGGGGGCGCATGAGATCCAGCCCTTGGTGCCGGCGCTACAGAGCTATTGGATGAAGATCCACGTACCGGCCAATTTTGTGGGTTACGGCGCCTTTGCCCTCGCGGCGATGGTGGGAGTGGCCTACCTCATTGCCGATAGCCGCCCCGCGGGCTTCATCGCCAAGCGGCTACCCAGCCTGACCCAGATGGATGATGTGATGTACAAGGCCATCGCCCTTGGGTTTGCCTTCTTTACCGTCGCCACGGTGCTTGGGGCGATGTGGGCCGCAGAGGCGTGGGGTGGTTACTGGTCGTGGGACCCGAAAGAGACTTGGGCCCTCATCGTCTGGCTCAACTACGCGGCGTGGCTCCATCTGCGTCTGACTAAGGGGTGGCGGGGGCGTCCCCTCGCCTGGTGGGCGGTGGTGGGCCTCTTTGTCACCCTGTTCGCCTTCCTCGGCGTCAACATGTTCCTCTCCGGGCTGCACTCCTACGGCTCGCTATAACCTCAACGGCCTCCCGCTGGTTGGTGTGATGGCCAGCGGGATGACTGGGGGCTAAAAACGACAAAGGCGCCTGAGGCGCCTTTGTCTATTCTGCGGTTGCTGTTGGGGGTCACGCCTCCAGCAGTACGCCCTTTAGCTTCTTCATGGCGTTCTTCTCCAGCTGGCGAATACGTTCGGCCGAGACTTCGTATTTATCTGCCAGCTCCTGCAGGGTCGCCTTCTCATCCGCCAGCCAGCGGGAGAGGATGATGTCCCGCGAGCGGGGATCGAGGTTGTCGATGGCGTGCTCCAGCGCCTGGGTGTTGTGGTCCTCCCAGTCGCTCGCCTCCAGCTGGGTGGCCGGATCCATGCGCAGATCGGGCAGGTAGGCCGCCGGTGCAGGCATATCGTCATCGTCGTCATCCGTGCCGGCATCAAAGGCGACATCGTGACCCGCCAGCCGCTCTTCCATCTCCAGCACTGCCGCAGTGGGGACGCCTAGATCTTTAGCGACCGCCTCCACCTCGGCATGGCTGAGCCAACCGAGCCGCTTCTTGGCCGAGCGCAGGTTGAAGAAGAGCTTGCGCTGGGCCTTGGTGGTGGCCACTTTGACGATGCGCCAGTTACGGAGGATGAATTCGTGGATCTCGGCCCGAATCCAGTGAACCGCAAAGGAGACCAAGCGGACATTCATATCCGGGTCAAAGCGCTTCACCGCCTTCATCAAGCCGATGTTGCCCTCTTGGATGATGTCAGCGTGGGCCAGGCCATAGCCGCTATAACCACGGGCGATATGGGCCACGAAACGCAGGTGAGAGAGCACCAGCCGGCGCGCTGCCTCCAGGTCATTCTCGCGGCGCCATAGTTGGGCTAGTTCACGCTCCTCGTCCGCCGTCAGCATGGGAATGCGATTGACCGCGGCGGCGTAGGCCTCGATGCTGCCCATCGGAAGACCCACCTGTAGATCAAGGCTCTTCGCCATGTAACCCTCCTGCTTGAAGGTCTATTGGGTGTCTGACAAAACCTATCATAGCACTCAGGATTTTAGAGTGCCAAGGGAACGATTAGAGGTTACCTGATAGGCCCATTGCTCGACCATAAAATTCCGCAATGGTGAGACCCTGCTGTCATCAGCGAGTTCCAAGATGGCCGGGCAGAGGTGGGTTAGCGCGAAAGGGGGCACATCCGCTTAGATGCGGAGTGGAGAGGTGGTTGGATACGACGAACCACTACGGACCCGCCGCGCCACATCGGGGCGGACGGAGATTATCGCGGGAGCAGGAGGGGGCTCAGAGGGCGACAGCGCGCTTGTAGGTGGTCTGGTAGGTGGTGGTTTGGGTAGCGCCAGTGGCTGCCGCTGGTGTGGAAGCGGCTGTGGTTGCGGGGGATTGGGCGGTGGTGGGGACGGGGCAGGGGCGATTGTAGACCGCCATAATGCTCTTCAGCTCTTCGAGTACAAAGCGCCGTTGCGCCTCGGTCAGCCCCGCGGTCTCCACGGGATCGCAGCCGGCCTCCATAGCGGAGATGATGGCACGCACTGCGAAGCAGCCACGCTCGCATAGGGTCTCGACACACTGGATCGCCTGCTCGGAATGCATTTGCGCTCCCCACGACGCGATGAAACACTGTTTTCCGATTATCAGAGCACCGCAGGGGATAGGCCACTCACCATTTGGGATAGAGATCTCCCCCGGAGGGGATAGATGCGGGCGGTGCGGACGACCAAGAGCGGCAAAAAACCACTACCATAGAAGGTCTTACCCGACGCCAAGGAGCCCTTGCCGTGAGACCTATGCTTGCCGCCCT
Source organism: Chromatiales bacterium (assembly GCA_003251535.1). Taxonomy (GTDB): domain Bacteria; phylum Pseudomonadota; class Gammaproteobacteria; order Thiohalomonadales; family Thiohalomonadaceae; genus SZUA-493. The sequence goes on along the minus strand of QKFD01000109.1, from coordinate 83,842 downwards.
GATCCTGGGGCTGACCGCCTTGACCGGTGCTGCCCACGCCGAGCAGCCGCTCACCTTCAACCGTATCCAGCTCCAAGCCCAGGCCAGTGCCCAGGTGGAGAATGACCTCGCGGTTGCCACCCTGGTAGCCGAGGCCGAGGCCGAGACGGCAGCCCGCTCCGCCACGCAGGTCAATGAGGCGATGAGTTGGGCACTGGGGGAGGCGCGCCAGGTGGTGGGGGTGACCGCCAGTACCGAGGCCTACAACACCCGCCCGCTCTATAAAGATGGTCGAGTCCAGCGCTGGCACAGTGAGCAGTCACTGCGATTGGAAAGTAGTGATGCCAATCTTTTGGCCGATCTGATCGGCACCCTGCAGGGGCGCCTCAACATCCGTGGCATGGCGTTTACCGTCTCCCCTCAGCAGCGGCGGCAGAGTGAAAACATGCTCATGGAGCGGGCCCTGACCGCCTTTCGGGAGCGGGCCGAGATCGTGCGTCAGACGCTGGGGGCAACGGGCTACCGGTTGGTACGGATCGACGTAAACAGTGGTGGCGGCTTCAATCCCGCGCCGCGGATGGTGGCACGTATGGGGATGGAGGCCGATATGGTCCCTGTGCCGGGGGTGGAGGCCGGGAGCAGCGAGATATCGGTTACCGCCAGCGGAGAGATCGAACTTATCGGCGCCCCGGACCTCCCTTGACCCGGGTAGGGGGCGGGCCGAGTTCGCCCGCCCCTCCCCCATTTGCACCCGATTGACTCCGGTTGCAGCGGGCGTAGAGTGGCGCGCACCTATTGCCTTGAGAGAGGGAGTGTATGTCACCTATCCGCCATGCGTTGGCCCTGGCCGCGCTCGCCTTTATCCCCACCGTAGCCCTGGCCGATTGCGACCAGCCCGCCGACAACGCCGAGACCGCCCAGTGTCTTGGAGAGCAGATGCACGAGACGGATCAGCGCATCAATGCGGTCTATAAGCAGCTGATGGGCACCTTGCCGGAGACGGGCAAGCGCGATCTGCGGGCCGAGCAGCGGGCTTGGTTGAAAAAGCGCGATGCCACCTGTCGCCTCGACAACAAAGAGACCAATCGAGAGCGCTGGATGCAGGCGATCCTCGCCGATCACCCCAAGACCATCTGCGTCGTGCGCTTCACCAACCTGCGGGCCGATGAGCTGGAGATGATGCTGGCGGCCCCCCAAGAGCCGCCGGCGACCCGGGGCTGGGAGTTGGCAGAGGATACCTACGAGCTATTTGCCGGCGCCCCCAAGGAGAAGGGGAAGTGGTATTTCGAGATCCGGGTTGATAAGGGGGGGATTGCCCGCCAAGCCGAGACCGCACTCTATATGGGGGTGTTCAACTCCGAGAGTGGCGACATGGGCAATCTGCTGAACATCCGCAAGCGCGACACCAATGGCCCCACCGTGGTCTACGGTGTGGCGGTCGATCTGGATGAGGGCAAATACTACGACCGCTATGAGCGCTGGAACGCCGAGCCCGGTAGCAGTCGCGGCAGCGATCTCAAGCTAGGTCGCCCCTACGATGCCGGAGTGGAGTCCTCGGTGGCACTGGGGCCTCTGGTGCGTGATGGGCTGGTCGATGTCAACTTTGGTGAGCGGCCATTCGAGTACCCAGTGCCGAACGGCTACCGCCCCTTCCTGCGTCCTTGAGTCGTCACTGGCTCTCTGCCTGCCTGTTGCTGCTGGGCGGGATGGCACACGCAAGTTGCGATCCCGCCCAGACCGCCATCGCCCTCGATACCGGCCACGACAAGCAGCGCTATGGCGCCACCTCGGCCCGCGGGTTACCGGAGTGGCAGTTCAATCATGATCTGGTCCTACACCTCGCCGAGCACCTGCTGGCGCTTGGTCGCCGGCCGTTGGTGCTGGCGCCAGCTGGGGAGGCGATACCGCTGACAGAGCGGGGGGGACGGGCGGCGGCCCAGGGGGCGTCGCTCCTGCTCTCGATCCACCACGACTCCGCCCAGCCTCGCTATCTCCAGCGCTGGCAGTACGGGGGAGATGAGCGGCGCTACAGCGATCGCTTCCACGGTTTCTCGCTCTTTGTCTCGGAGCGTAACGGCCACTTTGCCGAGAGCCTGCGCTTTGCCGAGCAGCTGGGTACCGCGCTATTGGCTGCCGGTCTTAGCCCCACGCTGCACCATGCCGAACCGATCCCCGGTGAGGGGCGGCAGCTCCTTGAACCACGCCTGGGACTCTATCGCTTCGATGACCTAAAGATCCTCCACAGCACGCCACTGCCGGCGGTGCTGCTAGAGGCTGGGGTGATCGTCAACCGTGACGAGGAGCTGCTGGTGCAGACCCCCGCCTTCCGGGCTGAGGTGGCGCAGGCCGTGGCCACGGCGCTTGACCGGTGGTGCCAGGCGGAGTGAGGCGGCGCCAGCGGCCTGCTATGGGTGGCGGGTCAGCGCTACCACCAGCGCCCCCTCCGGCGCCACACGCCAGTGGACATCCAGGTCAAATAGCCTCATGCCGTAGATGCGGGTTGGATCGAGTGCTTGATAGGCGGGACGCGGATCGAGGGCGACGGCCTGCTCAATCAAGGTCCGTAGCTGCGGCAGGTCATCCCGTGCGGCACAGGCCGCCGCTGCCTCCGGGGTGAAGGTGACCGAGAGTTGGGCACTGGGTGGGGCAGGGGCGAAGCCGGCCCGTGCCTGCGGCAGGCTATCGGCGTAGGGGAGGTAGGGCTTGATATCGAGGATGGGTGTGCCGTCCAGCAGATCGGCCCCGCGCAGGTGGAGCCCAAGCCGCCCCGCCTCCTCTCCCACCGCCACCAACTCCACCGCCGAGAGGCCAATGGGGTTGGGGCGGTGGGTGGCGCGGCTGGCAAACACCCCAACCCGGCGGTTACCGCCGAGGCGCGGGGGCCGCACCAACGGGCTCCATGGGGTGGGGCTAAGGGCGTGAAAGACAAAGATGAGCCAGAGGTGTGAGAAGCCCTCGATCTCCCGCAGCGCCTGCTCCGTATCGAAGGGGGGCAGCAGCTCCAGAAACGCCTCCGCTGCCGGGACCAGGCCGCTCTGCCGCGGAATGCCAAACTTCTCCTTGAAGGGCGAGCGGATGAGGCCGACGGGGGAGAACTGAAAATAGGGGTTGGACATCGGGAGAGGGTGGGTAGCGGCCAGAGGGGCAATTCTACCCTGCCCCTCTCTCCCCTTCTCCTGCGGTTGGGTCGATCTACACCTGGAAGCGGGAGACCTGGAGCGCCAAGCGGCTCGCCTCCTCCTCCAGGGCGCGACTGGCAGCGGCAACCTCCTCCACCTGGGCGGCGTTGTGCTGGGTGACGGCATCCATCTGCGAGACCGCCTTGCTGATCTGGCTGATGCCACTGGCCTGCTCGCGGCTGGCGGCGGCGATATCGGAGACGATGGCACTCACCCGCTGGACCGATTGGATGATCTCGTTGAGGGCGGCGCCCGACTCATCAGCCAGCTGAGTCCCCTCCGCCATCTTGCTGACACTCTCGGTGATGAGCGTCTTGATCTCCCGAGCCGAGGTGGCGCTGCGCTGGGCGAGGTTGCGCACCTCGCCGGCCACCACCGCAAAGCCCGCCCCCTGCTGGCCGGCGCGGGCCGCCTCTACCGCGGCGTTGAGTGCCAGTAGATTGGTCTGGAAGGCGATCTCGTCGATCACCTGGATGATGTCAACGATGCGTCGGCTGCTGTCGTGGATCTCGTGCATGGCCCGGGTGGCGCGCTGCATCACCTCACCCCCGGTACTGGCCTGGACGCGGGCGGCCCCAGCGGTGCGATCCGCCTCGCGGGCGTGGTCGGCATTCTGGTTGACCGTGGCGGTCAGCTGCTCGATGCTGGCGGCGGTCTGCTCCAGGGCCGCCGCCTGTTGTTCGGTGCGTTGGGAGAGGTCGAGGTTGCCGGCGGCGATCTCGTTGGCCGAGCCGTGGATGGCATCGGAGACCTCCTTCACCTCGCTCACCAGCTGTTGGATCTTGCCCACAAAGCGGTTAAAGGCATCTGCCAGGGTCGCCAGCTCGTCGTGACCGGTCACCGGCAGACGGGCCGTGAGATCGCCATCCCCCTCGGCGATGTCGCGCAGAGTGGCCACCGTGGCGCCGAGGGGGCGGGTGATGGTGGCAACCATCGCCATGGAGAGCAGCAGCAGCGCCCCCGCACCGCCCAGGGTGTAGAGTGCCTGGCCACGCACCTGGTGCCAGAAGATGGCGTCCACGTCATCGACATAGATCCCAGAGCCCACCACCCACTGCCAACCGGGGAGCCCCTGCACATAGGAGACCTTGGGTTGGGGCACCTTCTCGCCCGGTCGGATCCAGAGGTAGTTGACGAAGCCAGCGCCGCTGCTGCGCACCACCGCCACCATCTCTTTGAAGAGCGCCTTGCCGGTGGGATCGCGCTCGTTTGATAGATCGCTGCCGTTCAGTTCTGGACGGGTAGGGTGGAGCACCATGCGTGGCTCCATGTCATTTATCCAGAAATACTCTGAGCCGTCATAGCGCAGCGCCTGTACCGCAGCAATGGCCTGGGCCTGGGCCGCCGCTTGGGTGAGCTGGCCACTGCGCTCCAGCCCCTCGTAGTAGCTCAGCAAGCTGTAGACCGTCTCCACTACATGGCGGGTCTTCACCTTGCGATCTTCCAGCAGGTTCTGGCGCAGATTGAGCAGTGACACCGCCTGTGCCGCCGCAATGCCGACCAAGGCGAGGAGGACCAGTAACAGGAGGCGATGCCGAATCGCAATACGGCGCAGCAAGGCGTTCATGGCGTGATTCCGTGGGGAGGAGAGTGGGGAGCCAATGAATGAGCAACTCTACCACTTATTTTCCGCGCTATCTGCCCGGGCCGTGGTGGCGGAATCCCCCGTTGGGGCCGCTGTTCTTAACGCATGTTCCACCTGCCGGCGGGTGTCAGCGGCCAAGGTGTCGCAGGTTCCTTAGCATATGCTTAAGCGTGGCGGGAAATTGGGTAAACGGTATTTTCAAATGGACTCGATTTGTGCAGCATGGCCGCCTCATCACTACCCATCTGCCCCGATGGCCGCCCCCACCGTCTCCATTATCATCGCCACCTACAACCGCAGTAATGTGCTGCGCCATACGTTAGAGAGCGTGCGCCGCAACACCTTCACCGACTGGGAGTGCTGGGTGGTGGGGGATTGCTGTAGTGACGACACCGCTGAGGTGGTGGCCGCCTTTGCCGATCCACGGCTGCACTTCGTCAACCTCTCCACCCGCTATGGCGAGCAGAGTGGTCCCAACAATGCGGGGCTCGCCTACACCAGTGGCCGCTATCTCGCCTGGCTCAACCACGATGACCTTTGGCTCTCGGATCACTTGGCGCAGGCGGTGGCGGAGCTGGAGCATAGCGGGGCCGATCTGGTCTTCACTCCGGTGATGGTGTTGGAGCCCGATGGCCAACGGCGGTTGTTGGCGGCCTCCCACGATGGCGCCTACCACCCCCACCTAGTGGTGCCTGCCTCCGCGTGGGTGTTGCGTCGGGAGTTGGTGGCAGAGATCGGTGGATGGCGCATGGCGCACGAGTTGTACAACATGCCCTCCCAAGAGTGGATCGGTCGGGTAGCAAAAGCGGGCAAGCAGATGCGCATGTTAGCCCTGCCGACGCTGATGGCCGCCTATTCCGCCAAGCGTCCAGGCTGCTATCGGCGGCGCGATGAGGCGGAGCAGGCGGAGCTATTGCGCCGGATGGCAGTGGAGCCGGATTTCCGCGAGCGGGAGTTGTTCGCCATCGCCTGTGGGTTGGATCAGCTGGAGCATGGTGACCGCCCGTGGTTGTTGTGGGTGCGTCTGCTGCGGGCGCTGTTTCGGCGCGTGAGTCTACTCTGCGGCATCCATCCCCATGCGTTACGCAGCGCGTTGCGCTATAGGCGGCGCGGCCGAATGATTGAGCACTTCAAAAAGATCCGAGAGAGCGAATGAGCGAAGATTGGTTATTGGCCGGCGCCCAACGGGACCGACAGAGCATCACCTCCGACTGGCAGCTCGTGAATCAGCGCCTCATCGATGGGGTGCAGCTCAAAGAGGTGCGCAACGTCATCAAAGAGAACGGGGTGCTGTGTGAGGTGTGGCGACGCAGCTGGGCCTTGGATGAGCTGGATGTGGGGCAGGTCTTTCAGGTGCGCCTGCGCAGTGGTGGGCTCTCCGCCTGGCACGCCCATCAGTTCGCCACCGACCGGCTGTTTGTCAACGAGGGGTTGATCAAGGTGGTGCTCTATGACCACCGACCCGGCTCACCCACCCATGGGCTTATCAATGAGTTTCGCGTGGGTAGTGCGCGCCCGGCCCTGATTGTGGTGCCGCCGCAGGTGTGGCACGGCGTGCAGAATCTCTCCGATCAGCCAAGCGCCCTGCTCAATGTCGTCGATCGCCCTTACGACTATGAGGCGCCCGACCACTGGCGGATCCCTGCCGACTCCGATCAGATCCCCTATCGATTTGATACTGCCTCTGCTCGTAGTGATCGCCTCGACGCCGGGGTGCGGCGCTAGGGGGCGTCCGCCGGCTCTAGCGGGCGTTGGTCATGCTTGTGGTCTCCCCACCCCAGCTGCTCACGCACCACATAGTGGGGGCGCATCTTCACCTCCTCGTAGATGCGGGCGAGGTATTGGCCGATGATGCCGAGGCCGATCATCACCAGGCTGCCGGTGAAGAGGACGGTGATCTCCAGGGTCGCAAAGCCGCTCACCGCCGCCCCACTGAGGCGTGAGACGAACGCCTCCAGACCCAGCACCAGCGCCACCAGTAGCATCAGGGCGCCGAGCAGTGGTACCAGTTGCAGGGGGAGCGAGCTGAAGGCGGTGATGGCACGGCTGGCGTAGCCCACCAAGGCACCCAACTGCCAATGGGTGACCCCGCCTACCCGCGGCTGGACATCAAACTCCACCGTGACATCGTTGAGCCCCACCCAGAACACCAGGCCGCGATAGAAGCGGCTCCGCTCTGGTAGCTGTTGCAGCAGCAGATCCACAATCTCTCGGTCCAGCAGCTTGAGGTCGGAGCTGGAGCGCAGGTCCAGTCCCGTCAGGCGGTGGAAGCTGCGATAGAAGAGGCGGGCGGCGAGCCCCATCCAGCGCGACTCCGCTCCTCGGCGCCGCTTCACCCCATGCACCACCTTGGCGCCGTTGCGCCAGTGGTGCAGCATGGCGGCCAGCAGCTCTGGCGGGTGTTGGAGATCGGCATCCAGGGTTGCCACCGCCTGGCCGGTGGCGGCGGCCAGGCCGGCCTGGAGGGCTGCTTCCTTACCAAAGTTGCGCGCCAGCCGCACCCCTTTCACCCGCCCATCTGCGGCGTGGGCGGTGCGCACCAGGTGGTAGGTGGCATCGCTAGAGCCGTCATCCACCACTATCAGTTCAAAGCGATCGGTCAGTGGTGTGAGCACCTGCCGCAGCCGTTCGATGGCCTGGGGCAGGGCGGCCGCCTCGTTGTAGGCGGGGAGGACGACGGATAGCTCGGGGCGTTCAGCCATGGTTGCCAACTCCAGTGGGCGAGCGGTCGATTATGGTAGATATCGCCTGCGCAGAAAGGGAGGGTTAACGCTCCAGCGGTAGCTCGCGTCGGTTGCCCCACTCCGACCAAGAGCCGGGGTAGCCCTTGACCCGAGGGAAGCCGAGTACCCGCAACATCCAGTAGCTGTAGGCGGAGCGGTGGTGGGTCTGGCAGTAGGTGATCACCTCTTTGTCCGTGGTGACGCCGAGGGCGGCCAGCGCCCCCAGCAGCTCTTCGGCAGGGCGCAGGCGGAGGTTGTTGGCCTGGTCCATCGCCGCTGTCCACTCGAAGTTGACCGCACCGGGGATGTGACCACCGCGGGCGGAGTAGAGCCGTTCGCCGGTGTATTCGTCGTGGCTGCGGGCGTCCAGGAGGGCCAGTTGGGGGTCGCCCAGGCGGTCGAGGATGTAGTGCGCGCTGGCCACCGGCGGCGACGGCTCCGGCAGAGTCACGGGGTAGTCAGCGCGGGCCGCGACGGTGGTGTCACGGGTCACGGGGTGGCCCTCGTTGGCCCAGGCATGGAGGCCGCCATTGAGCAGGCTAAGCCCGCCACGGTGGCCGATGGCCTCCAGGGTCCACAACAGGCGGGCCGCCTTGCCACCCCCCTCGTCATCGTAGGCGACGATGGCGTGCTCCGGGGTCAGACCGATGGCGCCGAGGGCCTGCTCCAGCTGGTGCGGCTCCGGCAGCAGGCCGCCCACCGGCGGGCGGGCGGTCACAATGGCACCGTAATCCAGGAGCTGGGCACCCGGTATGTGGAGGCGTTGATGGATGTCGGCCCGGCTCAGATCGATGACCCGCAGTTCAGTGCGCTGGAGTTCGCCCTCAAGGGCCGTGGGTTCGATGAGCAGCGGTAGCGGGGCAGACATGGTGACTCCTGTGATGATGGGCGTGGGTATCGCTTCGCTGTTGGGGCGCAGGCGCCTCTTTTCAATTAAATCTCTAAGCGCACCGCCGCTGCTTTGAGGGCCAGGGAGGTGGCAGGGGCAACGAGTATGGTCAACACTATGGGGGCAATTCGTCTGTGGGGCGTAGCCGCCGCGGCAAGAACGGCGGCACAAAAGTAGATGATCGAGGGGGCCACGCCCCCACCAAGAGCCATTGATTACCACACCTTGAATTACCTTTCCCTTGCAACATCCAACCTCTGCGCTGGGGGCGCTGCCATCGGCAGTGGCGCAGGCATGGTGTCATTCCGTTCCGATCACCGCGGTGATCGCTACCGTTGTCGAAACCATTGGGAGTCCCTGTATGAAGAGTGGGTCACGGAGCTGGCCGTGGACCGTCGGTTTTACCCTGCTGGCGGTGACCACCAGCAGCAATCTCGTGGCAGCCGATGAACCCATCAGCCTCAAAGGGGCGATGGCGCGGCTTAAGTTGGAGTTGAATCAGGCCAGTGATGGGCTGTTGGCCTCCGACATGAAGGCGGTGGCGCAAGCGGCGCGGGTCATGAGTCAGCGGCAGCCGGTGGCAGAGGCGGAGCGGGTGCGGCTCATCGCCCTCCTCGGTCCGCAGATCGAGCAGTACGAACGCATCGAGCTGGTGGTACGGAATACCGCCCAGCGGTTGGCAGAGGCGGCGGAGCGAGAGGATCGGCGGGAGGCGCTGGCCACCTATTTCCGCCTGATGGACAGCTGCATCACCTGCCACCGGGAGTATCGCAAACCGGTGGCAAAGGCGCTGGCGGCAACCCGGGTGGAGCGGGCCGCTACCCAGCCCATTACCGATGGTGATCCGCTCTCGGAGGAGGGGGCGCGCTAAAGCGCGCCCGACGCTGGCGGTGGTTTAGTGAGGGGCGCCAAGTTGCACGGCGTAGAGGTCGTGCTCATCGTAGTTGATGATCTCCACCTCGATGAAGTCGCCTGCCGCCGCCTCCCCCTCTTCGATCACCACCACGCCGTCGATCTCCGGGGCATCGCCGCGGCTGCGGGCGATGATGACGCCATCGCTATCCACCTCGTCCACCAATACCGTCTCGCGCCGTCCGAGGCGCCGCTCCAAGCGGGCGGCGCTGACGGCCGCCTGTACCTCCATGAAACGCTCTAGACGCTCCTCTTTCAGCCCTTCGGGTACCGCCCCCGCCAGCTCGTTGGCCGCCGCCCCGGCGACCGGCGAGTAGGGGAAGGCACCGACCCGATCGAGCTGCGCCGCCTGTAGGAACTGGAGTAGCAGCTCAAAATCGGCCTCACTCTCGCCGGGGAAGCCGACGATGAAGGTGCTGCGCAGGGTGAGATCGGGGCAGTCGGCCCGCCAGCGCTCGATGCGGCGCAGTAGCCCATCTAGATCGCCGGGCCGGCGCATCGCCTTGAGTACCCCGGGGGCCGCGTGCTGGAGGGGCACATCCAGATAGGGGAGGATCAGGCCATCGGCCATCAGCGGCAGCAGCTCATCCAGATGGGGGTAAGGGTAGAGATAGTGGAGCCGTACCCACACCCCCAGCGAGCCGAGCTGGCGGGCGAGATCGGCGATGCGACTCTTCACCGGCCGCCCCTGCCAGAAGCTGGTGCGATATTTGAGGTCCACGCCGTAGGCGCCGGTATCCTGCGAGACGATGAGCAGCTCCCGCACCCCTGCGGCCACTAGCTTCTCCGCCTCCTCTAGCACCTCTCCTGCGGGGCGGGAGGCGAGCTTGCCGCGCATCGAGGGGATGATGCAAAAGCTGCAACTCTGATTGCAGCCCTCGGCGATCTTCACGTAGGCGTAGTGGGGTGGGGTCAGTTTGAGCCCGCCAGGGGGGAGCAGATCGAGGTGGGGATCGTGCTTGGGTGGCAGGTGGCCGTGGACCGCCGTCATCACCTCTGTCAGCTGGTTGGGGCCGGTCACGGCCAAGACCGCGGGGTGGCGTTCTCGGATCAGCCCCTCTTTGGCCCCCAGGCAGCCGGTGACCACCACTCGGCCATTCTCCGTCAGGGCGTCACCAATCGCCTCCAGCGACTCCTCCACCGCGGCATCGATGAAGCCGCAGGTGTTGACCACCACCAGATCGGCCTGGTGGTACTCCGGTACCAGAAGGTAACCTTCGGCACGTAGCTGGGAGAGGATGCGTTCGGCATCCACGGTCGCCTTCGGACAACCGAGGCTGACGAATCCTACCTTGGGGGGCGTCGCGGCCATGTCATGGGCTTCGGGCTATGCTGTGGGGCGCCTATGGTAACGCGCCCCTGACGTTGGGCGCACAACGAGAAGAGGTAACCGATGGAATACCGTCAGTTGGGCAACGGGGGGCCGGCAGTCAGTGTGATCTGCCTGGGCACCATGACCTTCGGTGAGCAGAACAGCGAGGCCGAGGCGTTTGAACAGCTCGATTACGCTGTGGCCCACGGGGTCAACTTCATCGATACAGCGGAGCTTTACTCCATCCCCCCACGCGAGGAGACCTATGGCCGGACCGAGGCGATCATCGGTCAGTGGCTGCACGCCCGCGGCGGGCGCGAGCAGCTGGTGATCGCCAGCAAGATGGCCGGTCCAGGCCCCGATTGGATCCCCTGGATCCGCGGTGGCCACTCCCGCTTCGTGCGGCAGGATATGACGGCGGCCATCGATGGCTCCCTGCGGCGGCTGCGCACTGACTATATCGATCTCTACCAACTCCACTGGCCGGAGCGGAAGACCAACTACTTCGGCCAACTCGGTTACTCCCACGATAGCGAGGCACCACTGCCGCAGATTGAACAGACCCTGGAGGTGCTGGCGGATCTGGTCAAGGCGGGCAAGGTACGCCAGGTGGGCCTCTCCAACGAGACCCCCTGGGGGGTGATGCAGTTTCTACAGCTGGCGCAGCAGCACGGCTGGCCGCGGGTGGTCTCGGTACAGAACCCCTACTCCCTGCTCAACCGCAGCTTTGAGGTGGGGCTGGCAGAGGTGGCGCACCGTGAGGGGACGGGGCTGCTTGCCTACTCCCCGCTGGGTTTCGGTGTGCTCTCCGGCAAGTACCTGGCTGGGGCGCGGCCGGAGGGGGCACGTATCACCCGCTGGTCCCACTATGACCGCTATCTGAACGCAGAGGCCCAGGCGGCCACCGCCGAGTATGTGGCCCTAGCCCGCGCTAACGGCCTCGATCCGGCACAGATGGCCCTCGCCTACGTCCATAGCCGCCCCTTTCTCAGCGCCACCATCATCGGCGCCACCAGCGTGGGGCAGTTGGCCAGCAACATCGCCAGCGCCGACCTAACGTTGGCGCCGGAGCTGCTGGAGGCGATTGAGGCGATCCACACCCGCCACCCCAATCCCGCCCCCTGAGCGGGCGGGTTACACTGGCGGGCGCCGAACCACTACCCTCAACGTTTCGAGGAGCACTATGGATTGTCTTTTCTGCAAGATCGTCGCTGGAGAGATCCCCGCGACCCCGGTCTATCAGGACGATGAGGTGTTCGCCTTCCGCGACATCCATCCCCAGGCACCCACCCACATCCTCATCATCCCCAAGCGCCATATCGCCAGCGTCAACGACCTGGATGCCGCGGATGCGGCCCTGGTGGGCAAGCTGTTCCTCACTGGCAAGCGCCTTGCCGCGGAGCTGGGCATTGCCGAGAGCGGCTATCGATTGGTGATGAACACCAATGCCGATGCCGGTCAGACCGTCTTCCACATCCACCTGCATCTGCTGGGTGGTCGCACCCTCGGCTGGCCGCCCGGCTAAGTCCGCGCCAATCGGTCGGGGTGAGCGCCACCTCGACCGCCACGCCTTCCACTGCCCCTTGGAGCGCTCCATGAAACCAGAACTCATCAGCTTTAAGCTCTGCCCCTTTGTGCAACGTGCGGTGATCGTGCTGTTGGAGAAGGGGGTTGACTTCGATCTCACCTTCATCAATCTCCAGGAGCCGCCTGATTGGTTTAAGGCCATCTCCCCCTTCGGCAAGGTGCCGGTGCTGCGGGTAGGGGAGGCGGTCATCTTTGAGTCAGCGGTGATCATGGAGTACCTGGATGAGGTCAATCCCCCGTCGCTCCACCCGGTGGATGCCGTTACCCGCGCTGTCCAGCGCGCTTGGATGGAGTTTGCCTCCAACCTCTTCATGGGGCAGTTCCGGATGGTGAACGCCAAGGGGGAGGAGGAGTTCAACCAGTGCCGCAGTGCCCTGCGGGCCGATCTGGAGCGGCTGGAGCCGCAGCTGGTCGGCCCCTGGTTTGGGGGGGAGCAGTTCCAGATGGTGGATGCCGCCTTTGCCCCGTTCTTTGTCCGCGCCAAGCTGGTGATGGGGCTCCTCCCCTCACTGGCCCTACTGGAGGGGCTGCCCCAGTGCGGCGCCTGGAGCGAGCGGCTGCTGGCGCGTCCGTCGGTCCAGAACTCGGTGCCGGAGGGGTTTGAGGCGCTCTATCGTGGCCACCTCAGCGGTAATGGCAGCCACTTTGCCGGCCTCATCGGCACTACCGCCTAACTGCCCGCACTGGGCTCTAGCGCCGGGGTGCCCGTATCGAGCGCCTGGGCCAGCAGCTCCGCCACATGGATCGCCCGCCGCCCGCTGCCGTGGGCGATCTGGTGGCGGCAGGAGAAGCCATCGGCGAGGATCAGCGTATCGGCTGGGGCGGCGCGGATAGTGGGTAGCAGCTCCTGCTCCGCCATGGCCAGCGAGATGGCCTGATGCTCTGCCTCAAAACCGAAGCTGCCGGCCATGCCGCAGCACCCCGCCTCAATCAGCTCCAGCTCCAGCTCCGGGATAAGGGCCAACAGTTTGCGCACCGACTTCATCGCCCCAAACGCCTTCTGGTGACAGTGGCCGTGGAGCAGCGCCCGCTGCGGTAGCGGCCGCAGGCGCAGCGGGAGCGGCTGTTTCTGGTGCGCCCGCGCCAGAAACTCCTCGAACAGGAAGGCCTGCTTGGAGAGTTGTAGCCCCTCTTCTCCCAACCCCAGGGCGAGAAACTCATCCCGCAACGCCAACAGGCAGGAGGGCTCCAGACCGACCACTGGGGTGCCTGCCGCCAACGCCGGCCGCAGTGCCGATAACACTCGGCGCGCCTCCTCCTGGGCCTGCTCCACCATCCCGGCCGCCAGGTAGCTACGGCCGCAGCAGAGGGGGCGCTGGGGCTCGCTATCGTCGGCGCTGGGGAGGGCTTGGCGCACCCGATAGCCGGCGGCCGTGAGGACCCGATGGGCCGCCGCGGCTATGCCCGGCTCAAACTGGCCGCAGAAGGTGTCCACCAGCAGTATCACCTCGCCCCGCTCGCCGCTGCCGCTGGCGGGGGCAGTAAACGGCTCGGCCGCCGGCTCCGGCAGCGCCCGCGCAGCGCTGATCCCAGTGGCCCGCTCCAGCAGACGCGCCAACAGGGGCGAGCGGTTGCGCCACTGGACAAATGGGCGGAGAGGGAGCCCCCGGCCGAGCCAACGCGGCAGGCGGGCAAAGAGGGTTTCGCGCCACTTGCCGCCGCCAGCGGCGCGGCGCTGCGCCAGGTACTCCGCCTTGATTAGGGTCATATCGACCCCACTCGGACACTCCCGCTTACACCCCTTGCAGGAGACGCAGAGGTCCATCGCCTCTGCCAGCTGGGGGTGGAGGAAGGGGTCTTCGCCCAGCTCGCCATTGAGGGCCGCCTTAAAGGCGTTGACCCGGGCGCCGGTGGAGTGGGCCGGATCGCCTGTGACCCGGAAACTGGGGCACATCACCCCCTTGCCGGTGCGCTGGCACTGCTTATTGTTCATACAGACCGCCACCGCCTTGGCGTAGGCGCCGCCGGTGGCCGGGATCCCGGCATAGGCGTCGCCCATGCCATAGCTGTCGTAGCCGGACCAGTCGAGATAGGTCTTTTTCATGGCACCTCCTTTTCCCGTTGCGGGCAATTTAGGTGCCAGGTAGGGGGTCGTCTCACAACCCCTCTAGCCAAGCGGTTTATCCCTGGGGGCGGGGTGAAATGTACCGAACTGGGCGGTTTGCTCTGTTGGCTTTGCGACAAAGCGGGGGGGCGGGGGCGGTTCGGGCCAAATAATCTCTGGGGTTGGGGGCTGGCCCGTTTCTTGAACAGAAGTGCTGCCATGCAGCCCGATATCGACGACTATCTGAGCCTGTTTCGGCTCTATGAACAGCCCCTCACCGTGCCCGCCGAGCCACGGGGCGAACGGTTGCGCTTCCCCTTCGAGCGGGTGGTGCGGTTACTTAGCCTCCCCTCCGAGTTCAACCGCTCCCTGCCGAGCCCCTTCCTAGAGGTGGCCGAGCGCTACACCCACGGCGATAGCGCCACCGCTGCCCACTTCCGCTACGACGAGAATCGCCAGTTCTTCCTCTCCGACCTACGGGATTACGTCCAGCTCCAGGCCGCCAAACGCCGCCTACGCGGCTGAGGTCTCGATCTCGGCGGGGTCGGCCACGCCCCCCTGGCGCACCAACTCTATGTGGCGAAACCACCCCCCCGCCAGCACCGGACGATCCCCATGCAGCTGGAGCTGGGGACAGTGGCCCAACACCTCCTCAAACACCACATCGGTACGGGTGGCGATATGGCGGGAGATGCAGCTAAGGCCGCGACGCAGCGGGGCGCGCTGGCCAGGGCGGAGGAACTTATCGAGGATGATGATGCGTCCCCCCGGTTTTACCACCCGCTCCACCTCCTGTAGTAGCCGCTCCGGCTGCGGGACCACCGCGAGGATGAGGTGGAGCACCACCCGATCGAAGCTGCCCGCGGGGTAGGGCAGTGCCATGGCATCCCCCTGGTGGAGGGTGATGTCATTACGGCCCACGGCCCGGCGGCGGGCGCGGGCCAGCATGGCCGGGGTGAGATCGAGGCCGACATAGTGGGGGCCGGCCGGCAGATGGGGGATATCGAGCCCGCTACCGATGCCGGGCAGCAGCACCCGGCCACGGAAACCGTGCAGCGATAGCAGGCTCTGGCGCCGCATCGGCTCACTGGCGCGGGCCACCACCAGATCGTAGAGCGGGGCGAGCAGGGTATAGCTCTGTTTCAAGGACATATCGTCTGTCTGCCGTGGGTAGGCGGGCGAGGCCCGCCCGCCACTCAGTGCAAGGTGTGGGGCAGGGAGAGGGTAAAGGCGGGGATCGGGGCGTCGAAGCGGGCACCATCATCCCCCAACATCTGGTAACTCCCCTCCATCGTGCCCACCGGGGTCTCCAACACCGTGCCGCTGGTGTAGCGGAACGAGCCCCCCGGCTCCAGGTAGGGTTGCTCACCCACCACACCGGACCCCCGCACCTCCTGCACTCGGCCATCGCCATCGGTGATCACCCAGTGGCGGGTGAGTAGTTTGGCGGGTATCAGGCCGGTGTTGCGGATGGTCACGGTGTAAGAAAAGACGTAACGGGACTCATCCGGGTCCGACTGCTCTTCGACATAGCTGGTCTGGATGTCGATCTCTATCTGATGCTCATGTTCCTGCTGCATGGCAGTTCTCCCGGTCAAAGACGGCTGGCGGCCAGGGTGGCACCGAGCAGGCCGGTCTGTTGGTTGATGACTACCTGCACCGACATCTGCTCCACCAGCGGCCGCATACGCCCCTTGTCCCGAAAGTTGGAGATGAATTCACCATTTCTCAAGCGGTCGATGATCTTTGGGGCGATCCCGCCCGCCACGAAGACCCCTCCCCGGGCCAACGTGGTGAGGGCAAGGTCGCCGGCAAAGGCGCCGTAGATGGTGACGAATAGATGGAGGGCCGCTGCCGCTCGGGAGTCGGCCGCCACGATGGCTTGATGGGAGATGGCGGCCGCGGGATCGGCGGCGGCGAGCAGCGGATCGGTCTGCTGGGCCGCCCCGGCCTGGTCCAGTAGAAAGCGGTAGATGGCCACCAGGCCAGGGCCAGAGACGATCCGCTCATAGGAGACCCGGCCAAAGAGGGGGCGCAGGTGGTGCAGCAGCGCCTCCTGCTGCCCATCGCGGGGGGCGAAGTCGGTGTGGCCCCCCTCGGTGGGGTAGACCTCATAGTGGGCGGCGGTGGGGATGAGCAGGGCCACCCCCAACCCGGTGCCGGCCCCCAGTACCACCCGCGGCGCCTGGGGGTCGATGGGGGCCGTTTGGAGGGGCACCAGGTCGTCGGGTCCCAGCGCCTCGATACCGTAACCCATGGCTTGGAAGTCGTTAATGAGGCGTACCGCGGGGAGCTGGAGATCGGCGGCCAGCTGCTGCGAATCGAGCCGCCAAGGGAGGTTGGTGAGTTGCGCCTGCTGCCGCTGGCCATCCCCCAGGACTGGACCGGCGACACCAAAGCAGGCGGCGTGCAGCCCCTCGCCCCGCCCGTTGGCGCCCAAGAACTCCTGCACCATATCGGTGAGGTCCCGATAGGCGGCGCTCTCAAAGCGTGACTCCGCCAGGAGGCGCACCCCGTGCGGCTGCCGCGGATCCACCTCTGCCAGCCGCAAGAGGGTCTTGGTGCCACCGATATCGCCGGCCAGTACCCTCACACAGCGACCTCACGCGGTAGATGGCGGGCGGCGTTGGCATCCAGAAACCACTCCAGTTCGCCACTCGGTTGGAGCAGCTGCACCGGCAGTGGGGCGGCGTCTGGGCAGCGCTGCATCAGATGGCGGATCACATCGGCCTTTTTCTGGCCGCTCACCAGCAGCAGCAGGTGGCGGGCGCTGTTGAGCACCGGCAGGGTGAGGCTGAGGCGCCAGGTGTCGAGATGGGGGACATAGACCGCCGCCACGGAGCGGCGTCGGTGGAGGATGTCTGTGCCGGGGAAGAGCGAGGCGATGTGGCCATCGGGCCCCAGCCCGAGCAGGGCGAGGTCGAGTTGGGCACTGTTGTTCTGACTGCGCGGCAGCCCCTGTTCCAGCTGCGCGCCGTAGCGCTCTGCCGCCTGTTCTGGGGGGAGTTCGCCCTCCATCCGGTGGACCTGCTCCGGTGGGATGGGGACCGCCGTCAGCAGGCTCTCCGCCGCCATGCGGTAGTTGCTCTGTTCGTGATCAGGGGGGACGGTCCGCTCGTCGCCGAACCAGACGTGGACCCGTGACCAGTCGATGAGGGTGGCTAGATCGGGTTGGATCAGCCGCAGGTAGAGGCCGCGCGGTGTATTGCCGCCGGCTAACGCCAGGTGGAAACCACCGCGGCTGGCGATGGCCGCCCGCCCAATCTCCACCACCCGTCGGGCAGAGGCGGTAAATAACGCCGCCTCATCAGCCAGGATGTGCATATTCCCCTCCATGACCTCACTCCTCGTGCGCTACATCCCGTTGATGTCGTGAGGAGACGAACTGCCAGGCAAAGGCCACCGCCTCATGGATGGCATTCTCCATCTGTTCCCGCTCCTCGGTGGTCATGTAGAAGGCCATGTCCACCTCGAACCGCACATAGCGGGGTGGCAGCCGATTGAGGGCGACGCAGGCGACATCTTCCAGGAGATCTTGGTTGACTACCCCCTGGTCCCGTACCAGGGTATCCATGATCTCTTCTATCACCAGGCGCTCGTAGTAGTTGTGGATCGATTCAAAGTTCATCGACGGCCCCTCCCCCGTGGCTACGGCAAGTCTAGTTAACTCCCCTCGGCGCCGGCGCGTCCAGCGGGCACGCCGTCAATCCGGCTCGCGCATCCGGAAGGTGAGCACGCCGGTAGGGGTGAGCAGACCGTGCTCCACCAACCAGGTGCGGGCGTCACTGGCATCCTGCTCAAACCAGGCGCGGGCGGAGCCGAGGCGGAAGGTATAGCCCCAGCTATCCATATCCGCCAGCATCCGCGCCTCGCCCATGGTGGGGAGCTGATCGGCCAGCAGGATCTGGAGATAGCAGACACCGTTCTCCTCGTCGTAGTCGCCGCCGGCATCCGTGTGGAGGCTGGCGCGGCGTTGGGCATCCATGCAGAACAGGTGACACGCCTCATGGAGCGCCGAGTGGACCGGGGTATCGCCGCGCACTACCACGGTCTTGCCCACCAAGCCCGCCTCGGGTTCACCGAACCAACTTCCCTCGATGGCTTGGTCGTCGGTGACCTGCCGCAGGGTGGCGCCGAAGCGATCAAACAGGTGGGCCAGCTGAGGGAGGTCAAACTCGGCGCAGGTGAGGACAGACACGGCAATACCTTCACAAGAGACTCAATGGGCGCAGTGTAAGGGAGTTGGCGGATGGGCTGAAGGGGCGGGCCTTGGTGGGAAAGCCGACGTCCGTTATCACTTTTCGAACATAACGCTACCCCCGGTGCGGGCTGGGGGGCAGCTGTTCGGGCCACCGCCCTCCTAGGGTTAGCGGCCGATCCCGACCTAGACGGGGCATTGGCATTCACCTTGCTTCAGTAGCGTTATGTATAAACGGACATAACGCTATGGCCGCGGCGGCCAAGGGAGGGGCCGGTAGCCGGTGGGCGTTATGTATTTATGTATATAGCGAAATCGAGGAGTCCCATGTCCGCCACCTCCCCGCAGCCCCTAGCCCGGCGCCGCTCCTGGCTCAGCCCCGCCCGTCTGCTCCTGCTGACAACCTTGGCGCTGCTCGCCAGCAGTGGGGTCGCCGCCCGGGAGGTCACCGATATGGCCGGGCGCGTGGTGGCGGTGCCGGAGCAGGTAACGCGGCCGTTCGGCGCGGCGCCGCCCCTGACGGCGCTCCTGCTGGCCATCGACCCCAGCCTGGTCAGTGCCCTCAATATGCCCTTCACCCCCGGTAGCGAGGCCTTTCTCCCCCCTGCGCTGCATGGCCTGCCGGTGGTCGGGAGCGCCATGGGCCACGGCCGCCAGGTCAACCCTGAGGTGCTGCTGAAGCTGCAACCCGATGTTGCCCTGGCCTGGCAGAACGCCTTTTCCGATCTCGATCCCGCCGGGATCGAGGCGCCGTTCCGCAAGGCCGGCATCCCCGTGGTCTACGTCAAGCTCGATACCCTGGCCGACTGGCCCCCCGCCTTTGAGTTTGTCGGCCGCCTGGTGGGGCGCGAGGCGCGTGGCAAGGAGTTGGCCGACTACATCCGCCGCGCCTTGGCGCGGGTGGAGGGGGCGGTGGCGGGTATCCCCGAGGCGGAGCGGGTCCGGGTCTACTACGCCGAGAGCCCCGATGGACTGGCGACCGACTGCCACACCTCGTTCCATAGCGAGCCCATCGCCCTTGCCGGGGGATACAACGTCTACCGCTGCCAGCCCCGCTCGATGGTGGGTCAGGAGCGGGTAGGGATGGAGCAGGTGGTGCTGTGGGACCCACAGGTGGTGATCGCCCAGGACCCCCTGTTCATCGACAACGCCTCTGTCGATGAGCGTTGGGAGGGGCTCAGCGCCTTCCGTCACCAGCGGGTGCTCGATGTCCCGCGGCGCCCCCTCAACTGGCTCGACCGTCCCCCCTCCTTCATGCGCGCACTGGGGATCCAGTGGTTGGCCGCGGCCCTCTATCCCGATCGCCTGGCGCTCGATCTGCCGGCCGAGACCCGCACCTTCTACCGCCTCTTCTTCGGCCTGGAGTTGAGCGACGCCCAACTTGCCGAGCTACTGGGACGCGCGGGGGGCTAAGCGGTGGGTAGCGCAGCCACCTTGACCCCCGCCGCGGCCCCCGCGAGGGGGCGCCAGCCGCCGGCCCGTCTCGCCCTATGGGCGCTGCTGCTGGTGTTGCCGCTGGCGATGCTGCTGGCGTTGCAGCTGGGGCGTTACCCCGTGGCCTGGGGCGAACTGCTGGACTTTCTCCTCGCCCTGCTGGGGTGGCAGTCGATGCCGTCGGAGCAGTACCAGCTGCTCCACTCCCTGGTGTGGGAGATCCGTCTGCCGCGGGTGGTGGCGGCGGTGTTGATTGGCGCCTCCTTGGCCAGCTCCGGCGCCGCCTACCAGGCGGTGTTTGCCAATCCGCTGGTCTCGCCGGGCATCCTCGGCGTGCTGGCCGGGGCGTCGTTCGGGGCGGCCCTCGGGCTGGTGGCGTTCGATAGCTGGAGCCTGGTGCAGCTGAGCGCCGTGGTGGGTGGTTTGGCGGCGGTGGCCATCGGGGTCGGCATCGGCCGGCTGTTTGGGGTGCGGGCGGCGGTGATGCTGGTGTTGGGGGGGATCTTCTCCGGCGCCCTCTTCTCCGGGCTGCTGGCGCTGGTCAAGTATCTGGCGGATCCCTACGAACAGCTGCCGGCCATCGTCTACTGGCTGATGGGCTCTCTGGGTCAGGTAGACCTGGCGGAGCTGGGCCGTTACGCCCCCTTCATGTTGCTGGGGGTGGCCGGCTTGGCGCTGTTGGGGCGGGCGCTCGACGCCCTCGCCATGGGGGACGATGAGGCGGCCACGCTGGGGGTACCGGTGGCGGCGGTGCGGGGTGGGGTGATCCTCTGCGCCACCATCGCCTCCGCCCTCACCGTGGCGCTGGCGGGGATGATCGGTTGGGTGGGGCTACTCGCCCCCCACATCGCCCGCCTGCTGGTGGGGCCGCTAAACCGCTACTTGATACCGGCCAGTGCCCTGCTCGGCGGGCTGTTTCTGCTCGCCGCCGACGGCGTGGCGCGGGGGCTGACCGATGCGGAGCTACCCATCGGGGTGGTGACCGAGCTGGTGGGGCTGCCGCTCTTCCTGCTGATGTTGCGTCGGGTGCGGCAGGGGTGGGCGACATGAGTGCGCCCCTGCTCTCCGCCCGCGGTCTGCGCTACGCCTATCCCAGTGGCAGGGGGCAGCCGGTGCTGGCGGGGGTCGATCTCGATATCCGCGCCGGCGAGGTGTTGGCCCTGCTGGGGGCCAATGGCTGCGGCAAGAGCACCCTGCTCAAGCTGCTCCTGGGTCTGCTGACCCCCCTCGCTGGAGAGGTGCGGCTGGGGGGGCAACTGCTCAGTCGCTGGCGGCGGCGCGACATCGCCCGTCAGGTGGCCTACGTACCGCAGATCCAGGCGGTGCCCTTCCCCTATCGGGTGCGTGATCTGGTCGCCCTGGGGCGGATCCCGCAGCGGGGCCTCTATGGCGGATTGCGCGCCACCGACCATCGGGCGGTGGCCGAGGCGCTGGCCCGGCTCGGTATCGAGTCACTGGCCGACCGTATCTATACCGAACTCTCCGGCGGCCAGCGGCAGCTCTGCCTCATCGCCCGCGCCCTGGCCCAAGAGGCGTCGCTCATCATCATGGATGAGCCGGTCACCGGCCTCGACTACGGCAACCAGTGGCGGCTGTTGGCGCTGGTCCAGGCGCTGGCCGCCGAGGGGCGCGCCTTCATCAAATCGACCCACTACCCCGACCACGCCCTGGGGGCGGCCAGCCGCGCCCTGCTGCTGCACCAGGGGCAGGTGGTGGCAGAGGGGCCGCCGGCCGCCGTGGTGACCCCCGCCAACATCGAACGGCTCTACGGCCTCACCGTCTCGCTCCACCCCACCCCCAGCGGCGCCTTGGCGCTCACCCCCTCCCTGGCGGGTCGCCCGCAGGGGGCTGGGAGCCCGCATCGACCCAGTTGAACCTGTAAGAGGAGAACAGCGCAGTGGTATCCAGAGTTTTCGCATCCCCCCATCCCGTGGCCCCCCGCCGGCCACCCTATCGCCGCTTGGCACTCCCGGCCCTCGCCCTCTGGGTGGCGCTGCCGGTGGGGGCCGAGGAGGCGACCCCGCTCGGCACGGTGAGCGTAGAGGGTCAGCCGCCGGCAGAAGAGGGGGAGTTGGTGGCACCCGGTGGGGGCAGTGGCACCCAATTTGAAGTGACCCCAGAAGGGATGGCGCTGTTCGCCGCCCCAGGGGGGGGGAGCGCCTATAGCGCGGTCTCCGGTCTACCCTCGGTCGAGGCGCAGACCGTGGATGCCTACGGCTACGCCAACATCGCTGGCGGCAATAAGGGGCTGCGGGTACGGGGCGAGAACGCCACCCACGGCGCCAACGGCACAGTGGATGGCCTGCCGCTGACGGGCATGGGGCCGGGTCCCGGCTACCTATGGCTGTTTGACCAGGAGAATATCGCCGGGGTGACGCTGCATCAGGGGCCCGTGCCGCCCGATGCCATCGATCTCTTCAACACCTACGGCACCCTCGACTCCCGGCTGCGTTGGCCCAGCGCAGACGCCGAGCGGCGGGTGGTGATGAGCGCCGGCAGTGAGCAGTTTTGGCGCGGCTACGCCCGCCTCGATAGCGGTGAGTTTGCCGGTGGTACCCGCCTGTTCTTCTCCGGCTCCAGCGCCTCGGCCGATAAGTGGCGCGGCCCCGGCGAGGCGCCGGACCATGCCGATAACCTCACCTTGGCGGCCGAGCGGCCATTTGGGGATCTGACGGCGCGGCTCTACTTCACCCGCTCTGACATGGCGCAGCACAACTACCGCCCCCTGAACTACGAACAGGCCTCCGATCTCTCCACCTACCGCGACTACGACTACTCGGCCGATCCGGCGGCGCGGGAGAACTACTACGACCACAACCGCCAGGCGTTCGAGAATAGCGCCATCATCGCCGAGTTCGAGTACCAGGTGAGCCCGCAGACCAGTGTGGTGGTGAAGCCCTACTACTCCCAGGAGGAGGGCTACTACCTCTCCGCCGTGGCCACCGGCAAGGTGCGCAAGTGGCTCATCGACCACGACTCCAGCGGGGTGGTGACCGAGCTGCGTACCCGTCTGGCCGAGACCGATCTCGTGGCCGGCTACTGGCACTACACCATGGAGCCACCCGGGCCGCCCACCGCCTGGAAGATGTATAGCGCCGACAGCGCCGGCCACCTCACCTTCAGCAACTGGACCATGCTGGCCAAGGTGACCGAAGACCACACCTTCGACAGCCTCTACTTCACCGCACGCCACGACTTCGATGCCTTGAGCCTGGAGGGGGGCGTGCGTTATGTGCAGGAGACTCTGGCCAGTATCGACTTCTACAACACCAGCGGTGTGGGCGATCTCTCCTACGACGCCGCCCTGGCCCAATCCTCCGGTGTGGTGGCGGACCGCAGCGCCGATGGCCAGGAGGAGGAGCTGTGGCTCCCCTATCTGGCCGCCAACTATCGGCTCCGGCCGGGGCTGGAGCTGAAGTTCTCTGCCGGTCGCACCATGGGGGCCGCCGCCTTCAACGCTTGGAACTCCTTCCAAGGGCAGTACGCCCTGTTCGCCGCCGCCGGCGTCAGCGCCCAAGATGTGCTGGACAAGATCAAGCCGGAGATCGCCGATGGCGTTGATCTGGGGCTGCGCATGGAGTTTGCCCACGGCTACCTGGAGCCCACCCTCTATTACGCCAAATTCCGCGACAAGGGGGTCTCCTTCTACGACCCAGTGGTGGGGACCGCCTACTCCCAGAACGTCGGCGAGGGCCACCATGTGGGGGCGCAGCTGGCGGCGGGTTGGTCGTGGGATCGGCGGGTCGATCTCTTTGGCGCCCTCTCCTACAACCGGGCGGTGTTCGACAAGGATGTGGTGACCGCCGGTGGCGCCCTCCTCAAGGTGGAGGGGGAGCAGCTGCCCGATGTGCCGGAGTGGATGGCCAACCTGGGGCTGAAGTGGCAGCCCACTGAAAACTACAGCGTGGCGCCGGTGGTGCGCTTTGTCGGCAGTCGCTATGCCGATTCGGCCCACCGCGAAGAGGTGCCCAGTTACACCACGGTCGATCTCACCCTCGGCTACCAGCGCCAACTCTCATTTGGTGCGCTGGAGCTAAAACTGGCGGCCATCAATCTGCTGGATCGGGAGTATATCGGTCAGATCAACGCCAGTGAGGTCCAGAGCACCGGCGCCTACAACTACTACCCCGGCGCCCCGCGTACCCTCCTGGGTACCGTCTCCGTCAGCTTCTGAGCCGGCGGAGGGTAGGTCGGTGGGGGGACCTCCCCCCATCGATCTCGTTGCAACGGGTGGCCCGGGCGAGGGTGGATCGGTGGCGGCAAGGGAGTGGGCGCACAACGACCCGCAGGAGTCCGAAGAGTACTAGGAGCTTGAGTGACATGAGTACGCCAGCGCCCCAGTTTTGCGAGTGCAACCTCGGTGAGTGCCGCACCAATCTGTTGCCACTGCTCTATGAGATGAGCCGGATCGTCACCGAGAGCGGCAACCTCGCCACCACCTTGCAGATCCTGCTGCAACTGATGCGGCGCCACATGAAGGTGGTGCGCGGCATGGTGACCCTCTACAACCCCGACTCCGGCAGTATCTTTATCCACGAGAGCCTCGGCCTGACGGAAGAGGAGGCGGCGCGCGGGATCTATCTACTGGGCGAAGGGATCACCGGCAAAGTGGTGGAGACCGGGCAGACCATTGTTGTCCCCTGCATCAGCGATGAGCCGGAGTTTCTCAATCGCACCGGCAGCCGCGAAGACCTAGCGGTATCAAAACTCTCGTTTCTCTGTGTGCCCATCACCCGCGGTGGCAAGGTGATGGGGGCCATCAGTGCCGAGCGGATCTACGACAACAGTCAACTGCTGAAGCTGGATGTAGAGATCCTCTCCATCCTCGCCGCCACCACCGCCCAGGCGGTGGAGCTTTATCTCCTGGAGAATGTCCACAAGGCGGAGCTGGAGGCGGAGAATCTGCGCCTGCGGCAGGCACTGGAGGAGAAGTTCAAACCAGACAATATCATCGGCAACTCCAAACCGATGCGCGAGGTCTACCGCCTCATCGAGAAGGTGTGTCGCTCGCGCACCACGGTGCTGATCCTCGGTGAAAGCGGGGTAGGTAAAGAGCGGGTGGCCCACGCCATCCACTACAACGGCCCCACCCGCACCGGCCCCTTTGTCATCTTCAACTGCGCGGCCCTGCCGGAGAGTGTCATCGAGAGCGAACTGTTCGGCCACGAACGCGGCTCCTTCACCGGCGCCACCAATCAACGGCGCGGCCGCTTTGAAGAGGCGGATGGTGGCACCATCTTCCTCGATGAAGTGGGGGAGTTGTCGCTACCGATGCAGGCCAAACTGCTGCGGGTACTCCAGGAGAAGACCTTTGAGCGGGTGGGGGGGAACACCCCCATCAAGGTCAATCTGCGGGTGCTTGCCGCCACCAACCGCCACCTCTTGAGCATGGTGGGCGAGGGGGAGTTTCGGGAGGATCTCTACTATCGGCTCAATGTCTTCCCCATTACCATTCCGCCGCTGCGGGATCGCGGCAATGACATCATCGCCCTGGCCGACTACTTCGTCGCCAAATTTGCCCGCGATATGGGAATCGAGGTGAATCGGCTCTCCACCCCGGCCCTCAATATGCTGCTCTGCTACCACTGGCCCGGCAATGTGCGAGAGCTGGAGAATGTCATTGAGCGGGCGATGCTGCTGGCGGAGGAGGGGGTGATCCACGGCTACCATCTCCCCCCCTCGCTCCAGACCCCGGTGGTCTCCAAGGTGGCCACCGGTGAGAGTGGCACCCTAGAGACGCGGCTCAACGCCATTGAGTACGAGATGATTGTTGAGGCGCTGAAACTCCGGCGCGGCAACATGACCGAGGCGGCCACCGATCTCGGTTTGACGCGACGCATCCTGGGGCTACGCATGGCCAAATACCAGCTCGACCACAAGGCCTTTCGCGGCGTTCAAGGGCGTAAGCCATAGGTAGCCCCCCAAAAAGGTTCGATGGGCATAAAAAAAATTTTGTGGCACGCCCAAGGTCAGCGCGAAAATGTCATAAACTACTGCCGTGCAGCGCCATTGCTCGCTCGATTCTTAAGCGTCGAACGGGGGCGCTGCACGTTTTTTTGGCAAAGACCTTTTGGAACTATTCAGGAGAAACGCCATGAAAAGCTCTGTTCGCAATCAGTTCGAGGGGACCATTAAGGCCATCGTGCGTGGCGAAGCGGTCTCGGAGATCGATGTTGAAACCGCCGCAGGCATCATGAGTTCCATCATTACCACCCGCTCTATGGAAGAGATGGGGCTGAAGGTGGGTGATAAGGTGACCGCCGCGGTGAAGGCCACCGCAGTATTTGTAGAAAAGGCGTAATGTCTATGGCGTTGCCGACCTATCCGGAACTGCTCGCCGGCGCTGCTGTGCCCGACTCACCATTGGTGCTGGCCCTCGCCGGTGTGATCGGCAACGCCCCTCTGCGTAGCGCGCCCTACGATATCCCCATCGCCGGCCTCTCGCGTGCGACCATGGCGCAGCTTGCCGAGCGTTTTTTCCCTGCCCTAGAGGCGGCCGGGTTAGTGGCGGCGACGCCGGCCGAGCCCCTCCTGTCTGACCGCGAAGGGGAGTTTGACGACCTGCTGCAACTGCTATTGGCGCACCGCGGCTCCGACGACGAGGCCGTGGAGTGGTTGGCACTGGCGGTGGCTACCGCCAGCATGGCCGGTAACCACCTCTGGCAGGATATGGGACTACCCAATCGCGGCGTACTCAATCGCGTGCTACTAGACAACTTCCCGGCGCTCCACGCCAAAAATGTGGGCGACATGAAGTGGAAGAAGTTCTTCTATCGTCAGCTCTGTGAACAGGCTGAGGTGCTCATCTGCCAATCACCCACTTGCGGTGAGTGTGCCGACTACCTAGAGTGCTTTGGCTCTGAAGATAAGGCCGAGCCCATCCAATTTGCCCCCACCAATAGACCCTCGTAGCCGCTCTGCTTGATTCGTCAGGGTGGTATCTGCGACCACACCCCGCCAATAGCGTTTGACTATGGTGGGCGATCTGAAGGAGAGCCGTATGCGGCGTCTATGGCTAGGGTTTGCACTAGCGCTCTTCACCTCCCTGGCGCAGGCCGAGGAGGTGACCTTTGGCGATTGGACGGTGGTGCGGGCGGACAACGGCGATCTGGTGGCCTTGACCGGACAGGACGACTTCAGCAAGGTCCTGGCCTATCGCTGCCTGAAGGAGTTGGACCGCTGCCTCCATGTCCTCATTGCCGATGTGCAGTGCGAGGATGGCAGCGTCTATCCGGTGTTGGTCAATGCCGAGTATTCGGCCCTCTCCATGAACACCCTCTGTAGCGAGAACGACGGCCGCTATGAGTTGGTGCTGACCGAGTTCGATCTGATCCACGAGATCCTGCTCAAGTCCCATGTGGTCGGCATCGCGGTGCCGATGGCATCCGGGAAATTCAAGGTGGTTCGTTTCAGCCTCAACGGCAGCACCAAGGCGATGACCTACGCAGAGACCATGCTCAAGGAGGGGGCAGAGTATCTGTAGCGCCTGGGTTGAGGGGCCATGATCATCGCCGCCGTCGATGGGACCAGCACCATTCGCTTGGAACGGGCAGGTGATCCGTTCTTGGCCGTAGACACTTTCTGCTTAGCGGTCGAGGTGGATATCGGCCACGGCCGTTTCAGCGGCTATAACGCGGATCTCTATTTTCTCAATCCGCAGCCATTTGTCTGCGCGCTGGATGAGTTTATCTGGCAGCGCAGCCTCTCCCCGCGGCTTGAGGCCACCTACGATAGCTCCATTACCTTCACCGCCGTGGGGCGGGCCGTGGTGGTGCAATACACCTTGGGCGATACCTACTGCGGCGAGCCCACCTTCGAGCATCGGCTGACGGGTGGATTCAACGTGGCAGAGGCGGCGCTGCTGGGGTACCTGGCCGATTTTCGATCACTCTTTGCCAGTGATTGAGGCCGCGCCGCCGCTTCACGGCGCAGGCGCCCCATCCGCTGTTTAATCCAGACCAATGCGTACCTTGATCTGTTGGACTAGGGCGTGAAAGTCGTCGTAGCAGTGTTGCACATTGGCCTGATGGGCGCCGATAGCACCCTCCGCGGGTTTGAGGGCGAACATCGGTTTGCGCGCCTCCATCGCCAACGGCATGAGGCTGCGATAGTGTTTGATGCGCTGAATCTGATTGGGATCGGATTCTATTGTGCCGATACTGTCCGCCTCGTTGAGCACACTTTGGCGGTAGATGTTGGGGAGGCGTGCCTGCCACTTGGCATAGGCCTGGGTCGGTCGGCCTAGCCGTTCAGCGTGCTGCATTAGGACGTAGCCGATGGGCTGCATCTGGCCCGCCGGTAGTTCCTTCATGGTACGCGGTGCCCTCTCCCGTGCCTGCTGCCAAGTGGTGCGCCAGTGGCCCAGGGTAGGGCCGAGATTTTTCAACCCCTGGAGGGAGAAGAGATCCGGTGCTACGGGTACGACTACGTACTCGGCCGCCACTAGCGCGGCGCGGTTGATGGCCCCCAGGTTGGGGCCGACGTCGATTAAGGCGAGGTCGGCCTGGTGCTGCTGGGCCGCTGCCTGAATGACGCGCCAGAAGGCAGTGGTGACGCGAAACGCCCGCTCCCGTCCCTCTAGGCAACGTGGCCACTCGGTGGAGAGATCATCCTCGGTGCGCGATAGCGCTAGATCACCCACCAATAGCCCTAACCCCTCAGAGAGGGATTCGATGTGGGCCGGTTGCACATCTCCTGTACCGTCAAACAGCGGTTGTAGCGCCCCATATAAGGTCTGTGGATGGCCCTCTTCGGGCCATAGCGCCTCTAGTTGTCCCTCATCCAGTGACATGATGGAGAGGTTGGATTGGGGATCGAGATCAACCATGAGGGGGCGATACCCCAGGGCGGCAAACATCCAAGCGGTGTGATAAACGAGCGAGGTCTTGCCGACTCCCCCCTTATTGTTGAAAAAGGCCAAGCTGATCATGTGGCCTCCCCGGCAACCATGGCGACAATAAATCCGGGTTGAACATCAAACTGTAGGCGTCCTCCCAACACCTTGCGGGCGATGGCAAGGCCCGCCCCAAAGCGTTGCACGAAGCCGAGGGCGCGCAGTGCCTCCGCCAGGTTGGGATTGCGGTAATCGGTGATGCCCGGCTGCCCGAAGTTCTCCAGGGTGACGCAACCGTAGGGGCCACCAGGATTGTGGATCTCGATCCGATCATCAAACCAATAGATCCGTACCGGGGCGTGGGTGGTCTCGTAGCTCCGGTGCATATAGGCGTTGCGCACCAGCTGGCGCAACGCCTCCAGGGGGTAGATCTCACTCGTTGACTCTAGCGACTGCTGGACAAACTGCACACTACGCAGGTTGTGGAGCTGGAGCTTCTCCTCGATGCGCCGAATCTGATCGGTGATCGTGCCGTAGATACTCTCCTCATCCAAAATAGGGGCGGTGAGATCGGTACCGGCAAGGCGCAAGAATTGGGTGTAGGCACCGGGTAACCAACTGGATGGCAACTTGCCGATGATGAGTAGTCCGAGCACGGTGGGGAGCGGCTGTTGGTCGTTAGTGACCATTTTGGTGGCGGCGAGTCGCTGCGCCTGGCTGCGCTCATTGGCCAGCAGTACATCACGCGCGACTACCGATGGCAGGTACTCCAGCTCGAAGCGGAGTTGATCGAGATCCTCCACGCCTGCACCAGCCACAGGCTGTATGTCGTAAGGGCGATCACGATAGCGACGCCGCTCATTTAGGATGCGTTCATCTTGGGCGCTGGCGAGCCCTCGGCGTGGTCCCCAACGCACATGGATACGCCCGTTGTAGCGCACTGGTGGGGTGTCACACGGCCACACGGTAATGACCGCCAGGTCGTGATCTGAGAGCCGTCTCTTCTGCACCAGGAGGGTGGGGGGTGGGGCGATGTTGCCGTCTGTTTTGATATCCGCCAGCTGGCGTAGCAACTCATCGGTGATCTCCAGCCCCATAGGGGTGCCATCATCCCGAACGCCGATGAATACCACCCCAGGTTTGTCGTGTCCGGCGAGGTCGTTGGCGAAGGCGCAGACCGCTTCCCGTACAGTCGTGGGCGCCTTACCTTTGAAGGACTCCTTGCGCTCCACCCGATCCGACTCCAGCTCACCCAGCATGGTTTCGAGCGCAGCATCGCTATAGGGGGTCATCACGTCTCTCCTCACCTGGGGCATGGTGCTGTCCGGGGATCGCAGTGCCGCTCCAGGGGGTGGCGGTGGATTGGGTCAGGGCGCCATCTTACCCTCTGATACCGCACCTTGGGAGTCGCTGCGCGGGTGATCCCTCACCATCGGCAGGGGGGAGGAGGAAGGCAAGAGGGGGTTACGGCGGAGCGGGGAGGGGGCTAGTCGGTGTGCTACTGCTGGGTGGTAGCCGCGTGGTGGTCAGCTCCTGCTCATAGGCGGCCACCAAGCCTCCCTCGTGATACATCGCGCCACCGGCACAATACTGCTCGCGCAGGCTGTGGGCCGGTGTGCGGCGTTCCGCCAGTAGCTGCTCCAGCGGGGCCAGGGCGCGCACGGCGGTGGTGGCGCCCTGGCGCAGCAGCGCCCCCTTGGCGCAGGCCAGCACCTCGCGGGCGCCTGTGTGGATATGCGGGTCATCGAAGCCGGTGAGGGCGGCGCGTCGGTAGAGCGGCAGATCGCACGCCTCATCCGCGGCGGCTAGCTCGTCGGCCAGACAGATCCCCTCCAGCAGGTGACAGAGGGCGGTCAGCAGACGGGGGGAGGGGAGGGCATCAAACGCCTTGAACTCGATGCGCCCCTCCTCCCGTGGTAGCCGGGCGGGGTAGAGCAGCTGTGAGCGGGGGCCCCACGTCGTCAGCTCCGCCGCCCCTAGATAGAGTTTGACCGCTGGCCGATAGCGTGGCCGCTCATAGCTGCGGCGGGAGTAGCCGGGCCAGAGGGCACCGGCGGCAAAGGGGCTGTGGAAGCTGAAGGGCACGATGTAGGGGGCGTATCGGTTGAGGCGGCGGGCCGCCGCCAGGGCGTGGGTCGCCGTCCAACCGGGCAGGGAGAGATTGATATCCGGCCCATAGCTGAGGGTCGAGATGTGGCTGCCATCGTAGCCGCGATCGGCCTGCCGCAGTGCCTGCTGCCAGGGGTTCAAGGGGGGATCAAAGGGGTAGATGGCGCGCAGTGGATTGAAGCCGACAATCCCCAACCCCAGGCCGTGGGGGGCGAGCTGGTCGCTTAGCTGCTGCTCTATGGCCAGCAGCCGGGCCACCGCTTGGGCCACGTCTTCGGCCGGCGGGGTACGGATCTCCACCCCCTTCACCGCCAGGGTATGGAAGCGGCCATCGGGTAGGAAGCGTTCGTCCCCTTCGAGATACCAGTAGCCGCTGCGGATCCCGAGATCGCCACTGGCGAGCCCCGGATCGCCGCGCCCCGGGCGCCGCTCCAGGAGGGGCTGGATAGTGGTGAAGGGGAGATTACTAAAGTCGCGGATCCGTCCGGCGGTCGGGCCGGTGCGGTCGATCAGCAGGTACTCAAACTCGATCCCACAGTGCATGGTCAACCTCGCTCAGAGCCAGGTCAGGAGGGGGCTTGGGTCCACGGTGGGTGGTGCCGCCTGATCGCTTTCGTCAGGGGTCCCCAGATAGAGCAGACCCACCAGTGACTCCTCCGCTGCCAGCCCCAGCTCTCGCTGAAAGCCTGGGTCATACATCAGCCAGCCCGAGCGCCAGATCCCGCTATAACCTAGCGCCCGCGCTGCCAGCTGCATCGTCAGTACGGTGGCGCCGGCGCAGAGCTGTTGGTCAAACTGCGGTACCACCGCATCGGCCTTGGGGCTCGCCACCGCCACGATCACCAGCGGCGCCCGTAGGGGCATCCGCGCTGCCCGGGCGATCACCTCCTCGCCCTTGCCGGCGGCGATGGCCGCCCGCTGCATCGCCGCGCCCAGTCGATCCAGACCACTGCCGCGCGCCACCAGAAAGCGGTAGGGGCGCAGGTGGCCGAAGTCAGGTACGCGCAGGGCGGCGGCGAAGATCTGCCGCAACTGCTGATCATCCGGCGCGGGTGGCCCCAGGCGGTGGTGAGAGCGGCGCCCGAGTAGCAGTGCCAACGCCTCTTGGTTTACGTGGGCCACCGGATCGCCTCCTCGATGCGCAGGCCCCGCCGTAGTTGATCGCGGATGGTCATCACCGCGGCATCCACCGCCTCCAACTGCGCCAAGTTGTATCGCTCGGCGGCGCTGGTCTCCAGCACGGCGGCGATCCCGCCGTTGCGGATCACGATGCGTCGATCACCCCGCAGTGCCAGTAGGGGGTCGTGGGTGGAGATGATCACCACCTTTTCGCCCCCCACCAGTAGCTCTAGTGCCCGCTTGCGATCCACCCCGGCGTTCTCGATCTCATCGATGAGTACCACCGGCGAGGCCGAGAGCAGGGCGGCGTCGGCGATCATCAGGGCGCGGGTCTGGCCGCCGGAGAGCTGGGTGACGGAGACCTCGGGGGAGAACTGCTCTCCGGTGAGGCGGTTGGCGTAGGCGATCACCTGCTCCGCCGTGGTCTCGGCATCTCCCACCTGACGGCAGTGGGCGTGCATGGTGATGAACTCCCGCACCGAGAGATCCACGACAAAGTTCATGTTCTGCGATAGCTGTGCCACCAATTTGCGATCCAGGCCGTAGCGGCGCTCATCACTGGGTACCTCGCCATTGATGAGGACCCGGCGGCCGGTTGGTGTATCACCTTGGGCCAGGCACTCGATATCGGCCAGCAGCCGGCTCTTACCGGAGCCGGTGGGGCCGACCACGCAGACCACTTCACCGGCCCGCAGTGTCAACTCCAGCGCCTCCGGCCGACCACTCTTGTCGTGGCCGCCCAGTAGAGTGATGTGGGTCACCTTCTCCGCGGCGCCATCCGCCATCGCCTCCACTTCGGCGATGAGGCGCTCGACATGGTTGAGGATCTGGCCCCGCTCCATGCCGGCGTCCAGTAGCTCCTCATCCGAGAGGCGGGTCAGCCACTCCTGCAACGGGCGGCCGTCGCTCGGGGTGGCCAGACCGATGGCCGCGATGAACTCCTCCACACAGGGGTAGCTATGCAGCAGCTGCTGGATAGGGGTGGTAGCGAAGCGGCTCATGGCGCCTCCGCCGTCGCCAGATCGGCAAAGCGCATCTTCTTCACATTGCCCCGCTGGTGGGTCTCACCAATGGCGGTCTCGCCCACGCAGTAAGGGCAGACCGCGGCGGGCATGGGAAAGCGGAGCCGTACCCCCTCCAGCTGCGGCGTGGCCGGTGCCGCCCGTAGGGTCGCCGCCAGCTCCAGTGCCCCCTGGCCGGTGATGCCGTTACAGAACAGCGCCCGCGCCGCCGGATTGGCCAGCCGCACGTGGTAGGCAAACACCTCCCGCTCCACCTGGGAGACGATATCGCCTTTGGTGATGACCACCAGATCGGCCAACCGCAGCATCGGGCCGATCTTTTTGGGCGTATGGACCCCGGCAAGGGCATCCACCACAC
The DNA here is from genome assembly GCA_003251535.1 of Chromatiales bacterium. Taxonomy (GTDB): domain Bacteria; phylum Pseudomonadota; class Gammaproteobacteria; order Thiohalomonadales; family Thiohalomonadaceae; genus SZUA-493. The sequence goes on along the minus strand of QKFD01000109.1, from coordinate 50,559 downwards.
AGACCGCCAGGACCCCTTCGATGTGGGGTGAGCAGCGGTTGCACAGGCCGGCGCTCTCGCTGATCAAGAGATCCAACCCCTGACGGCGCCCCCAGGCCAGGCACTCCTCGACGTTAGAGACGAAGTAGTGATCGGGACAGAGCGAGCCCGCCAGTCCGGTGACCACAGGGATCCCCCGTTGGCGGTAGAGCTGGTCATCACTGGTGGAGAGGGAGTCGAACTTGGCAATCCCCACTCGGAGTCCTGATCGCATTAGCTGTTCGCAGCTACGCAGGATGACGGAGGTCTTGCCCACCGAGGGCGAACCGGCAACCGTGATCAGCTGCATACCCGAGCCTCCTGTTCGCCATACCAGTGGCGGAAAAATATCTGCGCGGCGCGGGCCCCCTCCGCCTTGAGGTCGTGGCTGCGGGCGTACTCCCAACCGGGCCATTTGAGACGGACCCCGCTGGGGAAGGCACCGCTCACCGCGGGGTTGATGGGCGGGTAGCAGTTACGGGCGAGGATGCCGCCCAGGGCGCTGCCGGTGAGGTAATCGACCAGGGGGGCCAGGCGCTCCTCCGCCGCCGGCTGGAGCAGATAGCCGATGGGCATGGCGAGGGCACCATCCGCCGGCCAGACCACCCGCAGCCGGTGGCGACGGGGCGCCAGCTCGGCCTGGAGCCACGGCAGTACGGCGATGGCGCCGACACTGCGGCTGTTGGATCCGGCCTGGGTGGCGGTGCGGATGTTGTGTTGCAGATGGCGGACATTCCGGGCGAAGGCGGCGAGCCCCGCCGCGCCAAACTCGTGGTACAGCGACAGCAGCAGGAAGTCGTTGTAGTCCTGGTAGGGCACCTGTTCGTTGGGGCGCCAGCCGCCAAAGACGATATCGTCGGCCCACTGTGGCTCCAGTAGATCGGCCCAGGTCCGTGGCGCCGGTCGGCCCCCTAGCCGGCTCTCATCCACCAAGAAGAGGAACGGGATCACCGCAAAGGTCTGAAACGCCCCCAACGGATCGATCAACCCCGCAGCGGCACACGCCATGGGGAGCGGCGGCGTGGGCCGCCGCCTCTCAGGGGTGTAGTGGCGCAGTAGCGAGGGGGCGAGGATGTCGTGGTAGAACGGGGTCACCACCATCCCGGGCAACTCACGGCAACGGTCGGCGCGCAGCAGCCCGTCAAATGGTCGATACCACTCACCACCGCTGAGAAAACAGCACGCCAGCTCTTGGCCCTGGGTTGCCCGCTGCTGCTCCACCACCCGATCGAGTCCTACCTTGAATGGCCGCCGCAGAGGGATCGGCATTCGGCCCAGCAGATCGAGTCGGCCGAGATCGGCCGGGGGCGGCGCCTGCGCTGGGCTGAGTTGGCTCACGGCGCTGAGATGGATACGGGGGTCGGTCATGGATCTACTCCTAGCCGGCATGGGCGTTATAGCGGCAAGGAGATTACGCAAGCAGTGGGCCAGCTTGCTGTGATGCCGGTGGGGACTCGCTTGGGCCTGCGGGAGAGGGGGCGTTGGCCCCGCTAACTGTTCCTGTGGGAACAGTTAGCGGGGGTGAGTGTACCTAGGAGACCACTATGGCGAGAGGGATGGGCATCGAGCCTCTACGCGACGGTCTCGCCACAGATATTGCGCACCGAGCGAGCCATGCCGGGGCAGGCGCGGGGGGACAAGCGGCGTCAACGCGCTATAGCGCTTGGCCCATACGGGCGTGCCCATGGAGGCTGGCGCGTGGTGGAGGGATCATGTCATGAGCGCGTTGGAGGAAGTAAAGGGGATGCCTTTCAAAATGAAATGGTGCGGTGGTGTGGTGGTGCTACAGCTGCCCGTGAGGGGATTTATTGGTTTGGCTATTTTGTGGTGTCCATATTGAGTGACTGAGGTTTCATTCTCCCTCTTGCTCCCAGGATTCAGGGTCCCTATCGGGGTGTGCATTCTGTGATGCGATCTGCTGAGGATCTCTCCCCGCCCACGCATTGGGCTGCGGCGTGAGCTCCACGAGGGGGCGTCAGGCGTGCGTGAGAGGGGGTGGCATAGGATTTTGAAGGGCAAGAGGAGGCATTGATTATATAGGTGTTATTGGCCCGGTGATGGGTGGGCCCTGGGGGGGCCGCTGAAGGGGAGAGTAAAACTATGATCTGCTTCTGAGTGAGACGGTACCGCATACGGTTGTTGTGGCCCCATTTTTTAATAATTGGGGCCAGATTGAATGCTTAATCTCCTTAAGGGTATAAATGCGACCGCGGTGAAGATGGAATGGGCGGGTCGCCCGAAGCTTGCCGAACCCCTTGAGTGGAATAGATGGATACGGTTGCAACCGACATCGTCGGTGTCGTATGCGTCGTCATGCGGCCTCTGCTTCTGGGTCTTTTGCAGTCCCCCCTCTCCTCTTACCGTCTCTATTTGATTACCACCGGGATCCTCGCGAACGATGGGATCCGAGGCCGACACTGCTGTCGGTTGCAGATCTCAATCCAACGCGCCTCAGAGGGCTTGTCATGTCGCTGTTTCGCATCCTGACTACCACATTGCTGGCGCTGCTGGTGTGGGGTTCCGCCCAAGCGGTGGACTCTCGCTATCTGGCGGACAGCGCCCAACCTGCCGGAACAATTCTCTCGGCGGGCGATACTGCTACGGCCTATCAAGCCACCACCGAGGCGCTGCATACCTTGGCCGTGCTGGGTGAGACGCCGGCAGCGGTGGACTCGGGACTCGCCTGGTTGGCTGAGACCGCGCCAGAGACTACAGAGTCCCTAGCGCGGCGTGTCACCGTCAGCGCGCTCCACGGTATAGCACTGGCCGGCGATGCAGATGCGTTGCTGGCCCACCAGAACCGCGATGGGGGTTTCGGGGCTCTGCCGGGATTTGGGAGTACCTCCTGGGATACGGCGATTGCCCTCAATGCCTTGGGGATGGCGGATCTGACAGGAGAGCCGGAGGCGGTTGCCGCCATGCAGTATCTGCTGGCCCAGCAGAGTGCCGCCGGTGGTTGGCCGCTTGGGGTGCAGGTGGATCACCCTTACACCACAGCTCGCGCCCTGCACGCCCTCTGGTATTTCCGTCACCGTTATGCCATCACCGAGCCGTTGGAGCGGGCCAAGACACTGCTATTGGCGCAGCGCCAGGCCGATGGTCAGTGGCAGGAGGTGCCGTTAACTGCCTTGGCATTGGAGGCGGTGTTGCCACTGTTGCCCACCTTGGCGCCAGTGGTTGACGGCATCGAGGCACTCCAGGCGGCGCAGCAGGCGGACGGTAGCTGGGGTGGTGATGTCTATGCCACCGCGCTGGCGCTGCGCGCCATCCATGACTCCAAAATCGAGTCTAATCCTACCGATCCTGGCAGCATCATTCCCAACCCTGACCTTGGCGTCATCCGAGGGCGAGTGGTAGATGCCGATAGTGGGGCCCCGCTCTCTGGTGTCGCGGTGGTACTCAGTGGTACTGCCGCCGCTACGGTGACCACCGATACCAATGGTCAGTTCTTCTTCTCGGGCTTGGATGCGGGCGCTTACCTCCTCTCTTTAACCGTGGAGGGATACGGCAGTTTCAGCAGCCCAGTGGGATTGACTAGTGGGGCGCAGGTGGATCTGGGAGATATTGCCTTGGCACAGGCGATCACCCATACCACTGGCACCATTCGTGGGCGCGTTACCCAGGCGAGCACCGGGGCCGCGTTGGCTTCAGTCACCATCAAGGCCAACGGCCTGACAACCACCACCAACAGTAACGGTGAGTATCAGATTAACGATGTGCCGCCCGGCACGGTGACACTGAGCGCCAGTCGCAGCGGATATACCACCGTCAGCGCCACGGCAGAGGTGACCGCCGGTGGGATCGTGGTCTTCTCACCCCAGCTCACCTACGCCGGTTGGCCTTCACTGCACGGCACTATTACCGATGCCATTACGGGGGATCCCATCGCTGGGGTTCAGGTAGCACTCTCCGGTGCCAATAGTAAAACCGCGACCACTAGCAGTAGCGGCGCGTATAGCCTCAGTAGTCTGAACGAAGGTGCTACCACCATCACGGTGACGTACGCGGGCTATTTGGAACTACAGGTCACGCTGGAGATGGTTGCCGGCCAGAGCTACACCTTCTCGCCAGTTCTAACGCCCATCACAGCCAGCGGCGTTGTGCTCCAGGGAACAGTGGTCGATGCGGCCACGGGTGATCCCATCAACGGTGCCGCCATCGTACTCGGAGGGGTTAACGACGCTACGGTCCAGACCGATCTGGCGGGTCACTACCGCTTCGAGGGGCTTGTCGCAGGCGAGACCACCATCAGCGTAGTGGCCGATGGATACGGCGAGGTGCTGCTCACAGCCACCCTACTCGACGGGCGTGAAAACTATCTTCCCATCACGCTCTTGGCCGAGGGGGATGTGCTGCCTACCACCGAGGTGAGTGGCCGGGTGGTGCAGAGTGGCAGCGCGATGCCCGTGCCCGGTGCCGTGGTGGAGGCCATTCAGGGAGAGGTCGTGGTAAGTGCCATTGCTGACCTCGACGGCAACTTTACCCTGGAGGGGGTGACTGGCGGGGTGTGGCGGCTCGATGTGCGCCGCTCCGGCTTCATCGCCTTTACTACAGAGTTTGTCGTGCCCTACGCCCTGCCGCCGGTGCTGCTCGGTGACATCACCATGGAGGCGGTGGGTCGCTTCCCGGATCTCGTCCCTTACGGCGTGGACCGCTCTGGTGCCACCAGTGATCCGGCGACCTTCCGCTTTAGTGGCACCCTCAACATTACGATAGCCAACCTCGGTGAGGCGGCCACCCAGCGTGGCTTCAACGTGGATCTCTACCTAGATAGCAATGGTGACGGCATCTATCAGGCCGATGGTGATCGGCTGGTGGCCACTACCCGGGTAGACGAGACCCTGGAGCCCGAGGCGATACTGCGCGCGACACTCGCCGTAGACACCGAACTACCCTTCCGGGACGCCCCGCTGATGGTGTGGTTGGATAGTGGTGGTGAGATCCCTGAGTTGGTGGAAGAGAACAATCAAGCACCCACCTCCGAGTTGACGGGGTGTGGTCCATGATGCGCACAACCCCCTTCACCTGGAACCATCCTGGAGTATCTGTCATGGCAAAACGCGCCTCCAACGGAGTGACAGCCCCACGGCGACGCCCGCTGGTGGCGCTGGCGGTGGCCGCGGCCCTGAGCCCGTCTGCCGTCTTCGCCGGCTCGCTCCTCTCCAACGGTACTGTGGCCCTCGGGGTGAACGACCAAGGGAATCTGATCTATCACGGTGTCGGTCTGCGCTATATCCCCACGGGTGGGGAGGCGCTTGCTCCCGGTTGTTACTGTGAGGGGTGGGGTGTAGCGGACCTCTACACCCGGAAGTACGCTAAGGCGGGGGAGGCGTTCGGTGACGCCAATTTGGTGCTGGAGTCCTTCACCCAAACCACCGACGGCGCCATCTCCGTAGTGCAGGCAGCGGGCGTGATGCGGGTCACCCACGCGGTGGCGCCCTCCCTCTCCAACAATCTCTACCAGATGACGGTGACGGTGGAAAATCTCACTGACAACCCTATCCACCTGCGCTATCGCCGCACAATGGATTGGGATGTTCCTCCTACTACCTTCAGCGAGATGGTCACCATCGCGGTGAATGGGGCACGGGATGTCATCTACACCAATGATAACGGCTTTGGTGACGGTAACCCCCTGGTTAACGTGGGCAAGATCCGCTTTGAAGGGGAGGCGGTCGATAACGGGCCCGCCGACCACGGTGCCCTGTTCGATTTTGACTTTGGGGATCTCGCCAGCCATAAAAGCAAAGAGTTTGTTATCTACTACGGTGCTGCCAAAAATGAGTTTGAGGCGCTCAATGCCCTCTCCATGGTCGGGGCGGAGGTCTACTCTCTCGGCAAGCCCAACCCCTCTCACTCGCAGGTGCAGCCGGATGGCACCCCCAACACCTATATCTTTGGGTTTGGTGGTGTCGGTGGGCGTCCCATCGTGCCGGTGTTACCTGATCTCACCTTGGGTGGGTTGCGGATTATCGACAATGGCGCCGGCCAACCCATCGGCCTGACCGCCCGCGTCGGCAATGCGGGTCATCCTGATTCTGGTACGGTGGAGGGGGTGGTGGTCAACTTCTATGCCGGCGATCCCACCTCCAGTGGCACACTGCTCGGTTCGCGTACCCTGAGCAGCCTTGCCCCCGGTAGCTTTACCGAGGTGGCCCTGCCGGCGGTCAGCCCTACGCCGACCCAGCAGATCTATGCCTGGGTCGATCCATTGGATGAGGTGCGGGAGTGCCGGGAGAGTAATAATCGTCACGATACCCCTGTCGCCTCTAGCACGGCGCAGGGGGATATCAGTGTGGGGACTGATCAGCCTGCCTACGGCCCAGATAGCGCTGTACAACTGACTGGCAGCGTGACGAACACAGGGGCCTTCGCCTATGAGCTGCGGGCCCAGCTGTTTATCGAAGATGCGGCCGGTAACGGCATCCATGCCTTCCCTGAGCAGGCGTTGGGGAGTGTGGCGAGTAACACCAGCGTGGCCCTCACTGCCGACTGGAATAGTGGGCGCTACCTCACGGGTAGTTATCGTTTGCGCGGTGTGCTGCGGGATGTCGATGGGGTACAGATCGACGAAGCAGTGGCCCCCTTTGAGATCCGGGCAGATCTCGCGGGTGGGCCGGCGGCGGCGATTCAGGTGCTGGTAGATAAACCCACCTATCACCCGTTTGATATCGTTAATCTCGATACCGCACTGCGTAATACAACGCTCAATCAGCTGCTCAGTAATACCACCTTCCAGCTCACCATTACGGCCCCGGATAGTAGCGTGGTGTTTGCTGAGATCCGCGCCATCGACAGCCTGACCTCTAGCCAATTGCTCAAAGTGCTCAGTCAGCTGACCCTGAATGGGGCGGCGCTGGGGGCCTATCAGGTGACGGCCTCCCTATTGGCAGCCGATGGCAACGTGATCGCCAGCGACACGACTAGCTTCTCGGTGGCTAACGACCTTAGCCGGGCGATTACCGGTGCCGTGCAGGCGGATAAACCGCAGCTCTACCGCGGCGAGACCCAGATCTGCCGTTACACCGTCAACAACGATGGCACGGTGACCTTGGTGGATCTGCCGGTGTACCGTTCGTTGCTGGATATGAGCGAGGGCACGCTGGTACGTCGGGAGAGCGATACCATCACCCTGGAGCCCGGACAGACCTCCTTGACGGTGCGTTCAGAGTCAACCGCTGACCTGACCCCCGGTGTCCACGCATGCGCGCTTCATGCCACCATCGATGGTCAAGAGGTAGCGCTGGGCTTCGATCAGTTCACGGTGGAACAGCCGCCTATCATCATCCAGTCCAGTCTCGACGTGGGGAGTCATGGTCGGCTGCTGATCCTGCTGGACGCAGATGAGAGCGGTGTTACCCCGGAGCCCCATGGTCCAAGTGGGGCGGCATCGTTAGCGGCACAGCGTGACCATCTGGAGACGCTGCTGACCACAGCGGGATGGTCATACACCATCGTTACCAGTGCCGATGACTTTGCCCTGGAGCTGCGTAGCGGCGGGTACGCCGGTTACCTCCTGTTCAACGAACAGGTGAAGCTGCCCAACACGGTGCAAAAAGAGCTACGCGAGGCGGTCTTCCGCGGCGAGGGTCTGGTGGTGGCGGGCGATCACGATCAGCGCAACGCACTACTCGACGACGCCCTGGGTATCAATTTCCGTGGTACCCAGCAGGTCGGGTCGGTCTCCGGTGAGGCGGTGGGTACACTACCGCTGACAGTGACCGGTAGTGGTGCCGTCATCGAGAGCGCCGGGGCTGAAGTGTTGGCCCGTTATGATAGCGGCGGACCGGCTATTACCCGCCACGCCTTTGGTACTGGCGCAGCCCTCTATGTCGGTTTCGACTGGTTGGCCGAGGCCACCTCAAATCCCATCTCGGCGCTGGACATGCTGCTCGACTACAGCGTGTCTGAGGTGCATCCAGCCGAGTTGCCCGTTGTTGCCGGGGGGGTAACTCCTGTCACCATCCAGCTTGAGAATGAGGGTATCGCCACCTCCGTCGAGGTCACTCTTGAGCTACCAACCGGCGTCACTGTGGTAGACGCCCCCGAGGCGGTATCGACAGCGGGAACGCTAACCTGGATCCTCGACCTAGCCGAAGGTGAACAGCGACTGTTGGAGAGCTGGCTGCGGCTCCCTGAGGGTGAGATCACCCTGACGGCCCATCTGCGTACCGGTAGCGAAGGGACGTGGGTCACCTATGGCGAGCCGATTGAACTCCACTGGTGGGTTGCCGCTACTGCTGGGATCGATGACGCCCTGACCATTGCCGCCGCTTCGGCAAGCGACAAGGCGGTACAGCAGGCTATCCAGTGGCTAGATAAGGCAGAGGGTAGGGTGGCGAAGGGGGATCTAGAGGGCGCCATCTTCGCCTTAGTGGAGGCCTCCGACACACTGGATCCCCTGCTTCATAGCGAACTACGTGCGGCCATTGCCGCCGCACTCCGTTCGTTGGAACTGAACTGGTGGGCACTGACTAGCAGCACTTGAGCCTCACCTGTCCATGCCGTATGTGGCGGTGCCCGCTCTCTGGAGCGGGTACCGTCAAAGGTATGGTAGTCAAGTAAGGACGGACCTCTCGCCAAGCGACTTGCTGATGCCGCCCGCACGCGGTAACGCATCGATGGTTGGTGCAACCCCACAGCTGAGAACGTTGTCCGCCGATTCCCCGTTTTAGGCCGTCACCGCGCCCCCTGTTGGGTAATCCCCAAACCGCCATCGCAGTGGTTTGACATTTCGCTCTCTCAGCAACCGGCTATTTAGTACGGCCGCCGTCCGCCCTCTTCTGCTCGCTAAGGTGGTAACGCCGCGTCATCTGGCGGTTCTTGCCTCTGCCATCCACTCTCTTGGTGAGGAGGGGAGACTGCTGGGTGTCTCTTTGGCGTGGAGTGCCTGTCTCTCCAGCCACGCTCCCAACGCCCCTTCCCCACCTCCTTGTGGTGCGGACCATTACACCAGATGAACGAAGATATCCTCAGGGCGACGGCGCGACTTGGGCAGGGTCGCATTCCAGTCCTCCTGCGGGTGGCGATAGCCGATGGCCAAGGCGACCGCGCAGCGGTAATCCCCCAGCTCCTTGGCAAACTCCACCTGTATCGCCTCGATATCAATCCCCTCCATGGTCGTTGAGTCGATACGCAGGCGGGCCAAGGTGTGTAGGGCGTTCCCGAGGGCAAGATAGGTCTGCGCCCGAGTCCAGGCGCTGTTATCACCCGTCTCATCCATATTCATCTCGGCGAACCTGAAGGCCCCGAATGCCTCCTCTCGCTTGGCGGCGAGGATGCGCCCATCGGCGATACCACCATCAACCACCTCGGCATAGGCCTCCCGATGATAGTGTGGGTGATAGGCAAATAGGATGACGTGCGAGCTATCGAGCACGGCTGGCTGGTTGAAGGGGTACTTCTCGGCGACGGCGCATAGCATCCGCGCCTTCGCCTCATCGCTCTCCAATACGATAAAGCGCCATGGCTGTGAGTTGATGGAGGAGGCCGAGAGGCGGAGCGCCTCCAGCAACACGGCCAACGCCTCCGGTGCCACCTTCTGCGTCTTGTCGTACCGCTTGGTGGTATAGCGCCACTGCAAATCTTCAAGGATTGGGTGGTTCACGATGACCCCTATGCGTTATCAGGATGTGGAGTGCAGGATTATGGTGGTAACAGATCTCAAAACAAGTACATACAGCGGTGTGACATACTTACACCAATGATACTAATGGAGCCCATGAGTGAGTCAGAAAGACCCAGGCTGTCTCTTCAACTGTGCTGTGGAGGCGGCGATTGAGGCGATCGGCGGCAAGTGGAAGGGGGTCATCCTCTACCATCTTGCTGCGACCCGACGCTTCAATGAGCTGCACCGCCTGCTCCCTGGTATCACCCAACGGATGCTGACCAAGCAGCTACGCGAGCTGGAGCGTGACGGCATCGTGCGGCGCACGGTCTACGCTGAAGTGCCCCCTCGGGTCGAGTACGACATCACCGAGTTCGGCAAAACCCTACAGCCGGTGATGCGTGAGCTGGAGCAGTGGGGGAGGCAGTACCTGCAAAAGCTAGCGCAAAACCGGGGTGATGGCTAAGGCTCGCCGTCGTATGGGTCCGATCTCTTAGTCATCTCTCCCAGCCCATCGCCGCTTCTCTTGCGGATGGTTCTCCTCATAGAGCGTCAGTGACCGACCGCCCATGCGCCCAGAGAGGCTCGCGGCACATGCCACTTCTCATCCGCGCTCAATGCTGACCAGCTGACGAGGATCAGGGGCCTTGGCAGCCGCCCAATTAGCTACTGCGTCATCTGCGCGTAGAACAGCGGTCACTCAGCCCACAGCGCCTCGTTGCCTATCAGTGCGTCCATCTGCCGGATGCGGCTTTTCTCCTTTGCCGGACCGGTGACTACACACCCCAGCGCTGTGACTGTCACGCACTTCCCTTCGAGCGCCGTATCCACTCCGGCCAGTACCGCAGCATACCGGGCTGGATGCCTCTGGGATTGACAGGCTACTCCAATATTCGTATCTATCAGCTCGGCGGCGCCCTGCACCTCGATCACCAAGCGTCCCCAAGAGATGACGATCCGCACCTGTGCATGGAGGGTAAAGCTGGCCTGCTCCAGCCAGCGCCCTTGAGATAGAGCTTGGGAGAAGCCTCTACACCAGGGACGGGCCCCACTCAGCACTTCTTGCGCACCCAGAGAGGAAAAGTATCATCACCGAGCCCCTCCACCTCCGTGATCTCGAAGCAAGTCACAGAACCGTCCGACGCCCGCACGGTGACCTGTGTCTTACCATAGGGATCTGTATAGCGTTCACTATAGGGTGACCCTGACGTCGGCGGTGCAATTCGCGCTTCCAACTCTGTGGAGAGATCGGCAGGCGGCGGCGCCAACTCAATGGCACCAGTTCGAATAGACGCCAGTGCCCTTTCAGCCAGCTCGGCACCTGCTGGCGGGTGTGGGGAGCCGGCCGCCGAGGTGACCGGCGTTGGTGCCTGTTTGGAATGTTCAGCGGGTTTGCGCGTTGGCGAGGGTCGGGCGACGGTTGGCTTCTTGGCCGGTGTGGTAGCGGATTCCTTGACCGGTGCGCGGATGGGAGGGGGAGGAGGCTCTATTGCCTCGGGGATATCCACCGCCGGGACGATGGGCTCGATATGTGATTCCGGAATGGATTCGGCGGGTTGGGCAGCGCTTCTCTGCACCAGTTGCAGCGAAATGCGCAGTTGCGGCATAGCAACTGAGGGTTCCCCCCAGCGCGGGCACGGTAGCATGAGGGCGCTGCCGTTAACCAGCAGTGCTAGTAGCAGAAACGGCCACAGCGGAGTTCGCCGCGGGGCAGCTCGCTCACCCGCACCTTCCGCCCATCCCACGGCCATACCCTGACCGCCCGTTCTCCCTGCCGCGATATTGGTCACTCGACCAGTAGCAACTCCAATTCCGCCAATTCAAAGTCCAACTCTAGCTGTGCCCGCTCGTCCGCCAGGCTTTGCACCTCCGCCTCCAGGCGCAACCAAGCGAGTTCCGAAATTCTAGCATTATCGAACTGCGTGCGATCCGGCTGCGGCTCTCCGCCAACTCGCAGCGGAGCGGCTCCAGGTGATCGCTCACTTGCCGTTCGGCGGCGGCGATCCGTTTCTGCTCCATGGCAAATTGCAGCTCAGCTTGGCGCGCCCCGGAACGGGCCTGGGCAATGCTGGCGCTGGTATGATCCCAAGCCAATCAAGTGGAAATACAACGACCCATCACGCCGGATTCGACCGGTGCCCTCTCAATGACGCAGTGGACGAGGCGACGTTGAGGTCACCGTGGTCACCAGTGATGGAGCCGCTGGCCTCGCAGTAGTAGTACGGCTCCTCTGCCCCCACTGCGTCACGGATGCGGGATTCAAGAACCCCTTGGTTTCGAGCGGTGGAGGCGCAAGGTTGGGACTGGATTGGGCGCTTGCGTGGACAGGTGCAGCTGACTCGGGAAGGCGAAACGGTCTGGTTGGGGTGCAGGTCACTGGGCCGGCTGCTGGAGGCCAATCAACCGGTCTATCTAGGCAAATTTCTACTGGCCAAGTTCTCGCTGCTGAGGTGCCACGCCTTCGGACTGCGCAATCCTCCGAAGGGCCGCGTCCACAAGACCGTTCGTGGAGCGCGCGCCCGGTCTTCGAGTAGTCGGAAGCACGCGGCCAGCGCCCGGGAGTCGTGGGTCCTGGTGACCTCTATGTCGGACGGAAAGGCTATCGTGCGACGGGTCATCGCCACCTACAAGAAACGGATGCAAATTGAAGCTGGGTTCCGCGATACCAAGAGCAGCTACTACGGCCTTGGCCTGGAACGCTCGGGCACTCGATGTGGGAAGCGCTTTGGCGTACTGCTCCTGCTGGTCGCACTGGCGCTGTTCGCCATCTGGCCGGTCGGCAAAGTAGCACACTTACGCGGGCTTCAGCGGGACTATCAGGCCAACACCGACGTGCTCTCTTGCCTCTTTCTCGGACTGCGAGATGAATGGGGGGCCATTTGGGAGGACCTGGAGGGACAGGCTTCGTTCTGACAGGCGCTTAAATTCGGATCGATCTCGCAGGGGGCGAACTTGACTTTACTTTCAATATCATCTGGGGGTGGCATGAATGTGAATGAGGGGGTAGATCGTTTGTTTGATATAGAAAACCAGGGTCCGGCTCTTGAGGCAATTTGGTTGTCTCATATCCAGGCCTATTTTCAGTGTGGTGGAGACATCACTGCGCCCACTGAGCGTAACGGGTGGCAGCTGATTCATATAGCGGCGTTAAATGGTTTGGATGAGGTGGTGGCGTGGCTGGTGGCGCATGGGGCTGACATCAATGCTCGGGATCGGCAGGGGAGTACGCCTTTGTTGCTCGCGTTCAATTCAGATGTCGATGGGGCGGTTCAAGGGGGGAGGGAGGTCAGTTTTGTCCATTCACAGAGATTAATTGCCTTGGGGGCAGATAAGACGATGGAGACCGATGATGGCGAAAGCATGGAAAGTACGGCGTCTGCCTATGGTAAGAAAATGTATGCGATGTACCAGAAGGTCTTCGGATGAAGGCGCAGGTCTATGATGAATACACATTTCCATGAAAGCCCACTGCCACACAGTGTGTGTAGCGCTCCTCAAAAAAGATCTTTTGCCCCTCCAAGACGCTTCCCTGAATAGCAAAGATCTCATGCCCTCTCCAAAGCACAATAGTTTCGGCAAAAGTAGAAAGAAAAAACTCAATTCTCAAAGAGTTTTGCCCCACCTCTGAGAGCCCCATCGCTTTTTTGAATAAGTTCTCAATAGATCCAGCCTTCAATAATCCCGCCGCTATCCAATCCTTATCTGACCCGACATAACACCATCCATCACGTTCTTTAAATACCCTGATCTCTCCCTGAGTCGTGGTTTTGATCTGATCAACGATTGCCTCTATGACAACGTCACAGTCGGGTGCTCGCATCCCCCAGTACCTCTCTGGGTGGCGCACAACATTTTCTGCCAATGAGATACACCTGATGCGGCTCTCAGGGTCTTTGTCACCAGGGCTGTTCATCTGCGCCTCTCACATATCCGGTGGACCCGCAGTGGTTTCACCTATTTTCCGCAGGGGATTGAACCATCGGAAAGCCACTGGCGGGCGTTGGGAACGGTCTCTGCTGGATGCAAGATCCACCCACGTAGATACCGTCTTGGCTGCCCTCTGGAAAAATGGCGTCCGTGCCGTCCTGGGTGAGATTGGGCGGATCTCTACCCCAAGCCTGACACCTCGGCTTGCGACGCGCCCCTCTCGTTAGTCGAGGATGACATGGGGCACGAAGCGGGAGGTGTCTTTGGTGATGAGGGAGTGGTCTTCGCGCACGCCGATGCCTACGGCGCGATCTCCCACGAGCCAGCTCCCTATTAGGGTGTAGTGACCGGCGAAGCGAGGGAGGGGGTGGTAGGCCTGTTGGATAAAGGGGGCGTCGTGGTAGGGACCCTCTTCGGTGAGGGTCTCTCCGGTTGGGGTGCAGAGGGTGACGTTGGCCCCCTCGCGGGAGAAGAGTGGTTTGCGTACCCAACCTGGGTTGAGGGGGGCGCTGGGATCGGGGTCGAAGTGGGCCGGTAGCAGGTTGGGGTGGCCGCGGTGGAGTGACCAGAGCAGTGGCAGGATCCCTTTGTTGCTGAGGAGCGCCTTCCACGGCGGTTCAAAAAAGAGGGTGTCGGCCTGTGGTAGGAGCGGACCGTAGCGCTCCTGAAACATGAACTCCCACGGGTAGAGTTTGAACAGGGCGCGGATCACGGTGTCTTCGGGATCGGTAAAGCGACCGTCAGCGCTGGCGCCGATCTCTTCGATGGCGATGAGGGCGGTGGCGATATCGGCCTGGGCAGCGCAGTCGCGCAGGTACTGGATGGTACCGCGGTCCTCGATGGAGTCACGCACGCAGGAGAAGTAGAGCGGTCCAGGGAGGTGGGGGCGTAGCTGTGCAAAGGCGGCGATTAGCCCCTCCTGGATGGAGTTGAACTGATCGGCCCCGGCCGGTAGTAACCCCAGCTCCAGGCCCTGCTCCAGCCAGACCCATTGGAAGAAGGCGCTCTCGTAGAGGGAGGTGGGGGTGTCGTAGTTGAGTTCGTAGAGTTTGGCGGGGGCGCTGCCGTCGTAGGCGAAATCCATGCGGCCGTAGAGGTGCTGCTGGCCGGTGTACCAGCTGCGGCGGATATAGTCCCAGTAGGCGGGCGGGATGGCGAGTTGGATCAGGTACTCCTCATCGCGCACCACCCGCTCCACCAGGTCCATGCACATGGCATGTAGCTCCTCCGTGGGTGCCTCCAGATCCTGTTCGATTTGGGGCAGGGTGAACCGGTAGTAGACGCTCTCGTCCCAGTACGGTTCGCCGTGAAGGGTATGGAAGTGGAAGCCCAGCTGCTCTGCCAGCTGTCGCCAATGGGGCCGTTCCTGAGTCACCACACGTTGCACGGAGTCTCCTCGCACGATTGGGGCAGCGGCAGGGGAGGTTCCCCGCTGCCGCCGCGATTTTTCAGCTACCCCAGCTGCTACGGGCCGCGGCCTGCGAGCCAAAGCCGCCGGTGGAGCGGGTTGCCACCTTGGCGGGTGGCGGTGGTGGCGGGGTGGCAGGTTTCTTGGCGGTTACCGGCTTGCTAGTGGTTGGCGGCGGCGGTGGGGTGGCGGGCCGCTTGGTGGACTGGAAGGCGCCAGTGGAGAGGTGGCTACCTGTGGTGAGGGGTGAGCTTTCGGGTTCACGTCGAACGTAGTTGTAGTAGCCGCCGCCGTTGTTGTAGTAGCGATTCTTCTCCCGATGCTCCGCCACCACTTGGCCAAGGACAAAGCCGGCCATGGCGGGCACGAACCAGCTATTGCCTTTGCTCTGACGCACCGACTGACAGTTGTGGGCACCAAATTGCGCTTCGCAACTGCCCATATCGTTGAAGCGGGGCGCACTCTGCTGGTGGGTCACCAGCGCCTTGTCATATTCTGCGCGGCAGTACTCCGGGGTGAACATCTTGCCGGCAATGCACTGCTCCACGCTGCTGTAGTCGGCATTGAGTGAGGCCACTGGTTGTGGCGCGGCCGTCGGCTGCGGCACGGCCGCCGGTGGGCAGTCGGCCCGCGCTGCGGCGGCATGGTTGGCAACGCTGGTGCGCGGTGTTGGATCAGGACTCCCGCCGCAGGCGGTGAGTAGAAAGGGGGCCGCCCCCATGAGGGCGAGGCCGGCAAATTTACTACGCTTCATCGCGGGCCCTCCGCTCAGTAGGTCATGCTGGCGGCGTTGATCACGCCCACGGCCACCGAGAGTGCCGCCACCAGGATGGCGGAGGCCAACTCACCATTGCTGATGCGGGTGGAGACGTCGCGCAGGATGAGCCGGATGAAGAGGAAGGTGAGGACCTGGATCAGCAGGGCTATCCCACCCCACATCGCGCAGTCGATGAGATCCACCGAGTGTGAGATGGCGCTATAGAGCGGTAGGACGAAGCCGAGCAGGCTGCCACTGAAGGCGATGGCGGCAGAGGGTTGGTTACTCTTGATGAGCTGCCACTCATCGTGGGGGGTGACGAGGATATAGATAAACGCGAAGAGCGCCAGCAGCGCGACTCCTACGCCGAAATAGGCCAGAAAAGCGGGGAGACCGACCAGATAGGTGGCGGCTTCATTCATCTTGTTTCAACTCCTCTAGGCAATTTTGAGATCGGCGGTGGTAATGTCGACACCCACACTAAAGACAACGCAGAACTCCCCCTCGGTCAGCTCGGCTGAGATCAGCAGATACTCCATGCGATCGGCCTGTGGGACCTCCCGCTCAAATAGCATGGTGTGGTGTGTGGTGCGGTATTTGATCTCTCCGGCGCGCTCGCTGGCCACTGCCTCGCTGAAGCGGATCGGGGGTGACCACTCTGGCCCATCGCCCCAGACACGGGTGAACTGCTTGCCTTCATACTCCAAGGTGGGGAGCCCGAGTTCGCTGCCAGGTTGCAGCCAGCGCTCAAACGCCTCCTGTTGGGCCGGGTGGCGCGTGCGGTGGAAGACCCAATATTTGAGTTCGTCGATCCGCTCATCTGTCGTCTTCACCTGGAGCCAGGCGTCATCGGTGAAGTAGTAGCGGTGGAGCTGGGTATCGGCCCCTAGATCGACCAGGCCATATGCCTCGATCTTCTGCGCATCGGTGGGCGGTGCGAAGAGTAGTCCCTCGCCGCGCAGACGAAACGGTAGTGGATCCAGTTCGGCAAACCCATCCAGGCGCAACCCCAACTCCTCCAGCGCGGACTGGGGGCCAACGGGTTGCTGCTCGTTTTGCGCCGCACGCAGCGCCTTTTTGAGAAAGTCGAACATGACATGGGGCTCCTGCTATCGAGACAACGGGGCGGCCTACAGCTCAATGCGGGCGTCGGCCATGTAGTAGAGGGTATCGCCGCCGTGGATGCTCTCCTCCCAGCGCGGGTTTAGCTTGATGGTCTCGCCCTCTCCCGCGCGGGCAAACCCCAGCAAGATGGCGTTGTGGCGCTCTTTGAACTGCACCAGTAGTTCGCCAAATGGGGCCGTGCTCCGCCCTTGCGGCAGACGTAGGCTGTACTCCGTGGGACCGGTGGAGATGGAGAGCATCTCTTCGGTCATCCGCGAGATCCCAGGGTCCTGCGCGGCGCGTACCAACACATCCACCGCCAGGTTGCGGGTACACTCGACGCGGGGGTAGTGGCTGCGCAGGAGCTGGGCCGACTCCTCGGCATGGAAGTGGACCACCATGTGGCCCACAGGCTGGTGGGAGAGGATGGCGAAGGCGGTGGCCAGGGTCTGCTCGTCGGAGCTGCCGAAAACCAGGATCCGTTCGGCGCTGGCAACCCCAGCCCGCTTCAATAGCGAAGGTTGGGCGAAGGATTCACCGCGGACGAACAGCACCTTGTCGGGCAGGGGGTTTTCGATGTCGTCGGTCACGCACAGCACGATGTCATCGGTGCGCGTGATGCGATCCTCCATCAGTAGTTGCACCATGCGTTCGGTGGTCTCGCCGTGCCAACCAACGATGACGGTATGGCTACTGAGCCCCGAGTAGTCCCGTTTGCCCTGCATTCCTTTCCTCCAGAATTCGATGAAGAGCGAGGTCATTTTGCCGATAAGGGCGGCAAACAGCCCGATGCTGCCGGGGATGAGGAAGAGGATCCCCACCCAGCGCCCCAGCAAGGTGTGGGGGGAGTAGTCGCCATAGCCGATGGTGGTGGCAGTGACAAAGTAGAAGTAGGGCCACACCTCGGGGGTCACCAGCTCCTGCTCGCCCGCCAGCCACATCAGCCCCCAGGAGAGCAGTAGATGGAGGCTGGTGATCAGTAGCAGGAGGACCCAGCCCACCCGTGCAATGTGGCCCCGCAGCACGGCGAGGGCCCGCAGTAAAATCGGCATCCTCGAAAACTCCCCCCATGGCCCAGCGAGTGGTTACGCCCCGCCGCCGCTCTTTTTTCTAATACGTGCCAGCACGTCGTTGGCCTGATTGCCTTCCGCTACGATGCCCGCCTGCCGCAGCCGGGCCTTCAGGTCGATATCCTGTCCGTCCTGTGCCAGCTCTTGCGCCGCTTCAAAGCGCGCCGCCGTCTCGGCCTGCCGCTGTTTGATCCGCTCCAGGGAGTCAACTGCGCTGCTGATGGTGCGGTTGGCGCCACTGTGGCGCTCGGCAATCACCGCCTGGGCGCGCTGTACGCTGGCAGTGGCCTTGACCTGATCCACCTGTACGCGGAGCCGGGCGACGGTCTTCTCACCCTCTTGGATGCTCTTGCGCATGGTGGCGATGCTGCTGTCGTAGTTGTCCACCTGCATCTGGTGCTCCACCATCTCGTTCTCGATCTCGGCGATCTTGGTGGCCACCTCCAGGGCCAGCGCCTCATCGCCCTTGGCCAGGGCCTGCTCGGCGTAGCCTTCATACTCCTCCTGTTTAGCGAGCAGCGGCTTTAGCTTGTCGGCCGCCAGCTTGCGCTGCGCCATCACCTTGGCCAACTCCTCCCGCGTTGAACTCAGTGCCGCACTAGAGTCGCGGATCTCTTGATCCAGGATGCGCAGCGCCTGGCTATCGACAATGGCCTGGCCGACCTCGGTGGCACCACCGCGGACGGCGGTGAAGAGCTTGGATAGGATACCCATCGTGGTTCCTCGCAGAGAGTTAGGCGATCAGTTGGTCGGCGAAGCCTTCGGCGGCTTCGATGGCGTTGCGGGCCAAGGTCTCAAACTCTTCGATGACACAGCCGAGATCCGAGGCGGCACTCAACTCACCAAAGACGATGTAGACCCGCTGGCCATCGGGGAGCTGGCTGAGGCCGAAGTTGGAGAGCGGGTTGACGGGGTTGACCAGTAGCAGCAGCTCATTGAAGGCCACGGGATCTTTGACCTTGCTCGCCTCCCACATGGTGGTGGCACAGAAGAGCTGCTCGCCGGAGGCGGTGATCTGAATGGGGAGATCGCCGTAGTCGTGCATGGTGAGGTTGATCGCCGGCTCCAGGCCTTCGATCAGCTCGACGGTCGCTTGGCCCTGCGTGACCAGCTCCACCTGTTTCAGCGCCTCAAATAGTGAGCTGGTTGTCCAGTGGGGGGTATGGCTCATGCTGCGCGTTTCTCCTGTGTGGTTGGCAACCCAGACCATCGCCTTCGGTTGTCGCAGGGCCCGCTCAACTCGGGTCAGCAGGCCGGCGTGTTCCGGGCGGATGTACACCAGCTTCGAGACCAAACCCTGTTGCCTCATCCGCTCCCGAAAGGCCCTTTGCAACTTGGCTGATTTGCTTTCGGACATGGCTTTGCAGGCTCTCGGCTCTCAGCGTTGGCGCTCACGGTATCCGATTACTAGTAATCAAGCAACATCATTACTAGTAATTGTGTGACGGATAGGCGATACCCTATCAGCACGATGTGTCACCTCTGCTCTTCACTTGAGGATGTGGAGCCGCTCACCGGCGTCGTGCAGGGGGTAGCAGCCACCCCGTTCACCGGCCAGACATAGCTCTCCCGTGAAGCGGAAGGGGCCGTGGTCACGCGCCAAGGTGGTGACCGGATCGCCACCTGCCTGGGCGGGGGTGAAGGTAAAGGTGGGCATGAGCCAGAGTTCGCCCCCGGCCCCCACCCGCCACTGCGCCGCTTCCAGCGTGATCGCCTCATCGGCCCATAGGCGCCCGGCCACCTCCAGGTGAAAGCGGAGCCGGCTGGGGGGCGCCGGTGTGGGGCGTTGTAGCTGGAGCAGTAGGCGCAGTTGGAGATGGGCTCCCTGTTTGCCTAACCACTGGAGTTCAACGACACGGAATGCCTTGGGTGGCGCGGATCTCTCCCCGTCTGCCCGCACAGGTTGCGCGGGCAGCAGGAGGCTGAGGGCACAGAGCAGCACCACAATGTGGGGCATGGGCTCACCACCGAGCTGGGGAAGGATTGATGGCCGCTGATCTCTCTTCCGGGGGTTACTAAGGGGGCGCCACAAACCGCATGACGCCCCCAGGTTTGGGGCGTCCGCAGGGTACGCTAGTGGGCCGGGGGGCAAAAGTTGTCACTTTTGACAGGGTCATATGCAGGGGGGCCAGGCCCGGCGCCGGGGCCTCACGCAACGGCCCCTAAACACGCGGGATGTTTGAGTCACCCCGCGCTCGCCTTGCGTGGTGGCCGTGGCCCCTTGTTGTACCGCTCAGCCGGGTGGCAGTCCGCTTAACACCCGCACCACCTCCGCGTCGCTGAGGGCGTAGCCATAAAACTGGCGATAGAACGTGCGCGTCTCCTCTGGCAGCTCTATCTCAGGGAGACGCTGTGGGTGGAAGGTCTTGGCGGCCCACACCACCTGGAGTGCCGCCTCTGCCGCACGGGTACACCAGGCGTTGATCCCCTTGGGGTTGGTGATGACCCGACGAGTGCGCACGGCGCTGATGGGGCGCCAGCGGGGGTCCGTCAGGATGGCCTGCCGTTGGCGCTCGCCGAGGGTGATGATGATCTCTGGATCCCAGGCGAGCAGCCTCTCTAGGGCGATGCTGCCGTCACCGTGCAGGCCGTGCTGGGCCGCGAGATTGACGCCGCCGGCGGCGCGGATCCAGGCGTCCACCATGGAGTCGGCACCCTCCGTGTGGAGCGGGGTGATGGAGGCGTAGTAGATCCTTGGCCGCTCGCTGGGTGCTAGGCCGGCAAGGGCGGTGGCGACCCGTTGCAGATTATTGCGGTAGTAGTGGATGAAGCGCTCGGCCCGCGCCGCCACCCCCAGGGCCTGGCCCAAGAGGCGGGCGGCCGTCATCAGCCCCTCGGGGGTGGTGTAGCCCAGGGTGAGCACCGGGAGGGCCAGTGACCTTAGGCGTTGTGCTAGGAGATCGCTGCCGAGCCAGAGGGTTACTAGGTCGGGGCGGTGGAGCAGGAGCTGCTCGGCGTCGAGGCCGAGGGGGCGGCGAAAGGCGATGGGCAGGTGTGCCAGCCTTGGAAAGATGTGGCGCAGCCAGGGGTTGTTGCGCACCTCCGCCGCCACCGCGCCGAGCCGCTGTTCGCCGCCCAGGGCGAGGATCAGCGCCGCTAGTGAGATCCCCGGCGTGGCGATCCGCTCTGCTGGTCTGGCCAGCTGGAGCCGTGCGCCCGCTTGATCGACGAGGCGTAGCGCTGGGGCGGCCGCCTGTAGGGGGCGGGGAGGACCGAGCAGGAGCTGGAGCGCCAGCAGCGCGAAGTGGCGGCGTTGCATCTCAGAAGGCCGCGCTGACCGAGAGGGTCAAGGTGCGCGGGGCGCCAAGGTAGAGGATGCCGGAGCGGGTGGTCCAGTACTCCTCTCCGGTGACATTGGCGAGCCCTAGTCGCCAAGTGGTGTCGGTGCGGCCTACACGGGTGCGATAGCGCAGGCCGGCATCAAATAGCGTCACCGCATCGACGTAGTGGCTGTTGGCGGCATCCCACGGCACCTTGCCGGTGTAGGAGAGGCCGCCGGTGAGGGTGAGGCCGGTCACCGCCGGTAGGTCGTACTCCGCATAGAGGCGGGCGCTCCGCTCGGCTACCCCTTGTGGGGTGCGGCCGATGTTGGCGGTGGCGCTATCGATGCGGGCCGACAGCAGGCTGGCGCCGCCGGTGATGCTGAGCCGCGGGGTGAGCCGGCCGCTGGCGGATAGCTCCCAGCCGCGATAGCTGACCCGGCCATCCTGGGAGGCCCGCAGCGTCTGTGGGTCAACATACTGGTTGGCCTGGGTCAGCTGGAACCAGGCGAGGGCGAGGGCCATGTCGCCCACGCTCGCCTTGATCCCCAGCTCCTGCTGCCGACTGACAAAGGGGGCGAAGCTCTCGCCGGCGTTACTGGCGGTGGCGCCGGCGGTGAACCCCTGTTGCAGCGCCTCGGCGTAGGAGAGGTAGCCGGTGATGGCCGGGATAGGGGTGAAGCTGAGGGAGAGGGCGGGGGTGAAGGCGTCGTCGGCGTAGTGGGTCACGGAGCGGGAGGTGTCGCGCAGGGCGACGCTGGTGTCATCCACCCGGGCCTGGGTGCCCGCCAGCAGGAGCGACCAGCGCTCGCCGAGTTCGATGCGATCGGCCAACAGCAGGGTGCTGTATTGGGTCTGTTGCGCGGTGGCGGTGCCGGCCGGGGGGGCGCTCCACTCTGGATAGCTGGGGCTGCTGTAGAGGTTGCCAGGGTAGAGGGTGGTGTAGGTGGTGCCGTGATAGCCGTTGTTGCCCGCCTCGTAGCGGTCGCCGCTGACACCAACGGTGAGGCGGTGGAGCAGCGGGCCGCTGGCCAGGGTGTGGTCGAGGAAGAGCTGGTACTGGTGGACGTAGGTGTGGAACGCCTCCTGGGCATCGATCCGCCAGCGGTAGTCTAGGTCGCTGTTCTGCCACACCTGGCGGGTGAGGAGATAGCTGCGCTCGATGTCGCTATAGCGATAGCGGGCCCGCAGCGCGGTCTGGGGTGCCAACTCGCTCGTCAGTGCCACGCCTAGGCGGGTGGTGGTGTCGTCGGCGCCGCTGTAGGGGGCGCCCCAGTTGTGGTCGGTGCTGGGGGGCGTCGGGATGCCGATGCTGCTATTGGTCATGAAGAGCGACTGGGCATACCGCAGTTGGCGGTGGGAGCGGCTCGCCTCCCACTGCAACCGATGGGCAGCATCTATCTGCCACGCCAGGGCGCCCGAGAGGAGATAGCGCTCCTCTCCCTGCTGCTCCACGCCGGTGTCGCCCGCATCGGCGTAGGCCAGATTGAGTCGGTAGCTCAGCTCACCCGTCTCGCTGAGTGGTCCCCCGAGGTCGAGGTGGGCGTGGAGCTGCTGGTCGTAGCTGCCGAGGGTCAACTCCCGTAGCGGTGTGGGGCTGGGCGCCTTGCTCACGTAGTCGATCATGCCGGCGGGGGAGGTGATGCCGTAGAGGAAGCCGGCGGCGCCGCTGAGTACCTCTATCCCCTCCTTATCCTCCAGGGGTTGATAGATATCGAAGCTGCGCATCTGGTCCACCGCCATGTTGTAACTCCAGGTGGAGGCGGAGATCCCCCGCAGGGTGAAGTAGGGGGTGATCTGGCTGGCGCCGGTACTGACGTAGACGGTGGGCAGATAGCGCAGCGCCTCGGCGCTGTTATTTGCCTGGGTATTGCGGATCAGCTCACCGGGGACGGTGGCAATGGTGAAGGGGATCTCCTGGGGGCTGCCGCTCCCTAAGGGGCCGAGCTGCACGCTGTCGCTGCGGTAGCCGGCGGCCGCGCTGCCGCTGGGGGATTCGCCTTGGTTGACCTGGATCGATCCCAGGTCGGTGCTCTCCTCCCCTTCGCTGGCCAGGGCCACGGCGGGTAGGAGAAACAGGGCGAAGGCAAAGGGGGAATGGCGCTGGATCTTCACGGTAACACCTCAGACAGTGGGGACAGCGCCTATCAGCAACCTATATACCATGGCGCCTCTGCTGCCCAAGCGGTGACCGTCCGGTACGAATGGGGTGGGGCGTTCCTTGATGTCGGCCAGGGGTGTGGCCGCTGGTTGGGCGGCTGTTCCTCCAGGTGCGGCGTTGGCGCGGATTTGACGTTTTGGTCCGCCGGCGGGACGACTTAGCGACGGGGATGACGGGGACAGGCCAAGGGGATAAGGGGGTGGGCCTACGGCGGTTGGGGAGGGCGGGTGGGTGGAACGGGGTTTGCTCTACAACCCTTGACCCCGTTGGCCGGCCCAGCGGGGTTGCCTTCCAGAGCAATCGACCAAGCGGGATGTTTTCATCGTGGCACGAATCAAGCAATCCCAGTCCCCTCTGCGCTGTGGACTCCTGCCGGGGGAGTCCCGGCCGGTGGTCGAGCGCCTCAACGCCCCGCTGCGCGACTATTTGGCGCAGCGTTTGGCGATGCCGGTGGAGCTGGTCATCGGTAGCAACTATGTGGCCACTGGCGAGGCGCTGCGCAAAGGCGAGTTGGATCTCGCCTACCTCGGGCCGGTGACCTATATCCTGCAAAGCCGCGCCACCGCGCTGGAGCCGTTTGCCCGCCCCTCCCATGGCGGTACTACCGGCCCCACCTTTCAGGCGGCCATCATCGTCCCCGCCGATAGCCCATTGCAGAGCCTGCCGCAGCTGTGTGGCGGTGAGATCGCCATGGGGGACATGGCCTCCACCTCCGGCTCTTGGGTCCCCCGTTTCATGCTGCTAGAGGCGGGCTTGGTGGCGGAGCGTGACTACAGCCGCCGCTTTTTGGGGGCCCACGATGCGGTGGCGGCGGCCGTGGCGGCGCGACGCTTCACCGCCGGTGCCATCTCCCTGCCGATCTTCCATCGGCTCTGTAGCGAGGGGCGGATCGCCGGTGAGGCGCTGCGGATCTTGGCGCTCTCGCCCCCCATTCCGGAGTACATGTGGACCTTCCGGGCGGGGCTCGCCCCACCCCTGCGAGAGGCGCTACGCAGCGCCTTCATGGAGTTGCGGGAGCCCGCTGCCCTCGCCGTCTATCGGGCCGCGGCCTTCATCCCGGCGGTGGACCCCGATGTGGATCGGGTCCGCCGCTGGATGGAGGCGATCGTCCAGGAGCGCTACGTGTCGCCGCCGTTTGGGCAGCGGGGGGTGGCGGAGCGGGGCGTCTGTCGGGCGCTGCCGCTGCGTGGCTCGGCGTAGTGGTTCACTGCACGGTGCTGGTTAACTCCTCGCCCCGCAGCAGGCGCTGCACGGTGGCGGGGTCGCCGCTGGGGAGGCGACAGAGGTAGTGGCTACAGACATAGGCGGTGGCCCTCCCCCCTTGCGGGAGCTGCGCCTGGGTATAGGGGGCGAGGGCGGTGATGGGGGGTAGCTCCCCCTCCGGGCGGTAGAGCACCACTTTGTGCGGCTCGTAGAGGCCAAACACCGCCTCCGTCAGTTCGCTGCTCCCCGGCAGTTGCGGGACCCCGGCGAGCACCACCTCGTAGCTGCGGGTGGTGGCGTATTGCAGCCCCAACAGCAGGGTGGCGCTGTTGGCCGGATCGGTGGCGAGCGGGTGGGCGGCAGCGGCCAACAGCCGTTGGGCCTGCTGCTCCAGCTCGCTGTTGGCGGTCATGCGACCCAGCCGCAGCAGGTTGAGTAGCATGACGCCGTTGCCAGCGGGGGTGGCGCCGTCGCGCATCGGCTTGCTGCGCGCCACCCCGCCGAGGGGGAGATAGGTGCTCTGAAAATAGCCGCCAGTGGCGTCCCCCAGCTGCTGCTGGGCGCGGCTGGTGAGGGTCAGGGCGGCGTGTAGATAACGGGGGGCGGCACTCGCTTCATAAAGTTCGATGAGCCCCCAGATGAGGTAGGCGTAGTCGTCGAGCTGGGCCGGCACATCGGTCTGGCCGGCGTGGTAGCGGTGCCAGAGCTGCCCTTGTGGGTCCCGCAGCTGGGTCAGGAGCTGGTCGGCAGCGCGCCGGGCGCAGGCGGTATAGCGCGGCTGCTGGAGGGTGATGCCGGCCCGCGCCAGGGCCGCCACCATGAGCCCATTCCAGTCGGTGAGCCGCTGGGGATCGAGGCCCGGGGGCGGGCGCCGTTGCCGGGCCTGGAGGAGCTGGGTACGCAGGCCGTCGAGGCGCTCTGCCATCGTCGCCACTGGGGTGTGGTGACGCTGCGCCAACTCGTCGGCGGTGACCGCCAGTTGCGGGACCGAGAGGCCAGCGGCGGACGGCTCCGGGTAGTTCCCCTCCAGGCTGATGCCAAACGCCTCCGCCGCCAACTCGGCATCCTCGGCCCCCAACACCTCGCGTAGCTGCGCCTCGCTCCAGAGGTAATAGAGCCCCTCCGCGCCGCCGCTGTCGGCATCTTGGGCCGCATAGAAGGTGCCATCGGCGGCGGTCAGCTCGCGCAGGACATACTCCAGGGTGCGCTCCGCCACGCTGCGCAATTGGGGATCGCCGCTGGCCTGCCACCCCTCCAGATAGACCAGGGTGAGCAGTGCCTGGTCGTAGAGCATCTTTTCAAAGTGGGGGACCTGCCAGTCCGCGGCGGGGGTGTAGCGGTGGAAACCGCCGCCCAGCTGGTCGAACAGACCACCCCGGGCCATGGCCTTGAGGGTGGTGGTGACCATCTGCTGCGCCTGTGGATGGTGGTTGGCGTGGGCGTAGCGCAGGAGGAAGAGCAGCTTGGGTACGGCGGGGAACTTGGGGGCCGGTAGAAAGCCGCCGTGCTGCGGATCGAAGCTGGCGGCCAGGGTGTCGGCGGCCTCGCGTAGGGCGGCTGGGGTCGGTGCCGGGGCCGCCTCTTCCTGGCTGGCCGAGGCGAGGAGGGTCGCCACCATCTCGGCGGTGGCATCGATGTGGCCGCGCTGCTCCTGCCACAATGCGGCAAAACGGGGCAGCAGGGTCAGCAGGCCGGGCTGGCCGAGCCGATCCTCCCGTGGCAGGTAGGCGCTGGCGAAAAAGGGGCGTCCGTCAGGGGTGAGCAGCAGGTTGAGCGGCCAACCCGCCTCACCATTGAGTAGGCGTGCCACCCGCAGGTAGGTGGCGTCGAGGTCGGGCCGCTCTTGGCGATCCACCTTGATGGCGACAAAGTGTTCGTTGAGCTGCTGGGCCACCAGCGGGTCGGCGAACGACTCTTCGCGCATCACATGGCACCAGTGGCAGGCGGCGTAGCCGATGGAGAGGAAGATGGGGCGATCCAGCTCCCGGGCACGGGCAAACGCCTCCTCCCCCCAGGGGTACCACGCCACCGGATCGGTGGCGTGTTGGCGTAGGTAGGGGCTGCTGGCCGTGGCCAGCCCGTTGGCCAGGGCGCCGCCGGAGAGGAGACTCAGTAGCAGGATTAGGGGCAGCAGCGATCTCATGGCAGCGGCGGCAATGGAGTGAGGTGGTAGCATACCCGCCGCCCCTGCGGGGCGAAATGATAAAGGGCCCCCTTGGCGGGGCCGGCAAGAGCGAGACAGTACACCGCCATGGACCGCCGCGATCTCCTACTACTACCCCTGCTACTCACCCTAGAGGCCCTCCTGTTGGGGCTGGATGGTGAGCTACGTTTCTTCCTCGGTGACTCGGAGGCGTTTCTGCTGACCGCCGTGACCGATGTCGCCAACACCCACCGCTCCTACCTCTACAGCTATCTCATCCGCCTGGTGGGGGCCAACTGGCTGGTCGCGCTCCAGGCGTTGGCGGGGGGGCTCAGCGCCTTTCTCCTGGCGCTCACCCTGCGCGCCGGCTTTGGCAGCCGGCGCGCGGTGGCCTGGGGGGCGGCCCTGCTCTTGGCGCTGGCCCCCCTCCAGCTGCTCTATGAGCGCTATCTGATGGCCGAGTCGCTGGCGCTACTCGGCTTCAGTCTGTTTCTCGCCGGCTCCCTCATCTATCTACGCCAGCGCCAGCCACTCTGGCTGGTGGCGGCGCAGCTCGGCGGGATCTGGGCCATCGCCCTGCGCGGCAGCTATCTGCCCGTGGTCCTGGGGGTGAGCCTGGCGCTGGCCCTGGTGGCCTGGCGGCAGCGGCCGGGACGGGGCAGTGCCGCCCACCTGCTACTGGCCTTGGCGGTGCTGTTGGTGAGTCATGGCGCCTTTCGCCAGTTCCAGGGCCAGCTCACCCAGCAACCAGCGGCCTACCAATATGAGGGGGGCTTTTTCCTTATCTCCGCCCTCTCGCCGCTGCTGCGCGCGGACGACTTCCCCGATCCCCAGGTGGGGGGCGAGGTGTTGGCCAGTAGTGCGCCGCGCACCCTCGCCCTGCGGGAGCATCAGCGCTGGTTTACCGATGGCGTGGTGTTCCTGCTTATCAAGCACTACGGCAGCGTTGCCAGTGCCAACCAGGTCGCCACCTCCGCCACGCGCCACGTCATGCTGCGGGACCCGCTGGGGGTCTTGGGGTTGATGGCGGGCAATCTGCGGGCCCATTTTGACCTCGCGCAACTGCGGCGGATGTTGGTGTTTGATCGCAACGAGGATCGGCCGCTCCCGCCGGACCTGCGCCTCATCATGGAGCGGGTCTACCAGCGTCCCCTCACCGCTGACGCCCAGATAGGTCGCACCACGCCGGTGGGGCACTACCACCAGTGGGCTATCCCCTGGTATTGGCTGCTGCTCCTCTCGCCCCCCTTGTTCGCCGCCCTGGCGCTGCTCCCGCTGTCCACGGAACAGCGCCAAGGGGTGCTGCTGTTGGCGTTGACCTGCGCCCTGGTGGTGGCCATCGATCTACTCTTCTCCACCGTACTCGTGGTGCGCTATCTCCACCCCCTAGAGTGGGTGGTGTTGCTAGGGCTGGGGATTGTCTTGGGGGGTTGGCGTGGTGCTTCGGTGAAGGCGCTGGGACTCTCCTGACGCGGTGTGAGCGCCCCTCGTCAGCGTGGATGCGGGGAGGTATGCTGCAAGGGCGGAGGCAGCCCCCATGCAGCAATCTTCCACCTCAGCCCCCTTGAGTCTGCGGCGTAAGCGGCTGGGGCTGCTATTGACTCTACTCGTGCCAGTGGTGGCCGCGCTGCCGCCGCTGCGCATCTTCTCTCCCACCGGCTATCTCCCGCTCCACACGCTGTTGGAGTTCACCTCCATCATGGTCTCGGTGATGGCCTTTGCGGTGGTGTGGAACGTGCGCCAGCGCATCGCCGTGGCCCCTTACTTGGTGCTCGGTTGCGGCCTATTGGCGGCGGCGCTCATCGATATCGGCCACACCCTCTCCTATGCGGGGATGCCCGATCTCATCACCCCCAGCTCGCCGGAGAAGGCGATCAACTTCTGGCTCGCCGGCCGGACGGTGACCGGCGCTACGTTACTGGCGGTGGCGCTACTGCCGTGGCAACCGCTACAGCGGCCCCAGCGCGCCCCATGGCTGCTGGTGGCAGTGCTTGGCATCGCGGCAGGGGTCTGGTGGGTGGGACTCTTCCACAGCCATCTGCTACCGGCCACCTTCATCCCCGGCTATGGCCTGACGGGCACCAAGCGCGTGGGTGAGTTGCTCATCATCCTCTTGCACAGCGGCGCGGCCCTCGCCCTCTGGCGTCACCATGGCGATGTCGAGGCCGATCTCAAGGGGCTGGCCCTGGCCGCCTGGGTGTTGGCCCTGGCAGAGATCTACTTTGTGCTCTACGCCACGGTGAATGACCTCCACAACCTGGTGGGCCACCTCTACCGGGCCATCGGTGTGCTGCTGCTCTACCGGGCGGTGTTCAGCTACGGTGTGGTCCTCCCCTATGCCCGTCTGGAGGCGACGGAGCGGGCGCTGCGGGAGAGTGAGGAGCGCTTTCGCACCATGGCCGACTCCGCCCCGGTGCTGCTCTGGATCGCCGATACCCAACAATCCTTCAGTTGGTTCAACCGTCGCTGGCTGGAGTTCACCGGCCGTACCCAGGCACAGGAGGTGGGCGAGGGGCGGATGGAGGGGGTCCACCCCGATGACCGCGCCCGCTGTTTGGCTATCTATGGGGTGGCGTTTGAGCGGCGCGAGCCGTTCGAGATGGAGTATCGCCTCCTCAACGCAGATGGTGACTATCGCTGGTTGGTGGAGCATGGCGTGCCGCGTTTCGATCCAGAGGGCGAGTTTCTCGGTTTCATCGGCAGCGGCAACGACATCACCGGCCGCCGCGCCAGCGAGCAGCAGTTGGGGCGCTATGTGACCGAGTTGAAGCGCCACGACCTGGAGGTGACCACCATCAATCAGCTGAGCGATCTCATCCTCAGTTGTGTGGCCGAGCCGGAGGCCTACCCCATCATCGCCCAGAGTGCCCGCCAGATATTCTCCGCCGCCGGCGCGCTGGCGGTGTCGCTGGCCGATGGCAGCGGCTTCAGTGTGGTGGCCCACTGGAATGGGGCCGAGCGGCAGACCGAGGCGGAGTTTCCGCTGGATGCCTGTTGGGCGATGCGGCGCGGTCAGATCCATGAGGTGACCCCTGAGCGCACCTCGCCCATCTGCGATCACCTCCACACCCCACCCGGCCACGGCTATCTCTGTATCCCGCTCACGGTGCGCGGCGAGCAGCTGGGTCTCATCTACTTGGCGGCCCCCAGCGAGCGGCGCACCGCTTGGCGCCAGGTGGCAGAGTCCTT
Organism: Chromatiales bacterium; assembly: GCA_003251535.1. GTDB lineage: Bacteria > Pseudomonadota > Gammaproteobacteria > Thiohalomonadales > Thiohalomonadaceae > SZUA-493. The sequence goes on along the minus strand of QKFD01000109.1, from coordinate 20,712 downwards.
TGCCGATGCCGTCAAGCTCGGCCTCTCTAACCTGCGGCTACGGGAGTCACTGCGGCAGCAGGCGCTGCGGGATCCACTCACCGGCCTGTTTAACCGGCGCTACCTGGAGGAGACGCTGCCACGGGATCTCCATCGCAATGCGCGCGAGGAGGGGGAGTTGGCCTTGGCGATGCTGGATCTCGATCACTTCAAGCAGGTGAATGACCGCTTTGGTCATGAGGCGGGCGATGCGGTGTTGCGGGCGGTGGGACAGCTGCTACTCAGCACCTTGCGGCGCAGCGACATCGCCTGCCGCTTTGGCGGCGAGGAGTTTGTGCTGGTGCTACCGGGGACCGGCGTGGGCGATGCCCAGCGCCGCCTGGAGGCGTTGCGGCAGCAGATGGCAGAGAACCACTTCAGCCACGCGGGGGTGGCGTTGGGCCCCTTGACCATCTCCATCGGCCTGGCCTGCGCGCCGGACGATGCAGATAGCCCGGAGGCGCTGATCCGGGCGGCCGATCAGGCGCTCTACCGCGCCAAGAACAGTGGCCGCAATCGGTTGGAGTTGGCGGCAGCGGTGGCGTAGGGAAGCAATCGCTCTATACCGAGTGCAACAGTTTCCCCAGGGCGCTGAGGGCGGTATCAAAGTCGATATCATCCAGCGCCGCCTTCAACTCTTGGTAGTGCTCGGGGGCGATGGCACGCAGTAGCTCGGCATGGAGTTCGAGCATGTGGATCGCCTTCAGCTCGCTGTTGGAGATGAGCTGGGTCAGCTCCTCCCCCACTCGCGCTAACTGCTCCCTATCGACCTGGGGCGTGGTGGGCGGCACCCTCTCCGGGACGGTCGGCGGGATCCAGTGGAGGAGCAGCGGATAGAGGGTGTCGGGGGTGATGGGTTTGGGCAGAAAGTCATTCATCCCCGCGATGAGGCAGCGCTGGCGCTCCTCGTCGATGGCGTTGGCGGTCATGGCGACAATGGGGAGATCGGCCAACTCGCTGCGCTGGCGGATGAGGATGCAGGCATCGATGCCATCCATCACCGGCATCTGCATATCCATCAGCACCAGGGCGTAACTGCCGACGGGGGCCTCCAGCAGCGTGTTGACCGCCACCTTGCCATTCTCCGCTAGATCAACTCGGCAGCCGATCTGTTCCAGGAATATCCGCATCATCTCCTGGTTGAGGGGGTTGTCCTCCACCAACAGGATATGGGCGCCGGCGATGGTGGCCAGCTGCGCCTCGCTCACCTCGGGGTGGGGACTCTCCACCACCAGGGCCGCCGTTTTGGTGGAGGCGGTCTCTAGTCGGGCGGTGAACCAGAAGGTGCTGCCGGCCCCATAGCGGCTCTCCACGCCCACCATCCCCGCCATCAACTCCGCCAGCCGCTTGGAGATGGCCAGCCCCAGGCCGGTGCCGCCATAGCGGCGGGAGGTGGAGCTGTCCGCCTGATGAAAGCTCTGGAAGAGCTGCTTGCGCTGCTGTTCGGTGAGGCCAATGCCGGTATCGCGCACGGCAAACTTGAGCTGTATCTCACCCCGCTCATGGGCGATGACCGAGATCAGGAGATCGATCTCCCCCTGCTCGGTGAACTTAATGGCGTTGGCCACGTAGTTGAAGATGATTTGCTTGATCTTCAGGTAGTCGCCGACCAGGCGGGGTGGGACATCGGGATCGACATGGATGGAGAAGGTGATGGGTTTGCCGGCGGATTTGTCGCTATAGAGGCTGGCGATCTCCTCCAGGAGGGTGGCCAACTCAAACTCCATCCGCTCCACCACCGATTTACCCGCCTCCAGTTTAGAGAAGTCGAGGACGTCGTTGATGATGCTGAGGAGGTGCTGGGCGGAGGTCTGGATCTTCTTCAGGTAGTCCTGCTGGCGGGGGTTGAGTTGGGTGCCGAGCGCCAGGTGGGCCATGCCGATGATGGCATTCATGGGGGTGCGGATCTCGTGGCTCATGTTGGCCAGGAAGTCACTCTTGGCGCGGCTGGAGGCCTCGGCCGCATCTCGTGCCGACCGTAGGGTCGCCTCCGCCTGTTTGCGGTTGGAGATATCTTGAAACACCACCACCGCCCCCTTGACCTCGCCATTCTCCAGTAGCGGGTTGGCGATGATGGCCACCGGGAAACGGCTGCCATCCTTGCGGAAGTAGGCGGTGTCATCATCCCGCAGCAGCTGCTTTTGGCTCATCGCCATGGTGCGGGGACAGCTGTGTTCAGCAAACTGCCCCTCCGGGTGGCGGGTGTGGAGCCAGCTACAGATGGGCTGCCCTACCATCTCCTGGCGTGACCAGCCGATCAGCCGCTCGGCCTCGCGGTTCATGAAGGTGCAGCGGCCTTCACGATCGGTGGCGTAGACCCCCTCGCCTAGGGTCTCGGCCAACTCCGCCAAGAAGTGGCGCCCCTCGCGGAGCGCCTTCTCCTGTTGCGCCAGGCTGCTGGAGACCAGGTTGAGCGCCTCGAACAGCTGATTGATTTCGATGATTTCTGGATAGCCTGGGGTCTGCATCCCCCAACTGTGGGAGAGGGTGCGGGCGAAGATGCGGGCCCGATCCAGCTCTTTGAGCGGGCGGCGGACAAAGAGATAGACCGCCAGTAGCGCCGTCAACAGCACCAGCAGGAGCAAAAAGAGATTGTTGCGCCAGATGAGGTCGTGGGTCTGGTTGACGGGACCGGTGTCGAGGGTGGCCCGTACCCAGCCGAGCGAGACCCCGATGCCGTTGTCGATGGGCTCCCAGACGATCAGATCACCCCGTACCGTATGGGGGTGCCAGGCGTGGATACCGTGGGTATCGGGCGTATAGAAGATCAGTTCATGGAGGGAGGTGGGGAGTGGGGGCGCGGGGCGAGCATAGTGGCTGGTGGGCTCACCGTTGACTCTATCCACATCCCCCACCAGATTGCCCTGGCCGTCAAACACCTGGATGGTGAGGGCGCGCTGGTTCTGCATCTCCCGCAGCAGCAGCTGCTCGATGGTCTCGATATCGCGGGTCAGCAGGGCATCGATACTGGCGATGGCGATACTCTTGGCCAACCCCTCCCCTTGGGAGCGCAGCAGCGCCTCGGCCAACTTAGACTGCTCGCGGGCGGCATAGAGGCCGTAGGCAAAGAAGGCGAGGCAGACCACCAGGGCGATGGGGAGCGATAGCCGCCACTGCAAATGGTGGGGTAGCAGTGGCAGGTGGGGCAGGCGGAGGCGCGAGGGGCGTGTCATCCGTAGGGGCCCTCGGCTGGGCGAGAGGGCGCGCAGAGGCTGGGCAGGGCGGTACGGTTGGCACCGGCGGCTCCCTTGCGAGGTGAGGTGACGCAACCCTGCCGGTTCAACCGCTCCCTCCCGCGTTGGTGGCCGCTACCCAGGTGGTAGGGCCTCTATCAGAGATAGCAACTTTGCCAAAACCGCCCTCCCCGCGCCACCATGGTTAGTGCGAGCGGTACTTCTTACTCTAGAACGACATACCGCTCCAGTTTCAAACTCTCCAGCGGCCGGTAGTCATGCTCGTAGTCCACCGCCACGGGCTTGGGGATGCGGGCGTCTTTGAGCAGCGCCCGTCCCGCCTCATCCTGGCCCAGTTTGAGGAACGCCTCGCTGAAGAGGCGGCGATCGGCCTCGGGCACCCGCGGGTGGACGGCGATGGGGTGGGAGGCGCTGGGTGGTGTCTCATAGAGGATACGGAGGCCGGCGCGCAGGCTATCTGGCAGGTCGGCAAAGGTCTGGTTGACCCCACCACCGGCCGCGACATCCCCCAGCAGCACCTGGCGATAGACGTTGGCGTGGGTACTGACGTATTGGGGGTGGATGATGAGGCGCTCTTTCTCGATGAGCAGCGCCCGCATATAGAGGGAGGCGCCAAAGGCGTTGGGGGCGGGGAAGGCGATCCGCCGCTCGTTGAGGTCCTCCACGCTGTGAATGGCGCTGTTGGCCGCCACCACCAGGATCCCGGTGAGCGGCTGGGCGTTGCTCAGTAGCGGGATATACCCTTGCTTCTTATGGGCCATCACCGCGTGGTAGGGGTTCATGAAGGCGAAGTCGGGCTCGCCCGCCAAAAAGCCGCTCTCAAACTCCGGGATGGAGCTGTAAAAACGGAGCTTGAACTCCAGCCCTGTCTCCGCGCTGATGCGATCCAACAGCGGCCGCCACTCCGCCTGGAGTTGACGTGCCTTAAACTGGGGTACCAGGGCAACGGTGTAGGGGGCCGCCCAGGCGGATGGCACCAGCAGGCTCAACAGCAGGGCAAGGAGGTACCTTATGTGGCGCACAGCGCGGTGCAGGGACATGGTTGGGGCTCCTATACGAGAGGCAATGGCCGCCGCAGGTCGCTCCTGTGGTTGTGCGTGGCGGGCGGACATGGGGCGGTGGAGCCATCCTGGCAGGGGGATTAGGGCCGTCGCGGATGAAACGAGTGCGATTCGGCCGCTTGCTGATGATGGGGCGAGGTTGGAGGGCGCATAACCGGCTGCTGGGGTATGGGACTCAGGTGCTACCCTGGAACAATCGCCAAGGCGGGGGTACGATAACCCACTGATCGTTGTGCATACTCTCCCCAGCCGGGATGAACCGCCGGCTCTCCGAGCGAGGGGGGTGGGGGTTGGGCAGAACGCCGCTCGATAGGTCGGATGATGAGAGACCATGAAGACAGTGCGCATTGTACTCGCGGATGACCAACTGCTGGTGAGGGCCGGCATCCGGGCACTACTGGAGACCCTGCCGCAATATGAGGTCGTCGCGGAGTGTGCTGAGGGGGCGGAGGCGGTCTCCGCTGCCCGTAATCTGCATCCCGATGTGGCTATCCTCGACATTGCCATGCCCCATGTCAGCGGCATTGAAGCCGCTCAACAGATCCATGCCAGCCAACCCGACATCAAGCTCCTCATCCTCTCCAGCCTGGACCAGCAGGAGGTGGTGGAGCAGGCCCTAAGTGCCGGGGCGGTGGGTTACCTGTTGAAAGATTTCATCCTGGCCGAACTCCAGTTGGCCCTGGCCACGGTGCTCGGTGGTGGGCGCTATCTCTCGCCCAAGATCCAGGAGGTCCTCATCCATCGGGTGATCAGTAACGAACCCCAGACCGGCACCCCTCTCACCCCGCGCCAGACCGAAGTCCTGCGGCGGGTTGCCTCGGGCCAAACCACCAAACAGGTGGCACGGGAGCTGGGTATCAGCCCCAAAACGGTTGAGTTCCATCGTGGCCAGCTGATGGATAAGCTGGGTGTCCACGACATCGCGGGTCTCACGCGCTACGCCATGCAGCAGGGGTTGATCTGCTGACACCGGCCGTGGCGGGCTTGATTCACGGTGGCCCGCAGCCGCTGGCTATGCCCTGCATGGCCTTACGCCTCCTCCTCCGTCACAAACTCCTCCAGCTCCTGGGCTAGGTAGCCGAGGGCGCTACAGAGCTGGGAGCACTCCTCCACTAGGTGGGGCCCTGGGCGATCAGGTAGATCCCCCTCCAGCTTGCGGGTCAGGGTGAGACACTGCTCGGCCGAGAAGAGGGTGCAGCTGCCGCGGATGTTGTGTACCACCCGCCGTAAGCGCTCCAGATCCCAATCCCCTAGCGCCTCTTCGACATCGCTCACCATCTTGGGCTGCATCTCTAAAAAGAGACGGGCCAACTTGCGGGCCATTGCCAGGTTGCCTGCCAGTGACGTCAGCAGATGGTTCATATCGCTCTGGCGGCCGACATTAACGGTACTGCTCGCCATCTCTCATGCCCTCCCATCGTTTCGGTGGTCAGAATAGGTCCGCACTTCGCCCAGCGTAAACCGGGTGATCCCCCAGGTGGGGGCCATGGTCAGACCCGGCTGTATTCCCGCCTCCGCCGAGGCACCATGGCACTGCGGCCGTCTCATTGCATACCGCCCTAGTCATCTTTGGGCGGGTGGCCGGAAGGGGCTTTAAGCCCTTGACCGGAGAGGCGGTGCCAGGTACTCGGGCAGGCTGGTTGCCTGGGATGGGGTGGCGCACAATGGGATCGACAGGGGAGAGCCGCTGTGGGGGACCTGAGCGTGATGACAACAGAAGATGCGAGTCAGGCGGCAGCATCCGCCCGGCCCAAAAAGGTGGTCTTGGTGGTGGACGACACCAAAGACAACTTGACGGTAATCGGCGAGCTACTGGAGCCCCACTACCGTGTCCGCCTCGCCCTCTCGGGGGAGCGGGCCTTGAAGGTGGCGCAGAGTGAACCACGGCCCGATCTCATCCTGCTCGATGTGATGATGCCCGGCATGGATGGCTATGAGGTGTTGGAGCGGCTGCGCCAACTGCCGGCCACCCGTGAGATCCCGGTGATCTTCGTCACCGCCATGGATGCCACCGAAGATGAGGAGCATGGCCTCCAACTCGGGGCCGTTGACTATGTGACGAAGCCCATCCGCCCCGCCATTCTGCTGGCCCGGGCGCGCACCCAGCTGGAGCTGAAGCAGGCGCGCGACTGGCTCAAGGATCAGAACGGCTACTTGGAGGCGGAGGTCAACCGCCGGGTGTGGGAGAACGATCTGATTAAAGATATCTCCCTCAACGCCCTGGCCATGTTGACCGAGAAGCGCGATAGCGAGACGGGCAACCACCTGCGGCGCACCCAGGCCTATATCGAGGCCTTGATGGGGCGGCTGGTGGAGCATCCGCGCTTTGCCCACCTGCTGGACACCCGTACCCGCCGCCTCATCGCCAAGGCCTCGCCGCTCCACGATATCGGCAAGGTGGGGATCCCCGATCAGATCCTCTTGAAGCCGGGACGGCTGACGCCGGAAGAGTTCGAGATCATGAAGACCCACAGCCAGATCGGGGCCGATGCCATCGATGAGGCGATCCACCGGGTCTTGGGGGAGAGTTCCCGTCTCATCAGCTCCGATCATGAAGGGTCGCCGTTGGACTTTCTGGAGACGGTGCGCCAGATCGCCCTCCACCACCATGAGCGGTGGGATGGGAGCGGCTATCCTCAAGGTTTAGCGGGCGATGCCATTCCGCTCAGCGCACGGTTGATGGCCCTGGCCGACGTATTCGATGCCCTCATCTGTCGTCGCCACTACAAGGCGGCCTTCTCCCTGGAGCGGGCGACGGAGTTGATCGTCGAGGGGCGGGGTAGCCACTTTGATCCCGATATCGTCGATGCCTATCTGGCCGAACGCGACCAGTTTGCCGATATCGCACGGCGCTATTCCGACGCCCCTGAGTGAGTGCTGCCCGATGCGCATGACAATGAATCATCTGCTGCGGGGAATCGAGCGGGGAGAGTATCCGCATGAGCAACGATGCATTTTGGTGCTTCGAGCCCGAGCCCCAAAAGAGCGACACGGTGATCCGATCCACCGTCGCTACCTGGCGGACGGCGGATCCCGGGTGTTCGGTTTTGGCATTAGTGAGCGAGAGGGATAGGGGGTGGATAACGGAGTTGCAGGCCCTCTGTCAGGCGTTGGCGCTGCCCCTGGTGGGTGGGGTCTTCCCCGCCCTGCTACAGGATGGCGAGATCGCTCCGGGTGGGGTCTGGCTGTTGCGCCTGGGGGCCGCCTGCCACCATAGCCTGGTGGCCCCGTTGGGGGAGACCATGCCGGCCGCGGAGGCCATTGCCAGCGCGGTGCGTCCCCATCTGAATGGCTCGGTCCCCACCTTGCTGCTGCTCTTCGATGCCATGCTGCCCAACATCGCCAGCATCCTCGACGCCCTCTATCTGCGCCTGGGGGATGGGGTGCGCTACATCGGCGCCAATGTGGGGAGCGGGCGCTTTCAGCCGATACCGTCTCTATTTGACGCCTCCCGCCAATTGGCGGCGGGGGTCGCCTGCCTACTATTGCCGGCGGAGGTAGAGACCGCACTCGGCCACGGTTATGAGGCGCCGGAGCTGCCGGTCACGGCGACCACCGCCAGCGGTAATCTCATCACCTCCATCGACTGGCAACCGGCCTTTACGGTCTACAGTGAGTTGGTGCGCAAGCGCTACGCCATCACCCTCGATCAGCAAAACTTCTACCAATATGCGGTCCACTTCCCCTTTGGGATCGCCTTGGCCAACGGTCAGTTCCTGGTGCGGATTCCGGTCGCGCTGGAGGAGAACCAGGCGATCGCCTGTATCGGCGAGATCCCGGGCAACTCACTGATGACCATCCTGGAGCCGCCGCAGGGCGACTCCCACGCCTTTATGAGTACCCTGGCCAAGCGTCTGCTCAGTGGCGGGACGGGGGTTGAGCGGCTGCTCTGTTTCTATTGTGCCGGGCGCTATCAGCACATGGGGGCGGGGGCGCACCAGGAGTTGGCCGCGCTGATGGCCGAGAGTGGGGCCCGCCTCGCCGGTGCCCTATCGCTGGGGGAGATCGGTGGGCTGGAGGCGTGGTCCTACCCGCTGCTCCATAACGCCGCCGTGGTGTGTGCCACCTGGGGGGAGTCGTGCACCGCGTCCGGCTCCTAACCCTCCTCTATGACATGATGCGCGCCATCGGGGGGGAGGTGGAGGTGCGCCCGCTCCTCACCCGGGTGCTACAGCGGCTGCTGTTCCATACCGGTCTGCCGGTGGCACTGGCCCTGCGGGGTGACCCCGCCTTACCGACACGTACCCGTCTGATGTTGGCTATCGGTAGTCGGCGTCTGATGGCCCGTGAGGGGAGTGTCATCCCCCTGCCCGGCGACTGGTTGGAGGGGCCGATTGCACTACTAACGGCCGAGGAGGCGGGGGCGGCCTGCCTGCTGGATGAGCGCTACGGGACCCTCCTGCGGCTGCCGGTGGCCGGGTTTGGCGCCATCGCCCTGTTGGGACCGGCCAACTACGCCACGGATCTCCCCCTGTCCGAGCTGTTCCCGCCGGTGCTGGACAACCTCTCCCGCGCCATCTCTCTGTGTGCCACCAACGAGGCCTACGCCCGCCAGTTACAGCAGGATAGAGATACCGCGCGCAGCTCCCTGGCGGTGGAGCGCCAACGCCTGCGCACCCTCATCGAGACCATCCCAGACGCCGTCTGGTTGAAGGACCCAGAGGGGGTGTTTCTCTGCTGCAATCCGCGTTTCTCAGCACTCTATGGGGCCAGCGAGGCGGAGATTGTGGGCAAGACCGATTTCGATTTTATTGATCAGGCGACGGCAGAGTTCTTCCGCCACAACGACCGCGAGGCGCTCCACTCCGGTCAGGTGCGGATCAACGAAGAGTGGCTCACCTTCGCCAGCGATGGTTACCACGGCCTGTTTGAGACCACCAAGGCACCGATGTATGACTCCGATGGTCAGCTGATCGGGGTACTGGGGATCGCCCACGACATCACCTCCGCCCGCGGTGCCCAGAACGCCCTCGCCAAGCGCATGTCGGAGCTCTCCTGCCTCTACGACATCTTTCGCCTCAGCGAGCAAGATAACCTCTCCGTCTTTGACCTGATGGGCGCCGTCGTCAACCGACTGCCCAGTGCCATGCGCTATCCTCATATCGCCCAGGCCGCCATTGTCTGGCGCGAGGGGCGGGTGACCTCGGCGGCGGCCGGTTACTCCCCCCACCGTCTCCACGTTGAGGCGGGCGAGGCGTCGGCCAATGGTTACTGCGCCATCACCGTCACCTACGCCGATGCGCTACCCAGCGAGGCGGGTGAACCCTTTCTACAGGAGGAGCAGGAGCTGCTGGAGACCGTGGTCCGGCGCCTCTCGGGGACCCTCCTGCGTCGTCATGCCGAGGCGGAGCGCAACGCCATTGAGGCGCGGGCGCAGCGTCTGTCATTGGCGGTGGAGCAGAGCCCCAACGCGGTGGTGATGACCGATCTAGAGGGATCGATCGAATATGTAAACGACGCCTTCACCCGCATCACCGGTTACCGCCGCGAGGAGGTGTTGGGGCATAACCCCAGGCTGCTCAAATCGGGCAAGACACCCCAGGCCACCTACGAAGACCTGTGGCAGACCATCTCCCGCGGGGAGCGCTGGTGCGGCGAGTTCATCAACCGCAGTAAACAGGGCCAGGAGTTGATAGAGCTTGCCCTCATCGTGCCGCTGCGGCAGGCCGATGGTGCCATCACCGGCTATGTGGCGGTCAAAGAGGATGTGACCGAACGGCGGCAGGCGGAGGGGGAGCTGCGCAAACTCTCGCTGGCAGTGGAGCAGAACCCCGCCAGTATTGTGGTGACCGATCTCAATGCACGTATCGAATATGTGAACGACGCCTTTTTGCGCACCACCGGCTATAGCCGGGAGGAGATCCTGGGGGAGAACCCCTGCATCCTCCAGTCAGGCCGAACCCCACCTGAGGTATTTAGTGGGATGTGGGCAGTCCTCACCCGGGGTGAGGTGTGGAAGGGCGAACTGCTCAATCGGCGTAAAGATGGGAGCGAGTATCTCGAATACGCCATCATCGCGCCGCTGCGTCAGCCCGACGGGCAGGTGACCCACTATCTGGCGATCAAGGAAGATATTACCGACAAGAAACACATGACGGAGGAGCTGGAGCGCTACCGGGCCCACCTGGAAGAGCTGGTGGCGGTGCGCACCAAGGAGCTGGATGCCGCCAAAGAGGAGGCGATCTCCGCCAACCAGGCCAAGGGGGCGTTTCTCGCCAACATGAGCCACGAGATCCGCACGCCGATGAACGCCATCATCGGCCTGGCCCACCTGATCGGCCGCGAAGGGGTGAACGAACGCCAGCGTCAGCAGTTAGACAAGATTCACCATGCCGCCCACCACCTGCTTGGTATCATCAACGACATACTAGACTTCTCCAAGATTGAGGCGGGCAAGGTGGCTCCAGAGTGGATCGATTTTGAGATCGACAGGGTGGTTGGCAATCTGTGGGCGTTGGTGGTGGAGCAGGCCCAGAGCAAGGCGTTGGAGCTGGTCATCGATATCGCGCAGCTACCGCCTATCCTGCATGGTGACGGGATGCGTCTGGGGCAGATCCTGCTCAACTTTGTCGGCAATGCCGTCAAGTTTACAGGGCAGGGGAGTGTGGTGTTGAAGGCCTACCCCATCCGCCACCATGGCAAGCAGATCTGGGTGCGGTTCGAGGTGAGTGATACCGGCATCGGCATCTCGCCCGAGCAGCGCCAGCGGCTATTTAAACCGTTTGAACAGGCCGATGCCTCCACCACCCGCCAGTTTGGCGGTACCGGTCTGGGCCTGGTCATCTCCCGTCGCTTGGCGGAGCTGATGGGGGGGCGAGTGGGGGTAGAGAGCGAACCGGGCGAGGGGAGCACCTTCTGGCTGGAGCTGCCATTCGGACTAGTGGCGGGGCAGGAGCAACGGCCTCTGCCACGGGCGCTATTCCGCGGTGCTCGGGCGCTGGCGGTGATCACCCAACCCAAGTTGAGCGAGTCCTTTCTCCACACCCTGAGCGCCCTGGGCCTACAGGCGGAGGCCTGTGCCAATGGTGAGGAGGCGGTTGTCCTACTGGAGCGCGCCAACCAAGAGGAGGAGCCGATCCATGTGGTGTTGATCGAACATCGGGCACCCTTGGTCGATGGCTTGGAGATAGGCCTGCGGCTACGCTCGTTGCCCCTCTCGGTGCACCCGCGGATGCTCTTGGTGGGCGATGCGGAGGCGCCGCCGGTCACCCTGTTGGCGAGCGCCGGTTTTACCGCCTTCATCCCGCGGCCGCTACTGCCTGGGGTGGTCTTGCTGGCCCTGGATCGCACCGAGGAGGACGCCTCCTTTGCCGCCGCCAGTGCCGAGTCACGGCTGGCGGAACACGCCGGTCAGCGGATCCTGCTGGTGGAGGACAACCCACTCAATCAGGAGGTGGCCTCCGCCCTGTTGCGGCAGCTAGGGCTCCTGGTGGAGTTGGCGAAGGATGGCCAAGAGGCGGTGCAGATGGCCGAAGAGCGGGACTATGACGTCATCCTGATGGATGTACAGATGCCCCTGATGGATGGCCTGGAGGCGACCCGCATCATCCGCCAACAGGTGCGTAACGGCTTTACCCCCATCTTGGCGATGACCGCCAGCGCCTTTGAGGAGGATCGGGAGCGCTGTCTGGCGGCGGGGATGCGCGATCACATCCCCAAGCCGGTGGAGCCCGACACCCTCTACGCCACCCTGCTGCGCTGGCTGCCACCGCCCCTGCATCATGAGCACCCCTCGCTGGAGGGCCACCCCCGTAGTGGCGGTGAGCCCACTGGCGAGGTGGTGGCGCTGCGCCAAGCGTTGAGCAATCTCCCGGGGCTGGATCTAAACCGCGCCCTCTCCATCGTGGGCGGACGGGTGGATCGGCTGATGGGCTATCTGGCGCGCTTCTGTCGCGGCCACGCCGAGGATGGCCATGAGTTAGGGCGCTTGGTGGCCGCCGGGGCCTGGAAGCCGGCCCAGCAGTTGGCCCACTCCCTCAAAGGGGTGGCGGGCACCCTGGGGTTGGTGGAGATCCACCGCCTAGCTGCGGGCTTGGAGCTGGCCCTGCGGGAGGGGACGCTACCCTCCGAAGAGCCGCTGCGGGAGCTACAGGCGGCCATCGCCAGCATCGTGGCGGAGGTGATGCATCTCCACAGTGAGGCGCCGGCGGCGGCCACTGACCAGCCCATCGACTGGCGCGCCCTACGGGCCGGCGTCGCCCGCCTGCGGGCACGCCTGGAGGTCTCTGAGCTGGTGGCGGCCAAAGAGTATGAGGCGCTGGCGCCCCGTCTGATGCAGATCGCCAGTGGCCTGGCCCAGCAACTGGCCGATCAGATCGATAACTTTGAGTTCGAGGAGGCGCTGACCACCTTGGACGCCATGGAGGCGGCAGAGCCCCGCCTTGGCATTGAGGTCTAACCCCCGCTGCTAACCCCCCGTCTGGACTCCTCCCCCCACCGCCCTGCCGGTGTGGGGGCCCTCTGCAACACCGAACCAGCTGCCCCCCGCGCCGTAAACCAGGTAAACACCTAGGCCGTCACTGTGGTTCGTCCGGGCTGTGTCACTCCGTCGGTAACGGCATCATGGTTCCACGCTAACTAATCATCGCGTGGGGCCCTCCGGCAGTCCGGCCCCGCCAGCAACCGAGGAGCCAGGGTGATGCGCAGCGGCACTGCAACTACCTCCAACTGGTGGTCCATGGCCATCCCGATGGCCATCGGCTTGCTAGGGGGCGGCGTAATGACGGTGGTCGCGCCGCCGACCGAGGCCGCTGTCTGGGCCGCCGTAGTGGTGTTGGCGGGGGCCGGTGGCGGGATCTGGAGTGTGCGGCTGCTGCGGCGGGCCACGGGTGCCGCCCAGGCCCAGAGCCGGGCCACCACCTTGGCGGAGCTACCGCCGCCGCCCTACTACATCGAAGGGCTCGACTATCTCTGCGAGCAGGTGCTGCCCATCTGGCAGCGCCAAGTGGATACCGCCCGCTCGCAGACCGAAGAGGGCATTACCAGCCTGACTCAACGCTTCTCGGTCATCAATGGCCGCCTGGCGACCACGGTGACCACCGCCCACCGCTCGGGTGGCGTGGGGCCCGGGGCAGACAGCGGCCTGCCGGCACTGTTGGCGGAGAGCCGGCGCGAGCTGGACCAGGTGGTGGAGGCGCTACGCGCCACCCTCGCTGCCAAAGAGGAGACCTTGGCGCGGATCCAGCAGCTGACCACCTTCACCACCGAGCTGCAAGGGATGGCCGCGGCGGTGGCCGATATCGCCGACAAGACCAATCTGCTGGCCTTGAATGCGGCGATTGAGGCGGCGCGGGCCGGGGAGGCGGGACGGGGTTTTGCCATTGTGGCCGATGAGGTGCGTACCCTCTCCGGCCGCTCCGGCGAGACCGGCAAACAGATCAGCGCCCGGGTGCAGGCCATCAACCGCGCCATCTTGGAGACCCAGGAGAGCGCCAAGCGCTTCTCCGTCCAGGACGCCGAGTTGATCAGCGGGGCAGAGCAGACCATCCACGATGTCGTGGACAAATTCCAGCGGGGCGCCGATGACCTGAGTCACTCGGCCGAGGCGCTACGCCAAGAGGGGGCCGTCATCCAGGGCGAGATCGCCGAGGTGCTGGTGGCCCTCCAATTCCAAGACCGGGTCAGTCAGATCCTGCTGCAAGCCACGGGTGATATGGCACGCCTGACCGACCACCTAGAGGAGACTCGGCGCCTGCATGGCGAAGGCGTGCAGGTCGAGGCACTGGATGCCACCCAATGGCTAGATGAGCTGTGCCGCACGTACACCACCGCCGAGCAGATGGACAACCATCACGGCGGCAGTGGTGGGCAGCGGCAAGACGACGCAGGTATCACCTTCTTCTAACGCGGAGAGACGACGATGAGCAAGACCATCATGATCGTGGACGACTCGGCCAGTCTGCGCCAGGTCGTCAGTATCGCCCTCACGGGTGCCGGCTATGACGTGGTAGAGGCCTTTGATGGCCGCGACGCCTTGACCAAGTTGGATGGCCGCAAGATCCATCTCGTCATCAGCGACGTCAATATGCCGCGGCTCGATGGCATCGGCTTTGTGCAGGAGATGAAGACGGTGCCGGCCTACAAATTTACCCCGGTGATCATGCTGACCACAGAATCGGGGGATGCCAAGAAACGGCAGGGGCAGGAGGCGGGTGCCAAGGCGTGGGTGGTGAAGCCCTTCCAGCCGCAGCAGATGCTGAATGCCGTCGCCAAGCTGGTGCTGCCGTGAGCAGCACTCCCGCGAGCGGCGACAGCCAGGTGCTGCATCTCGCCGGCGAGCTGACCATCTACACCGCCGCAGAGATCAAGCCGCAGTTGATCGCCGTACTGGAGAGCGCCGCAGAGCCTGCGGTGGATCTGGAGGCGGTGAGCGAGGTGGATACCGCCGGCCTTCAGCTGCTCATCCTGGCCAAACAGGAGGCGCAGCGGCTGGGCAAGCAGGTGCGTTACCTGAACCACAGCTCAGCGGTCGTCGAGATCCTGGAGTTCTGTCACCTGAGCGACCGCTTCGCTGACCCTATCGCATCGTAAGGAGTTGACCATGAACCTGGAACGCGCCCTGCAAACCTTCATCGAAGAGAGCCGTGAGCTGCTGTCGGCGATGGAGGATGCCCTATTGGCGCTGGAGTCCGCGCCGGGCGATGGCGATGCCATCAACGCCGTGTTCCGGGCCATGCACACCATCAAGGGATCGGCAGGGCTGTTTGGTCTCGATGCCATTGTCGAGTTTACCCATGTCGCCGAGAGCGTCATGGATCGGGTGCGCAGTGACGAGATCGCGGTGGATGAGTCGCTCATCGCCCTGATGCTGCGCTGCCGGGACCACCTGGTCACCCTGATTGATGACCTGGCCAGCGGCCAGCAGGGCGAACACGCCGCCGTAGGTGCCGCACTGGTGCAGGCGCTGCAAGCGCTGCTCGGTGGCGGGAGCAACGCTACCGTGGCGGTGGCAACCGAAAATGCAGCACCCCAGCCAGAGGCCGGCGCGAATGCGACCACGGGCGAAGGGGTGGGCAACGACGCCTGGCACATCTCCGTGCGCTTTGCCGGCAACCTACTGCGCAACGGCTATGACCCGCTTTCGTTCGTGCGCTATCTCGCCACCCTGAGCGAGATCCTCCATGTCGAGCCGGTTACCGACGCCCTGCCGCCGGCGCAGGAGATGGATCCCGAGGAGTGCTACCTGGGGTTTGAGATCCGCCTGGCTGCGGGGCCGGCGCAGGCCGATATCGAGGCGGCGTTCGAGTTTGTGCAGGACGATTGCTCACTGTTGATCCTTCCGCCCCACGCCCCTCTCACCGACTACGCCCTGCTCATCGCCACTCGGCCGGAGGCTGACGAACAGTTGGGGGCGCTACTGGTCAGCTGTGGCGCCCTGACGGAGGCCGAGGTGGCGCAGGTCCTGAGCGCTGCCGATGCCACCCCGGAGTTGGTGGTGGCCGCCACGCCGGCCCCAGCAGTGGCCCCAGCGGCGGCGCCGGCCGCACGCCAGGGCCGTGAGGCGACCACCGTCAAGCGCAGCTCAAGCGCCATCCGGGTGGATGCCAGCAAACTGGATCAGCTCATCGACCTGGTGGGGGAGCTGGTAATCGCCGGCGCATCGGCCGAGGTGATGGCGCGGCGTAGTCGGGACCGCAATCTGATGGAGGCCAACTCCAGCGTCAGCCAGCTGGTGGATGCCATCCGGGATAGCGCCCTGCGGCTGCGGATGGTGGAGATCGGCGAGACCTTCAACCGCTTCCGGCGGGTGGTGCGCGATGTCTCCCAGGAGTTGGGTAAGGAGATCGAACTGACCATTACCGGCGCCGAGACCGAGCTGGATAAGTCGGTGGTGGAGCGGATCGGCGATCCCCTCATGCACCTGGTGCGCAACGCCATGGACCACGGCATCGAGACCGCCGAGGTGCGCGTGCAACAGGGAAAGCCGGCGGCCGGTTCCCTCAAGCTCCACGCTTACCACGACTCCGGCAGCATCGTCATCGAGATCAGCGACGACGGCCGCGGGCTCGATAAGGAGCGCATCTTGGCCAAGGCGCAGGAGCGCGGTCTCGTGGCGGCGGGCCAGACGCTGAGCGATCAAGAGATCTATGGCCTCATCTTTCAACCCGGCTTCTCCACCGCCGAGCAGGTGACCAACCTCTCGGGGCGTGGTGTCGGCATGGATGTGGTGCGCCGCAACATCGACGCCCTGCGCGGCGCCATCGAACTCGATAGCCGCCCCGGCGTGGGTACCACCGTCTCCATTCGACTGCCGCTCACCCTGGCCATTATCGAAGGCTTCCTGGTGGGGGTGGGGGAGGCCGCTTACATCATCCCGCTGGATAGCGTGGTGGAGTGTATCGAACTCGATCACGGCGCCATTGGCCAGCAGAACTATCTCAATCTGCGCGGTCGGGTACTGCCGTTCCTACGCCTGCGCGAACTATTCCACAGCCGCGGCCAGCCGGCCCGTCGCCAGAATGTGGTGGTGGTGCGTTACGCCGGGCAGAGTGCTGGCCTCGTGGTGGATCGCCTGATGGGTGAATTTCAGACCGTCATTAAGCCGTTGGGGCGGATGTTCCGCCACCTGCGTGGTTTTGCTGGCTCCACCATCTTAGGTAGCGGTGAGGTGGCGCTGATCCTGGATGTGCAGGACCTCATCCGTACCGCCACCGAACGTCACTGCCACGCCGCCGAGATAGCGGCGGAGTGCGTAGAAACCGTATGAACTGCCGAGATGGCCGAGGATAAAACGATGCGTGACTCCATCTCTCCAGCGGCCAGCCCCGCTGCCCCTATCGACTCACCGGCGGCAGAGGCCGCCGCAACTGCCAACCGACCGAATGGATCCCATTTTTGGAGGCCCACAATGCGTATTGGAACCAAGCTCAATCTACTCATCGCCGGCATGGTGGTGGGCGTGGCTGCGGTGACTGGCATCTCGCTCTATGAGCTGCACACCCAGATCACCAATGACAAACAGCAGGCGATCCAGGGCATCGTCGAGTCGGGCCTCAATGTGCTACAGCACTATGAGCGGCAGGTGGAGCAGGGCCAGATCTCCCTGGAGGCGGCGCAGCGCTCTGCCAAAGAGGAGATCTCCGCGCTGCGCTATCAGGGCAGCAACTATCTGTTTGTGGTGGACACCAACTACCGCATGTTGGTGCAGCCGGTGCAGCCTGACCTAGAGGGGCACGATGTCTCAGAGGTGAAGGATGCCAACGGGGTCCGGGTGCTCTATGAGTTGGTGGAGATGGCCAAGAAAGATGGCTGGCACTACCTCGCCTACCAGTGGCCCAAGGCCGGTGTGGCCGGGCCGGTGGATAAGCTCTCCACTGCTCAGCTCTACGCCCCTTGGGGGTGGGTGGTCGGGACCGGCATCTACACCGATGATGTCAGCCGGATCTTCTGGGATGCCGCTAGTGTGCTGTTTGCCGTCGTCGTGGCCGTGACGCTTGCGTTGCTGCTGATAGCGCTGCTCATTAGTCGCTCTATTGTCCGTCCCTTGAAGTGTGCGGTGGATGCAGCGGATAAGATTGCCGTCGGTAACTTCGACTTCACCATCAACACCGAAGGGCGGGATGAGACCGGCCAGCTGCTGCGCTCCATCGCCGGTGTGCGGGAGGGGCTCACCGCCTTGATCGACGATACCGAGGTGCTGGCACAGGCCGCGGTAAAGGGGCGGCTCACGGTACGGGCCGAGGCGGCCCGGCATCAAGGCGCCTACCGTAAGACCATCGAGGGGATCAACGCCACCTTGGATCGACTGGTGGGCTTCTTTGAGCTGATGCCCACCCCGGCGATGGTGGTGGATCGGGAGTTCAATATCCAGTTCATCAACGCCCACGGCGCCCGTCTGGGCGGCCGGCGCCCGACCGAGCTGCTCGGCTCCAAGTGCTACGACTTCTTCCAGACCTCTGACTGTCAGACCGAGAAGTGCGCCTGTGCCCGCGCCATGCAGTCCGGCCAGTTGGCCAAGAGCGAGGCGGCGGCCCACCCGGGTAGCCAGAATCTGGAGATCGCCTACACCGGGATGCCGGTGCGGGATCCCGAGGGCGAGATGGTGGGGGCGCTGGAGTTCATTATCGACCAGACCGCTGTCAGCCAGGCCGCCCGCTTGGCGAAGAAGGTGGCCGACTACCAGCAGGAGGAGACCAGCAAGTTGGTTGAGGGGCTAGATCGCCTAGCGGCCGGCGATACCGACTTCCACATTGAAACGGCTCCGGCCGATGCCGATACCCAGTGGGTGCGGGAGACCTTCGATAGCCTGGCCAATGCCGTCAATACCAGTGTGGCGACGGTGAAGGCGCTCATCTCCGACGCCAATATGCTGAGTGATGCGGCCCTCGATGGACGGTTAGAGGTGCGGGCCGATGCCACTCGTCATCAGGGTGACTTCCGTCGCATCGTTGAGGGGGTCAATGCCACCTTGGATGCGGTGATCGAGCCGGTCAATGAGGTGATGCGCATCCTCTCCTTGGTGGAGGCCGGTAACCTCACCGAGAAGATCGATGCGGAGTACCACGGTCGCTTGCAGGAACTGCGTAACATCGTCAACAACAGCGTCGCCCGCCTGGCCCAGACCATGCGTGAAGTGCGCTCCGGTGCCGACGCCCTGGCGGCGGCGGCCGATCAGGTGAGCATGACCGCGCAGTCACTGGCCCAAGGGGCAACGGAGCAGGCCGGCAGTGTGGAGCAGACCTCCGCCTCGGTGGAGCAGATGTCGGCCTCGGTGTCGCAGAACTCCGATAACGCCCGCACCACCGATAACATCGCCGCCAGCGCCTCGGTCAAGGCAGCGGAAGGAGGCAGTGCGGTGAAGGAGACGGTGGCGGCCATGAAGCAGATCGCTGAGAAGATCGGCATCATCGACGACATCGCCTACCAGACCAACCTCTTGGCACTCAACGCGGCCATCGAGGCGGCCCGCGCCGGCGAACACGGCAAAGGCTTTGCGGTGGTGGCGGCCGAGGTGCGCAAACTGGCCGAGCGTAGTCAGGTGGCGGCCCAGGAGATCAGTGAGGTGGCTGCCTCTAGCGTGACCTTGGCGGAGCGGGCCGGCGGTCTGTTGGATGAGATCGTCCCCTCCATCAGCAAGACCTCCGATCTGGTGCAGGAGATCTCCGCCGCCTCCACTGAACAGGCGGCCGGGGTCGGGCAGATCAACGAGGCGATGGAGCAGCTCAATCAGACCACGCAGCAGAACGCCTCCGCCTCGGAAGAGCTGGCGGCAACGGCAGAGGAGATGAGCAGCCAGGCCGATCAACTCCAGGAGCTGATAGGTTTCTTCAAGACCGGCGCCGAGCCCACCGCAGCCCCAGTGGCCTATATCAAGCCGCAGGCCTCCACTACGCCGCGCATCAAGGCAGTGGCTTCGGCGGCACCCGCGGTACGGGCCAAGGCCTCCGCGGCCCTCGGGGCGGACTTTGTGAGCTTCTAAGGAGCGAGCGATGGAACAGCTGACACTGGCACGGGTAGAGGAGGGGCGGCACGGTGAGGAGGAGGCCCGCGGGAGCCAGTACCTCACCTTCTCCGCCGGCGGTCAGATGTACGGTATCGGCATCCTCGCCATCAAGGAGATCATCCAGTATGGCGGGATCTCAACGGTACCCCTGGTGCCGGAGTTCATTAGCGGGGTGATCAACCTGCGCGGTTCGGTGGTGCCTGTGGTGGATCTGGCCGCCCGCTTTAGCGGCCAGCCCACCCGTCCCACCGGCCGGAGCTGCATCATCATCGTTGAGGCCCAGGAGGAGGATGAGATCCAGGATGTGGGGGTGGTGGTCGATAGCGTCAGCGGCGTGTTGGATTTTCTCCCCGCCGATATCGAACCGGCACCGGCCTTTGGCACCCACATCAAGGCCGAGTTTATTAGCGGCATGGGGCGGGTCAACGGCCACTTCATCATGCTGTTGAATGTGCAACGGGTGCTGGCCCTGGATGCACTGTTGAGCAACGGTTCCGCTGCACTGCAATAACGCTGCAACTGCTTTGCGTCGAGGCGCCGCCGGCCGCTACCTCCCGGCAGTGGGTAGCAGAGCCGCGCGCCATAGGATTGGACGAACACCCGCCGTGGGGCCACCTGCGGCGGGTTTTTTTTGTGCGCCGGGCAGGGCGCACTCACTGACAGGTAAAGGTCCCCTACTCGCCCGGTAAGAGGAAGCGTTCGCTGAACAGCAAGAGTGCCCCGGGCACCGGCATCGAGAGGTGCCGAGCTTAAGCAGTTCCCCCCGACTGACCGAGTAGGCCGCCCCCCGCCTTGCGAGGGGTGGGGTCAAACTTTTTGCCCCACCCTGTCACATCTGCCAGCTCCCTTCGGTCCGACGGCGGGGTCCCGACGACGACGGTGACGGCGGGGGGCCAGGGGGTGGCGCTGCGGTTTGAGCACGCCTGGGTGGAGGCGTGGCTGGACATGAGCCCGAGCCGGGGGGCGCGGCAGGTGGCGGGCGAGCGCTGGATGGCGC
>QKFD01000054.1 GCA_003251535.1 Chromatiales bacterium | reverse complement strand
AGGTCATGGCCCGCTCGTAGAGGGAGGAGAAGAGGGTCACGATAGCTCTCTAGGTCGCAATACTCTGGCGAGGCACACAGCGACCCATGCCCCACCCCCACATAACATAGGTGCCGCCTAGCCGGCGGCTCAACGGAACCCTCCACTAGACTGGGTGCCACCCAGCATCGGCACAAAGGTGACCTTATCCAGCGCCTGCTGGATGAAGGTGTCACCGCGGCGGGTGATGGAGTAGAGCTGCTGCTGGCCACCGCTCACCCCCACCGGCAGAACCAACCGCCCGCCATCGGCCAACTGCTGGAGCAGCGCCTGGGGCACTTCAGGGGGGGCGGCGGCCACCAGGATGCCATGGAAGGGGGCGTGCTCCGGCCAACCGGCATAGCCGTCACCATGTTTGAGGGTGACGTTGTTGAGCTTCAGGTCCCACAACCGTCCGCGCGCCAACGCCTGGAGGGTGGCGATACGCTCGATGGAGTAGACCTTCTCCACCAGACTCGCCAGCACCGCCGTCTGATAGCCGGAGCCGGTCCCCACCTCCAATACCCGCCGCGGCGATACCTCCAACAAGATCTCCGTCATCCGCGCCACCACAAAGGGCTGCGAGAGGGTCTGACCGTTGCCGATGGGTAGGGAGGTCTCCTCATAGGCGCGACTCGCCAACGCCTCATCGACAAAGATGTGGCGCGGCAGGCTGCGGATGGCGTTCAGCACCTGCCGATTGCGGATCCCCAGCTCCGCCATGCGGGCCGCCAACCGCTCCCGGGTGCGCTGGGAGGTCATGCCGATACCGAGAAACTCCGCCCTCATGGCGCCACCCCGCCCAACCACTCGGCCACCTGGGGCACCGCCCCATGGCGGGTGAGATCTACCTGGATGGGGGTGACAGAGACCCGCTTGTGACGCACTGCGTAAAAATCGGTACCGGGACCGGCATCCTGCTCGGCCCCCGGCGGTCCCACCCAGTAGATGGGCCGCCCTCGGGGGTCGGCACTGGTGATCACCGGCTCGGCCTTGTGGCGGTGCCCCAGGCGGGTCGCCTCAAAACCGGCCAGCTCCGCCCAGGGGAGATCAGGCACATTGACATTGAGGATGGTGTCGGCAGGCAGCGGATTGGCCAATAGGCGGTCAATCAGCCGTAACACCACTTGGGCCGCGGTGTCGTAGTGGCTAGGGGGAGAGCCCACCAGGGAGACCGCCATGGCCGGCAGGCCGAGGAAGCGCCCCTCCATGGCGGCGGCAACGGTGCCGGAGTAGAGCACGTCATCGCCCAGGTTGGCACCGGAGTTGATGCCGGAGATCACCATATCCGGTTCGCTCCGCAGCAGGCCGGTGATGGCCAGATGCACGCAGTCGGTGGGGGTACCATCGACCCGCACCGTCACCTCATCGACCCAGGTGGCCCGCAATGGGCGCTCCAGCGTGAGGGAGTTGCTGGCGCCGCTGCGATCGCGGTCAGGGGCCACCATGGTCACTTCCGCCACCTGACGCAGGTGGTGGGCCAGGGTCTGGATGCCAGGGGCTTGGTAGCCGTCGTCGTTGGAAAGGAGGATGTTCATGCGCAGGGCGCGGCAATGGGTTGGCTAGGGAGGGGCACCATCATACCCAAATCGGGCGCTCCCCTCACGGGCTGCGCCGCCTTCCCTCTCGGGAGGGGGCAGGCGATGGTACACTCGCCAGCCCGAGGACGAGGCCATGGGCAGACGCAAGAGCCGTATCCAACCTGAAGAGCAGGCACTATTCCGCGAGGCAATGCAGGATGTGCGCCCCCTCGCCTGTGATCGGGTACTCCACCCCCGGCAACAGCCCCGGCCGCTGCCGCGTAGTCGGCTGGCCGATGAGCAGGAGGTGATGCAGGAGCTGGCCCACGGCCTCTGGGACCCATTGGAGCTGGAGAGTGGCGAAGAGCTGCTCTTTGCCCGCCCCGGACTCCAGCACGGGGTGCTGCGCAAGCTGCGCCGGGGCCACTATAGTGTGGAGGCCGAGCTGGATCTCCACGGCCTCACCTCCCACGAGGCACGGGAGGTGTTGGCGGAGTTCCTGCACATCTGCGGACGCCGCGGGGTGCGCTGCGCCCGCATTATCCATGGCAAGGGGAACGGTTCCGTGCAGCGTATTCCGGTCTTGAAGGCCAAGGTGAGCCACTGGCTGCGCCAGCGAGATGAGGTGCTGGCCTTCGCCTCCGCCCGCCCCACCGACGGCGGCACCGGGGCGCTCTACGTACTACTGCGCTCCACCGCAGGGTGGGGCTAACGATGCCTACTCCCCAACTCGTCTGGCTACGGCGCGACCTGCGTCTGGCGGATCACCCGGCCCTCGCCGCCGCTAACCACCCCCTGCTGGTCTACATCCACGCCCCCCAGGAGGAGACCCCCTGGGAGCCGGGTGCGGCCAGCCACTGGTGGCTGCACCACTCCCTGACCGCCCTCGATGCCGATCTGGCCCGCCGCGGCTCCCGCCTCATCCGCCGCTCCGGACCGAGCGCAGCGGCGCTCCTCGCCCTCTGCCGTGCCACCGGCGCCACCACCATCCACGCCACCCGTCTACATGAGCCGGCCACCCGCGCCCGAGATCGGGCGGTGGCCGAGAGGCTCCAGGCGGAGGGGATCACCCTCATCCTGCATGAGGGGGCGCTACTGCTCCCGCCGGAGGCGATCGTCAGCGCCGCCGGTACCCCCTATCGGGTCTTCACCCCCTACTGGCGCAGCCTCCAGACCCAGCTCACCGCCACCCCGCCGCGACCGGCCCCGGCCCGCCTACCGGCCCCCCCCGGCGATCTAGCCAGTGAGCCGCTCGCCGCCTGGGGGCTGCTGCCGCGCCTCAACTGGGCGGATGGCTTTACGACCCACTGGCAACCGGGTGAAGCGGGGGGCCAACAGCAGCTGGAGCGGTTTTTAGAGGCGGCGCTCTGCGGCTATGGCGCAGGGCGTGATCGGCCCGCCCTGGCCGCCACCTCCCGCCTCTCGCCCCACCTCCACTTTGGCGAACTGACGCCACGCCAACTGCTGGCGGCGGTGACGGCGGAGCCCCGCTGCGAGGCGGACAAAGAGAGTTATCTGCGGGAGTTGGCCTGGCGGGAGTTTGCCCACTATCTGCTACACCACCTGCCCCACACCGCCGAGCAGCCGCTGGATCGGCGCTTCGAGCAGTTCCCCTGGCGCGCCGATGACGGCAGCCTACTGCGAGCGTGGCAGCGGGGTGAGACCGGCATCCCGCTGGTGGATGCCGGGATGCGCGAGCTGTGGCAGACCGGCTGGCAGCACAACCGGGTGCGGATGGTGGTGGGGTCGTTCCTGACCAAGAATCTGCGCCTGCCCTGGCAGGCCGGGGCGCGCTGGTTTTGGCAGACGCTGGTGGATGCCGATCTGGCCAACAACAGCCTCGGCTGGCAGTGGATCGCCGGTTGTGGTGCCGATGCCGCCCCCTACTTCCGGATCTTCAACCCGGTCCTCCAGGGGGAGAAGTTCGATCCCGCCGGCGTCTACCTCCGCCGCTATCTGCCGGAGTTGGCGCAGCTGCCGGATCGCTTCATCCACCGCCCCTGGGCCCTGCCGGCGCGGGAGGTGACGCGCCTCGGCTTCCAGCTAGGGCGCGACTACCCCGCCCCCATAGTGGACCTCGCCCGCAGTCGGGAGGAGGCGTTGGCGGCCTGGAAGGGGCTCGGCCGCGGCCCCTGAACGGCAGGGTGTCGTCCCCCTAGTGGCCGAGTAGATCGCGCAGAAAGCCGCGGCGGCTCACCGCCGCCCCCTTTTTCGGCTGGCTGGCAGAGATCGCCCGCGCTGCGGCAGCGGCGGCCGGGGTGGCCAGCAGCCGCTCCAAGGCCGCCAGGGCGGTGGTGCGGGCGCTGGCCTGATCGGCCAAGTGACTCACCGGCGCCAGCAGGGTACACATACGGTAGTGGCCCACCGCCGGCTCGAAGTCATGAATCAGCTCGATCTCATGGCGCTCCAGCGGAAAGCGGCAGCGGGTCCCGGGGGTGACCCCGGCCCACTCGTCAGGCGTCAGAGGGAAGAGGACAAAGTTGATAAACCAGGGGGTGATGAGCAGCCCCGACCAGCGCCCCGCCCGCAGCTGGAACTGGAGCGTCTCCACCTCCAGCGCGGGATTGAGAAACGGCAGACCGGCCATCCGCTCGCGGTGGATGCGGCGGTAGAGCGCCACCAACTCCGTCATCGGATGCTCCACGCCCCACCCCCTCAGACAGCAAACGCCCCCGCCTCCAGCAGCAGGCTGCGGGGGCGGTGGGTGAGCGGCTGCGGGGCGAGGTCATGGCGCGCCAGCTCCGATAACACATGGTGCGCCAGCTCCTCCAGGCGGGCCGCCACCGGCGCACTCAGCTCCAATCCGGTGGCCAGTGAGAGGGGCTCAATCCCCACCACCACCACCTCATCCGGGGTCTCGCCGGTGATGTCGAGGGTCGCCAACACCTCCGCCAGATGGACCTGGTGGGGCGAGAGCTTGGTACGGAAGAAGTGGGGCACCTCCTCGTCCCGCAGCACCACCACCGTCCCCGCCGGGCGGCCGGTGCGCACCGCATCGACAATCACCACCAGATCACACCCCGCCATCGGCACCAGCAGCTCCATGCCGGCGGTACCGCCATCCATCAGCTCCACCTCAGGACCGAACTGGAAGCGCTGCGAGAGCCACTCCACCACCCGCACGCCGATCCCCTCATCGGAGAGCAGGATGTTGCCCAAACCGAGTACCAGCACCTGCATTGTCTCGCTCCTCTAGCTCTACAGCCCCACAACGGCGCCCCCACCACGGGGGCGCCGCCATGCCATCAAAGTGCCTTCACCCGCACCACTTGCTGCTGGTCGGTATCAAACACATGGACCGCACAGGCGAGGCAGGGATCGAAGCTATGGACGGTGCGCAGCACCTCCAACGGCCGCTCCGGATCGGCCACCGGATTGTCCATCAGCGACGCCTCGTAGGGGCCGATGGCATCGTCCTGGTTGCGCGGCGCGGCGTTCCAGGTGGTGGGCACCACCGCCTGGTAGTTTTTGATCACCCCGTTGTCGATCACCACCCAGTGGGAGAGGACGCCGCGGGGCGCCTCGTGGAAGCCAAAGCCGCGCACCTCCCCCTTGGGGAACTCCGGCCGCACATAGGTGGCGGTGTCGCCCCGACCGATATTCTCCATGAGCAGGTGCCACTGCCGCTCCAGCTCCTCATGCAGCACCGCCGCACGGATGGCGCGGGCGGCGTGGCGACCGATGGTGGAGTGGAGCCCCGACAGCGGCAGCTCGATACCGGCCAGGGCGTTGACGTTGTTGATCACCTGACCCAAATAGCGCTTGGTCGCCTCGTGGCCGGCGGCGACGCCGCACAGCACATTGGCCAGCGGTCCCACCTGGGCCGGCTTGCCATAGAAGGTGGGCGACTTGATCCAGGAGTATTTGCCGTCGTCCTGGAAGTCGGTGTACTTGGGTACCGTCTCGCCATCAAACGGGTGGAGCACCGCGTCGTTGGCATACCAGGAGTGTTTGGCGGCCTCCTTCACCCCCTCGCGGAAGAACTCATCGCCAAAGGTCTTGATCGGTTTGTAGTTGGCCAGATCGCCATCGGCGATGTAGCCCCCCGGCATGGCGAAGTTCTGCCCCGTCTCATCCAGCGGGATATCCGGCACCGAGAGGTAGCTGGTGATGCCGGCGCCGATGGTGGTCCAGTCGGCATAAAAGGCGCCGATGGCGGAGACATCGGTGAGGTAGGCGCTTTTGATGAACACCCCCAGCTTGTCGATCATATCCTTCACCTGCATCAGCCGCTCCAGGGTGAGGGTGGATTGGCTGTCGAGGTTGATGGGGTTGGCGACCCCGCCCACCGCCAGATTCTGGATGTGGGGGTTCTTGCCGCCGAGGATAGAGACGATCTGATTGGCGTAGCGCTGCACCTCCAGCGCCTGGAGGTAGTGGGTGGCGGCCAGCAGATTGACCTCCGGCGAGAGCTTCATCGCCGGGTGGCCCCAGTAACCGTTGGCAAAGATGCCGAGCTGACCGGAGCCGACAAAGGCACGCAGCCGATCCTGCGCCTGCTTCATGGTGGCGTAGGAGTTCTGTGGCCAGTCGGAGAGGCTCTCTGCCAGGGCGGCGGTCTTATGCGGATCCGCCTCCAGGGCGGAGACCACATCCACCCAATCGAGGGCCGAGAGGTGGTAGAAGTGGACCACATGATCATGAATGGCGTGGGCGGTCATGATCATGTTGCGGATGTACTGGGCGTTCTTCGGGATCTCCAGCTGGAGCGCATTCTCCACCGCCCGCACCGAGGTGATGGCGTGGACCGTGGTGCAGACCCCACAGATACGCTGGGCGAAGATCCAGGCGTCACGCGGGTCACGCCCGGTGAGGATGGTCTCGATACCACGCCACATCTGGCCGGAGGCCCAGGCCTTGGTCACTTTGCCGCCATCCACCTCAACATCTACCCGCAGGTGGCCTTCGATACGGGTGACGGGATCGACAGTTACTCTGGTAGCCACGTTCGGTTCTCCGGTTTAGGTCAGGCTGCGGCCTTGGCGTGGTCGGCGCTGTGCAGCACCGGCAGCTTCTTGACAATGATGAGGTAACCCACCACCTCGATGGCGATCATGCCGAGGGAGACAATGATCTCGGGGATGGAGGGGAAGTAGTGGAAATTGCCGCCGGGGTTCCAGCCCACCAGGAAGGCGTTGAAGCGGTAGAGCGATCCGGCCAGCAGCATGGCGACACCGCCGATGAAGAGCCAACTGGAGCGGCTGCGCCGCTGCTTGGAGGCGAGCACAAAGAGCGGCACCGCAAACAGCAGCTGCTCCAACCAGAACATGTTGCCCTTGAGATCACCGGCAAAGGCGGGGCCCCAGGCGCCGCGCAGCGTCAGGTCCACCCCCCGCAGGAGCAGATAGGCCACCAGCAGCGCCACCATCACCTGGGAGAGCGGCGCCAACAGATGGCTCTCACTGGGCCGCCGGAAACTCCAGGTCGATAGCGCCCCCTCAAACAGCACAATGGAGAAGCCCATGGCCAGCGCCGAGAGCAGGAACAGCGCCGGCAGCAGTGGGGTCTGCCACAGCGGCGAGACCTTATAACCGGCGGCGATGAGCAGGCTGCCGAGGGAGCTTTGGTGCATGGTGGGCAGCAACATGCCGATGGCGATGAAGACAAACATGAAGCGGTTGACCCACCGCAGCAGCCCCCGCTGCCGCAGCTGCGTCAACAGGGTGGGGCTGAACTCGACCCAGAGCACCAGGATGTAGGCGGTGACGCAGAGCCCCACCTCCAACATCACCGAGTTCAGATTCATGTGCCACGGCAGGAAGATGTTATAGGCCTGCCACCAGCGCCCCATATCGAAGAAGGCGGAGAAGCCACCCAGGGTGTAGCCAAACAGGCTGGCCAAAAGCGCCGGCCGGATCAGCGGATGGTACTGGCCGCGGTTGGCGGCATAGACCGCCAGCGCCAGGGCGTAACCACCGCAGGCGAAGCCGGTCCCCACCACCACGTCATAGACCACCCAGATCCCCCAGGGGTAGCCCTGGTTGATGTTGGCCACACTCCCCAGCCCGTGCATGAAGCGCTGGGCCATGTAGTAGAGCGCCACCATGGCGACCAGGGAGCCGAGGATCACCGGCAGGGTGGCGAGCCGCCCGCCGAGCGGTTTATATGCACTCATGAACACTCTCCCCTATTCGTCGTCTGAGTGGTCGCCGCTATTCCGCCGCGCGACAAAGAGCAGACCGGCCAAGATCGCCCCCGGCAGCATCATGCCGTCGTAGAGGGTGTGCTGTACCGTCTCCGACATGGCGGCGTAGGAGCGCTCCGGCAGCTGTGGCAGCCCCAGCTTCTGATAGGGCACGCCCGAGATGTGCAGCACCTGGGTACCGCCCCCCTCCTTCTCGCCGAAGATGTGCTGCTGGTAGATCGGCGCCTCCTTTTTGTGGCGATAGGGGGCGTCCAGGGTGAGGCGCGGATAGTCATACGGCTCCCCCTCCTGGAGCGCCACCCGCCGCTGCGCCTCCGCCAACATCTGCTCGCGGCTGCCAAACAGCGAGGCGCCAGTGGGGCAGACCTCAACACAGGCCGGCACCTTGCCCTCCGCCAGGCGGTGGTTGCAGAACTGGCACTTGTGGATCTGACCGAAGGCGTTGTGGATATCAAACTTGGGGACGTCATAGGGGCAAGCCATGACGCAGTAACGGCAGCCGATGCACGCCTCCGGATGGTGGGAGACCACCCCACTCGTCTGGTCCTTACGCATCGCCTGCACCGGGCAGACCGAGACACAACCGGCGTCCACGCAGTGCATACAGTGGCGTTTGACGAAGGCGTAGCCGTTACTCTCATGGTCCTTGGCAAGGCCACTGCCATCGACATAGGCCTTGATGACGTTGAGGGTCTTGGGCGAGAGGTCCACCGCCCAATCCTTCATCTCCGTCTCCGGCGGCATCTCGTTGGCCCGCTTACAGGCGGCGACACACGCCTTGCAGCCGATGCAGAGGGTGGAGTCATAGAGCATCCCGATGGCGTGGGGCAGCACCGGGCGGTTATCGCGGGCAGCTGCCCCGCCACTCACCGTGGCGAGGGCGGCACCACCCGCCGCGAGCAGAAACTCTCTGCGTTTCATGGGCTCACCCCTCCGCCTTATCGCTCTTCTGCGCCGTTGCCTCCTCCTTGCGCATATCCCGCACCGCCATCGCCCCGGCGCCTACCGCAAGCCCCCCCAGCGCCCCGGCGAAGGCGGCCGTGCCGGCACTGACCCCGCGCCCCTGCTCCTCCTCAATCCGCGGGAAGTGGGCCGGCGGCTCCACATTCTTGACGTGGGCCAAGGCGTGGATCGCCTTGGTGAAACCGACCCCCTGCTCGGTACAACCGAAACAGGGGTGACCCGTACCCACCGGCCAGGAGCCGGAACCGACATCCCCAAACAGGATCTGCGGGCAGTTGGCGTAGGTCTCCGGCCCCTTGCAGCCCAGTTTGTAGAGACACCACCCCTGCCGGTGGCCCGCATCCCCAAACTCCAGGGCAAAGCGACCGGCGTCAAAGTGGGCGCGCCGCTCGCAGTTCTCGTGGATCAGGCGGGAGTAGGCAAACTTGGGCCGCAGCTTCTCATCCAGCGCCGGCAGCTTGCCGAAGGTGAGCAGATGGAGCACGGTAGCGAGGAAGTTGTAAGGGTTGGGCGGGCAGCCGGGGACGGTGACCAGCGGCCGGTCGGTCACCACCTGGGGGACGCCGACAGCGCCGGTGGGGTTGGGGCCGGATGAGGGGATACCGCCCCAAGAGGCGCAGGAGCCGATGGCGATCACCGCGGCGGCACCGGCAGCGGTCTCCTCCACATGGTGGAGGAAGGTCTTATCCGCCACCTTGCAGTAGATGCCGCCATCCTTGGTGGGGATGGAGCCCTCCACCACCAGCACATACTGCCCCTTATACTGCTCCATCGCCCGCCGCCGATTCTCCTCCACCTGGTGGCCGGCGGCGGCGCTCAGGGTCTCGCTATACTCCAGCGAGATCAGCTCCAGCACCAGCTGCTCCACCGTGGGGTGGTAAGAGCGCAGCAGCGACTCCGTACAACCGGTGCACTCCTGGCCAGAGAGCCAGATCACCGGCGGCCGCTGCTTATTGGTCACCGCCTCGGCGATAGCGAGCCCGGCGTTACCGGAGAGGCCGAGGGTAGCCGCCACGCCGGTGCAGAACTTCAAGAAATCGCGGCGGTTGATCCCGGTGCGGACCTCCACCTCGCTCGCGTCGAACCACTTCTCGCGC
The DNA here is from genome assembly GCA_003251535.1 of Chromatiales bacterium. Lineage (GTDB taxonomy): Bacteria > Pseudomonadota > Gammaproteobacteria > Thiohalomonadales > Thiohalomonadaceae > SZUA-493. Next base: position 22,500 of record QKFD01000054.1, on the reverse strand, counting down.
TCCAGCCACTGGTTGCTCATCGTTCGCCTCTCTACGGTTTCGTGAACCGCTTCACAGCGGTGCCCGTCAGAGAAGAGTCAAACGCCGTGCCAAACCGAAACTGGGCGCTTTTTTCAGGATTTCATGGAGTTACCCCACCGTAGCGAGGCCCCAAACGGTCACAGACTATCCAGCCTGCCAAGGGAGATGGAAATCAACTTTGCACCCCAGCAGCGGCCTGGGGGAGGTTCCATGGGCGCCCCGCTCAACCATGCTCAGAGGGCCGCGACTCGCCCGCCTCCAGCACTGGCTGGATGAACGGTTGTGCCCCTGCGGAGAGTTGTCGGGTTACGCTGCACTAACGCTGATCTACATCGCGCTTACTTCCCCAGACACCTACTTCCCCCTTCCCCAGACACCCATCTGAATTTTTTTAACCCCAGATCCGATGGATGTCCAGATACTCCCTCGGATACTCGCAGACACTCCCGGTAGGATGGCGTAGAGCCGGAGGCGAAACCCATCATAGGTTCGACGGGATGGCTGTCCAGATACGCGACAAAGCCCAACTCCTCGAATGGGTGTCCGAGTAGTTTGCCGACACCCAGCTACTTCCCCAGACACCCATCTGAATTTTTTTGACCCAGATCCGATGGATGTCCAGATACTTCCTCCCGGTAGGATGGCGTAGAGCCGGAGGCGAAACCCATCATAGGTTCAACGGGGTGGCTGTCCGGATACGCGACAAAGCCCAACTCCTCGAATGGGTGTCCGAGTAGTTCTGGGTGGCTTATATCTGGCAACCCCAGATAACCGCCCCTACCGCCCCTCCACCAGCACGTAGGGCGCCCAATACTTGGGATCGCGCCGGCGCGGGTCGCTGTCGCCGATCCAGGCCAGTTGGGTCTCCCGTAGCGCCTCGGCGGGCCGCTTTCCGGAACCGTCGAACAGGCGGCGATAAAACCCCTCCATGAACCCCTGCGCCAGGGCGTCGTCCAGCGGCCAGAGGGTCATCAGCACATCTCTGGTACCAGCGATGCGGAAGGCGCGCACCAGCCCATAGACCCCCTCCGAGTAGTCCACCTGGCCGAGAGCGGTGTCGCAGGCGGAGAGGGTCACCAGCTCGGTGCCTTCCAGGTAAAGGTCCTGCACCTCCAGGGCATAGAGGAGGCCGTCTTCGCCTGTGGGGCTCAGTTGCCCCTTGCGCCCCAGGTTGGCTCCCGCCAGAGCGAGGCCGGCGAGGGTGGCAGGACGCTCGGCGCGCTTCTGGCTCTGGCTCAGGAAGAAGCCGTGGGTGGCCAGGTGGAGGATGCGGGGCGGGCGCGCCAGGGATTTGAGGCGCTGCTCGCTGGCCTCTGCCCCTTGCCACACAACCGGCGCACGCTGGTGGTAGTCCCAGTAGAAGCCCGCCACCCCCTCCGCTTCAACCCCCGTATGCTCTAACAGCTTGAACTCTCCGCGTTCGTCGCGTAGGCGCCGGCTCGCCGCCAGCAGCTCGCCGCCGCTGGCGGCGGGGCCCTCCTTCGCGGCAGCGGTTTCGGCCGGCCCATAGGTGCTGTAGTCGATGCCGCCGAACACCACCATGCCTTCGCCCATGCCGGCCGTGCCGGTGGGCAGCAGGTCGCGCCCGCTCAGGAGCCGGTGCAGCGGCTGACGCTCGACCCAGAAACGGCCATCCGGGAGACGCAGGCGGGCGAACGGCGCCAGCTCCAGCTCACCATCGGGGGCGATGAACAGCTCTCGGTAGCCGGCGAGCTGCTCGTCCAGGCGGCCGAACAGCGTGGCGTAGAGCGCCTGGGCCGCCGCGTCGGAGCCGCTTTCGCGCAGTTCGCGCAGCAGCGGGATGGTGGCGGAGACCGGGCCGAGGTCTTGCAGATACAGCTCCGGCCCCGCCTCCGGCTCCTGGGGTAGCAGCAGGGCGAGCCAGTGCGGCGCGCCCGCCCGGCCGGTCTTGAAATCGACCGGTTTGTACATGCGCAGGGCCAGCAGGGCCGAGCCCCGCGGCAGGGCGGACTGGACCGCCTCCCACTCCACCTGGCGACCGGCCCGCAGGCTGGCGAACGGGCGGCTGCGGGCCGCCAGCGCCACCTCCTGCCGCTCCATGCGCACCTGGGCAGCGCGCAGGGCGGTGGGGGCGGGGTTGGCGGAGTTGACCAGGTGGCTGTACTCGGTCCGGGCCCGGCGCAGCGCCTCCGCCTCCGCCAACAGCTGCGGGTCGTGACTGGTGCGCAGGAGATGGGCAATGGCCCCCTCCTCCTCCCCCGCCAGGCGATGCCAGCGCAGCAGGATGTCGGCCGCCAGACGGTGGGCATCGGTATCGGTGCTCTTCAGGGCAAGGGTAAATACCACGTCCTGGAAACTGGATTGGGATAGCAACCACCCGCGGCGCACCCGCTCCCGCTCGGTGGTGGCGAGTTGGCCGGTGACGAAGGCGTGCAGGCGGCTATCCAGTGTTCGGAGTGTGCGTAGCGCCTGGGTGACCCTGTTCTGGTTGATAAGCGCTACGGCGAGGTTGAGTTGCACCGCGACCGTGTCGGGGTGGTCGGGGCCGAGCACGCGCTCACTGGTCTCCAGGGCGCGCTGATAAAGCGGCTCCGCTTCTCCGTAACGGCCCTGGGCATAATACAAACCAGCAAGATTATTGAGGCTGCTGAGGCTATCGGGGTGCTCGCGCCCGAGCACCCGCTCACTGGTCTCCAGGGCGCGCTGATAAAGCGGCTCCGCTTCTCCGTAACGGCCCTGGGATTTATACAAAGCAGCAAGGTTGTTGAGGCTAACGAGGCTATCGGGGTGCTCGCGCCCGAGCACGCGCTCACGGGTCTCCAGGGCGCGCTGCAAAAGCGGCTCCGCTTCTCCGTAACGGCCCTGGGCATCATACAAAGCAGCAAGGTTGTTGAGGCTAACGAGGGTAACGGGGTGCTCTTCGCCCAATCGGCCTCGGCCCTCTGTCCATGCCAGCCTCGCCGCCGCTTCGGCCTGCGCATAGTCTCCTTTGCCGTAGGCCGCGACAGTTAGTGCATTCAGGCGCCGAACAACCTCCTCGTCACTCGGCGCCCGCCCCAGCTCACCCTGGAGTTCCTGGACCACAGCCTCGACCGTGGTGGAGCCACCCTCTTCCAGCGCAGCGCTGGCACCGGCCCAGAGCAGCAGCCCTCCGATCAGCAAAGACCTCACCATCCGTCGCCTCCCTTCCTGTTTCAATACCACCCGAGGTTCAATGCCACCCGGGATTGACCGGGATCACACGCATCGCCCGTACCTGGCCAGCGGGTATCTGCACGACGGGCTGCTCACTCCCCATGACAGGTTTGATCAGGTAGAGATCACCTCCCCCCTTGAGCAACAGCCGATAGCCCCCCGCGGCCAGGTCGGTTATAACCGCCTGCATCTTTGGCTCGCTGCTATTGCCCCCATTCAGCCACACCCGCACCGGTGGCAGGCTAGCGAAGTCCTGTTCGCGGAGCGTGGCGTACTCGGTATCCGCACATCGCGCACCCAGGCCGTAGAACAGCAGAAACGCCGGGAGCAGCGCCAGCGGCCAGCCCTCCCGCAACCGCCGCCGCGCCGGTACCCACCAACGCCACGCCGCCAGCCCCGCGGCAGCGAGTGTGCCCAACAGCCACCAGGCGTCCCACAGCACCCACAGGCCGTACATAAGGTGGTATTCCAGTGGGATCCCCAAACCGATGAGCCCGAGATTGAAGTGATCGAACCAGTGCTGGGCGAAGGACCAACCGGCCACATAGATCAGCGCGGCAGTCAAAGTGGTCACCAGGGCGGCGTCCACAAGCTGAGGCCTCATACTCATGGGTTACTCTCAGCAGGTGCCGGCGGGGTGGCAGCGTCTTCGCCACGGGGGTATCTGCCCCCTTCATTGGCGATCTCAATACGGCACGGCTGGCAAAATCCCTCGCCCTCGGGGATCCGATCGAGCAGGTGTCCATCCTCAACCCTCTGGAGGCGGCCGGTTTGCCTGTCTCGGCAGAAGAGCAGCGGATCAACGGTCAGCGGGCGCCGCTGCTCCACGCAATCGAACCAAACGGCGTCATCATCGTTGGTCAGACAGAAACAGTCGGCCCATGCCGCGGTCGGCGATATCAGCACCAACAGCGCCAGACCTCGCCATTGGAGGTTCGTGCGGCCTTTTCGCCTGACCACGGACCGGACGTGGACCTGAGATGCTAATAAAATGCGTTTCAATCCTTCGTTCATGCACACCGCCTCCCCTCCCATGAGCCGTGGGCGAGATTAACACGCCCAACGACTCGCGCAACGACTCGGACATCCATTCGAGAAGCTTGCCAAGGCCGAGCACTCACCTGGCCACTCACCCTGCACTCACCCTGACACTCACCCTGGACACCCATCCTTATCCCACCTTGCCCCCTCCCTCCATCTCGGACACCCACTTCTATCTAGCCAGCCAGCCACTCCTCCTCGTTGGACATCCACTCACAGTCCTTGCCAAAACGGCCCGTATCTGTAAATCTATCTATAACTTCAATTTCATAGCGAGTGGAAACCATGACAAAACCAAGGAAGGCGCTCGTCAGCCTGGAGATGACCCCGTTCTACCACTGCTCAGTCCGCTGCGTCCGCCGTGCCTTCCTCTGTGGCGAAGATGCCGAAAGTGGCCGTAGCTTTGAGCATCGTCGCGGCTGGATACGGGATCGATTGCGGGAACTGGCCACTCTGTTTGCACTGGATCTCTGCGCCTACGCTGTGATGTCCAATCACTACCACGTGGTTGTGCGCATGGACCCTGAGGCAGCAACCCAGTGGACGGCGCTAGAGGTGATCCAACGTTGGCATGGACTCTTCTCCGGCAACCCGTTGAGTCGTCGCTTTGCACAGGGGGAAGTGCTCTCTAAAGCCGAATGGTTGATTTTGGACGGCCTAGTCACGCTCTGGCGCTCGCGCCTGGCCGATCTCAGCTGGTTCATGCGGGCCATGAACGAGCAGATCGCCCGCAAGGCCAATGCTGAAGACGGTTGCACAGGCCGCTTCTGGGAGGGACGCTTCAAGTCGCAAGCCCTGTTAGATGAGAAGGCCATACTCGCCTGCATGGTCTATGTCGATCTCAACCCCATCCGCGCTCAACTGGCCGATACGCCAGAGGAGTCCGACTACACCTCGGTGAAAGAGCGGATCGCCGCCGCGATAGCCACCCACACTCCCGAATTGCCAGAACAGCAACCTGCCCACTTACTCCCGTTCTTAGGTGACCTGCGCCTGGATATGCCTTCCGGCCTGCCGTACCATCTCATGGATTACTTAGAGGTGGTGGAGTTCACGGGCCGTATTCTACAAGAGGGTAAGCGCGGGGTTATCAACCATCGACTTCCCCCAATTCTTCAACGCTTAGGCATCGAACAGGAGCAGTGGCGCTATCTAACCACTCGCTTTGAGAGTCTTTTCAAAGGACTAGTTGGTGCTGCCCATCGCCTCAAAGCCGCCTATCGGACTCTTGGCTATCGCCGAACCCCTGGCTGGGGGGCCTGCCATAGCTACTTCTCAACGTAATTCACATCGCCGCCCAGAAACCATCGGCATCGCTTTTTTATATTTACTTACCCCGTCCATCTTCACTAGACAGTCGAGCAAGAAAAACCCCGCCTCCCCCATTCCCACCTTGATGCCCAGCCTGCTTTTCTCTTAATTATTTTTGAATCATCCTTTAGGAAATTTGTTTACCTAGCTTCACATGGGTGTCCTCACACAAATATCCTGGCTGTCCCAAAAGGAGCTTGTTCTTATGATGGCTGTCCATCTATTCGGTCATCTATTCGCTGATCTATTCGCTGATCTATTCGCTGTACTGTATTCCAAAAGGAATTTTTCCGAGAAATCGGTTTCCTTGGTTTTATGATGGATGTCCATCTATTCGTCCAAAAGGAGCTTTCTATGATGGATGTTCATCTATTCGTGATGGATGTCCATCTATTCCTGTCCATCTATTCGCATCTATTCGATTCGTAGCGGGGTGGCGATATGTAGCTCCCTTTGGGGAAAGGGGATCTCGATGCCGGTTTCGTCGAAGGCTTGTTTGATCTCTTCCCACAGGCCGTTACGCAGGGTGAGGAAGTTCTCCCGTGCGACCCAGACGGAAAATTGGAAGGTGAGGGCGGAGTCGCCGAAGCCGGTGAAGATGAAGAGTGGTTCGGGTTCGGTGAGGCAGAGTGGGTTTTTCTGCGCCACTGCCAGCAGGATCTCTCGGACCTGGCCGATGCTGGCGCGGTAGGCCACGCCCATGGTGAGGTCGATGCGTCGAATGGGGAAGCGGGTGAAGTTGGTGATCTCTGACTTGATCAATATCTCGTTGGGCACTCGTACTAGTAGGTTGTCCGGGGTGCGCAGTTTTACCGAGAGCAGGTCCACCGCCAGCACCTCGCCGCTGGTCTGCCCTACTTGGATGGTGTCGCCAACCACGAAGGGCCGCTCACCGATGAGAAACAGGCCGCTGATGATGTTGGAGGCGGAGGTCTGGGAGGCGAAACCCACCGCCACTGTGAGGATGCCGGCGGCCCCCACGAGGATGGTGAGATCAAACCCTAGCTGCTGGAGTGCCGCCAGCAGTGCCAAGGTAATGATGCCGTAGAAGACCGCCCGCTGTGCCAACATGGTCTCCTGCCGCCCGCCGTAGCGGCGGGCAAAACTGGCGGCGGCACGACTCGCCAGACGAGCCAGCGGCCACCCCAACAGTAGCAGCAGCGCCGCCCGCACCAGAGGGGCGAGCCACACCTGGTGTAGAAACTCCAACAGCGCCGCGCTGTCGATCGCCGAACTCATAGCCCCGCTCCTTCGCCGAATAGGTAGTCCACCGCCTGAAATAGCAGATTGCGGCTCACCGCCTGGCGTGCCGTTGCCACTCGCTCGCCCCCCGCAGCGGCAGTTGGGGGCCCCTCCACCAGGGTCAACTCCACCTCCTGTGCCCGCTCCCACTCCAGCTTCACCACGCCGCTCCAGAGCCCTCCCTGTCGATCGTGGTATAGCTCCAGCATCGGCAACGGCAGGTTGAGCCGCTCCAGGGTGACAGGGGTGGGGCTACTGTTGCGCACCGCCACCGGCGTGATGGCGCGCAGGGGTGAGGGGTGAACGGCAGAGCGCTCGGTCAAGACCCGAGTGGTGGTGGCGTAACTGAGCCCACCGGGTCGAGTGGGGGGGCCAAACCAGCTGTCAGAGAGGCGCAACAGCGGCAGGTCGAGCAGCGGCTGTAACGGCTCACCCACGGCCAAGGCCACCCAGATGGGTGAGCTGACCAGCAGCTCCACCTGCTGTCGCGGAAGTAGGGTGAGGGGCGCCTCGGGGCGGCAGATCAGGGGCCGATCGGCTAGGCGCGGAGTGAGGGAGAGGCGGGGGTGGGTGGTGGAGAAGGCGTAGCGACAGAGGCGCGCCTCTGCCGGTGGCGCAAACACCCCCGGTAGCTCCAGGGCGATCTCCTGCGCCAGGGGATCGCGGCCATCACGGGTGGCCACCAGCCAGTCGTGGGCGCTGCGCTGTAACCACAGCTCACGGGCACCGAGTCGCAGATAGCCCCCCTCCCCTAGCGCCAGTGATCGCTCACCCCACCAGCTGCGGATTGTATCGACCATCACCCCTCCTCTTCGGCCATGCTGAGTCTGGTCGGCGGGGTGGCATACGACAGCGCCCGGCGGCCCACCGCAGGTCACCCGTCCGTTGCCGCCCCGGCCGGCCCCCCGTATGCTCATAGAAATCGGTTGGCCACCACAGGGAATGCCGCCATGAGCAAACGCCTCCACTTTCTAGTCCCGGATCTATTCTGCTGTCAAACAGTGGTCGCTGAGCTGCGCGCTTGGGGGATCCCGGAGCACCACATCCATGTAGTGGCCAACCACACGACACCCCTCCAAGGTCTCCCCGAGGCCGATCTGCGCCACACCAGCGATCTCCACCACGGCCTGCGCCTCGGCATCGGTGTGGGGGGGATAGCGGGGCTGCTGGGCGGCCTGTTGGCGGTCTCGTTTCCACCGGCCGGGCTGGTGCTCGGTGGCGGGGCGGTACTCTTCACCACCCTGGCGGGGGCTGGTGCGGCGGCGCTGGTATCTGGGCTGGTGGCGATCGATATGCCCAACCACACCTTGAGCGCCTACGAGGAGGCGATCCTCTCCGGTCAGCTGCTGGTGGTGGTGGAGGTGCCGCGCGCCGAGGCGGTGGCGGTGGCAGCGGCCATCCGCGGCTGCTGCCCCGGCTTGGAGATCGACATGGCGCTCCCACCCCCCAGCGCCACGCCACCGCAGCCATGAGTAGCAGTGATCGGGGACGACGCATCGGCTGGCTTGGCGGTGGTGTCGGCAGCCTGATCTGGCTGCTGCTGGCGGCCATTGCCCGTGGGTTACAGGGCGATGGGTCTGGTGCCCTGCTGGCCGCCGGGCTATTCGGCGCCGGTCTCGCCTATCTCATTGGCTTCGCCCCTTGGCGCTGGCCCCGCACCCCGGTGGCGCTGCTCTATGGCGGCCTGGTGGGGCTGCTGGCCACTGCCGCCCTCCTGCTACTGGAGCCGGAGTGGCGCACGCTCCGCCCCACTGCACTCCTCCCCCTCCTGGTGCTGCTGCTCCCCATCTTCATCCTCGGCCGCCGCACTTGGCGCGAGCTGGATGAGCTGCCCCGCTGGCGTGACAACGACCGCTGCGGCTAAACGCCTCCCGTCGGCGCCCACGAGCGGCTATGATCCCGCCCCCGCAATAAGAGACCCATCCCATGGCCTGGCAGCAGCTCACCATCGAAGCGACCCGCGATCACGCCCCCGCCATCGCCGATTGGCTAGAGCGCCAAGGGGCGGAAGCGGTCACCATGATGGACGCGGCAGACCAGCCGCTCTATGAACCGGCCCTAGCCACCACCCCGCTCTGGGAGCTGACCTTGGTCACCGGGCTGTTCCCGGCGGAGCGGGCAGTGGCCGAGCTGGTGCCCCAGCTGGCCAGTGTGGTGACGCCACTGCCCCCCTGGAAGCTGGAGCCGCTGGCGGACCAGCCGTGGGAGCGGGCCTGGATGGATCACTTCCAGCCCCAGCGCTTTGGCGAGCGACTCTGGGTGGTGCCGAGCTGGTACACCCCGCCCGACCCTACCGCGGTCAATCTGCTGCTCGACCCCGGCCTCGCCTTCGGTACCGGCACCCACCCCACCACCCAGCTCTGTCTGCTGTGGCTCGACAGTGTGATCACCCCTGGGGTGACGGTGGTTGACTATGGCTGTGGCTCCGGCATCCTGGCAGTGGCTGCGGCCTGCCTGGGGGCAGAGCGGGTGCTGGCGGTGGATAACGATCCCCAGGCCCTCACCGCCACCCGTGAGAACGCCGCCCGCAACGGCGTGGCGGAGCGGATAGAGGTCTGCCTACCGCAGCAGGTGGTGGTCACCCCCCACGACTGGGTGGTGGCCAACATCCTCGCCGGTCCGCTGGTGGAGCTGGCCCCGCGCCTCATCGAATTGACCCGCCCGGGTGGTGGTCTGGCGCTGGCCGGCCTGCTCAGCCACCAGGCAGCAGAGGTGACCGCCGCCTATGCCGACGCCCTGGCGCTGGACCCGCCCCTGGAACGGGAGGGGTGGGTGCGGATCTCCGGCCGGCGACACTGAGCCACGCCGCCACCGCACCATGGGTCACGCCAGCGCCACCGGCTCGATCCGGTTGCGCCCCGCCGCCTTGGCGCGATAGAGCGCCTCATCCGCCGCCTTGATGGCCGGCTCCAGTAGCTGCCCCCAGGCAAGGCCACAGCTGACGGTACAGGCGATGGCGCCATTGCCAAATGGGATGGCCGTGGCCGCCAACTCCTGGCGAAAGTTGTCGAGCCGAACCCGCGCCTGGGGTGGCCGATCATGCTGAAAGAGGATGCAGAACTCCTCGCCACCGAAGCGGGCGGCTAACTCCCCGCCGAAGTGACGCTTGATGCTGTTGGCCACGGCCACCAGGGCGGCGTCACCCCCATCGTGGCCGTAGGTGTCGTTGATGCGCTTGAAGTGATCGATATCGAGCATCGCCACCAGCGCCACCCGCTCCGGATGGAGGGCGATGCGGGAGGCGGCATGGTTGAAGAAGTGGCGGCGGTTGTGTAACCCGGTGAGGGGATCGCGGAAGGCCGCCTCCTCAATGGCCTGGATATATTCGGCGGTCTCCACCGCCTGCATCACCCGACAGTAAAGCTCCTCCGGTGAGAACGGCTTGGCCAGAAAGTCGTTGGCCCCCTGTTTCAGGAAACGGGCGGAGATGTCGGCCGCCCCCTGGGCGGAGAGGCCGATGATGGAGAGGTTGGGGCGTTCAAAACGCTGCCGAATGGCGGTGATCAGCTCAAAGCCATCCATCTCCGGCATGTGATAGTCGGTCAACACCAGTGCCACCTGGGGGTGGCTGGCCAATACCGCCAGCGCCTCCCGCCCATCGGCGGCGGTGAGTACCTGGTAGTTGTGGAGTTTGAGCAGGGCGGCGATGGTGCCGCGCACGGTGCGGGAGTCATCCACCACCAGCACCTCAATGGCGCGGTTGCGGTCCAATCGCCGCAACAGCCGCACCACATAGTCATAGGTGTGGCGGTTCTGCTTGATGAGGTAGTCCACCACCCGCCGCTTGAGGATCTCCTGGCGCCGCTCGGTGCTGTAGTTGGCGGTGAGGACGATGGCCGGCACCCCCGCCGCCACCACGTAGTCCAGCACCTCCCCGCGGGGGGCATCGGGTAGGTTGAGATCCACCAGCGCGGCGAGGAAGCCCCCCACGGGTGGCTCCGCCAGCTGACGGCGCACCTCAGCGAAGGTGCCGGCCACCCGGGTGACAAAACCGAGCCGCTCCTGGATGGCGCGGTTGGCCATATGGGCCAAGGTGCGGCTATCTTCGATGATCAGCACCGCCGGCGGCGCAGCGCCAGCGGGCTGGGGGACGCCATCGGCAGGGGGGTAACCGTTCGCCGTCACGGAGCTACCCCATCGCAGTTAGAGATGAAAACGGCCGATCAATGCCCTGAGGTCATCGGCCATCTGCGCCAACATCTGGCCAGCAGCGGCGATCTGGCGGGTATCGTCAGCGGTCTCCTCGGCCGACTGGGAGATGGTGCTGACATGGTGGCTCATCTGCCCGGCCACCTGGCTCTGCTGCTCTGCGGCATCGGCGATCTGCACTGTGGTATCAGAGATGGTGGTCACCGCGCGGGTGATACCAGAGAGGTGCTCCGAGGCACGGGAGGCCTGCTCCAGGTTACCGTGGGCGAACTCCCGGCTCCCCTGCATCACCTTGACGGCGTTCTTGGCCCCCACTTGCAGCCGCTCGATCATGGCGCGGATCTCCTCAGTGGACTGCTGGGTGCGGGAGGCGAGGGTGCGCACCTCATCCGCCACCACCGCAAAGCCCCGCCCCTGCTCGCCGGCCCGGGCCGCCTCGATGGCGGCATTGAGGGCGAGTAGGTTGGTCTGATCGGCGATGCCGCGGATCACCTCCAGGATGGAACCAATCCCCTCGGCGCTCCGATCGAGTTCAACGATCACCTCCGCCGCCTGCTCCACCTCACTCGCCAACTGCTCAATGGCCTGGATGGAGCCCGCCACAATGGTGCGACTCTCATGCACCTCATGGTCCGCCTCCCGCGCCGCAGTGGCCGCGGAACCAGCACTATTGGCCACCTCCTGGGCGGTCGCCGCCATCTGCTCCATGGCGGCCGCCATCTGGCCCACCTGGGAGCGCTGCTCCTCCACCCCCTGCTCGGTGCGCCCGGTCAACTGTGCCAGTTGGCCAGCGGCGGAGGCGAGCTGGCCAGCGGCGGAGGTCACCTCCCCCACCAGGCTGCGTAGCCGACCCCGCATCAAGCTGGCGGCATTGGCCAGCTTGCCCACCTCATCGTTGCAGTGGCCGCTGATATCCTGGCCTGAGAGATCCCCGGCCGCCACCCGTTCCAGATCCCGCGCCAACAGCGGCACCGTGCGCAGGGTACGGTGCATCACAAAGGCGGCGAAGATGATCACCCCGGTCAACAGCGGGAGGGAGAGATAGAGCGACTGCTGGGCGAAGCTCATGTAGTTACGCTGCTCCGTCAGCAGCTGGGTGGCCCGCACCTTCGCCTGCTCCAAGAGCGGATCCACCTGCTCTGCCAGGGCGGCCGCCGTCTCATCGAAGCCGGGCATCATGGCGTTGCCGCCTGCCGGCCCGTCGGCTATGTAGGCCTTGGCCATGCGTTGGCCCGCCTCGTAGTAGCGTTCGAACACCGGCTCCATCGCCCGGTAGTGCTCGGCGTTGGCGGGGTCGATGGAGGCCATCTCGGCAATCAGCGTATGGAACTGCCGGGCGTAGTTGGCCGCCTCCTGCATCCCATCATCGAGGCCATCCAGCCCACGGGTGGCGCTGATGTCGGTGAGCCACTGCTGCACCTGCACCACCGCCAGCTTGAGTTCATGGGCGTGGGAGAGTAGAGGGATCTCATGTTCGGCAAGCTGTTGGCTACGGCCCTTGACCACCACCGTGCCAGCGGCCACCAGAAGGGTCTCTACCAGGATCAGCACCCCCAGCAGCCCCCCCATCAACAGCACCTTCTGCATCAGGCTCATATTCTTCATAGCCACCCCCCCAGGGCACTCTTATAACCTGCCAACCACTGCCTTCGGCGCGAGCAACTTCTCGAATTTAGGTCAGATTCCTCATCGCCGCCGGGACTCTAGCAAGCCGCAACCCCACCCTGACCCCGATGAATTCTCTGTTTAGGTGGTTGAAACTGAGCGCCGTTAGCCGGCTCCGAGTGCAAGCGTAAATCATTCCGTTGACGTCTGGGGAGCACCCCACCTACCGCCAGGGGCAGGTGGGGGAACCGGCGTTATATCTGCTGGGAGGCCATCCCATCGGCCAGCTTTGGCTCAAACCAGGTGGATTTGGGCGGCATCACCTCATTGGCGTCGGCCACCGCCATCAGGTCCTCCATGGAGGTGGGATAGAGGGAGAGGGCCAATGCCATCTCGCCGGAGTCAACCCGCCGCTCCAGCTCTGCCAGACCACGGATCCCGCCGACGAAATCGATGCGCTTGTCGCGCCGCGGATCATCGATGCCAAGGATGGGGGCAATCAGGTTGTTCTGGAGCAGACTGACATCGAGCCGCCCCACGGGATCGCTCGGGATGAGATCGGGCCGAATGGTCAGCCGATACCAACGCCCCCCCAGGTAGAGGCCAAACTGCCCCGCTGCGGCAGGCTTCACCGCCTGCTCTGAGCGCTCGATGGAGAAGCGCTCTGCCAGCTCGGCCAGCAGGCTAGCCGGATCCAGGCCGTTGAGGTCCTTCACCACCCGGTTGTAGTCGAGGATGGCCATCTGGTGGTGGGGAAAGATGACGGAGAGGAAGTAGTTGTACGGCTCTTCGCCCGTGTGGTTGGGGTTGGCCGCCTTGCGTGTCGCGCAGACCCGGGAGGCGGCGGCGGAGCGGTGGTGGCCGTCGGCGATGTAGATGGCCGGCATGGCGTCAAACAGCTCGGTGAGCCGGCGGATGGTCGCCTCATCGCGGATGACCCAGAGGGTATGGCGCACCCCGGACTCGGCGCTGGCATCTGCCTCCGGCGCCCCGCTGCTGGCCGCCGCCAGGATGGCGTCCACCTCGGGGGCAGCCGGGTAGGCGAGCAGGACCGGGCCGGTCTGGGCGGAGAGGGCCTCGATCTGCCGAACCCGATCATCCTCCTTGTCTGGTCGGGTAAACTCATGCTTGCGGATGCGATTGGTGTCATAGTCGGCCACCGAGGCGCCCGCCACCAGACCGATCTGGCTATGCTCTCCCATCACCAGCCGGTAGACGTAATAACAAGGGGCATCCTCCTGGCTCAATACCCCCGCCGCCTGCATCGCCGCCAGATTCTCGGCCGCCTTGGCGTAGACCTCCGCTGCATAGGGGTCGGTGTCAAGGGGGAGATCGATCTCCGGCTTGGAGATGTGCAGAAAGCTATAAGGGCGATCTGCGGCCAGGGTGCGCGCCTCGGCGGTGTTGAGTACATCGTATGGAGGGGCAATCACCTCCGCTGCTCGACCGGCAGCGGGACGCAGAGCGGGAAAGGGGCGAACAAGACTCATGGTGGGCGATTTCCTTTGAATAGACCTCGAATTTTCCATTCTACCTGTCCTTACGTTGCACGACCTGCCCGCTGTGCGCTTGGAAGGCGCCCCAAAATGGGCTATCGTCGCGCCGCTTGGTAGCGAGCCCCACCATGCAGACCCGATGCCCCGAATGCCACACTGTCTTCCGCGTCACCTCCCAGCAGCTCAGCGTAGCCGCCGGGCGGGTCCGCTGTGGCGAATGCATGACCGTGTTCGACGCCCGTGCCAACGAGGTCCCCTCCCCGCCGTCCCGCATCCTTGAGGAGGAGGAGCAGGATGTTGGCGCCCTCTTGCGGGAGTGGCGGGCCGAAGAGCGCCGTCCAGCGGCCCCCGCACCCCAGCCGGTCGCCCGCCCCTCCGCGCCCAGCCCGGCCGCGCCCCCGCCGCCGGCCGCCCCGCGGCCAACACCCCCAGCCGCGGTAGCACCCGCGGTGGCACACCCAGCACGCCCCAGCGCCCCCCAGCCCCCTCCCCCCACCCAGGAGGCGGCGGCGCGGCGCCAACCGGAACCGGCGGCACCACCCCGGCGCGAGCCTATCCCCTCGACGTTTGGCCGGGCTGACGCCATTCCTGCCGCCCTGGCACGGGAGGAGACGCCACGCCACAGCGTGTTGATCACCTCCGCCTGGGCCGTGGGGAGCGCGCTGTTGCTGCTCCTGCTGGCCGCCCAGTACCTCTGGCTCAACCGCTTTGATTACAGCAACTCGCCGGCCATGCGCCCTTGGCTGGAGCGGATCTGCGCCGTGGCGCGCTGCAACCTGCCGCTGCCCCACATCCCTTCACAGGTGCGGCTCCTGCGCAAAGAGGTGCGCTCCCACAACACCCGCCTCGACGCCCTGGTGATCACTGGCGAACTGGAGAACACCGCCCCCTTCGCCCAGGCCTACCCCGACGTTGAGATCACCTTCCAAGACCTCACCGGCTCGGTGGTGGTGAGCCGCCGTTTCACCCCGGCGGAGTACCTACTGGCGGGCGACGACGGCACCTTTGCCCCGGGGGAGGTGGCGGCGCTACGCCTGGAGGTGGTCGATCCAGGCAAGCAGGCGGTGGGCTTCGAGTTCCGCTTCTTATGAGGCCCCGTTGCCACCCTTAAAGCCGCCCGCTGCGGTTCCCCCCGGAGGGCGCTTCCGGTATCATCCGCGATCCGCTCGCCCCCTCCGGTAATGTTTCTGATGCAAATCGGTCCCTACCGCCTGGTCAACAACCTGGTGCTCGCCCCCATGGCCGGGGTGACCGACCGCCCCTTCCGCGCCCTCTGTCGGCAGCTGGGGGCCGGTCTGGCCGTCTCGGAGATGGTCTCCTCCAACTCCCTGCTGTGGGGGAGTGAAAAGACCCGCCGCCGCGCCGACCACACCGGCGAACAGGAGCCCCGCTCGGTACAGATCATGGGCGCCGATCCCCGCCTGATGGCCGAGGCGGCGCGCTACAACGCCGACCAAGGGGCGCAGATCATCGACATCAACATGGGCTGCCCAGCCAAGAAGGTGTGCAACGTCTCGGCCGGCTCCGCCCTGCTGAAGGATGAGCCGCTGGTGGCGCGTATTTTGGAGGCCGTGGTGGCCGCCGTGGCGGTGCCGGTTACCCTCAAGATCCGCACCGGTTGGGACCGGACCCAGCGCAACGGCGTCCAGGTGGCCCGCATCGCCGAGGCGAGCGGTATCGCCGCCCTGGCGGTCCATGGCCGAACCCGTGCCGACGGCTACACTGGCGAGGCGGAGTACGAGACCATCGCCGCCATCAAGCAGGCGGTCACCCTGCCGGTGATCGCCAATGGCGACATCACCACCCCGCAACAGGCGGCGGCGGTACTCCAGGCCACCGGGGCAGACGGCATCATGATCGGTCGCGCCGCCCAGGGGCGACCCTGGATCTTCCGCGAAGTGGCCCACTACCTAGCCAGTGGCGAGCTACTGGCAGAGCCCAGCAACGACGAGGTGGAGGCGATCCTCCTCGGCCATCTGGAGCAGCTCTACCACTTCTACGGTGAGCGCACCGGCGTCCTGATGGCCCGCAAGCACGTCAGCTGGTACAGCAAAGGGCAGCGCAACGGGGCTGAGTTCCGGCGCCTCATCAACCAAGCCGATAGCGCCGCCCGCCAACAGGCGCTGATCCGGGAGTTTTTCGCGCAGATCCGCGCGAGGGAGGGGTTGGCAGCATGAGCGATGAGAGGGGGGAGCTTCCGCTCAATGGATCGGTACGGCGGGCCGTCGAGGCATATCTGGCAGATCTAGGCGATCACGAGCCGAGCGGGCTATACAACCTGCTACTGGCGGAGGTAGAGCGCCCGCTGCTGGAGATCATCATGGCCCACACCCGCGGCAACCAGACCAAAGCGGCCCAGGCCCTTGGGATTAACCGCGGTACCCTGCGCAAAAAGTTAAAGCAGTACGGGCTCGACGAGTCCTAACACCCGCCTATTGAGGCATCGCCTCGGCGTCATATCGATCACGGCCATGGGCCCACAACGCGGATAACGGGAGTCATGAACAAAGTCAAACGCGCACTCATCAGTGTCTCCGATAAGAGCGGTATCGTCGATTTCGCCCGCGCCCTGGCGGCGCTGGGGGTGGAGATCCTCTCCACCGGCGGTACGGCCAAGTTGCTGGCAGAGCAGGGGATCGCAGTGCGCGAGGTGTCGGACTACACCGGCTTCCCGGAGATGATGGACGGGCGCGTAAAGACCCTCCATCCCAAGATCCACGGCGGCATCCTCGGACGCCGCGGCCAAGATGACGCCGTGATGGCGGAGCACCAGATCGGCGCCATCGACCTCATCGTGGTCAACCTCTACCCGTTTGAGCAGACCGTTGCCCGTCCCGACTGCCCCCTGGAGGAGGCGATCGAGAACATCGATATCGGCGGTCCCACCATGCTGCGTGCCGCCGCCAAGAACCACCGCGATGTCACCGTCGTGGTAGACGCGGCCGACTACCCGCGGGTACTGGAGGAGCTGGGCGCCAATGATGGGGCGGTGAGCGACGCCACCCGCTTTGACCTGGCGGTCAAGACCTTTGAACACACCGCCCACTACGACGGCGCCATCGCCAACTACCTGGGGGCAGTGGTCGAGAACAGCGAGGGGCGGGCCGAGGGGCTGCCGCGCACCTTCAACAGCCAGTTCCGCAAGGTGCAGGCGATGCGCTACGGCGAGAACCCCCACCAACAGGCCGCCTTCTACATCAGCGCCCAGGCCAACGAGGCCTCGGTGGCCACCGCCCACCAGCTCCAGGGGAAAGAGCTATCCTTCAACAACATTGCCGACACCGATGCCGCCCTGGAGTGCGTCAAGCAGTTTGATGATGCCCCGGCCTGCGTCATCGTCAAACATGCCAACCCCTGCGGGGTCGCCATTGCGAGCGACCTACGCACCGCCTATGACCTCGCCTATGCCACCGATCCAGAGTCGGCCTTCGGCGGCATCATCGCCTTTAACCGTGAGCTGGATGGCGCCACCGCCCAGATCATCGTCGAGCGCCAGTTTGTCGAGGTGATCATCGCCCCCAGCGTCACCGCTGAGGCGGTGGCCGCGGTGGCCGCCAAAAAGAACGTGCGGCTGCTCGCCTGCGGTCAGTGGCCCACCACCCCCCAGCCGCGGCTCGACTACAAAAAGGTCAACGGCGGCCTGCTCGTGCAGGAGGCCGACCAGGCCCTCTACCAGGAGCTGAAAACGGTCACTCAGCGCGCCCCGAGCGAACAGGAGCTGGCGGATCTGCTCTTCGCCTGGCGGGTGGCCAAGTTTGTCAAATCCAACGCCATCGTCTATGGCCGCGATCACCGCACCATTGGCGTAGGTGCCGGCCAGATGAGCCGCGTCAACTCCGCCCGCATCGCCGCCATCAAGGCAGAGCACGCTGGCCTGGAGGTCAAGGGGGCGGTGATGGCCTCCGATGCCTTCTTCCCCTTCCGCGACGGCATCGACGCCGCCGCCGCGGCCGGCATCACCGCGGTGATCCAACCGGGCGGCTCGATGCGGGACGAGGAGGTGATCGCCGCCGCCGATGAGCATGGGCTCGCCATGGTCTTTACCGGGATGCGCCACTTCCGGCACTAAGCCTCACTGCCGCCGGGCAACAGACCCTCAATCGAGAACGCGCATGGCGTGGTGGGGCAAACTTCTGGGCGGCACCTTCGGCCTGCTGGTGGGCGGGCCGTTGGGGGCTTTACTCGGCGGCGCGATGGGCCACCAGCTGGACAGGGGCCTCGCCGGGGTCTTTGCCAACCAGGAGCAGATCCAGGCCGCCTTCTTCGCCGCCACCTTCTCGGTGATGGGGCGGCTGGCCAAGGTGGATGGGCGGGTCAGCGAACAGGAGATCGCCTTCGCCCGTTCGGTGATGGAGCGGATGGCGCTCAACAGCGCCCAGCGCGAGGCGGCCATCCGCCTATTCCAGCAGGGCAAGGACCCCGCCTTTGACCTCGACGGGGTACTGGAGCAGTTCCGCCAGGTGTGCCAACGCCGCCAGGCACTGCTGCGCATGTTCCTGGAGATCCAACTCCAGGCCGCCTACGCCGATGGCAATCTCGACCAACGGGAGCGGGCGCTACTACTCCACCTCTGTAGTAAACTCGGCTTTCCAGCCGCCGCCTTCGCCCAGCTGGATATGCTGGTCCGTGCGGCCCGCCACTTCACTGGCACTGGGGGCAGCGGCGGCCCGGCACCACCCGCACCACGGCGCGATCTCCTCAAAGAGGCCTACGCCCTGCTCGGCGTCGCCAGTGACAGCAGCAACGACGAGGTGAAGCGCGCCTACCGCCGCCTCATCAATCAGCACCACCCCGATAAACTAGTGGCCAAGGGACTGCCGGAAGAGATGGTACGCCTCGCCAACGAGAAGACCGGTGAGATCAAACAGGCCTACGAGCTGGTGAAAGAGTCCCGTGGAATGCGCTGATCCCACCCCACTCCGTCTCCCGGCCAGCCTGGCGGCCTTCCCCTCCCCGACCTTTAGCGCCACCCTGCTCCAGGAGCTGGCCACCCTCCCCGCTACAGCCCTACCACTGCAACAGGGCCTCACCCGCGGCGGAGTCGTAGACGACACCCACCTCACCTTTAGCCTGCTACACCTCGAAGCCACGGCGGAGGAGATCAGCGTCCGCGTTGGCGCCCTATTCACCGAGATCGTGATCAACTGCGGTTGCGGTGACGAGCCCCACCCCCTCCCCGCCTGGTGTGAGCTGGAGATCCGCATCCACCGCCAGAGCGCCGCCACCCGCATCACCCTGATCGACCCCGCGCCATGGATGTGATCCCCCGCGCCTAGCGGCCCAGGGATATTGGCCCCCTGTGGACAAGCGCCCCAACGCCGGGCAGCAGCGCCCGCTGAAGCCACCAGACAGGGATGACCGAGGGCTACCGGGTCAGCGTTTTCTCATCGGCCAACCCACCTATCCCGCAAAAATAGACACCCCGCCAACCGGCGGTCACCGACGGGCGGATCGGTCCGGGAAACCCAAGTCAACAGCACCCCTCAAACCCACAAATAAAAAATAAAATAGGGCCTTATTTAAACCGGTTGCCCCCGCCCCTTTCTCATGAAAAACTCCGCCCCGCCAACCCCTCGCAGGGCTCGGCAAACGAGGGGGTGAACCAGTAAATTTTTTCTTTTTAAAGCGGCCCCACTCCGCCTATCACTATCCATTCACTCACCCCTAATTCACGCTATCACCATAAAACTAGGAGCGTCTTATGGCCACGATACGAGACAACTATGTTCAACTCAATTTGGCCGGTATTAAAATTCTCTCATTTGAGGTGACGGCCCACTCGATCTCCGACGGTCAGCCGTATGACGGTGTGCATGTCGAGGGGGATGATCAGCTGAATGTCCGGGCCGGCCGGCACGGGACTGTGCCGGTTGCCCAGTGGTTCAGAGATCAGGCAGGGAGCGGGGTCGTCACGGCCTGCTCGACCTCTGACACCTACCCCGATGAACTCAATTTTGCCGTTATTGGCACACTGACTTTTGAATCTGCTGACAAAACCTGGGTCGTCAAAGAGATGCTCTTAGCGCAAGGTCATAACCTGCTGGGGGGCAACAACTGGTGGGTGGGCGGTCCGCACATGGAGGGCGGCTCCATGCAACCCTTTATCGGTGCGGTCGTCTCAACCGCCTTTATAGCGGACCTCCCCATTGGCAAGGTGGGGTTCATTGCATCACCAGGTTGCGTCAGCCACTTCGATCTCGTGGTCGCCGCCATCACTTAAGCCCCTCCGCTGACCAAGGCGCAGTGGCCTTGGTCAGCGGCGGAGAGGGATACCCGCGCATCACGCACCGCCCGCTCATCTCGATGGATCCCCTCCACGGCGGGCCCCTTTGCGGGTGAGTGATGCCGTTAGGGGCGGCGCTATCCCGGTGTGCCAACAGCTATTCGTTGCGCAACCCAACCATCGCCTTCAGCACTCACTACACAGCCGCCACCACCGAGCCGGCGCCAAAAAAAAGGCCGTCTGACGACGGCCTCTTGCTCGCATGGGGTGCGCCCCCTTCACGCCAACCGGTCATCGGCCACGCGATATTTGGGATCTTCGATGACATTGACCTCCACCAGGTCACCCGCCTTCTCCAGCAGCCCCGTACACTCGGCGCTCAGATGGCGTAGATGTAACCGCTTACCTGCCTTGAGATAGCGTTCGGCCAGGGAGTCGATGGCCTCAATAGCCGAGTGGTCCACCACGCGGGAGTTCTGGAACTCAATGACCACATCGTCCGGGTCGTTCTTCACGTCAAACAGCTCATGGAAGTTCTTCACCGAGGCGAAGAATAGCGGGCCGCTGAGTTCATAGACCTTGCCCCCCAGGCGATCGACGGAGGTGGTGACGTTGATATGTTTGGCGTGTTCCCAGGCGAAGACCAGCGCCGAGACGATCACACCCACCACCACCGCGATGGCGAGATCGGTGGCCACGGTGACCCCGGAGACCAGCACAATGATGAAGGCGTCGGCCTTGGGGATCTTGCCCATGATGCGGAAGCTCGACCACTCAAAGGTACCGATGACCACCATGAACATCACACCGGTCAGCGCAGCCAGCGGGATCATCTCGATGAGGCTGCTGGCAAACAGGATGAACATCAGCAGAAACAGGGCCGCCGAGATACCGGAGAGTCTACCGCGGCCACCGGAGTTTACGTTGATCATGCTCTGGCCGATCATGGCGCAGCCGCCCATGCCGCCAAACAGACCCGTAGCGACGTTGGCCGCCCCCTGACCGATGCACTCACGATTGCCGCGGCCGCGGGTCTCGGTCAGCTCATCGATGAGGCTGAGGGTCAGCAGCGACTCAATGAGACCGACCGCCGCAAAGATCAGCGAATAGGGCAGGATGATCCGCAGCGTCTCCCAAGTCAGCGGCACCTGCGGGAGATGAAACTCCGGCAGACCGCCACCGATGGAGGCCATATCGCCAACCGTGCGGCTCTCCAGCCCGAGGCCAATGACAATGGCGGAGACCGTGACGATGGCCGCCAGCGAGGAGGGAACAGCGCGGGTCAGTTTGGGCAGAAAGTGGATGATTGCCATGGTGAGCGCCACCAACCCCAACATCAACCCCAACTGTCCGCCGGCCATCCAGTGGGAGGTCCCTGCCGCATCAGTGACCTGAAAGCCCTTGAGCTGGGCCAGAAAGATCACGATGGCCAGGCCGTTGACAAACCCCAGCATCACGGGGTGGGGCACCATGCGGATAAACTTGCCCAGCTTCAAGAGGCCGATGACGATCTGGAAGATCCCCATCAATATGACCGCGGCGAAGAGATACTCCACCCCGTGTTGCGCCACCAGCGCGACCATCACCACCGCGAGTGCCCCAGTGGCACCCGAGATCATGCCGGGCCGCCCGCCAAAGGTGGCCGTGATCAACCCCACCATGAAGGCCGCATAGAGGCCAACCAAGGGCTCGACACCCGCCACAAAGGCAAAGGCGACCGCCTCGGGCACCAGTGCCAAGGCAACCGTCAGACCAGAGAGGAGATCATTCTTGGGGCAGCCGTGATCGGTACAGTCGAAATTGAAGTACATCGAGATCTCAGGAAACGCCGCAGAAGAGCGGGAACCCTACCACATGAGAGAATGCTAATAAACCTTACTACCCAGCACGCACTCCCCCGCACCACCGACGAGGTCACATTGCCATCATGCGCCGCGAACCGGGACCACGCGGCCTCCCCGCAGCAGCGACCAGCTAACCTCAGCCGACCTGGGATGTGTGGTACCTACCCCAGTGGGGCACCGCTCGGTGGGCAACCGGAAGGGCCTACGCAGGAGAGGAAAGCCAGCGCAGTCTTCTATGGCTGGTTGGCAAGGGCGGTCCGTTGCAATCCATGCTCCCGTGAAGGGAGCGACCAGATGGTACGGGTCTACCTGCGCCATCTACGGTACGGGTTTCAATACACGCTCCCGTGAAGGGAGCGACGGCAGTAATGTGCAAACAGCTTGTAACCCCACTGTTTCAATCCACGCTCCC
>QKFD01000053.1 GCA_003251535.1 Chromatiales bacterium | reverse complement strand
CACCATCTCGGGGTGGGAGAAGAGGAGTTTGTAGCTGGCATCGTGCGACATCACTTGAGAATATATATCATGGAAGTCGATTCCAACTTATTTTTCTAGTTGTTCTCTTGCCTGCCGCTCCAGGATTGTCGGTGTAAAAGTGGGTCCGCTTGAGGGCGTGGGCTGGCGCTGGAGTGCCGTCGAAAGACAAGACAATATCTTTCAATGAATTACACCCGCTGCTGGGCACCCTATCAGTCGCTCGCACCCTCATCCTGCGCCAATAGACGACGACTGTAATCGTTATCGCCGCAGGTGGTGACCAGTAGATACTCCTGGGCACGGGTCATCCCCACGTAGAGGAGGCGCGCCTCCTGGGCGCGGCGTTCAGGGGCGTCTGCCAGTTCACCAACCCCCACCAGGAGAACGCGGGGAAACTCCAACCCCTTGCTGCTATAGATGCTCAACACCACCACTTGATCGACCTCGGGGGCGTAGCGCCGCTTGTGTTGCTGTGAGCCGAGCCAGGCGTGGGGTATGGCGCGGCGTTGCAGTTGTGAGGCCAGCTGTGCCCCCTGGCTGCCACTGACATAGAGCAGCGCCATATCACGCCACGCCACCCCCTGGGCGTGCCAGCTGGTGAGACAGTGGATGGCAAAGGCCAGCTCATCGGCCGGCTGTGAAAAACTGCGCACCACCGGCAGCGGACCATGGGCGCCGGCCGCCTCTGGCTCAACCCTCTCTGCCTCGGCATCCCCCTCTCCCGCTGGGGTCAGGTAGTGACGGGCAAAGTTGTAAGCAAAGGCGAGGATCTCGCGGGTGTTGCGGTAGTTGAGCCGTAAAACGGTGGTGCGGCCGCGCGCCTCAATACCCACACTGGCGAGGGAGAAACCAAGGCCGTTGCCTTTGCGGTAGATGCTCTGGGCGTCGTCATAGAGCAGCAGCAGGTGATTACTCTCCGGATCCACCATCTGCACGACCAGTTGCAGCCACTGCGCCTCAAAGTCATGCCCTTCGTCGATCAGCACCGCGCCATACTGGGCGCGGGGGATGTGGCCCCGCTCCACGCCGTCGATCACCGCCGTCACCTGTCGCTCCCAGTAGGGCTCCTCCCCTGCCGGCACCGTCACTTGGTAGCTCTTCAACTGCTGACCACACCAGTCGTGGAAGTGATAGATCTGCACCTGGCCAGCGATCCCCTTGGCGCTGATGAAGGCACGCAGCTTGGCGGCCAGGGTGATATTGAAGCAGAGCACCAAGATCGGCTTGGCCAGCAGCTGCGCCAGGTAGAGGCAGCGAAAACCGAGGATCATGGTCTTGCCGGAACCGGCCACGCCGTGGATCACCCGATGGCCCTCGCCCATGCTGCGAGCCAGCTGCTCCTGTTGCAGGTCCATCACCCGAATCAGCTCCGGCAGCGCCTCTCCCATCGGCGCCTGCCAACTCCCTTCAGTGGCGAAGAGATCGCCCTGAAGGGTGGGATCAATGCGGATCTCGGGATAGAGGTGACCTCGGATCTGGTTGATCTGCGGTAGGGAGAGGGGCTGGCCAAAGGCGTAATGGAACATCCCCCAGAGGCGGGATTGGAACTGCTCGGCGTCCCCACCCTCCGCCAGCTCCTCCCGATAGAGAGTGAGGTGGTCGGGAAAGACGGTCGCCCGCTGCGCCTCATCCGGGATGGCCTGCTCCATCTGTGCCCGGCTGATCTGGCTGAACACCACCCCCCAGCCGTAGGGGAGCAGCAATTTACCGCGGTAGGGACCACTGGCGTGACAGAGGGCAGGGTCACGTTTTAGGCGATCGATCACCACATAGGCGTACTGCCGCACCTGATCGAAGGGATTGGCCCTGACCTCACACCCGTTGGAGGTGAGCAGGGTCACTTCGCTCTGGGAGATATGGCGCAGCTGATCCAGCTTCCAATCCTTCACCTCCAGCAGCAGCAGGCCGCGCTCTGGGTGGAGAAGGATAAAGTCGGGGTAGCGGCGCTGGCGACCGACAGGGATGTCATACCAGACGAGATAGCCATCGTCTAACAATGCCTGCATACAGCGCGCAACCCGCCGCTCACCGGAGGTCATTCGTCCCAAGGTGAGCGCGTTGAGCGCCGGGATGATCTCCGCCATGCCGTCCCCTCCTTTGCCATCGACCCGCCGCCGCTCCTGCGGTGAACTGGGCCATTCTAAGCGCGCGGCCCACTCGGCGGAAACATGGCAGATCGGTGGAGGCGGCCGGATGGCCACACCGCTTGTGTAGAGAGATGCGCCCTGAAGGGAGAGCCAATAAACAAGGGCGGGCGGGGTGGGGCGCCCCGCCCAGAAACGGGCGTGGATCGGTGCTAGCCGGAGGCGATCTGGAGCTTCCGCGGCACAGCGGCATTAGTCGCCGCCTCCGGCTCCTCCTCTGGCGCGCCCTTGGGCGGCCGACCAGCACCCCGCTTAGCCGGTTTACCCTTACCAAAGATGGCCTGCATCTCCTCTGCTTTGTGGGCGAGCAGATTGGCTACCTGCTCTATCTGCCCCTCATCGAGACCAAGCACCTCCCGGCTCTCCTCCAGTAGCTCAAACAGCGCCTCGGCGCGTTCCAGCATGGCATCGTGGGCATCGGCCTCTTCCCGACTAGCAAACACAGCACACTCCTTTCCGTCGCGGACCACCGCGTAACGCATCTCGACCGCCATTTTGGTTCTCCTCAGCGTGGGTTGCGGGCTGGGACACTGTACATAAAGCCATGCCATGCGTAAAGAACTAATGGAGAACATCATTGATCCACGGGAATACCATGCCATGCCCCGCCACCCGCTCCACTTCTCCCCAGCCGCTGGGGATAACTCTGTGGAAGCACTGGGGGGAGGGGGCGGTGAACCGCATGGCCATTGGCGGTGAGTCAGATTGCACAAAATTTCGCCACGGGAGAGCGCTGTTCTGGTAATCAATAGGTGACGGGGTGTGATCCACTTGCCTTACCCCGTCGCTACCCAATAAAGCAAGTCAGCGGCGGAATCGATAGCGGCTGTGAATAGCCTGCTCCACCGCTCCCCCCTGTGACGAGGAGTGCTGGTGGTTGAACACCCACGCCGCCGGGGAGGGATCGACCTGCCGTTGTCGATGCCGGTGGGCTAGGCACCACTGCGTGAATCGTTCTTCGTAGGCGCCCTGTAGTGCTCCATAGCAACGAGGATGGCATCTACCCAAGAACCACACACACCCTGCTTGGGGATGAGGGCGGCGGCAGCGGAATAGCGGCGGCGCCTCAGACTCCCCCCTTGGCGGGCCCCCGCAGAGACCCGGGGTAACCACGCGGTAGGAACCCGTGGTAGCCGAATAGAGCAACGCCTCCCACACCGACCCATAGCACATAAGCAACGGCGGCCCCAGCCCGCTCCACACCGGAAGTTCAGGCCCCCATTAAAATGGCTTATTTACTTTTTCAAGACCCGCCCTCTATAAGCAATCATCCCGACTTCACTGCCACTCGACGCCATTCAAATTATTAAATCTACGATTCAGACCCGACCCCAATTATTACACGACAGCGGCCATTTAGTTTGGCCTTGCCTCCTCGGCGCCGACCTCGTATTGTGAGCCCACCCAATGAAAAGGCGTGGCCCGCCTCGACGGACCGAAGCCTCTCAACCCTCGTCCACACGGTCCAATAGACGGCCAACGACCGATTTGAAATAGGGCAGAGACCTCGATGGAGAGGGCAGTTCAATGCCATTCAGCGGGCAGATGGATTCATTGGAGACGCCCCACACGGGGAAGGGCTATTTCATTCACTAAAGGAAAACAGGGAGATTGCAATGCTTAAAAAGCACCCGTGTCTTATTGCCCTTATTGTGGCGGGCTCTATCGGATGGCAGGGGATCGCCGCAGCCGAGACGATGGCGCTACCGTCAAAGATGATCTTTTTTGTCGATGGCACTAGCTGCCCGGCAGGCAGCACGCCAGCCACCGATGCCGCAGGACGGATGCTACTGGCCGTGACCAATGTGGGAGATGTCGGCAAGACCTACGGTACCCCACTCAGGGATCAAGAGGACAGGAGCCACACCCACTCAGGCAACATGAGCGTCAGCCTCCCCTCACACTCGATTTCAGCGGCCTCCAGCTGCTGCAACGGCCAGGGGACGAATAAAGGATCTCACTCGGCATCGGTCACCAGCGGCAGCGGCACCAGCGGCCTGCCCTTTATCCAGATGCTTGTGTGCCAGGCAAACTAGGAGATCCTGTCATGATGACGCGCTACATGAAAACCCTCGCCCTTGCTGCCCTCACCCTCTCCTCTTCGGCCATGGCGACCGATGCCCTGCCGCAATTTACTATCGCCTACTTCAACGGCAGCTGCCCCGACGGTTGGGATAGCGCCAGCGTCGCCTCCGCCAATGGGCGCTTCCTGATCCCCTCCATGAGTGGTGGTGGAGTGGGCACCTTTGCCGGCAAGGCGCTGGCATCACAGCAGCAACCCACCCATCTGCACTCAACGGCCACCGGCTCCATCACCACCAGTTCTAAAGAGTATGTCCTCATCGGTGGGTGCTGTAATGACAACCTCGGGAATGCCGGCACCTACACGATGTCCGGCTCCGCAACTTCCTCAAGCGCCGCCCTGCCCTATATCCAGTACAACGTCTGCATGAAGGGTGCAGTGGCAGATCCCGCGACCACCACCCCCTCTGGGGTGACCACCTTCTACACCCTGCCGATGTGCCCCGATGGCTGGAGCGCGGTCAATAGTGCCGCCGGGCGCTATCCCGTGGGGCTGCCCGCCAACGGGGCACCGAGCGCCACCTTCGGCGGTCCGACGCTACGGGCAGGTGAGGTGCGGACCCACAGCCACTCGATGAATGGCACCATGTCGCTGCCTGAGCACGACATCGCCGGCGCCTCGGGCTGTTGTGCCAGTGGCTATGCGGGGAGCGGTAATACCGGATTCAGCGGAAATACCGTGCCAAACGCTGACGACCTCAACGACAGCGCCGCCCAGGCCCCTTACTGGACGGCGACGTTCTGCAAAAAGAACTAACCACCTAACGGCGTTGAGTCGTCGCGCCGGGCGTGGGCGAGTGCGCCGCGATGCAAACACCATAAGTGGTTGCATCGCGGCGTGTTAGTTCAGTAGACCCCTCCCCTGTGCAAGACGCCCCCAGAGATGTAAGGACTTTTTCAGCCCACCGCCCCTTCTACGAGGCGGGCTATAGGGAGATGCCATGATCGTTCGATCCCCATTGAGATCTCTTACCACACTATTGGCCGCTGGCCTCCTCACGCTGGGCGCAGGCAGTGTGTCTGCCGAAGGCGATAACCCGGGGGCAGAGAACCCCATTGGTAGCCCCAACAATCTCACCATCTTCAGCGTTGACGATATTGGCATGTTGGCCAGCTCCGGCTCCGTCGCCAATTCGACACTGATCGACTTCGCGGCCAACAATGCCCGGCTGACGCAGTGGTCACAGAGCGGCCAACAACTGCACAGTAACGATCTCTGCGTCACAACACCCCGCCGGCGGCTCATCGCCGGGCGCGTTAGCACCCCCAAGTATGAACAGCCCCTCTGCGTCACCGCCTTTGGCCTGAGCCTCTACCCCGGCGAACGCGGCATGGCCAAGGGAGAGTTTCTCAGCTACGCCTTTGCCGATCCGGGGATCGGCAGTAGTGCGCGCGATTTCGATGCCGCCGCGGGGCTGCTGAACTGGAGCGCCGACAAGAACGAACTGCTACATATGAGCGTGGCCGTGGCCCGCCGCAATCTCAGTAACCGGCTCGCGGTGGAGATCATCGGCTACCGCCCGGCGGATACCGTACAGCAGGAGCCAGCCCTGGTATCGCTCGCCCAGTGGAGCGACAGCTCCGACCAGGCGGTAACCGGTGACGTGGCCGTGGCACTTGGCGACTACGACAACAATGGAGAACTTGAGCTGTTGGCGGCGGCTGACGTCACCACCGGCGAGGGTGGCCCTGGTAGGCTGCTGTTGCGCTCATTTGACTATGATGCCGAGAGTCGCACCCTGACCCCCCGCGGCAGCTACACCGTAGAGACCACTGCCCGTCCCCACTCGATCGATCTGGCCGCGGGTGACTTCGCCTCGCTCGGTTTTGATCAGGCGATACTCGGTTACTTCACCGAGGGGGCGACAAACAGTGTGCAGGTAGCACTATTCCGCCTCGGTGCCGAGCTACAGATTAGCGCACCATCCCCGGTGCAGAAGCTCACCGCTGCCCCCGCCTCCAGCTCCTTTTTTGAGATAGAAGCGGGGCTGTTCTATTTTGATCCCGCCAACAGCCAAGGCAGCGATCCCTCTTTTGCCTTCCACACGCGACAGCTGGCACTGGCCTGGGCGGAGAGCGATGGCAGCGTCAAGGCCCAGATCATTCGCACCTCGCCGGAGATGACCCAGTTCTTGGTTAGCAGCCCGCAAAAGCTGAGCGACAATGCGCAGCCCTCTCGCACCGATGGGGTAGGTCCGGCGCTCGGCACCGGAAACTTTATCGGCCTCCAGGACGATAATGTCTCACCACTGGATCAGCTGGCGGTGGTCATCCCCACTTACAGCACGGCCACCCCCACCGCCTCTATCCCGCAACTGGTGGTGAGTACCGTCAACTACGCCCCCACCACTGGCCAGTTCTCGATTCAACCGGTCTGGAGCGATCAGCAACCCATCTACGAAAGCTCGGGACTGCAATATTCGCCAGGGGTGGTGGGACTCGACAGCCGCGGTTTGAGCTTCTTCCTTGGGACCCCGGCCCATATCCGGATCCAGGATCTGATCGATCCGCAGTATGTCATCTATATGCCGCCGCGCCACGCCGACTGTCTGTTGATGCAGCCGGGCGACACCAGCTGCACCATGGTGAACATCTCCGCCAACACCAATTTTGCTGTGAAATTGGTCGATAGCACACAGGAGACCCTGCAACAGACCTCGACCGATCAGATGAACACCTCCTTTGGCTCCGACGCCTCACTATCGGTGGGGGGGACGGTGGGCGGTGGCTTTATGCAGATCGCCAAAATGGAGGTGAGCACCAACGTCAAGACCACCTTCTCCTACCAGCAGGAGGTGATGGAGAAGACCACCAATAGCCAATATCAGTCGATGCTCACCCAGAATTCGGCAACCACCTCCATGGATGATCATCTGATCTGGAACGCCCGCAATATTGATGTCTGGCGCTACCCGATCTACAGCCTCAACATGAACGTACCGGATGCCTACCCCTACTATGACGTGCTGATCCCCGGCAAGCTGCTGCCCTACTCCGCCGGTGGTCGCTCGGTGGATTGGTTCTCCCCGAAGCACATGAACAACAATGTCCTGAGCTATCCGGAGATTGCCGATCCCGCCTTCCCAGATGACCTTGGGAGCTTCACCTACGACGATGCGCAGGGCAATCCCGTCACGATGCAGCAGCCCTTCAACGCCGGGGTAGTCCGCTCCTTCGATGGCAATGCGCAGACCTTTGAACTCTCCTATACCAGTGAGGTGGGCGGGTCCACACAAAAGAACTTCTCCTACAACCTCTCCAACTCCACTGACATCTCCGTCGGCTTCAAGGCCTCGGCCGATATCAAGATCGTCGATGTCTCCAGCGAGACCAAAGGCACCATCAGTCTCAATAGCCGGTCGAGCTGGGAGCAGAGCGAGTTGGCCTCGCGGTCTGTGAAGAACTCCCGCGGCATCACCCTTACCCAACCTTCGGTGGCGGGGGCAGAGGATAAGTCATACAACTACCAAACCCTCATCTATGTCAGCAACAACGGGGGTCTGAAGGTCGCCCACGCGGTCGATCCGCTGGGCACCCAAGGGGGGCGGGGCTGGTGGAAGAGCACCTATGGCGGGCGTCCAGACCCGGCCCTCAACCTACCCAACCGCATCATCCTCAACCAGAGCAATGGGCAGTGGATACTCAATCCAGGTGAGAGCTATAGCGAGATGCGCGGCATTACGCTCACCTCCAACAGCTATGATGAGGAGACCAAGAGCTACCCCAATCTCACTGGCGGGGTAGAAGAGGGGACCGCGGTGCGGGTTGTGGTGAAGCTCTACAACCTGTCGGTGGATACAGTGGCCTATGGGGTCAAGGTCCACTTTGCCTACCAAGCCCTCAACCCCAGCGATCTGACACCGCTGGGTGCCCCGGTGATCTTCGCCACCAGCCAACCACTGGACCTGCCCATCAAACAGGTCTCCGAGATCGCAGAGGTGTGGGACACCAGCGGACTTGCCGGGTTTGCCGGTACCCCCTACCGCTTTGTGATCACTCTGGATACCGGCGGCATGGACGAGATCCACGGTAGCGATCCGGCAACCGGCGGTAATGATATGGGCGTCTGGCCCTGGTCTGGCAGCTACTTCTATGTCTTCAAGAGCGGTACTGAGAGCCGCCTTGCCACCGCCGCCACTCCCTCCGCCCAACCGCGCCTCGCCGTTGCCCTCAGCGCGGCAACCACGGGGGCACGCAGTGCGGAGATCACCCTTGAACATGACCGGGATGATCCCACCATGCGCCGCCTGCTAGTGCTACAGCAGCCAGCGGGGGAGGCAGGTCCCACCGAGGTGTTGGCCAGCCGTACCCTGTGGGGGATCTACAGAGGTAAGCGACAGCTACATATCCCGCTACCTGAGCTTAGTGGCCCGGCAGAGTCGCTACGTGTAGTGTTGACCTCAGGCGAGCAATAGAGGGTTGCCACGTGCCCCCCAGGCTGGGTCTGGGGGGCACACACTTCACTATCACCCTCCTGAGAGGGTCTGGATTCAACAGTATTTCGCAGCAGGCGCCACCGGCCGCAATGCGGCGATGGCCCACGCCTAAGACCACACACTCAAACCTGCTCACCCGCTCATATTCAGACTGCTTCCTACCCGTTGTTCCCCCCCCCCAGCGTCTGGCCACAACACCTGCCGCTTGCTGACAAATTCGATCGGTATCGCAGCGCATCACTCATCGACGAGAGCAGCGGGGGTACCGCACAAGTCAGAGGCCTCCCGGGAGCGGCACGTTAGTAGCACTAGGAAAAGGCGGTTTGATGCGGCGATCTATTTGCCGCCTAGCTGGGCTGAATTACGGCGCGCGGATGATCGATGCCCTCCCCTCCGGCTACTCGCCCCCCAAGATACGGGACTCCAGTAGTACCACCACGGCCACCGACGACTGCCTACGCCGTTGGGAGGTATTGGCGCGCTCTATCGGCAACCGCCACCAGCTGTTCGAGCACATGGTTCAGCCGGGACTGGTCACCCCCGCCTTACAGTTCTGTGGCGAGGACAGCCGAGGGAGGGGGTAGGTAAGAGGGGCGTTGTCAGGTAGTTTCTCCGGCTGCGAACCCAGGAGAATTCGAATGACACGCCTTGAACGTACCCCCCTGACCAC
>QKFD01000114.1 GCA_003251535.1 Chromatiales bacterium | reverse complement strand
CAGGGGTGGTGCGGAGCCGCGCGGCCCAACTCGCTGATACCCTCCTGGCAGAGGGGAGCGCCGCCGAGAATTTGACCTTTAACCTATTTGCCGACGCCCAATTTGAGGTGCGCCGCACCGGCCTAAAACACAATCGTCTCGGTACCACCTGGATGGGTGAGGTGGTGGGTGATTCGCCGGGCGAGGTGCTCCTGATCAACGATGCCCTGGGGGTGACGGGGGTGGTGCGGGCGGCCGGTCGGGTGTTTCAGATCCGGCCGGATGGGGCCGGCGGTCAGACCATCACCGAGGCGGATACCCGGCGCTACCTCGACCACCCACCCGGTTGGGCGCAACTGGTGCAACACCCCATCAGCACGGCCCAGACCACCCCCCCTAGCCGGGTGACCACCACCGCCACCCCGGTGGATGACGGTAGCCTCATCGACGTGATGGTGATCTACACCGACGACGCCCGCCGCGCCTCCAGTGACATCGAGGCGGAGATCCAGCTGGCGGTGGAGGAGACCAATCTCAGTTACCAGAATAGTGGCGTGCCGTTTAGCATCCGGCTGGTCCACACCGAGGAGATCAGCTACACCGAGACCGCTGATCTGGAGGTGGACCTCAACAAGGTCACCGCTGGCAACTCGCCGTTCCAGAGCGTGGCCGGTCTACGGGACCAATATGCCGCCGATCTGGTGAGCCTCTGGGTGGAGGATGGCGGTGGTGGGGCGGGTTACCTCTACTGCGGACTCGCCTGGTTGATGACCACCCCCTCCACCCCCACCCCGGATCTGGGCTATTCGGTGGCGGTGCGCGGTTGTACCGGCATCTCCCTCACCTTCGCCCACGAGTTGGGCCACAACATGGGGGCCCACCACGACCCCTATGTCGCCGGCGGCGAGCCGGGGGCGTGGAGCTACAGCCACGGCCACGTCAACCTCTCCGCCACTAGCAGCCGGCGCTGGCGCACGGTGATGTCCTATGAGAACGCCTGCTATGACGCGGGCTATAGCTGTTCCCGCGTCCCCTACTGGTCCGATCCCGATATCGACTACAACAGCGACGCCACCGGCACCACCGGCAGTGAGGAGAACGCCCGCACCCTCACCGACACGGCCTACATGATCGCCAACTACCGGTTTGGCAGTGAGGATGCCTATGAGGAGAACGACACCCGCACCTACGCCTACGACCTCAGTAGCTACCCCGGCACCTGGCTGAGCGCCATCGCTGGGGTGGGCTGGCAGTGGGATGATGATTGGTATCGCATCACCGTCCCCACCGGCGAGGAGCGGGTGCTGGTGGACCTCACCTTCTCCCACGCCAAGGGCAACCTCAACCTGGCGCTGGTCAACTCCAGTGGTGGCACGGTGGCATCGAGCACCTCCAGCACCGACAATGAATCGATCGACTATGAGGTGGCCTCTGCCGGTACCTACTACCTGCGGGTCTACTACAGCAACGTCGGCAATGTCTACGACCTCAAGTGGGATACTGTCGCCCCTCCCCACCCCGATCTCTCCATCACCTCCATCGGCACCTCCGCCACCACCTTCACCCCGGGTGCCAGCTACACCATCAGCGCCACGGTGACCAATGTCGGCGGCGCGGTGGCGAGCAGCTCCACCCTGCGCTATCTGCTCTCCAGTGACGGCACCATCGACACCGGTGATAGCCAGCTCTCCACCGATAGCATCCCCAGCCTCAGTATCGGGGCCAGTTCAGCGCAGTCTAACGTCCACACCGCCCCCACCACCCCGGGTAGTTATTGGGTGGGTGTCTGTGTGGATGCGGTGAGTGGTGAGCGTGTTACCAGCAACAACTGCTCTGATGCGATGGCCCTCTACGTGCCACCGGGGATACCCGCCGCCCCCACTGCCAGCGATGGTCCCGATACCACTGGCATTACCGTCAGTTGGAGCGCTGTAGCGGATGCCGACAGCTATCAAGTGGTGCGCTGTACCACCATCAACACCAGTAGCTGTAGCAGTGCCCTGACAACCACCAGCGCCCTCTCTTACAAAGACACCGCTGCCTCCGCAGGGATCTACTACTACTACCGCATCAAGGCGTGTGCCGGGGCCGCCTGTAGTGAACTCAGCGGCTACGACCGTGGGTATCGGCCACCCAGTTGTAGCGGCACCGATCTGAGCCTCACCAGCCGCACCTTCTTCTCCGGTACCAACACCACCTGTACCGGCACTAGCTCCCTCACCGCCGGGGGGAGTGTCACGGTGCAAGAGGGTGCCACCGCCACCTTCAGCTCTCCCCAGATCCACCTCACCCCCGGCTTCCATGCCGAAGAGGGCGCCACCTTCCATGGGGGGCAGTGAGCCGGGTAGAGGGGGGCAGCGTCTCCCCCCTCGCCGGCAGTAGCGAGGGGGAGCGCGGTTGGGGTAGCCCCCTGCCGCGCCCACCGCGCCCACCCCAGTGGCCTCAGGGGGCCGTCTTCACCAGGCGAAAGCCGAGGCTGGAGAGGCGGA
The DNA here is from genome assembly GCA_003251535.1 of Chromatiales bacterium. GTDB lineage: Bacteria > Pseudomonadota > Gammaproteobacteria > Thiohalomonadales > Thiohalomonadaceae > SZUA-493. The sequence continues at coordinate 30,085 of QKFD01000114.1, read as the reverse complement.
TAGGGGGGGCCAGATGGATGCGGGTGGCGGAGCGGAGGGAGGCGGGGCCGTAGTCCCAGGCGCCGCCGCGGGCGACCCGATCGGTATCACCACGCTCCTGGCAGCGCTGCTCGCTGCCGTCGTAGTGCCCCGCATAGGCCGAGCAGGTCCACTCCCACACATTGCCCACTGTGTCGTGCAGTCCCCAGGGGTTGGCGACAAAGGCGCCCACTGGGGCGGTGTTTTGCCACTCATCACGCCCCTGACTCAGGCCGCCACAACACGCCTCTTGGCCATAGTTGGCGGCCTCATGGCTCGCCTTCTCACCCCACCAGTAGGCGGTGGTGGTGCCGGCCCGCGCCGCATACTCCCACTCCGCCTCGGTGGGTAGCCGGTAGTGCTCGCCGGTCTGCTCCGAGAGCCACGCCGCGTAGGCGGTGGCATCCTCCCAGCTCACCTGGATGACCGGCCGCTGCCCCCGTCCCCAACCTTTGTCACCAGGTGATGGGTGTCCGGTCAGCTGGACAAAGCGGTCATACTCCGCAAAGGTCACCTCGTACTTGCCGATGGCGAAGGGGTCGAGGCAGACCCGGTGGGGCTGCTCGTCCTCCATCCGCCCCAGCTCCTCGGCCGGGCTCCCCATCACAAAACAGCCCGCCGCCAGCTCCACCAGCTCCGGTTTGAGCGCTGTCTGCTCCACCGCCTCCGTGGATTGCAGATGGAGGTGTACCGGGGCCGAGGCGCCGTAGCGGTTGTAGGCGATGAGGGTCAGCTGCTGCGCCTGACTGGGGAGGCGGATGGTGAGACTCTGGGGGGTGTCGCTCTCCAGCGTCGTGAGGTCCTGGCTGGAGTGGGGCTGGCCATCCACCAGCAGCTCCAGCCGCACGAGGGGGGCCCCGGAGGGGTTGCGGATGCGGTAGCTGAGGGTGATCTCGCCCTGCGCCAACGGCTCACCGTCGGCGGGACTCAGTAGATCCACCACTGGCGGCAGGTGGTCGGCCACCGTGGCGAGCTGGGTGGTGTGGCCGCTGGCGGCGTCGGCCTGCTCCAACGCCAGCCCTTCATCCAGGGTGGTGAGCACCCGTTGTACGACATCGGGGCGGTAGAAGGTGCTGCGCAGCTGGCTGGCGGGGAAGAAGTCAGGGGCGGCGTCGGTGCCGCGGTTCATCTGCCAGCCGATGAGTCGGTCGCCATCGGGGCTGGCGGCGTAGTAGCCGGAGGGGGTCCAGGCGATCCAGCGCTGCCGATCGGCGTGGGGGAAGAGGGTGAGCAGCTCCTGGCCATCGCTCAGGCGGTACCAGTGGAGGGTGCCGTTGCCGAAGGCGGCCACCGCCAGCCGACCATCGGCCGAGATGTTGACCCCCCAGGCGGCATCAAACACCGGCCGGCGCCACAGCTCATCGCCAGCGCTATCAAACAGCCGCACATACCACTCGCTGCCCAGCATGAACTGCTCACCGTCGGGGCTGATGGCGAGGGAGCGGCACTGCTCATAGTCGCTCAGTTCAATGGGCTGGTCGTTGAGCTGCGGGTAGTACTCATCCTCCCAATCGGTCACCCGCAGCCCCGGGGCCTGGGTGCGGGCGGGGCTGAGCTGGTCACTGGGTGCGGCGCCCGCCAGCAGGGCCACCTGGTCCACCGCAAAGCGGGCCGGCTGCTTGCCACCATACTCATAGCCGAACTGCACCGTCTGGCCGTCGCGGGAGAGGCGGAAGGCGTTGCCCAGGCTGTTGCGCAGGTCGGCGATGGGGCCGAGCCGCTCCAGCTTGCGCCGGCCATTGCGGCCAAACACCCCCCAGGCGGGCTTGGTCGATCCCACCACCAGATCGCCGTTGGGCAGGGGTTTGACACTCAGGAGGGTGTCGTCAAAGGTCTGCCAGGCGGTGCGCCGCCCACTCCCCCCCTGGGACCAGGAGAAGACCAGGCGATCGCTGTTGCGGGCAAAGCTGCCGGCGGCATAGAGGGTCTCACCATCCATCGACCAGGCGATGGTGTGGATGTTACCGCTCTCCCGCCTGGGCAGCCTGGGGGAGGCGATCAGGTGGAGATCGGCGACGGCGATGAGGTTGAGGGCGGGGCTATCGTCAAACCCCACCGCCGCCTGCTGGCCGTCGGGGCGGATGGCGACGGAGTAGGGCCGCAACCCCCCCTCCAGCTGGCGCTTGGCGAGGAGCTGTAGCTCGGCATCGTAGAGCCGCACATAGCCATCGTAGGCGGTGGTCAGTAGCCGGCCGGTGGCGTCGAAGGCACAGCCGTAGCTGGCGTCGCCATAGTCGCTATCCTCCCCCAGGCTACGAAAGCCCTGGTCAACCGCCCAAACTTTGAGGCCATACCCCTCGCCCATCACCGCCGCCAGGCGGCGGCTGTCGGGCGAGAAGCAGAGGTGGTTGACCACGTTATCCAGCCCCCGGAGGTGTTGGGCCAGCTGGCCACTGGCCCGCTCGAAGATGTACACCTGCTCCGCCTCGTCGTCGCCGGAGGTCCAGCCACCGGCGGCGATCCAGCGGCCATCGGGGGAGATGGCGGTGGCGTAGAGCTTGCCTTCGTGGCCCGGGCCCACCGGGACCCGCAGCACCCGGATGAGCCGCCCGGCATCGGCCAGGTCCCACAGCCGCAGGGTCTTGTCATCGGAGGCGGTCACCAGGTAGCGGCCGCTGGCATCCACATCCAGGCGGTTGATCATGGCGGTGTGCATCCCCGCCTCCAGCCGCAGCTGCGGCGTGGTGGGGGGGGTGGCGTGGCTGGGCAGGCTGCATAGCGCGGCCCACAGCAGGAGTGATAACAGCAGCGGATGGCGTGGGTACATATATAGATCGCCCTGAGTTGGAGAGTCGGGATCCGCCGGGCGCCGCCGTGGGGCCGGTCCGCCTGCCCAGGGAGGGCATGGGCCGGGTACAATCCCGACCCCAACACCTCGCCCGCGGGAGCGGCATGGACGCCATGGACAACCACCGCTACCTCAACGACCTCTGGACCCTGGAGGGGGGGCTCGGCCTCGGCGCCGCCGGTGATCAAGTGGCGCGTATAGTACTGGAGGCGCAGCCCCCGTTCACCCTGGGGGTGATCGGCAAGTGGGGAGCGGGCAAGACCAGCGTGCTGCGGCGCGCCTTTGTCACCCTCGGTGGCGAGCCGATCCAGCAGCCCCGCCCCATGGCCCAGCCGGAGCGGGAGGGGCAGGAGGAGTGGCAGCGCTTCCGCGGCTGGGAGGCGGGGCGCAAGGGCGAACTCCAGTGGCCAGAGGAGTACTACTTGCGCCTGGATGGCCTGCTCTGCGTCTGGTTCTCCCCCTGGCAGCACCAGAATGAGTCCAATCCACTGGTGCCGCTGGTGAAGGAGATCCGCACCCAGTTTGAGGCGCGGCTCACCGCCCCGGCGCGTCACGGTCGGCGGCTTAAGCGGGGTTGGCAGGCGATCAATCGGCGCGGCGGCCTCGCCGCCGCCAAGCTGCTGGAGCACACCGTGGATGCCGCCGCCACCTTGGTGACTGGCCGCCCGGCGAGCCTGGCGCGGGGCGTCAGCGAGGGGATGCGCCAGGCGTGGCGCGAGGCGGAGCCGGATCTGCTCGCCCCTAGTGACGGCCAGCGCTTCCACCTCCTGTTTGAGGATGCGGTGAACGAGGCGCTGACCGCCCTGCGGGCGCCGCTGATCCGGCGGGGCCAGGCCGAGGAGGCGGAGCAGCACGCCCGCCTGGTGGTCTTTATCGACGACCTGGATCGCTGTGAACAGGAGGTGATCGTCCGCCTGCTGGAGGCGATCAAGCTCTACCTCTCCAGCCGGCGCTGCCTCTTCGTCTTCGGCCTCGACGATGGGGCGGTGCTGGAGGCGCTGCGTAATCACTGGACCGGCCGCTCGGAGGATAGCAACCGTGAATATCTGGAAAAGCTGTTTCAGGCCACCCTGGCGGTACCGCTGCCCAACGGCCCGCAGGTGACCGCGGTGGTGGCGCAGCAGCTACGCCAGCACGGCATCGTCGCCGCCGAGGCGATGGCGCAGGATATCGAGCAGCTGCTGGAACCCAATCCACGCAAGGTCAAGAACTTCACCAACGGCCTCTGTGCCGCCTGGGGGCTGCACCGGGCAGGGGAGTGGATCGGCAGTGACCGCGCCGAAGCGCGCCGCTTTGTCCTGTTCCACTACCTGCGCCAGTTCCACCGCCCGGTGTGGCGGCTCATCGAGCGACAGCCGGCGGCGCTGCACCTGCTCTGGGCGGTGTTGAGCGGTAGCTCACAAGGTGATATCGACGCTGACCGCTTTCCTGACTGCTTGGCGGAGCAGCGGCTACTGCAAGAGATCCTCTTCCGCGCCTTCAGCCACGTGCTGCGCCCCACCGATCCAGAGGAGCGCAGCCAGCACGGCAACGAGAGCCTGGAGCAGGCGGTCAAGGCGTTTGAGGAGCGGCGTGATCGCCGCCGCTCCGACGAGCAGTTTCGGCTACTCTTCCGCCAGCTGATAGGGCGTGACACCACGCTGGATCCCCGTTACCTCCACCTGCCACCGGCCGCCACCCTAGGGGCGTAACCCGTATGACCGATCTCCACTCCATCGCCGAACGCAACGCCCGCGTCACCGCCCGCGGCGACTACACCCGCTGGTTGGCCAAGCGCTTTGGCAGCCTGGACCTGATGGGGTTGAAGGAGGAGGGGGAGCGGGTGCTGCTGCGCCACATCTACATCCCGCTGCGACTCGCTGAGGAGGAGCTGCACGACGAGGCGATGGCCCAGTGGGATGGGGGGCCAGCGCCGGGCCGGGATGCCCGCGAGGTGATCGCCGAGCACCGGCTGGTCGCCATCGCCGGCCGCCCCGGCAGCGGTAAGAGCACCCTAGTGCAGGCGCTGGTGAGCGAGCTGTGCCAGGCGACACCGGGTGAGCTGCAACGCCAGCTGGCCGGAGAGCGGGGGCTGCTACCGCTGCCGCTCATCCTGCGGGAGTACCAGGAGGAGCTGCTCGCCATCGATGATCTCCCCAGTGCCGAGCAGCTGCCGGCCCTGCTGGCGGCCTGGTGGCAGCAGGCGGCGGGAGAGGCGCAGGCGCTGGGCTACCGGCTCGACCTGCCGCGGCTGGAGGCCAGCCTGGCCCCGGCGGGGGATGCCATGCCGCTACTGCTGCTGCTGGACGGTATCGACGAGGTGGGGGGGCCGCAGCTGCGCAACCTGGTGCTGCGGCTGGCCCAGGCGGCCCAGCAGGCCGGCCACCGCTGCCTGCTCACCGGCCGCCCCGCTGGCTTTACCGGCTTACAGTGGGGCGCAGAGGGGGCCGCCCCGCTGCCGCTGGCCGGGGCGAAAGAGCGGCTCTTCCACGTGCAGCCCTTCAACCGCGGGCAGATCGATGAGTTTGTGCGCCGCTTTTTCCTACTCCAGGCCGACTGGCAGGCGGAGCGGGAGCGCCTCCTGGCGGAGTTTAGCGCGGCCCTGGAGGGAGCGGGGCGCGCCCATCTGCTCACCCTGGCGCGCCGCCCCATCTTCCTCACCCTGATGGCGCTGGTCCATGTCAGTGACCGCCGGCTGCCCCACGGGCGGGGCGACCTCTACCGCCGCATCATCGACCTCTACCTCATCCGCCAGACCCTCCAGCGCCGCCTGCGCTACACCCTGGCGCAGCGGGAGATGCCCCACTGGGAGGAGCGGGAGGTGCGCCGCGCCCTGGGCTACCTCGCCTGGCGCAGCCAACATCAGGCGATGGCAGAGGAGGATACGCCTGAGGCGCGCCAGGTGATCTGGGGGCGCCCGGAGCTATTGGCGGAGCTGCGCCGGCTCCTGGCGGGGGAGGGGGGGCAGAGCGGGGGGGCGGAGGGGCTGCCGCCGGAGCCGTTTCAGCAGCTGCAGCCGGCCATGGCGGAGGAGCTGCTGGAGTACTACCTCCACCCCGCCGGCCTGCTGCTGGAGCCGGCGGCAGGGAGGGTGCAGTTTGCCCACCTCAGCTTCCAGGAGTACCTCTGCGCCGAGTATCTCCACGGCCGCGCCCTCTCCCTCGGCAGCCGCCGCTTCCTCGACGCCCTGGGGCCGCTGCTGCGCCAGCAGCTGGGGCGGCCGGGCTGGGACGAGGTGGGGCTGCTGCTGCTCACCATCCACGCCGGCCAGGGGGCGCAGGCGCAGGGGGCGGCCCACCTGGAGCTGCTGGCGGAGCTGGATATCGCCCGGGCGGGGGAGGCGCAGCTGCTGGTGGCGGCCCTGACCGGCGGCGAACTCGACTTCCCCCCCGGCGAGCGCCGCCGCTGGCTGCCCGTCGCCTGCGCCGCCGCCCTGCTCCACCCAGAGCTGGGGCTCAGTCGCCTCTTCGGCGCAGTGGCGGAGTGGCGGGCGGCCGGGGTGGTACTGCTGGCGGAGTTGCTGAAGGCGGAGGCGCCTTGGCCTGTGTTGACGGCCCAACTGGCGCAGGCGCCGCCCGGTGGCCGCCCGGCGGCCGAGTGGGTGGGGCAGGGGTTCGGTGCGGCGGCGGCGCAGCGCTGGGATGCACCACCGGATGACGATAGCTGGTTTATCACCTTTAACCCCGCAGATGCCCGTGCCACCGCCCTCCTGCTCCTGCTGGCGGAGGGTGGTTGGGGGGACCCAGAGGCTGGGCTGAGCGAGCCCGCCTTGGTGGCGGGCCTGGCGCAGTGGTTGACCCATGCCCCCCCCCTCTATTACTGGGAAGAGTACCGCGATCAGGAAGGAGGGCTGCCAACGCCGAGCGATACCGCCTTGGCGCTCGATGCCCTGCTGCCAGCGCAGGGGCCGGCCTGGCAGCGGGCGCTCGCCCAGGTGCCGCTGGATGGTTGGTTGCTTCAGGGAGAGGGGGAGGATTTTGGCATAGCAGAGCTATTCAGCCAGCCCATAGTGTTGTTGGGGCTCTACCCGGTTGACCCCCTCCCCGCTGCCAGTCGGTTGGCACTGTTGCTCTATCAGGCGCTCCAGGTGGCCGAACACCTGGCCTATGGCCAGGTGTTCGGCGAATGGTCGCGGTCGCGGTCGCGGTCGCTGTCGCGGTCGCTGTCGCGGTCGCTGTCGCGGTCGCTGTCGTGGTCGCGGTCGTGGTCGTGGTCGCGGTCGTGGTCGCGGTCGCTGTCGCGGTCGCGGTCGCGGTCGCTGTCGCGGTCGCGGTCGCTGTCGCTGTCGCGGTCGCTGTCGCTGTCGCTGTCGCTGTCGCTGTCGCTGTCGCGGTTGCTAGCGGGGGAGAGTCAGCTCTCCCCCGCCCTAGGGTCGTTACTGAAACAGGTTATTGAGCTGGGTGAGGTACTGGAGGCGGCCTGGGGCGATTTTGACCTCGCCCTGGAGCAGTTCGGCTACCGCTACGCCGCCCACCTCTGGTTCCAGGAGCAGGCGGCCGAGCCGGGGCTGCTGGCGCGGCGCGGCCTGCGCCACGGCCAGCCGCTGCCGGCAAAAGTGGAGCTGTTCGAGTCTGACGGCCAGTCCAGGCTGGTGGAGCTGGGGCTGTTCGAGGCCGATGGCCGGCCCCGGCCGCGGTGGCCGCGGGCGGGGGTGGAGGCGCTACGGCAGTGGTTGGATGACGACAATCAGCTGCTGGCCTGGGCCTTTGCCGAGGGGGAGCTGGAGGGGGCGACCCGGGCCGACCTGCTGGCCCAGTTGGCCCAGCTGCGCCGGCGGCCCTGGTCACCCCAGCGGGCGCTGGCGGCGGTGCTGGAGGATTGGCCCGCGGCGCAGCCGTGGCGGGAGATCGGCCTGGCGGCGATGGAGGGGCCGCTCATCGAGGCGTGCCAGGCGCTGCTGGCGCAGTCACGTGGTTGACAGCGGCAAAGCGGCTCCCTTCTAATGCGTCAAGGAATCTTTATAAAGGGGCGTGGGCGGATCGTTATGTGAGGCGCGTCATTGGCCACCTGGGTGTGGGGGGCGATGATGAGGGGGTCAGCAGAGGGATGGCACAGAGGGAGCGGTGATGCCAATGGGGCAGTGGAAGAGTCCAATCCTGACCGGCTCGTGGCAGGATGAGCTGAGCGCGCTGCTCCAGGCGCGCAACCTAGGCCAGCAAGAGACGACCCTGGGGCGACTATTCAGTGACCTAGGGGTGGATTTTTTCCGCCTGGATTGGAGCCTGGAGGGCAGCTCCGGGGCGAGCGGCCAGGTGGTGACCCTCACCAACTGCCCCAAGAGCTGGATCGATCGCTACTACGAGCTGGGGTTGCAGGAGTTTGACCCAAAGCTGGATCTCTGCCGCCGCAGTATCACCCCCACGGTGTGGGACCTCTACCACCTCCCGGCCGATATGGACGCCAAGGAGCGCTTCTACTGGGAGGCGCTGCTGGAGGTGCAGCTGGATTTCATGGTGACCATCCCCATGCGCAGCGCCCACTCCTTCAGCATGTTGTGCGTCTCCCTGCCGCGCAACCAGGGGCAGCAGACCCTGGAGCACATCTGCTCCCACGCCTACTCGCTGGCCCCCTACCTCCACGACGCCGTGGACCACCTCATGGGTAGCTCCGCCGAACCCCCCAGCCTCACGCAGCGGGAGCTGGAGTGTGTGATGTGGGCGGCGGAGGGCAAGACCGCCTGGGAGACCTCCCAGATCCTCAGCATCTCGGAGCGCACCACCCACTTCCACCTGCGCAACGCCATGCAGAAGCTGGGGGCGGCCAACAAGATGCACACCGTCTCCATCGCCCAACGGCTGAGCCTGCTGCCCGAGCGCCGCGCCCACTCACAGAACGATGCCGCCGACCGCGCCCCCGCTGGGGAGAACCTGCTGCTCCCGGCGGCGGCTGGCCTCCGACTCACCGGCACCGACGGCGACCTCCGTTAACCCCGCCCCAGCGCCCCTCCCCGCCCCGCGGGGGTGGGCGCGGCCGCACCCCATCGTCCCCCCTCCCTGAGCCACTTTTGACTACGCTCTAAGTTTTACCCAGCGTTGGCGGCGCCAGGCCGCCGCCCCATTCGCTCCCCCCGCCGAGGTTGCTGCCAGGCCCCCGCGCTGCCCAGCTCCACTAGGGCACCATCGCCCTGGCGGTGGCCGCCGCGCCCTTGCCGTGCCACATTTAAGCGAAAAAAACAAGCTGTCACAGTTCGCAGGTATGACGCTGGAGCGCTTCGCGTAGGATCTCGCCCCAACATGGAGAACACACCTACGGTAGGGCGAAGCGATGCAGACCAGCACTTGTGCAGAAGTAGTCCAACAGTTGCCAACCGCCCCTGGTTTCTACCAGGAATTTACCCTGCGCAATACCGGATTCATTAGCGCCGAAGATCAGCTGACCCTCCGCCAGGCCACCATCTTGGTGGCCGGCTGCGGCTCCACCGGGGGCTCCACCATCGAGGTCCTGGTGCGCTCGGGGGCCGAACATCTCATCCTGGCGGACAACGGCAGTTATGAACTCAATAACATCAACCGGCAAAATATGACCTTGGCCGATATCGGCCGGGCCAAGCCGGCCGTCTTTGCCGAGCGCTGCCACAGCATCAACCCCAACGCCGAGTTTGAACTGCATACCGACGGCATCACGCCGGCCAATGTCACCGCCCTGGTGGCGCGGGCCGATGTGGTGATCGATGCGGTGGATGTCACCACCCAGGCCGGTCTGCGGATGAAGTGGCGCCTGCATGAAGAGGCGCAGCGGCAGCGCAAGGCGGTCATCTCCGGCTATGACATGGGCACCGCCCAGTTTGTCCCCATCTACGACTACCGCAACCCGGATCAACCGCTGTTGGATGGGGTGATCTCGGCCCACCACATCGAGGAGTTGGATCCGCTGGCGGTCTGTAGCCTGCTGGTGCCGGAGCGCTACCTGCGCAACGAGATCATCGATGAGCTGGAGCGCGTCTACGCCGGCAAGGATTTTGTCTCCCAGCTGGCGATTGCCGCCAATCTGTTTGGCATCATCGCCACCGCGGCGGTGATCGAGTTGCTGGCTGGGCGGCCGGTGAACAGCGATATCTACCAGGATGTGCGCAACTGGATCCAGCCCAACGCCGCGGAGCGCAGTAGCGCCAGCCGCGACGCGGTGCTGGCCGATGTGCGCCGTCGGCGCGGCCCCCAGGGGGTCGCCCACGACAGTGTAGCGGCCTACCTCGCCAACTACCGTGCCCCCCGGCTGCTGCCGCTGCTGCGCAACGAGATCATCGCGCCGGTGGCCAGCAGTGGCGGCCTTGCGGTGTATCAGCTGCGCCACGCCAACACCCCCGAGGAGTTCATCGCCCGCGCCACCGAGTTCGCCTTTGTCAACTACGCTCGGGTCGGCTTTGTCGATACCCGCGTCGCCCTGGCGGAGTTTGGCGAGCCCCTCAGCAACTTCCGGCCGGATGACCGCCACATGCTGACGGTGGATACCGCCAGCGGGCAGCTGCTGGCCTACGCCACCATCAAGGCGGCGGCCGATCACGGCGTGCCCTTCTCCTCTACCACCCGCAACTGGCTCTCCGCCGAGCGCGCCTTTGGTCGAGCGGTGTTTGACGATGTGCGGTGGATCCAGTCGCTGCCCATCGAGGGGGTGCGCGAGGTGGGGCGCATCACCCGCTGCCAGTCGCTGGCCAAAGAGGACCCGCGCGCCACGCGGGCCACGGCACTGATGTTGACCGCCTGCCTGCGCCACGCCCTCGATCCAGATAATCAGATCGCCGCCATCGCCGGTGATGGTGAGCCGTCGATCATGGTGGCGACGCTCCAGTTCTTAGGGGCGCGCCCGCAGCTGTTGCAGGATCGGCCGGCCAACCCCCCGGAGGGCTATCTCTATGGACCGCGCTACCACGGCCGGCAGGTCTTCCCCTTGGCCTTCCGTATGGCCGATGTCGATCAAACGCAGCTCGGGGCGGTGGAGGCCGCGTTGCAGCTGCCCGATGCAGAGTGGCAGAAGGCACGCGAGACCCTGCGCCACAATCCCAGCGAATAAGGAGGTTTCATCATGGATTTTGCCTTTACGGAAGAGCAGCAGCAGCTCCACGCCAAGTTCCGCCAGATCGGCCGTGATCTGGTCAGTCCTGGGGCGCGGCAGCGGGATGAGGATGCAGAGTTTGATCGCGCCCTCTGGCGGCGCCTGGCGGAGACCGGCTTCTTTGGCCTGCACATGCCCAAGGAGTATGGCGGTGGCGGTCGCGGGATCTGGGAGTTTGCCGCCGCCCTTGAGGGGTTTGCCGAGGGGTGTGAGGACTTCGGCTTTTTGATCTCGGTCGCCGCCCAGGTGGGGCTCGCCCAGAGCGCCATCATCGGCTATGGCAACGATGAGCAGAAGGCCTACTGGTTGCCGCGCCTCATCTCTGGCGAATCCATCGCCGCCTTTGCCATCACCGAGCGGCAGGGGGGATCCGATGTGCGCCGCATCAAACTCCAGGCGGGGCGGGACGCGGCGGGTACCCTCTGCCTGGATGGGGAGAAGTGGAACATCACCAACATCCCGGTGGCGGATGTCTGTGTGTTGTTTGCCCGCTTCCCCGAGGCAGGCGAGAAGGATATCACCGCCTTCCTGGCGCCGCTCTCCGGTGACAAGGTGGAGATGACCGGCCCCCTGGACCTGATGGGCAATCGGGGCACCCCGACGGGCCATGTGCGCTTCTATCAGAAGCCGGTGGGCGATAGCGCCATGCTGGGTCGGCCCGGTGGGGGTATGGAGGTGCTCTACTTCGGCTTCCTCGTCGAGCGGGTCCTCGTTGGGCTGACGGTGATGGGCTACCTCCGACCGGTGATCAACGAGGCGATGGCCTGGGCGATGAAGCGGGAGGCGTTCCTGAAGAAGATCGCCGACTTCCAATATGTCCAAGAGCGCATCCTGAAGATGCGGGTCAACCTCGAACTGCTGCACGGGATTGTCTACCGCTCGCTCTGGCACCTGAGCCGGGGTGAGGATTGCACGTTGCAGGCCTCGGTCTCCAAGCTGTTTGCCGCGGAGTCGCTGGGGGAGGCGACGCTGGATGCCATTCGGGTCCTCGGCAACTACGGCTATCGCAAAGAGTGCGATCTGGAGCGCAAGTGCCGAGAGGCGATCGGGCTGCACATGGCGGGGGGCACGGCGGAGATCCACAAATACATCATCTGGGAGCGGATGTGTGATGAGTTTACCGGCCGGCATCGGGAGAGCCCGGAGGCGCGCCCTGGGCTGCGCCTTGATGCCTATATCGATGAAGAGGTGTTAGAGAGCGCCGCGGTGGCCTAACGCACCGTTCTAAAACGCAAGGAGTAGCGAACATGAACACCTTCTTGACGCGGTACGCCGCGTGGGTCACCCAGCGCCGTTGGCTGGTCTACGCCATTGTGCTATTGGCCACCGTGGCCTTTGCCATGTCGGCCAGCCAACTGCGCATCAACGCCACCCCCTATTTCCTCTCCAAGAGCCACCCGAGCCGGGTGGCCGAGCAGCAGGTCAAGCAGACCTTTACCAACACCGGGGAGCAGGCCTACATCGCCCTGGTGGCCCACTCCGGCACGGTGTTTGATAAGCCGATCCTCCAGTTGGTGGCGAACCTGAGCACCCAGCTCTATCAACTATCGCTGACCGGCGCGGACGATGTGACACGGCTGGAGTCCCTGGGCGGGGATAGCACCCTCCGAACCGAGATCGACAAGATCGTCGCCGGTGGCCTGGGGCGCGAGGATATCGATGCCCTGCAACAGCTCAAGCAGGATCTGAACGCCGCCGGTGCGCTGGATAGCAAGGGCGAGCAGTTTCTCGCCGACCTGACCATGCGTGCGGCCCCGGTGCGGCGGGTGCGTAGCCTGGCGACCATCGAGAACATCACCGCCGAGGGGGATGTGCTCGATGTCCACACCCTGATGCGGACAGTGCCGACCAGTAGCGACGGGATTGCCGCCATCCAGGCGGAGACCCTCGCCAACCCGCTCTATATAAACGGCCTGATATCACCCGATGGCAAGGCGACCTCCATCCAGGTGGAGTTGGCGATCAGCGAAGATGACTCGCCTAACATGATCCGCACCTACAACGCCATCTCGGATCTGCTCTCTACGGTCAAACTGGATGTTGGGCTCCATCTGAGCGGTCCCCCCATGATCGCCACGCAGACCGCCTCCAGCATGAAGCACGACAACGATACCCTCTTTCCGGGGGTGATCCTGGTGGTGCTGGTGACGCTCTTCCTCAGCTTCCGCTCCTTCAAGGCGACCATCCAGCCGCTGCTCATCGCCATCCTGAGCGTCATCTGGACCATGGGTAGCATGGCGCTGCTGGGGGTGGAGCAGAACATCGTCACCACCATGTTGCCGGTGTTCTTGATCTCCATTGGGGTGGCGGACTCCATCCACTTCTTGAGCGAGTTCAATAAACAGCGGCAGGCGGGCAGTGGTGCCGCCGAGGCGGCCAAGGCGGCGTTGGCCGAGCTGTGGGCGCCGATGCTCATGACCAGCATCACCACGGCGGTGGGCTTCGCCTCGCTGGCCTACACGAATGTGATCTTCGTGAAGTACTTCGGGGTCTTTGTCGGCCTGGGGGTCATCTACGCCTGGCTGTTGACCATGCTCCTGCTGCCGGCCCTCGCCGCCGGCGCCAAGGCAAAGGCCGACGCTGCGGCCCAACCGGCGCCCAGTGCGCCCCGTAGCCAGGCGCTGCGGGGGATCGCCAACACCCTCCACGCCAACCGCTTTGCGGTGATTGGGGTGGCGCTGGCGGTACTGGTAGTCTCGTTCATCGGCATCATGGATCTGCGGGTGGACAACCGGGTGATTGGCTACTTCAAACCCGAGGCGCGCATCCGGGTGGATGACAAGGTGTTCAACGAGCACTTTGGTGGTACCACCCTGGTGAACCTGGTCTTCTCCGCCGATCGCCCTGACGCCTTCAAGCGGATGGATCTGGTGAGTGCGGTGGATCAAGTGGAGCGCTCGCTGCGGGCCGACCCGCAGGTGGGATACTCCTACTCCGTGGCCGAGTTTGTGCGCCGCTTGAATCAGATGCTGCATGGTGGCGACCCCGCCTACTACGCCCTGCCGCAACCCACCGAGAACATCTTGGCGCAGTACTTCTTGCTGTATGAGAACAGCCGCGGGCGCGATCTGTTTGATGTCGTTGACCATCGCTACCAGACCGCCCGGATCGCCTTTGCCATCAAGACCGACCAATCCTCGTTGGTGAAGGAGATTGTGGATAAGGCGGTCCAACACGCCCACGCGGTGATGCCCAAGGATGTGCGGATCAGTGTCGCAGGTTACGGCGATATCCTCGTCGCCACGACCCAAGAGATCGTCTACGGCCAGGTGCAGAGCCTCATCCTCTCCATGGTGCTGGTGGTGCTGTTGATGATCGCTATGTTCAGGTCCCTGGCGCTGGGCATCCTGTCGGTCATCCCGCTCCTGCTCACCATGGTGTTCAACTTCGCCGCGATGGGCTTCTTGCAGGTCTCGCTGGATATCGGCACCGCCATCGTCGCCAGTATCGCCGTGGGGGTCGGCATCGACTACGCCATCCACTTCATTAGTCGCTACCGCCATGAGATGGCCCAGAGCGGCCACCATGAGACGGCGCTGGTGGCGGCCTTTGAGGGGGTGGGGCGCCCCATCATCCTCAACAGTATCGCGCTCGCCGCCGGCTTCCTGGTGTTGACGCTCTCGGACTACGCCGCGCTGGTTCACCTGGGGGTGCTGATCGCCGCCACGATGATCTTCAGCGCCGTGGTGACCTTACTCCTACTGCCCGCGCTGCTCTCCCTGCTCACCGCACGTGAGCCGGTGGTGCGAGCGCCGGCTGTCGCCATCGAGCAGGAGGGATAAAAATGGATTTTCCCGCATGGACGCTGGTCGCACTCTCTCTCGCCGGGGCGCTCAACTCGCCCAGCTGTATGGCCGAGGAGACGATCCTATTGACCTTGGCCCCCAAGGATGGGGTGTTCACCCCCAGTGGCTTCTCGGCCATTGCGGACCTCTCCCAGATAGGCCAACTGAGTGCCACCCAACCCAACGAGGTGCAGCAGCTCGCCGCCCTCAAAGGGATCCCCCCCCAGGCCGAGCAGCGCTGGGGAGAGCTGAAACGCGATGCAGCGGAGAACTGGCCGGCCGGCAGCGATAGCCACGTGAGGGCGCTGCTGGGGAGCGTCACCGACAGTGACAGCCGCCAATATCTGGAGGGCCTCGCCGCCCGCTTGCGGCCATTTACGCAGATCCATGGCTTGGCCACAGAGGCGGTGGTCGTCTCCAAAGGGAGCGCACTGGAGTATCGCCGGGCGGTGGAGCCGCGCTATCGCAACAACCTGCAAGAGATAGCCCGTGCCCAGATGGTGGCCCAGACCAATCCGGCGGTGGTGGGGCGGCTGGTGGATGGGGCGGGTAAAGAGGCCTTCTACTGGTTGTCGCTCCATGCGGCGATCCCGCCGACGGAGGCCCTCTCCCAACAGATCGCCCACCGTGCGCAAACGCTCTTAGGGTCTGATTACGCCTGCACCTACAGCACCGGCGCGGAGCGCTATGGCCCCCTCATCCGCCTCAAACTCACTGACCATGCCGGCGCATTTCGTGATCCCAAACGGCTAGCCGATGTCCAGGCGTTGGAGCGGGAGCTGGCCGCGGCGGGGGTGACCACGGGCTCCTACTCATTGGCCGGCATGGTCGGTGCCCTCCACTCCGCCCTCCATGCCGAGGAGGCGACGCCCGAGGCGTGGCCGAGTTCGGCCAATGCGGTGTCACAGATGCTGCTGCTCTATGAGAGCACCATCAGCAGCGACCTCTATCAACTGGTGAGCCCGAGCTTTGATGCCGTCTATGTCTCGATCTGGCTCCAGCAAGGCCCCGACAAGTTGGAGCAGCTGGATGCCATTGTGCGCAAGCACTGGTCGGACGAGATGGCGCAACGTCAAACCGTCTGGAATCCCGATGCGGTGGCACTGGTTGACTGTCGGGCGGCGGATGATACCCACAACTCTTAGGGAGCCCTGTCTCTATGTTTAAGCGTGCGATGGTTGCCGTCTTGTTGTGTCTGCTCACCCCCGGCGGGGCGCTGGCGGCCCCGACGGGCAAAGAGATTATGAGCGCGGTGCGTGATCGCCCCGATGGCGATGACCGCAGCTCCACCATACAGCTGCGGACCCTGGCCACCGATGGCTTTGAGCGCAAGATGGTGATGCGCTTTCGGGAAAAAGATGAGGGGACGGATCGCAAGACCTTGATGTATTTCGACCAGCCCACCGATATCGCCGGTACCGGGCTGCTGCTCTACTCATACGAGGAGACCGGCGAGCGGGAGGATGATATCTGGCTCTATCTACCGGCCCTGCGCAAGGTGAAACGGGTGGCGGCGAGGGATCGGGAAGGCCCCTTCATGGGCACGGACTACTCCTATGCCGACCTGGAGCGCATCCGGGTCAATGACTACACCTATGAGGTCTTGGGTGAGGAGACCCTGGGGGATCGCAAGACCTACCACCTCGCGGCGACCGCGGCGGGTACCCGCACCACCGAGAGAACCGGCTACACCCGGCTGGAGCTGTGGGTGGACCAGGAGCGTTGGCTCATCTTGCAGGAGCACTTCTTCGACCGCGACGGGCGCTTGAAGAAGGAGCTGCACGTGCTGAAGGCCGAGCAGATAGATGGCTTTTGGACCGCCATCGAATCGCGCATAGACAACGTGCAGAGTGGTAGCAAGACCTTCATGACCATCAACGACCTGCACTTTGATAGCGGGATTGACGAGGGTGTGTTTGATAAGTCGGCCCTGACGCGGGGGTTGTTTTGAGGTGGTTGCCGCTCTCTCTTTGGTTACTGGGTACCAGCCCCTTGGGCTGGGCCCAGGGCATCGATCTCACCGGTGATTTTTGGCAGACAACGGCGATCAGAAGCGGGGATGGCGAGCTGGCCATGGCGCGCCTGGCCGGGCGGCTAGAGGCCAAGTGGGTCCCCGCTCCCGGCAACCGTCTCACCATGATCCTCGGTGGATTTTATGACGGTGTGTATGACCTCCGGCGGGATGACTATTCGGCGACCACGCGCCAGGCGTTGGGGTCGGGGGGGGAGCTGAGGGAGCTGTATTGGGATACCGGGCACGGTGATTGGTTGTTGCGACTGGGGAAGCAACAGGTGACCTGGGGACAGGGAGACTACTTTCGGGTCCTCGATGTCATCAACCCGGTGGAGATGCGCGATTTTATTTTGAGCTATGTGGCGAGATTTGAGGACGCCCGCCGCCCCCTCTGGATGATCAATGCCGCCCATCAAGGGGAGAGCGTGGAGACCCAATTTCTCTTGATTCCGCAGTTCAGACACACCCTGTTGGCCCCTGTAGGGGCCGATTTTGGGTTGAGCCCAGGGGCGTTGCAGGGGCTGACCGGCCCCACCCAAGAGGACCCCGATGTTGACCTATTCAACCCCGCCTATGGGCTACGGGTGAGCGGCAGCAGTGAGGCGGGTTTCGATTGGGCGGGCTACCTCTACTCAGGCTATAACCCCGACCCATTTTTGGCAGTGGAGGCCGCGGAGGGCCGCGCTGAGTTGACTTATCACCCACGGCGCCTGGTGGGGGCCTCGTGGTCGGTGCCGGTCGCCAATATCGTGCTGCGGGGCGACCTCGCCTACTACTGGAAGGAGCCCTATCAAGGCACCCATCCAGAGCGTGATCCCGCGCCCACCAGCGACACCTGGGCGGCGCTATTGGGGGTGGATTATGTCGAGAAGCACTGGACGGTCAACGCCCAGTACGGCATCAAACGGTTGCTGAATTCTATCGATATTCAGAGTGCTCAAACCCAACAGGACGCCTCACTGTTTGTGCAGTGGCAGACCCTCGATGAGCGGCGCAAGTTGAGTCTGCTGCTCATGCATAAAGACGATGTTGTGGAGAGCGGTATGGCGAAGTGGGCCGGCACTTTCCAGCCCCATGCCGATTGGAAGTGGACGCTGGGCTATATCGCTTTCTATGGCGATCGGGCCGGTCAATTTGGACAGTATGGCGATCAGGATCGTTACTTTACCGAAATCGAATACGTCTTTTGATGCCGTTTTTTTTGGGAGGCATGGAAGCGCATATGAACGTATCGTACTGGCAGAGCGACACGGCCCGTTTCGGCATGGGCCGAATTGCCGATGCCTCATTGGGTGTCGGCTCCGCCCCTGGTGTTGTCGAGGTGCCGGGGCTGGAGTGGCTACCTGCCTTGTCCACCTTTGAGCAGGCCATTGGTATCGCGGAGCGGTTGCAAGAGAGTGCCTTTGCCGCCGAGGGCGAGGCCATTGTGACCGCCAGCCTGCTGCGGCTACTGGAGGCGCTGAATGCACTCTCTGTCGCCAAAGGAAGTGAGACGGAGCTGGTGGGCAAACCGCTTTTTCACCGCTTGACAGAGCAGTGGGTCAACCGCAGTCGGATCTGCGGCCAGGCCCGCCGTAAACCCCACGGCTACGCCGGTGACTATCAACTAATCGACTGGATCCACTCGGCGGAGGCGGCCAGTGACGATGTGGTGGGGCGTGGGCTCGATCAATATTTTGTCACCTGTGCCGCGGCCCACGCCGTGCGGAATCGCCGCTCCTATCTGGTGAAGAAGATCTTGGAACGCTGCACGCGGCCCACCGAAGGGCAGCGGGTGGTCAGCATCGGATCGGGCCCCGGTGCCGAGCTGCGTGACCTGGCGCAACACCTCGCGGGCGTAGAGCTGATTGGCCTGGATCATGAACCTGCTGCGCTGCACCACATGAGTAGCTGGATGCGGGCGGTCACCACGGTGGATGTCAAAGCCCTCCGGGTGAGTGCCGCCAAACTGCTCAGTCAGCGCTATGCCGAGCGGGTCGAGGCGTTGCGGGCCGATGTGCTCTTCTCACCGGGGGTGTTTGACTATTTCAACGATGAGGTGGCCGTCAAACTGATGGCAAATCTCTACGCCCATCTCCGACCGGGGGGGGTATTGATCATCGGTAATTTCAAAAAGGGTAACCCCTCGCGGCTGTTTATGGAGTGGATCTTGGATTGGCATGTGATTCATCGCTCCCGGGAGGATATGACCCGGTTGATGTCGCGGGCCGGTATCCCACTTCAGTCGCAGGAGTTAGAGGAGGAGGCGCTGGGCGTCAATATGTTCGCCTTGGCGCACAAGGCTTGAACTTGGAGGAGGTGTTCATCATGGACGATCAAGTTTCCCATACGATGCCGGATGTATTGGAGCGGTTGGCCTTTGGGCAGCCCGACGCCATCGTGACCGTAGATCCCGCCGGGGCCCGGCGGGCCGCTGAGTTGAATGGTGAGGTGGATGCCCTGGTGGGCACCTTGCTCGGGGCCGGGATCGGGAGCGGAGATCGGGTGGCCCTCTGCGGGGAGAATAGTGCGCTCTTTCTGGTGATCTACTTCGCGGTGTTGCGGCTGGGCGCCGTGATCGTCCCCCTCAACTCGCGTTGGAAGATGGCGCAGGTGCGAAGTGCGTTGGCACTGGTGAGCCCCCAGCTGTTGATCTGGGCCATGCCGGGCGATGAACTCCCCGTGGTGCCCACTACCACGACCTTGGTGGTGGCCACCGACGGCCGCGGGCTGCGCAGCCAGTTGGGGGCAATGGGACGGCGGGGAGGTGACCGAGGCCTCGCCCGCTTACAGGGGGGACAGCTGGCGGCCCTGCTGTTTACCGGCGGCACCACCGGCACACTCAAGGCGGCGATGCTGAGCCACTCCAACCTCATGGCCAACGCCCGGCAGTTTGCCACGGCCGTGGGGATCGGCCGCGAGGATGTGGTGGCCGCTACGCTGCCGTGGTTTCACGCCTTTGGTTTGACGGTGACCCTGAACGCCCCCTTGTTGGCGCGCTCCCGGATCGCCATCGGCGGGCGTTTTGAGCCGGCCAGCTGCCGGGATTTTATCCGCGACCAGGGGGTGACGGTGCTGCCGGCGGTGCCCCCGATGTTGGAGGCCCTCGGCGGGGCGCCCCACGCCAACCAGTTGCGGATGGCGATATGTGGGGCAGGGCGTCTGGATGAGGTGATCAGGGAGCGCTTTGAGGCCGCCTTTGGCGCCCCGGTGGTGGAGGGTTACGGCCTCACCGAGGCCTCCCCGGTGACCCACTGTAATCCCCCTTGGGCGGTGCGCAAGGGCAGCGTGGGGGTGGCGCTACCCCACACCGAGGTGCTGCTCAAAGAGCTTGATAGCGAGGCCCCGGTGACCGAGCCCGGCCGTAAGGGGGAGGTGTTGATCCGCGGGCCGCAGGTGATGCTGGGGTATTGGAACGCCCCGCAGGAGAGCGCCGAGGTGCTACGGGATGGCTGGCTCTACACCGGCGATGTGGGGGTGGTGGATGAGGCGGGCTATCTGCGGATTGTCGATCGGCAGAAACGCATGGTGAAGATCAAGGGGGAGAACGTCTATCCGGCCCGCGTTGAGGAGGTGCTGATGCGGCATCCCGGGATCTCCGATATCGCCGTCATTAGCCGGGCCAGCGAGCCGGAGCGGCTGATGGCGCTCTATGTCTCGGCTTCCGGGATACAGGAGGACTCCGAGGCGTTGCGGCGCTACTGCCAGGGGGCGCTATCCAGCATCGAGATCCCCCAACACTGGGTGGCGGTGGAGCGGCTGCCGCGCTCAGCGGTGGGTAAGCTGCTGTGGGTCGAGGTGGAGCAGATGGCGGCCGCCTATTGAACGGCGGCCAACCGGGCGCTAGGCGTCGGAGGGGGATCTACCTGCCCAGCCCACGCCGGGGGCGCCG
The DNA here is from genome assembly GCA_003251535.1 of Chromatiales bacterium. Taxonomy (GTDB): domain Bacteria; phylum Pseudomonadota; class Gammaproteobacteria; order Thiohalomonadales; family Thiohalomonadaceae; genus SZUA-493. The sequence goes on along the minus strand of QKFD01000114.1, from coordinate 9,581 downwards.
GGGCCGTTGGATGGCCCCAGGCCCCCGCAACTACTCACTCCCCTTGGGCTGAGAACTGCTGCCCGGTGACACCGCGACTATCGGGTCCCATGAGGTAGAGGTAGGGGGTGAGGATCGCCTCCGGCCGCGGGTGGATCTCGGGGTCCTCTCCGGGGTAGGCGCGGGCGCGCAGGGTGGTGCGGACTGGGCCGGGGTCGATGGTGTTGACCCGCACCTGGGTGTTGGTCTCCAGCTCATCGGCCCAGATCTGCATCAGATTCTCGGTGGCCGCGGCGGCCACGGCGTAGGCCCCCCAGTAGGCGCGACCTTTGCGACCCACCTCCGCGCTGGTGAAGAGCACCGAGGCGTCGGCGGCGGCCCGCAGCAGCGGCATCAGGGCGCGGGTCATGAGGTAGGGGGCCTGCATGTTGATCTGGAGGACCCGCTGCCACACCTCTAGGTCGTACTGATCCAGCGGGGTGAGGGTCCCTAGCTGGCCGGCGTTGTGGAGCAGGCCATCGAGGCGACCGAACTCCCGGGCCAGGACATCGGCCAGGTTCTGGTAGTCCTGGGGGGCCGCCCCCTCCAGATTGAGCGGGTAGATGGCTGGCTGCGGGTGGCCGGCCTGTTCGATGGCGTCGTAGATCACCTCCAATTTGCGCTGGGCGCGGCCCAGCAGCACCACGGTGGCGCCGTGGGCGGCGAAGCTCTTGGCAGCGGCGGCGCCGATGCCGTCACCGGCGCCGGTGACCAGGATGATGCGATCTTTGAGCAGATCGGCAGCGGGGGTGTAGTTCAGCATGGTTGCAGGTCCTACGGCAGGATGAGGCGGGCGCATTCTATCCCACTGCGCACCGCTCCTTCGAGAGTGGCGGGGAGCGGACTGGCGGTATAGTCCCCCGCCAGCCAGATCCGCTCGTGGGAGGTACGCTGCTGGGGGCGATGGAGTTCAACACCTACGGTGCAGTGGAAGGTGGCGCGCTGCTCGCGTACCACGAAGCTGGCGCTGGGGCGCGGCCAGTGGGGAAAGAGGGCCGCCAGCTCGGCCGCGATGTGTTCCGCCAGCGCCTCCTTCTCCAGCTCCATGTGGCGGCCATCACCGCTCATCACCACCGCAATCACCCCTGTTTGGCCACAGATCCGGCCACGGTCCACCAGCCACTGGGCGAGGGAGCCCACCAGCCCCAGCATCTCCGAGCCGAATGACACCGCCGTGGGGTAGCGCAGATAGACGGTGGCGATAGGGGCATCCTCTCTTAGCCCGGCCAGCTGCTCCGCCAGCGGCATCAGCTCCGGCACCGCCTCCGCCAGGCGGCGGGTGGCCGCTGGCGGGGTGGCGAGCACCAGGTGGTCGGCCTGGAAATTACCGGCATCGGTCTGCACCTCTACGCCCGCCGCCAGGGGGGTAAAGCCGTGCAGGCGGCAGCCGAGCCGCACCTCCGCCCCCTCCCGCTGTAGCTGCTCCAGGGCCGGCTCCGCCAGTAGCGCACCGAGTGGTACCCGGGAGAAGAGCAGGTCCGACGCCTCGCGGGGGCCGGCAAAGGTCTCCTGCAAGGTGGCGAGGAAGTGGTGGGCGTCGGCGCTCTCGGCCGGGGTGTTGAGGGCCGCCAAGCAGAGTGGCTCCCAGAAGCCGCTGATGAGGGGGGCGGGCTGGCGGTCACGGGTCAGCAGGGCGGTGACACTGATGGGGCGCTCCAGGCCATAGCGGGGTTGCCGTAGGCGCTGGGTGAGGCGCAGCAGCGCCCGTTTCTCACTGAGTCCAAAGCCGCGGGCGGTGAGGAGTCCCACCCCCAAATGAAAAGGGGCGGGGAGTTTGGCGGCCCGTAGGGTGCGGGCGCCATCGGGCGCCACCAGGGTCAGCTCCAGGGGGCGCCGCAGTAGCAGCCGCTCCGCTGCCAGCCCCACCCGAGTCAACAGGCGTAGCGTCTCCCGGTAGGCCCCCACCAGCAGGTGCTGGCCGTTGTCCACCTCCAGCTCGTCCCACACCACCGTGCGTGCCCGGCCCCCCGCCTGGCGGGCCGACTCCAGCAGGGTCACCTGCGCCCCGCGTGCCGTTAGTTCCAGGGCACAGGCGAGGCCTGCCCAGCCGGCGCCGGCGACAATGACATGGGGGGCGGGGGGAGGGGGGGTGGCTGGCATCGGAGCGGCTCTGCGGCGAGGGGCGGGGATCTTAAGATTTATTCTGGGCCAGGAGGCGGCGGTGGCGCACCGCCTCTTTGCGGGCGGTGCGCCAGGCGAGCCATAGCTTGCGCCAGGGGGAGAGGCGGATACGGCGACCAAAGGTGGGGAAGTGGGCCGCCTCTAACCGATCCAGGGTGGTGAGGTAGACCGCCGCCATGATGAGCCCCGCCCGTTGGTCGAAGCGATCCCGCTCCGGTAGCTTGGCGAAGGCGCTCTGGTAGTAGTGGCGGGCGCGCTCGGTCTGGAACTGGAGCAGTTGGCGCAGGTTGTCGCTGTCGCGCCGCTCCAGCAGCGCCTGCTCCTCCACCCCAAAGTGGGCCAGCTCGTCCTGGGGCAGGTAGATGCGGCCCCGTTCGGCATCCTCTGCCACGTCGCGCACGATGTTGGTGAGCTGGAAGGCGAGCCCCAGATCGTGGGCATATTTGAGGGTCTGGCGATCCTGGTAGCCGAAGATCTCCGCCGCCATCAGCCCGACCACACTGGCCACCCGGTAGCAGTAGAGGTGGAGCGCCTTGAAGTCGGGGTAGCGCACCCTCCCGAGGTCCATCTCCATGCCGTCGATGATCTCCTGGAACCGCTCCTGCGGCAGATCAAATTGGGCCACCACCGGCAACAGGGCGCGGGTGACCGGGTGTTCCGGCTCACCGGCAAACAGGCGCGCCACCTCCTCCCGCCACCAGGCCAGTTTGATGCGGGCGAGCTGGGGATCGCTACACTCATCTACCACGTCATCCACCTCTCGGCAGTAGGCGTAGAGGGCGATGATCGCCTCGCGCCGCGGCGAGGGGAGGAAGAGGAAGCTGTAGTAGAAGCTGGAGCCGCTGCCGGCGGCGCGCTCCTGGCAATACTGTTGGGGGGTCATTGGGGGTCGTGGAATATGCCAGATCACCGTGGCTGATGGCGGTTAAGTTACCATACGCGCCCGCATGGACCGATCTTCACAAACTTAGAGCGTTTCTTAATGACTGTTTCTGAGAGCAGCAATGTGGTTTGGCACCACGCCACGGTGACCCGTAGCCGGCGCGAGGCGCTCAACGGCCACCGCAGTGTCATCATCTGGTTCACCGGCCTCTCCGGGGCCGGCAAGTCAACCCTCGCCCACGCCCTGGAGGAGCAGCTCCACCAGCGGGGCTGCCGCACCTATGTCTTCGATGGCGACAATGTGCGCCACGGGCTGTGTGGCGATCTGGGCTTCTCCGTCACCGATCGGCGGGAGAATATCCGCCGTATCGGTGAGATGGCCAAGCTGTTCCTCGATGCCGGGGGGATCGCCCTCACCGCCTTCATCTCCCCCATGCGGGAGGACCGCGAGCGGGTGCGGGCGCTGGTGGCGGAGGGGGATTTTATCGAGGTGTATTGCCACTGCTCGCTGGAGGTGTGCGAGCAGCGCGACGTTAAAGGGCTCTATCGGCGGGCCCGTAGTGGCGAGATCAAGGAGTTCACCGGTATCTCCTCCCCCTATGAGCCGCCGCAGCACGCGGAGTTGGTGTTGGATACCGGCGCCATCACCTTGGAGGAGTCGGTGGCGCAGGTGATCGATCTGCTGCTGGCGCGGGGCGTGCTGCCGGCGGTATAGCGACACCCACTCTAGCCGCGCCCGCGCAGCGCCCGCAGCAGGATGCGCCAGCCGTCCAGTCGGCTGAGGCGCGGGCGGGTGAAGGGCGGTTGCCCCTCTAACCGCTCCAGCACCCGCAATCCCCCCTCGACGATGGCGCGGATCTCCAACCCGAAGCGCCCGCGCAGCCGGCGCCCCAAGGGGGCCCCGGCCAGCATGGTGGCGCGGGTGCGTTGGATCTGGAACTGCCATAGCGCCCGCATCGCCGGGTCGTCGATACCCTGGCGGAAGTGCTCCTCACTGACTCCAAATTGGGCCAGCTCCGCCTGGGGGAGGTAGATGCGGTTGTTCTCTTGGTAGTCCTGGGTCAGATCCTGGAGGAAGTTGATGATCTGGAGACTGCTACAGATCCGGTCCGAGAGGGTCAGCAGCTGCTCATCTTGGCAGGGGCGGAAGTGGAGATGGAGCAGGATCCGCCCCACCGGATCGGCGGAGTGGCGGCAGTAGTCGAGCAGCTGCTCGTAGTCGGCGTAGCGCTTACAGGTGACATCCTGGCGAAAGGCGACCAGCAGGTGTTGAAAGGGGGTCAGTGGCACGCTGCCGCTCGCCAGCAGATCGGCCAGGGCGACAAAGATGGCGTCCTCCGGATCGGGCCTGCCGCGGGCCGCCGCCGCCAACCGCTCGCCCCAGGCGGCCAGAGCCGCCAACCGCTCTGCGGCCGAGGCATCCCCCTCATCGGCGAGGTCGTCGGCGCCGCGGGCGTAGGCGTAGACCACCGCCACCGGCGCCCGCATCGCCGCCGGCAGCAGCCGCGACGCCACGGGAAAGTTCTCATAGTGGGCGGCGGCGATGGCCTGGCAGTGACGATAGGCGGCGGCAAGCTCCATGGTTGGAGATCACTGCTGTCCTGAGAGCGCGGCCAGCGCCTCGGGGCTGAAAAATAGGGTGGGATCGATCCGGGCATTGTTGAGACTCACCGACCAGTGGAGATGAGGCCCGGTGACCCGCCCAGTGGCCCCCACAGTGGCGATGGTCTCGCCGCGCTGCACCCGCTGCCCCTCTGTCACCCGGATGGTATCCAGGTGGCAGTACATGGTGATCAGCCCCTGGCCGTGGTCGAGAAAGATCGTATTGCCGTTAAAGAAGAGATCGCCCGTTGCCACCACCGTGCCGTCCGCCGGGGCGTGTACCGGGGTGCCGGTGGGGTTGGCCAGATCGATACCGCTGTGGGGCTTGCGCGGCTCGCCATTGAAGTAACGGCGCAGGCCAAAGGGGCTGCTGAGGCGACCGTGGACCGGCAGTTCAAAGTCGATGGCCGGGGGACCGGCGCTGAAGGTGGTAAAGGCGCGCTTCGAGAGCGCTTGGTCGTTGCCGATGCGCTTCATATCGGCCGGATTGGGGTTGACGTGGCGCTTGTTGGGGACGGTGAGGTGCTGGCTCTCATACTCCTTGGCCACCACATCGAACGCCACCTGGCGTTTGCCCACCTGGAGTTGCTGGCGACCCGGTGCGGTGTCGAGCGAGAGCCCCACCACCGCCAGCCACTCCCCCTCATGCTGGACCACCATGACCGGTTTGCCGTCAAAGCGGGCCTGCGGCTGCGGGGTGCCAGCGGCCGCCAGCGGTACCAGGGCCACCCCGCCCGGCACCGGCGCGTTGCGCGGTAGGGCCAGGGCGGAGCTGGAGAGTAACAGCAGCAGGATGCCGCACCACAGCTTAAGTCTTTTCATGTAGGACCTCCTCAATGCGGCAGATGAGCCGCCCTTCCTCTAGGCGGGCGCTGATCTGCCCACCCTGCTTGGCCTCAGTGACGCGGTGGAGCACCCGACCCTGCTCATCACTCACGATGGCATAGCCACGGGCGAGGGTGGCGAGTGGGCTGACCGCCTCCAGCGCCCGGGCGGCCACCGCCAGCCGCTGGCGCAGGGCGGTATGGCGTCGCTCCAGGGCGGCACTGAGGCGGTGGTAAAGCTCTTCTCGGCGGGCGTCGAGCCGCTCGATGCGGTGCTGGGGGGTATGGCGGGCGAGCCGGGCCGCCAGCTCCCGCACCCGGCCCTGCGTCTGCGCCACCCGCAAGCGGGCGGCACGGCCGAGGCGCAGCTCTAGCTCGTCCACCCGCTGGGCCAGCTCTTGTAGACGCCGGCCTGGATGTTTTAGGCGCCGCTCCAGCAGCGCCAACTCCCGTCGGCGCTGGCCAAGCCGCCCCTCCAGGCCCCGCAGCAGCCGCTGCTGGGTGCCATGCAGCTGGTGCAAGAGCGCGTGGCTATCCAGGCTGACCAACTCGGCTGCCGCCGAGGGGGTGGGGGCGCGGACATCGGCCACAAAGTCGGCAATGGTGAAGTCGATCTCGTGGCCTACTGCGCTCACCACCGGGATGGGGCTGGTGTAGATCGCCCGCGCCACCGGCTCCTCGTTGAAGGCCCAGAGATCCTCCAGCGAGCCGCCACCGCGCCCCACAATAAGCAGATCACACTCCGCCCGCTCCCCGGCCAGACGGATGGTGGCGGCGATCTGCTCGGCGGCGCCGCGGCCCTGTACCTGGGTCGGATAGATCACCACCGGCAGCGCCCGATAGCGGCGGTGCAGCACGGTGAGGATGTCGTGCAGGGCGGCGCCACTGGCCGAGGTGACAATGCCGAGGCGGCGCGGCGGGTGTGGTAGCGGCCGCTTGTGGGCGGCATCGAATAGCCCCTCCGCTGCCAGCTGCGCCTTGAGCTGATCAAAGGCGCGGCGCAACCGACCATCCCCCGCCTCTTCGATATGCTCGACGATGAGCTGATAGTCGCCCCGTGGCTCATAGAGTCCCACCCGGGCGCGGGCCAGGATCTCCAGACCATTCTCCAACCGCACCCCGGTATGGGCCGAGCGGGTGCGGAACATGGCACAGCGTACCTGGGCGGCGCTGTCTTTGAGGGTGAAGTAGAGGTGGCCGGAGGCGGGGCGGGCGAGATTGGAGATCTCCCCTGCCACCCATAACAGCGGCAATTGACCCTCCAGCAGGGTACGCACCTCCCGATTCAATTGGGAGACGGTAAACACCTCGCGGGGCGGGCGCGGATCGGTAGTGCTGCTCGACATGGGGGCGATGATAACGGAGGGCGCGGAAAATAAAGAGACCGGCACAAAGGCCGGTCCAGGGAAGCGGCAAGTGCAGGGGATCAGCGGGTGCGGGTGAGTTCCGCCTCGGCCTTGGCCTGCTGGGTGGCCATCTCCCCCTGCCGCTGTGCCATCCTGGCCTTGTTGACTGCATCGACAAACTTGCCCTCTTTGGCCAGCTCCTGGGCCTGTTTGATCATCTTGCCGGTGTCACGCCACTCATACTTCAGGGCAGCGGCCTGCTTGCGGGCGGACTCGGCGGCGGCGATCGCCTGTTCGGCGTCTTGGGCGGTCGCCTCCTTGACCATCTCATTGGCCGTGCCGGTGCTGGCGCAGGCGGTGAGCAGAAGGGCGGCGGCCAGGGTCACGAATGGTTTCATCTTCTCCATCCTCCTCGGGATCTCGTAATTTTATGAGTGCACGGTGGTGCTGTGGTGAGCTGAGTGGCCGGGCCAACCGCGGCGGGGCTTGGCAGGCTGCCAATACCGCCTCTGGCCGATCCGCCCGGATCTCGCCTCGATACCGGGGTGGTCGGGGGCGCTAACGCCCCTCGCCACCCCGCTCTATGCATCCCACCCCCCCTTTGCCTGACCCGGGCAGCGCCTGAATAGCACTGGCCGCCCGGGCTGGCCGTAGCCGCCGGCATCTGGTGGGATGCGCCGGACCCAACCCCCATCTTGAGGGTCAGGATCCGGTTGGGGGACTATAGCAATCGAAAATCTTTACCGCGAGACAGGGAAATCCCGGGTTTACCCTAACTTCTTCTCCCCGGTATAATTCCCCGCTTAACTCGACTCCCCCCATTTGCAAGCGGATCCCCCTCATGCGTATCCTCCAGGAAGCACTCACCTTCGATGATGTCCTTCTGGTCCCGGCCCACTCCACCATCTTGCCCCGTGAAGTGGATCTCAAGACGAAGCTCACCCGGGAGATCACCCTCAACATCCCACTGGTCTCGGCCGCCATGGATACGGTCACTGAGGCGCGGTTAGCCATCGCCCTCGCCCAAGAGGGGGGGATCGGCATCGTTCACAAAAATATGACCATCGAGCAGCAGGCAGAGCAGGTGCGCATGGTCAAGAAGTTTGAAGCAGGGGTGATCAAAGACCCTATCAACGTCACCCCTGACACCTCCATCCGTGACGTGCTGCGCCTCACCCGGGCCGAGAACATCTCCGGTGTGCCGGTGGTGGATCTCCAGGGGCGGCTCCGCGGCATCGTGACCAACCGCGATCTCCGCTTTGAGACCCACTACGACGCCCCCGTCTCCACCATCATGACCCCGCAGGAGCGGCTGGTGACGGTGCGGGAGGGGGCCGAGCGGGAAGAGATCCTGCGCCTGCTGCACGAGCACCGCATTGAGAAGGTGCTGGTAGTGGATGAGCAGTTTGGCCTGCGGGGGCTCATCACCGTCAAAGATATCCAGAAGGCGACCGACAAGCCCAACGCCTGCAAAGATGACCAGGGCCGGCTACGGGTCGGTGCCGCGGTTGGTGTGGGGGCCGGTACCGAGGAGCGTATCGAGGCGTTGGTGGCAGCGGGGGTCGATGTCATCGTGGTAGATACCGCCCACGGCCACTCCCAAGGGGTGCTGGATCGGGTCGCCTGGACCAAACGGCAGTTCCCTGATCTCCAGGTAATCGGCGGTAACATCGCCACCGGCGACGCCGCCCGGGCCTTGGTGGATGTGGGGGCCGATGCGGTCAAGGTGGGGATCGGGCCTGGCTCCATCTGCACTACCCGTATTGTCGCTGGGGTCGGTGTGCCGCAGATCACCGCTATCGACAACGTGGCCACGGCCCTTGAGGGTAGCGGCATCCCACTGATCGCCGACGGTGGCGTGCGCTACTCCGGCGACCTCTCCAAGGCCGTCGTCGCCGGTGCCTACTCGGTAATGATGGGCTCCATGTTTGCGGGCACCGAAGAGGCGCCAGGCGAGGTGGAGCTATTCCAAGGGCGTTCTTACAAGTCCTACCGTGGCATGGGTTCACTCGGGGCCATGGCCAGCTCCCAGGGCTCCTCTGATCGCTACTTCCAGGAGAACAGCGAGGCGGACAAACTGGTGCCGGAAGGGATCGAGGGGCGGGTCCCCTATAAGGGGCCTGTGGGACCGGTGATCCATCAGCTGATGGGGGGCCTGCGCTCCTCCATGGGCTACACCGGCTGCCGCACCATCGACGAGATGCGCACCCGGCCGCAATTTGTCCGTATCACCAACGCCGGCATCACCGAGAGCCACGTCCACGACGTGCAGATCACCAAGGAGGCCCCCAACTACCGGGCGTGAGCCTAGGGCGTTGAGGGGTGGAAAAGGGCCGCGTGAGCGGCCCTTTTTATTTGTCTCTCTGGTGTTTCTGCTGGGTGGTTTGGTTGGGGGGCCTTCTGTGGAGTGTTTGGTATGGGTGTCCCGGTACGCAGGGCCAGGGCATCAGGCAGATATACCGTTGCGCAGCCGGCCCGTTTGTCTTGTTCAAACAGATCGGCGCGCGTCTTCAGGTGATTTCGCAGCGGCCCAATCACCGCCTCCGGCAGGGTGACCACCCGATCCTTCCCCCCCTTGCCATGCCGCACCCGGATCGCCTGGTGGTGGAACTCCAGGTCCTTCACCCGCAGTCGCACGCTCTCCAGCAGCCGCAGCCCGGCGCCGTACTGGAGGCAGGCGATCAACCAGTAGACGCCACAGAGCCGCGCGAGCACCTTCGCCACCTCCTCCTGGGTGAGCACCACCGGGATCTTTGGCTTGCGCGCTGCGCGGACGATAGCGGGGATC
>QKFD01000118.1 GCA_003251535.1 Chromatiales bacterium | reverse complement strand
CCATAGGGTCAAGGCGAGGGAGGGGTGGGAGGGGCCAGGAGTTTGGGGTTGTCTGCCACCTGGAGGCCGTGGCGGCGATAGCGCTCTGCCTCCTCGGGGGCGTTCACCTGCTCCAGGGCGTTGATGATGCCGAGATAGGCGCGGGTGTCGCTCGGATCCAACTCCAGTGCCGTGCGATAGCTGGTCACCGCGGCCTGCTGCGCCCCTTGCGTCTGCTGCACCTGGCCTAAGAAGTACCAGGCACGCACCAGGGTGGGACGCAGTTGTAAGGCGTGCCGCAGACTCTCCTCGGCGGCGGTGTACTCGTCATCCGCGTAGCGCATGACCCCGAGGTTGAACCACACCTCCGCCCGCTCACTGCCACCGGCCGCCAGCTGCTCCAGCAGCGCCCGCGCCGTTGCGTGCTCCTCTCCCTGGCCAAATAGCGCCACGGCGCGCCACTCCTTGGCCAGATCGCTCTGCCCGAAACGCTCGATGATGGTATCCAAAGTGGTCAGGGCCGCACTGAAGCGCTGGTCCTTCAACTGGAAGGTGACCAGGTCAAAGTAGGGGATAGGGGAGTCCACCGGGGTGCGTTTGAGCAACTTCTCTAGGTAGTCGATGGCGCTCTTAGGTAGGCCACCGCTCGGCCGCAGGATGGCTAGCATCCGATAGATCTCCCCCAGATCGCCCGCCGGTGCCTGATCGGGGTAGAGGTAGTGGAGGTTGCTGATATGGGGATCTTGCTCTTGGCGGGGGCCGATCCGCTCCTGCTCTGGTAGTGGCTTCTGGATGCGGTGGTCGGTCATCAACACCTGCACCACGTCGTGGGTGCGGCGGGTGGGCATGTGGCAGGAGACGCAATCGTCGAGTGCCTGACCCTCCACTGCCGGGTGATCTAGCCCCTGGTGACAGCTATTGCAGACCTTGCGGTAGTGGGCCGGTCGCTCGGCCACCGGCACCTTGACGTGGGGGTCGTGGCAGTCGAGGCAGCCCAGCGCCCCCGGCTCGCTCTCGGTGACACAGCGGCTCTGGCTGAGACGGAAGGGGTGGTGGTTGATCTCAAATCTATCCACCGTTTTGTGATCGCGCTCTTCAATGTCGAAGGCGAGGGCGTAGTCCGATAGGCGCTGGCCAGGGCGGAAAGAGAAGTCTGCGCGATCAAAGCGGCGGACAGGGGGGGTGGCCACCGCTGGCAGCATATGGCACTCATAGCAGATGTCATCGCGCCGCTCGCGGCTCAGACGGCGGGGGTTGACGATGGCAGAGCGGATCGCCTCCAGATCGGTGGCCCCCCCTAAGAGCAGTTTTAGGTGCTGCTCACCGGGGCCATGGCAACGTTGGCAACCGGTCCCCTCGGGGAGTTGATGGGGGAAGCGGTGCTCGTCTAGGTAGTTGTCGCTGTCGGCGGGCACCTCGGGGTAGGCGTTGTGGCAGAACAGGCACTCGCGCCGGATGCGGCGCAGTACACCATTGTGGTCGGGGCGATCAAAGCCCGGCTGCATCCCCCACTGGCCACTCTGGGTATACCAGGCGATGGGGAGCTGATAAAGCTCACCACTTTCGGTCTGGTAGAGGTAGGTGCGCACGTGGCGGCCGGAGCCCATGATCCAATCCACTTTGTGTTCGAAGCGGTTGATGGGTTGACCTGCCGCGTCTAGTTGGTAACGGATGAAGATGTAGTCATCGCCTTCGAGCCTCATCTCGTAGTGGCGTTGGGAGGGGGCGTGGTAGTAGTGGGCATGGGCGAAGTCTTCGATCACCCGCTCTCGGGAGGGGCGGTAGAAGGCGTGCGACATGGCGACCCCTTGATAGGATTTCCACTGGCTGAGGTGGCAGGTACCACAGAGGTGGTCATCCACATAGCCAGGGGCGGCCCCGCTGGTCACCTTGAGATTGGCTAGGGTCGGCAGTGAGGCCACGCTGGGCGCCTCCTCTGCCTGTAGTGGCAGGGAGAACAGCAGCCCTACCCACGCTAGCAAGCGGATCCACCTGTACTGTTCATTGAGCCACTGCGCCACTGTCTTCTCTCCCCACGCCGGATTCGACGGTGACCCTACCGTGGCTAGGGGATAGGTGCAATGGGTGGCGGGTTAAGGGGCTGTGAGAGGGCCCTTTGCCCACTACCTTTGACGATGGTATCCCGCCAGCTGTGGCATGGTACGGGGCCCCCTTAACTTGCCCATTAGATAGGTGCCCTATGGAGAACATCGAACTCGACATTATCCTCGACGGCCACCACTTCGCCTGCCTGCGCTGGCCCGCTGTGCCGCGGGTGGATGAGTACATCCTCTGGCCCGACGGCCAGCGCAGCCGGGTGCGGGCGGTGGTGTGGGGCAGTAGTGAGGGGAGCTACCAGAGTCCCGCAGCGCTGCGGGTGTCGCTCATTTGCGAATCGGACGGCGCTTGAGTAGGTAGAGGGGGGGGGCTGGCGGATAGCGTCCGCCAGCAGCTCGCTCTGTCTGCATCCCCACTCTCCCTAGACCTTCTGTTCCCCTCTCATCTGAGGCGAGGGGTGCTTGACGCCAATTTCTTTGTGTGCAATTGTTTCTGTAATTTCTGAAATTAAGGAAGCCGATCGTGCAGCTCACCCCCACCATGCAGAAATTCATCCTCCATTGGGGCGAGATGGGATCTCGCTGGGGGGTCAACCGCACCATCGCCCAGATCCATGCCCTGCTCTATCTGGCAGAGCAGCCACTGACCGCGGAGGAGATCGCCGAGACCCTCGGGGTGGCCCGCTCCAACGTCAGTACCAGCCTACGGGAGCTACAGACATGGGGATTGGTGCGGGTGGTGCACCAGTTAGGGGATCGGCGCGATCACTTCGACTCCTCCCACGATGTGTGGGAGATCTTTCTGGTGATCCTGGAGGAGCGTAAACGGCGCGAACTTGATCCCACTCTCACCACTCTGCGCGAGTGTGTCTTGGAGGGGGAGTCAGATCGGGTGACTAGCTCGCAGGTCAAGGTGCGCATCGCCAACACCCTCGAATTCCTGGAGCAGCTCACCGGCTGGTATGACCAGATGAAGCGCCTGGATCGCTCCACGCTGCTAACGCTACTGCGCTTGGGAGGGCGCATTAAGGGGCTGTTGGATCGATTCACTGCCAAGTAAGCGCCGCTCCGTAGGGGGCCCTCTCTCTACGGGGTCTAGGTAGGGGTTAGCTGTTGGGTATGAGATAGGGTACTGGGGCCCCAGTGAGGGGTGGGTGCCGTTATTGATTTCTGTATTTACAGAAATAACCGTATAAACAGGAGATGAGAATAATGCAACCTACAGTCGATTCAACCCCCCACATCCTGCTCACCGGGGCGACGGGTTTCATCGGTGGTCATCTGCTGCGGGCGCTGTTGGCCAAGGGCTATCGGATCAGCGCCTGTGTGCGGGATCCACAGCAAGCACGCCTGCCGGCAGGGGTGACCCCAGTGGTGGTCGATTTCTGTAGCGATCACAGCCCTGAGCAGTGGCTACCCCGCTTGGTAGGGGTAGATGCAGTGGTGAATGCCGTGGGTATCCTGCATGAGCAGGGTCGGCAGCGGTTTGCCGATCTGCATCGTGATACCCCCATCGCGCTGTTCAAGGCGTCTGCCTTGGCCGGGGTCCGGCGGGTGATCCAGATCTCCGCCCTGGGGGCCGATGCCGAGGCCAGCAGCGGTTACCACCTCAGTAAGCGGGCTGCCGATGACGCCTTGGCGGCCCTCCCGCTCGACTGGACCATCCTACGCCCAGCCATCGTTTTTGGTCGCGGTGCCGGGAGTGAGAGGCTATTTCGCGCCTTGGCGGCCCTGCCCATCACACCCTTGGTCGGATCGGGGGGGCAACGACTACGGCCGCTGGCGGTGGAGGACCTGGTGCAGGTGGTATTGGACGCCCTTGCGCTGGGGCGGGGCATCGGCCAGCGGATCGATCTAGTGGGGGCCGATGAGGTGACCCTGCGCGACTACCTCGCCGCCCGCCGTGCCTGGCTTGGCTGGGGGCCGTTACGCCCGCTACACCTCCCCATACATTGGGCTCGACGGTTGGCTGCCATGGGGGGGCGTCTAGGGATCGCCGGTTTTGATGCCGATGCCATCACCATGCTCGCCCGGGGTAGCACTGCGCCACTGGAGCCCACCGTCCGCGCCATCGGCTTTCACCCCCGTGGTTTTCGCGCCTGGCTTGCCGCCCATCCCGCTGTTGAGGGGGAGCGATGGTACGCCCGACTCTACTTTTTGCCGCCGCTGCTGCGCTGGTCAGTGGCACTGACCTGGCTTGCCGCCGGAGTGACCTCAGCCCTGTTGTGGCCAGCGGCGGAGAGCTATCAACTGCTGGCTGAGGTCGGGATCGCCGGCGCTATCGTTGCCCCTCTCGTCCTCTATGGAGCAGCCGCGCTCGATATCGTGCTCGGGATCGCCACCTTCTCGCGGCGTTATCTGGGGTGGGTCGTGGTGGCGCAGATGCTGGTGACCCTCGGTTATAGCGCCCTCATCACCTACGCTCTGCCCCACTGGTGGCTGCACCCATTTGGACCGGTAGTGAAGAATCTACCGCTACTCGCTGCTACGGCGGTGTTATGGGCAGTGGCGAGGCCGCGCTCATGAACCTCTATCTATGGCTCAAGTGGACCCACATTTTGAGCGCCATTGTGCTGTTTGGGCTTGGGCTCGGCAGCGCCTTTTATAAGTTCATGGCCGATCGGCAGGGGGTGGTGGCTGCCATTGCGGTGGTCAATCGGCATGTGGTGTTGGCGGACTGGCTCTTCACCACCCCCACGCTCATCCTCCAGCCGGTCACCGGGATAGCTCTGGCGTGGTGGGCTGGTTGGCCCCTCTCTACCCCTTGGCTCCTTGGCTCGTTCGCCCTCTATGGGTTGGCGGGGATCTGCTGGTTACCCGTGGTCTGGCTCCAGCTCCGGATGCGCGCTTTGGCGGAGCAGGCGGTGCGGGATGGGCGGGAGCTGCCACCTTGTTACCAGCGCTACGCCCGCTACTGGTTCTGGTTGGGCGTACCCGCCTTCGGTGCGATGGTGGCGGTGGTGGGGTTGATGGTGATGAAACCGGGATAGGGGCGGTCTATGTTGGCTTCTCAAGGGCGCGGGGTTGTGCAGTAGAGGGCGTGCGCAGACAGCGCCCTCGGCAGACCGTACACTACGCAGCCTTTTCTTGTATTGCAGTGAGGTGGACTCCTAATGAAGGTGCTGGTGGTTGGCGGTGGTGGGCGCGAACACGCGCTTGCCTGGAAGGTGGCCTGCTCCTCCAAGGTGCAGAAGGTCTATGTGGCGCCTGGTAACGCCGGCACTGCCCAAGAACCGAAGCTGGAGAATGTGGCCATCGCCGCCGATGATGTGGCGGGTCTGGTGCGTTTTGCCCGCGAGCGGGGGGTGGGGTTGACCATTGTGGGTCCCGAGGCGCCGTTGGTGTTGGGCATCGTCGATGCGTTTAATGCCGCTGGCTTGCGCTGCTTCGGTCCCAGCCAGGCGGCGGCTGAGCTGGAGGGTTCCAAGGCCTTCACCAAGGCATTCCTCGCTCGCCACGGTATCCCTACCGCTGCCTACGGCGCCTTCACCGATGCCGCCGCCGCTGAGGCCTATATCCGGCAGATGGGGGCCCCTATCGTGGTGAAGGCCGATGGTCTGGCCGCTGGCAAAGGGGTGGTGGTGGCTGGCAGCGTCGAGGAGGCCGTGGCCGCCGCCCACGATATGTTGGCCGGTAACGCCTTCGGTACGGCGGGCAGCCGGGTGGTGGTGGAGGAGTTTCTGCGTGGTGAGGAGGCCAGCTTTATTGTCATGGCCGACGGGCGTCACGCCTTAGCCATGGCCTCTTCACAAGACCACAAGGCGGTGGGTAACGGTGACACCGGCCCCAATACGGGTGGGATGGGCGCCTACTCGCCGGCGCCAGTGGTCACCCCTGAACTGCACCAGCGCATCATGGATGAGGTGATCCTCCCTACCATCAACGGCATGGCAGCAGAGGGGCGCCCCTACACCGGTTTTCTCTATGCCGGGGTGATGGTGGGTCCGGATGGTCGGCCGAAGGTACTGGAGTTTAACTGCCGGTTTGGTGATCCGGAGACCCAACCCATCATGTTGCGGCTGCGTTCGGACCTGGTGGCCCTGTGTGAAGCCGCGCTCGACCGCCGGCTCGACCAAGTTGAGGCCGAGTGGGACCCGCGTGCCGCGCTGGGGGTGGTGTTGGCGGCCGGCGGTTACCCTGGTGACTACCGCAAAGGTGAGGTCATCCATGGACTCCAGCGCGCCGCAGGGGAGGGGGGCAAGCTGTTTCATGCCGGGACGGCAGAGCGCAGCGGCGCCGTGGTGACCACTGGTGGGCGTGTCCTCTGTGCCACTGCTTTGGGAGAGACGGTGAGCGAGGCGCAGCAGCGCGCCTATCAATTGGCCGAGACCATCCACTGGGATGGGATCTACTATCGGCACGACATCGGCTACCGGGCCGTTGCCCGGGAGCAGGGGCGTTAGCGGGTGAGCTGTCCATCGCCCCACACCCCTTGGTTAGGGGGCGATGGGCTCTTCACCTTCCTGCTCTCTAACATTGTGCTAGTGGGTTCATTGGGACTCACTGGCCTTTTCGCCCTCCGGCGTACCTGGCGCTATGCCCGCCACACACCGAGTAGCATCCAGTGCGATCTCCTCCTCGTGGCTGGGATGCGCCTTAATCGTTATGGACAACCCTCGCCCGATTACCGCCGCCGGTTGGGTCGTGCCCTGGCGCTCTACCGCACTGGACGCTGCCGGCGGTTATTACTGCTGGGGGGGGAGACCCGGCCTGGCGCACCGAGCGAGGCCCAAGCCGGTCGTTATTGGCTGCGTGCGGAGGGGGTGCCCGATAGCGCCATCTTGCTGGAAGAGCGTTCGCGCCACACCTTAGAGAACCTGACAGAGGCCAGGTTATTACTGCGCACGATGGCGGCAGTCGAGGGGCGGGTGCCGCGGCTGGGACTGGTCTCTAGTCGCTACCATCTGGCCAGGATCGCCGCGCTGGCCGCAGGCCTCTCCCTCTCACCACCACTCTGCGCCGCTGAGGCCGAACCATTTTTCACTCCTGTGACATGGGCCCGAATAGGGGGTGAGGCCTACTATCTACACTGGTATCACGTGGGCCGAATCTGGTCGCAACTTACTGGCAACAAAGGGAGTTTAGCGCGGATTAGCTAACCTCTTTGGAGTGCTCTCCCCCCTTCTAAAAATCCCTACGATTTCTCCTGATACACCCTTCAGAACTGTTTCAAGCAGCTGTTTTGTGACTGGTTTCACCTCTGGATAAGGGTGTGTTAAGCCCTAGCGGCGAGACTATCCCTAAATCCGATGGAGTACCCACAGTTTGATCCGGTCTACGACACCCTGGTTTCGGGTGGGGGTCGGCCCTTGCCCGGACCCACTACGGTCCTCATATGAGCAACAGGTGTTTGCCATGAAATATTCGGCTGGCGTGACCCTGGTGGAGCTGATGCTCACCCTTGCGGTGATGGCCATTCTTGTCTCCCTGGCGGCCCCCTCGTTTAACGAGACGATTGCTCGTTCCCGGCTTGGCACCCAGAGCAACGAGCTGGTTGCCGCGCTTAACCTGGCCCGCAGTGAGGCAATTCGCCGTGGTCGGGAGTCGTGGGTTGGGAGCACGAGCAACAGCGCAACCTGGACGAGTGGTTGGGATGTATACAGCACCGATGCGGGGGGCGTGGATGAGCTATTGCGCACCCGCGCAGAGACGCTGGAGGGGAACAACACACTGGTGGCCGATAACGACCGTGTCACTTTTGATTCTCAAGGTTTTGTCGCTGATAAGACCCCGGTCGTGTTTTGGCTCTGTCGGCCAGAGGCCGGTTTGGAGGGGCGCCAGATCGAAGTTGGTTCTGGTGGGCGTATCCAAGTCTCTCACGAGACCTGTCCGTAATGGTGAGTGGAACCATGTCGAGCATACGACGGCAGCAAGGCGTTTCCATGATCGAAGTGCTCATCACAGTGGTGGTGTTATCGATCGGTCTTTTGGGCTTGGCTGGGATGCAGTTGCGAGGTGTGCAAGATAACCAGCGGGCGATGCACCGATCGGTAGCCACCATGTTGGCCTATGACATGGCCGACCGGATGCGCGCCAATCGGGATGCTGTCGCTGATTACGATGGGATCAACGGACCTGCCAGCGACCCAGGGTGTGTCACCTCTGGCTGTACGGCAGCGCAGATGGCGCAGTATGACGCTTATGAGTGGGGTACCACTGTCGCCAGTGCTCTGCCGGCCGGTTTAGGGCAGGTGAGTGACCTAGCTGACGGGAACGGCACTTATGAGGTGCGGGTGATGTGGGACGAAGAGCGCAGCGGGGCCACTGGGACCGACTGCGGAGAGGGGGATCTGAAATGCTTCATTCTCGATTTCCGCCCATGAGTTCGAGCCGCCACCAGCAGCGTGGCGTCTCGATGATCGAGCTGATGATCTCGATGGCGCTGGGCCTGCTGCTGATTGCCGGTATCGGTACGGTGTTTCTGGGTAGCCGCGAGGGGCAGCGGGTGCAGAGTGCGACGGCCCGTTTGCAGGAGGATTCCCGCTTCGCCTTCTACATGTTAGCCCATGACCTGCGGATGGCCGGTTTCAGGGGCTGTTCACCACCGGATCTCATCGACCACACCCAAAACCCCGCCTCACCGTCAGCGGGTACCGATCCATTCACCACCCTCGGCATTGCCGGCACGGATGGTGGTTCTGATCCGGATAAGTTCACTCTGCTCACTACGGCTGACGCGGGCCTGCACCTGGTGACTCCCTATCCCCCCAACAGCTCGGCCACGCTCTTTGTTGAGACCAACAAGTCACTCAATGAGGGCGATACCGTGTTGCTGAGCGATTGTGGTGCAGGGGACTTCTTCATGATCACCAGTACCAATACCCAAGCCTCTGGCAGCATGAAGAAGATCGAGGTAGGGCATAACACCGGTACCGTGATCGATGGCGTGCGCAACTACAACCAAGGGGTCTGCACCAATCCCGGCTCTAACCCCCACTGCCTCTCCAAGTCTTACGACAGCGGCGCGATGCTCTATCGCATTAGTAGCATCTCCTATGAGGTGAAGACGAATGCCCATGGTGATCTCGCGCTCTATCGCCAGGAGGACAACGATGCACCCAATGAGCTCATCTCCGGGATCGACGATCTGCAACTGCTCTATGGGCAAGACCTAGATGGCGATGGCAGTGCTGACCGCTATCTCTCAGCGGGTGATCCTGCCCTCGATATGGAAGAGGCCGTGAGTCTGCGGATGACCGTGACCCTGGCCACCTCCTCTGACGAGCGCATCAGCAGTAGCAATGCAGATGGTCGTTTGCGGCAGAGCTTCTCCACAACGGTGGCTATCCGCAATCGTGCGCTTTGAGCCCGAAGGGGACCTGACAATGGGCCAGCAAATAAGAATCTCTCGACAACAGGATGGAGCGGCACTGGTCATCAGCCTAATCCTGCTGATGGTGTTGACGCTCCTTGCCGTCTCATCCATGAACTCGGCCAATATGCAGGAGAAAATGGCGGGCAATTTACGGGACCAGAACCTCGCCTTCCAATCGGCTGAGGCGGCGGTGCGTGATGCCGAACAGCTCCTGCGCGGGTTGGGTTCCAAGGCGACGGTAGAGGGTTGGAACGGTAGCGGCGGGCTCTATGGCAGCCCGCGCCCGGTGGATGAGGCGGATCCCTTGGTCGATGCCAATTGGACCGATAGCCGTTCGGCGCCAGTGCTGGACGGGGCCGCAGAGCCACCGACCTATTTCATTGAATATATCCAGGATGTCTATCCGCCTGATGAGAACGTGGCAATCGGTGGAGGGTATCCCGAGAACAAAGGTGAAGCGACCTCAATATTCCGCATCACTGCTCGGGGATTTGGTGGTAGCGAACACGCCAAGGTTTATATCCGCAGCCACTTCGGCCGTCAGTTCTAGCGGCACAGGCATGTACGGAGTCACAGACATGAACTCGAAACCGTATCTCAGCTCTGGTCACGTGGTAGGCTTCCTGGTTGCCTGCGCCGCGTTGCTGCCGGTCCCTGCCCAGGCGGCTGCCCTTGGGGCGCTACCCCAGGTGCCACTATTTGCGACCACCCAGGTGAAACCAAACGTCATCATGGCCATCGATGACTCGGGTAGTATGGATGGCGAGATGCTCTTCGCCACCAACGATGGTGCCTTGTGGTGGAACACCTCATCCAGTAACCAGTCGTTTGTTGATGATTCGGGGATCCCCTTCTTCAACACGGACGGCTCGGCCAATAGCACCTGGAAGAAGTATGTTTATCTCTTCCCGAACGGTACCGGTACGGGTAAACGGGTCTATAGCGACAGCAGCAACGACCACTATGCGGTCCCACCGCTGCCACAGTTCGCCTTTGCCCGTAGTCCGGACTACAACCGGGCCTACTTTAGCCCGGATGTGGTCTACAAACCTTGGGTGAGCTACTCAGCGCAGACCTTTGCCGATATCAGCCCTTCGTCGGCGCCGACGGATCCAGAGAATGGCCGCGATACCTTCCAGTTCAATCTGACCGGAACCTTGAAATATTCCGGGAGCAATCAGACCTTCCGGCTCCACAAAGGGGCGGTGGTGCCCAAGGGGACCGTGTACTACGACGGCAGCTGGAAGACCGCTAGCTCCTCTTTTACGGTGAGCAGCACCTATAAGGACTACGGTATCGAGTTTGACCCGAAGGTCTACTACCTGCGGACCGAGACCGGGAACTACAGTGTCTCGGGGGTAGGGAGCGGTAGCTGTGCCAGCCCCAATCCGAACCACTACAAGGCATTCGAGAGTAATCCCAGTGGGCTCTCCGGTGTGGATGCCTTGGGGCCCGATGGTGGTTGTCTAGTGGCCCACTCCGCTGCGGGGGATGATCTACAGAACTTTGCTAACTGGTTCTCCTACTACCGCAAACGCCATTTGGCGATGCGTGGTGGTGTGGGTCGGGCCTTTGATCGCTTGAGCGGTCTGCGGGTCGGGCTGTTTAAGATCAATAACCGCGTCAATGTGTCGATGCTCGACTATGACACGCAGCGCGACACCTTCTACGACACCCTCTATAGCTTTGTCGGCTCTGGTGGTACCCCTAGCCGTGAGGCGGTAAACCATATCGGTCAGCAGTACAAGCGGACCGATGGCAATGCCCCTATCACCGAGCGTTGTCAAAAGTGTGCCGGCCTGCTGTTTACCGATGGTTTTGCCAGCCTCAGCACCAGCTCCGGGGTGGGGAATGCCGATGGCGGTCAAGGGTCGCCCTACGCCGATAGCTATAGCAACACCATGGCCGACATCGCCATGTACTACTACAAAAACGACCTGCGTACCGACCTAGATAACGATGTCCCAGTGCATCGTGATTGTCCGGATGCACGCCTCGACTGCAACGCCGCCCAGCATATGAACACCTATGCGGTGGGTTTAGGGGCGACGGGCTTCATCTACGGTCAGGGGTATGAGACCACGGATGATGCCTATGACAATCCGCCGGCCTGGACAGATGTGAATGGTGAGCGTAGCCAGAAGCAGGTGGATGACCTCTATCACGCTGCCATCAACGGTCGCGGCGAGATGTTAAATGCCCGTACCCCCGCAGAGATCGCAGACCGCATGGAGCAGGCGTTACGCCACTTCGTCAGCGGTATCGGCTCGGCATCGGCCACGGCCTTCAATACGGCAACTCTCACCGACGATACCCGCGTCTACATCGCCATGTTCAACTCCAACGATTGGAGTGGCGAGCTGCGTGCCTACAACCTGGATATCAACAATGGCCAGCTTGGGGCCGAGGTGTGGAATGCAGCGGAGGAGCTGGATACCATGACATCGGCCAACCGCAACATCCTCACCTACGATGGCGAAGGTAGCGGTTCGTACTTCGACTGGGCGGATCTGACCGATGAGCAGAAGGATGACCTACGCACCAACTCGGATGGGTCTCAATCCAACGATACGGTGGCCCAGGCGCGTCTGGAGTACATCCGGGGCGAGCGCAGCAATGAGGGGACCAATCTCGACTTCCGTGTCCGGGGTAGCCTGCTAGGGGATCTGGTCTACTCGGCGCCGGTCTATGTGGGGTCCCCCAACCTCAGTTTCCCAGGTGACCTGGGTGCGAGTTACCGGGCATGGGCCGATACGGTGAGTCGTGATCCCGTGCTCTACGCCGGCGGTAACGACGGGATGCTGCATGGGTTTGATACCGCGACCGGTAAAGAGGTGATGGGGTATGTCCCCGGTTCTGTCTACTCTACCGAACCCAATGCCGGTCTCCACTACCTCTCGGATCCGGACTACAGCCACCACTACTACGTTGACCTCACCCCGACGGTATCTGATGTCGAGTTGGGGGGTAGCTGGGGCACGGTGCTGGTCGGTGGACTGCGGGGCGGTGGCCGCGGCTACTTTGCCCTAGATGTCACGACGCCAAAGTTTGATATCGGCGATGTGATGTGGGAGTTCACCTCGGCGGATGATGAGGATCTGGGGTTTACCTTCTCACGGCCCAGTATCGTCAAGATGCAGAACGGTAAGTGGGCCGCCATCTTCGGCAATGGCTATAACAGCGACAACGGCGATGCCGCGCTGTTCATTGTCTTCTTAGATGGCTTTGGCACCAAAGGTTGGAAGGAAGGACAGGGCTACGTGAAGATCTCCACTGGGGTGGGTACCAGTGCTTCACCCAACGGCCTCTCTAGCCCAACAGTGGTGGATCTGGATCGGGACGGAATAGCCGATCGGGCCTACGCCGGTGACCTCCAGGGCAACATGTGGGCCTTTGACCTAAGCGCTAAATCCCTTAATGGTTGGAGCATCGATGGTGGACAGCCGCTGTTTAGCACGCCCAACCACCAACCGATTACGAGTGCGCCATCGGTGGCCCGTAATGGCTCGGTCAGGACCCACGACGGTAATCTGCCCAATGTTCAAGTCTTCTTCGGTACGGGCCAGTACTTGGTGGTGAATGATCTCGCTGACATCAGCACCCAGTCGTTCTACTCGGTGTGGGACAACGGCGCCGGGCGCGTCTATACCTCGGACTTGGTGGAGCAGACGGTCTCGACCTCTGGCGACCTGCGCACGGTCAGCAACAACGAGGTGGACTACACCTCCAATGCACGGGGCTGTTACCTCGACCTGCCTGCCCGTGGCGAGCGGGTGGTTGCCAACTCACTGCTGCGGGGGGGCGTAGTCTTCTTCAACACGGTTATCCCCTCCACTGAACCGTGCGACGCCGGTGGTGATGGTTGGTTGATGTCGGTGGCGATGAGTAACTGCGGTGCGCCGGATGAGGCGGTGTTCGATGTGAACGGCGACAACATCGTTGATGAGAATGACCTTATCGGGGGTGGTGACGTTGCGGTGGGCGAAAAAGTGGATGCCATGCCCAACGAGTCGAGCATCATCGATGACATCCAGTTCACCTCCAATAACCAGACGGGTAGTGGTGAAGATGACGGTGGTCGCAAGATCGCCCCGCTTGACGGCTTCCAGACTGGTCGGCTCTCTTGGGAAGAGGTGATCCAGTGATTCAGCGTAACCGCATGAAGGGGTTCTCCTTAACGGAACTGGTGACGGTGATGGCCATCGTGGCCATCATCACCGCCTTCGCCTACCCCAGCTATCAGGACTATATGCTGCGGAGTCGGCGCTCAGATGCCTATGCCAGCCTGTATGACCTGGCGCAGCGGTTTGAGCGCTGCATGACGGAGTTCAACGCATACGATGACGCCGGTTGCACGGCAGATGACAACCTGCCGGTGGTGTCGCAGAACGGCTACTACCAGATCGATACGGCGGCTATCGATGCCTCCAGCTTTACCCTGACGGCGACCCCCCAGGGGGTCCAGGCTAAGGATACCGACTGTGGGGCGCTGAGTCTGACCAACACCGGAGAGAAGACCGCCGTGGGTAGTGGGACTAAGTGCTGGTGAGTGGAACAAACGGAGAGGGCCCGGCCGCAGATGAGCGGCCGGGCCCTCTCTAGTTTAGAGATATCATCCGCGCCTCCACTCCTCGCTTAGCTCAAAGCCCACTTCCCTGCGGAAGGTTCATGAAGGTGTGAAGGGGCCCATGGTGTTGTGGGCTCTCTAGGGTACTGACCGAGAAGGTGAGGCTCGACTCGCTCAATACCTTTACCGCCGCCTCCGTACCCACCAACCGTACCGCTGCCAGATCCAAGCTGCTCCGCGCCGTCTCCACTGCCACTTGGCCCACGATGGCGACATCCGTGGCCACTAGCTCCGAGCCGGTCAGATGGAGGGTGGTGGTTGCCGAACGCAAGACACTCCCTTCAATCGTCAGGCGTGACTCATAGGCGCTGAGCTGCCCTACGCTGGCGTCGCGGATGACGGCGCCGGTGCAGTGACGCAGTTCAATCCGCTCCCACGCCCCGGTAAACCGCTTACCCTGTTCATGGTCACAGAGGCCGATACGGCCACCTCCCTCCGCCACCGACGGAAGTGACCGTGGCGCGGCGAGGGGTTGGGCCGCTGCCAGAAAGGTGGTTAAGGCGTGGTTGAGTGCCTCGGGCTGCTCCCACATCGGCATATGGCCGGCCTGGTCGATCACCTCCAGTCGGCTCCCTGCGATCAGGGCCCGCAGGGCGACGCCGGTGCGCAATGGGGCTATCGGGTCATCGCGTCCCCACAGAAGCAGGGTGGGGGTGCGGATCTGCGGCAGCAGCGGCCCAAAATCTTGCTCCAGCAGCGCCATCCCCGCCACGGAAGTGGCACTCCCCAGCTCCCGCCGACCTTTGTCGCTCTCCAGCAGCCGTTGGGCGTCAAAAGGCAGCTTGCCCAGATCCTCCACTAATTTTCCCGCCAAGCGGCCCACCCAGCCATCCGCTGCGGTGCCGGTGGTGGTTGCGGCCCACTCTCGCGCCATATAGCGGCTCATGGCCACCCGATGTAGCACGCCGGCGGCATCAATCACCACTAGGCGTTCCACCTCCCGGGGGTAGGTGGCGGCATAGGCGAGGGCGATGGCCCCCCCCATGGAGTGGCCCACCAGATAAAAGGGGCGCTGGGTCCGTTGTTGGGTGATGAAGTGGATGAAACGCACGTAGTTTTCCGGCGAGTAGAGGCCATTCTCCCGGCCCGATGCGCCAAATCCCGGCAGATCAAAGGTGAGCACGTGGTAGCGTTGCGCAAGGGCGGCGATCTGAGGGCCAAAATCGCGCACGGCAGCACCGTTGATACCGTGGATGAGGACTACGGTCGCCGGGGCGGTGCGATTGAACTCATAGATCTGGGCGTGGCCATGGAACACCGGCTCGGCCACGCCCCAGCTCTCCATCGGGGGGAGCTGGACGGCAGGGGGGGCGGGTCCAGCCCAGACACTATGGGCGATGAGGCTGAAGCAGAGGGGTAGCAGACAGCGGGGGCGAAAACGGTGAAAATTGAACAGAACGGGAGACATATGCCTGGGATGTGATAATGCGCGTTGACAGGGGATCAGGTCACCGTAAGAATGGGCGCCGTTTTTTTACCAAACCGTAAAGCCGCCCTCATGGGGGCGGGTTGGAAAGCCTAGCCATGTCTGAGATGCTGGAAAAAGAAGTTGCCGAGTTGATTGTGGAGACCCTTAACCTGGAGATCGAGGCGGATGCCATCGATCCACAGCAGCCACTGTTCCGCGAGGGGTTGGGGCTCGACTCCATCGATGCCCTGGAACTGGCCATGGCCATCTCCAAACGCTACGGCTTCCAGTTGCGCTCGGACGACAGCGATAATGCCCGCATCTTCTCCTCGCTGAGCGCCTTAGCCAACCACATTGCCCGTCAGCGGACCGCGTGAGTCTATTCCATCGCCCCCCTGCTTGGCGCCTTATTGAAGGTGCCGCCACCCTCAGTTACCCCATCTTGGTCCATGGGGCGGTGGTGGCCGAACGCCCTGACTGGGCCCTGGCGGCGCTAATATTGGTGGCGGGGATCTACCTTTTGGGGGCGGTGTGGCGGAGCAGTAGCGGGGGGATCGCCACGGCTGCCAGCCTGATGGGGTTGGCGGTGGTGGGGCTGTTCCTGGGGGAGCGTCAAGCCCTATTTCTACCTCCCATCGGCATGACACTGCTGCTATTTCTCCTCTTTGCCCGCACCTTGCTGCCAGGCCGGGAGCCGCTGGTCACCCGGATCGCCCGTGCCCTTGGGGATGAGGGGGCGGATATCGCCCGTTACACCCGTATGGTGACGCTGGTTTGGAGTGCCTTCTTTCTAGTGTTGACACTGGAGACACTGCTACTGGCGCTCTACGCCCCCCTGGCCATCTGGTCTCTGTTTACCAACGCCATTAACTATCTGTTGGTCGCCCTGCTGATGGTCGGTGAGTGGCTGGTACGTCGCCAGCGTTTTCGCCATCGGACCACCGCCGGGTGGCGTCAATTCGGTCGCGCCGATTGGGGCGCGTTGCTGCGCGGATGAGGGTGGGGACCTCCGACGCAGCGGATGCTGGGACACCGATAGGGGAGGGGCACGGTGGATGGCTGAAAGCCAGCCACGACGGTGCTGGCGAGCCGCTTCTCGGCCACCTGGATCTGGCGGCGCCGGCCGCCTGGCAGGCCGGTCAGGCGCTGAGTGCCGCCCGCCTATTGGCCGATGCCCAGGCCTTGGCGGCGCGTTTACCGCCGCGGGGGGCGGTGATCAACCTCTGTACCGACCGCTACCGCTTTGCCGTCGGACTGCTGGCGGCCCTCCTGCGGAGGCAGGTGAGCCTATTGCCACCCTCCGGTAGCGGTGCTGCCCTTGAGGAGCTGGCGCAGTGCTATCCAGAGACCTACTGCCTAGTGGATGGGGCATCGCAGGTCTCTGGCCTACCCCTGGTGGTCTGGTCCGGGGCGGCTGCGGATGACCCACTCCCCTCCAGCTCCCCCCTCATCCCGGCCGATCAGCTGGCGGTGATCGCCTTCACCTCCGGTTCTACCGGCGATCCCCAGCCCCACCCCAAGTGCTGGGGGACCTTGATGGCTGGGGCGCGCCTCACCGGGCAGCGCTTGGGGCTCGACCCGCAGCAGGCCGGTGCCGTCTTGGCGACGGTACCGCCCCAGCACATGTATGGATTAGAGCTGTCGGTACTCCTACCTCTGGTCTGGGGCTACGCCCTCTGTGCCGAGCGCCCCTTCTTTCCCGCCGATGTGAGTGCCGCCTTAACGACGTTGCCGGCTGGGGCGCTCCTGGTGACCACCCCCTTCCATATCCGCGCCCTGCTAGAGGAGGGGGCAGATATGGCACCGCCGCCGCGGTTGCTGCTCTCCGCCACCGCCCCGCTCCCCTCCGCTCAGGCGCAGCGCGCCGAGCAGGAGTTCAGGGCACCACTACTGGAGATCTACGGCTCTACCGAGACGGGGGCCATCGCCACTCGACGGTCAGCACTCGGCGCACAGTGGCAGACCTTAGCGGGCATCACGCTCCAGCGGCGAGGTGGGCAGGTGTGGGTCGAAGGGGGCCATCTGGAGGGGGCCGCTACGCTCAACGATGAGGTGGAGTTGATCGATGAGGGGGAATTTACACTCCTCGGTCGGCGGGGTGATCTCCTCAATATCGCCGGCAAACGGCTCTCGTTGGGGGAGTTGACCGGTCGCCTGTTGGCGCTGAGTGGGGTAGAGGATGCGGCGGTGCTGGTGCCGGAGGCGGGCTGTGAACGGGTAGAGCGGATCGCCGCTGTTGTGGTGGCCCCCGGCCGTAGCGCCGCCGAGCTATTGGCCGAACTACGGGGACAGATCGATCCGGTGTTCCTCCCTAGACCTCTCAAATTGGTGGCTGCCCTCCCCCGTAGTGCCACCGGTAAACTGCCGCGGGCGGCCCTGTTGCGTCTGCTGGGAGAGCCCTAAGCTAGGTAATCCTGGGCGAGACCACCAGAGGGGTGGCCAAATGGGTTTGGGACCCTCCGCAGCGCAGGCCACCCTCCATAACGAGATAGATATGATCGAGCACCCCCCTTTCCCCGCCAGCCACCCCGCTTTTGCCGGCCACTTCCCTGGGGCGCCGTTGGTGCCTGGTGTCTTGATCCTCGAACGGGTACTTGCCACGGCCCGCACCCAGGGGGTGGTGGTGACCACCATCGCTAGTGCCAAGTTCACGGCGCCCTTGGCGCCGGACCAGCCGTTTGCTATCTCGCTGACCCCGGCCCGTCGTGGCCTGCGCTTCACGGTAACTACGGCGGAGCGGGAGATCGCCTCGGGTGTGCTGGAGGGGGCCAATGGCGCGACAGTGGCTGGCTAGGCGGGAGCGGGGTAGCCCCTTACTTATCCGTCTCATCACCTGGATCACCCTCCATCTAGGGCGACCGGTGGGGCGGGCGCTACTACCCCCCATCTGCCTCTACTTTATCCTCTTCTCGGGTGGGACCCGGCGGGCCTCACGGGACTACCTGCGCCGGGTACTGGGGCGCACGCCAAGGGGAATCGATCTCTATCGCCACTACCACACCTTTGCCGCCACCCTGCTGGATCGCGTCTATCTACTGGCCGGGCGCCGGGACTGCTTCGAGATCGAGGTCCACGGCCTTGAACAGCTAGAGGCCACCGTGGCCCGCGGGAGGGGCTGCTTTCTTTTGGGCTCCCACCTCGGCAGCTTTGAGCTGCTGCGGGTGTTGGGGGTAGAGCAGTTAAAGGTGCCGCTGCGGGTGCTGATGCATCAGCAGACCAGCCAGCGCATCAACGCCATCCTCTCCGCCTTGAACCCCTCTCTGGAGGAGACCATCATCCCCGTGGGTGGGGCGGGTGCCCTGTTAGCGGTGCGCGATACCGTCGAGCAGGGCGGTATCATCGGCATCTTGGGGGACCGGCTGGTGGAGGAGGATAAGCAGGTGCGCTGCGATTTTCTCGGCGCCCCGGCCACCTTTCCGGCTGGACCGCTGCTGGTGGCGGGGTTATTGGAGGCGCCCGTGCTGCTCTTCTTTGCCCTCTATCGCGGTGGGCGGCGGTATGAGATCCACTTCGAGCCGTTTGCCGAGCAGATCCCGCTGACGCGGGGTGATCGCCTCGGTGCCCTTGCCCCCTGGGTTGAGCGCTACGCCGAGCGCCTGGCCGAGCGCTGCCGAGAGGCGCCCTATAACTGGTTCAATTTTTATGAGTTCTGGCACCCACCCGCCGGGGTTCCTGCGCCAACCCCCCAGGTCGAGGCCGCCACCCAGATCCCCGCGACGGTGGTGGTTCCTCCCCATGCCGAGTCACAGGAGAGGTGAGATGGGGCGCTGGTCACTGCTGCTATTAGGGGTGCTGTATAGCCTCCCGCTGCTGGCTTCCGAGTGGGGTTTGGAGCCGCTGATGAGGGCGCTGGCCGCCACCCCCAGTGGTGCGATCCCGTTTCGAGAGGAGCGCCACTCCCCCTTTTTGGCGGCGCCGTTGGTGAGTCGTGGCCAGCTGATCCGGGAGGCCGACGGGCGTCTTGGTAAGCGGCTGAGCGAGCCGGAGCCGGTGACCTTCTGGATCGATAGCGAATCGGTCCAGGTAGAGCGACCAGGGGAGCCGCCGCAGCAGCTGACGGCGACCGATGGGGCCGGAGTCGCCGCGCTCATCGCCGGTTTTCGCGCCACCTTGGCGGGGGACCGCGCCACCTTGGAGCGCCACTATGAGCTGCAACTGGCCGGTGGGCAGGAGGGTTGGCGCCTCACCCTGGTACCCCGCGATGGGGACGCGCGGCAGCTGATCGATCGCCTCACGGTGGAGGGGCGGGGCGGTTGGATCACCTCTTTCACCCTAGAAGAGGCGAGTGGTGAGGTGAGCCGCATGGAGCTGGGTGGGCCGTGAGGCGCCAGCGGCTCGGCCTCGCCCTGTTGCTGGCGGGGCTCATGGTGTGGGTGGTGTTACGGGCACCGCCCCCCACGGCCGATCTCACTCAATTCCTCCCGCACGGTGCCACCGAGGCGCAGCAGCTCCTAGTGGGGGAGTTGCGCGAGAGCCCGGTTGCCCGCCTCCTCTTGGCGCGTATTCGCCTCTCCACCCCCTCACCGGGCGAGGATGACGGCGCCCGGTTGGCGGCCGCCAGCCGGGCCCTGGCCGCGCTGGCGCGTCAGCTGCCCGCCGCAGGCTCTGTACTGAATGGTGACCAGCTACTCTCCCCTGAGACGACAGGGCTGCTGTTTCGCTACCGCTATCTACTCACCGATCCCGCGCACCACCTCGATGAGGCCGCCCTGCGGCAGGCGTTGCAGCAGCGCTTGCGAGAGCTGGCGGCGCCATTGGGTCCCCCTGATCGCCAACGGCTACCCGCCGACCCTACCGCCGCACTCCGCGACTACGGGGTGGGCCTGTTGGGCCGGAACGGGCCACAGCGGCGCTATGGTGTCTGGTTCAATCGGGCGGGTAACGGCGCGTTACTGTTGATCGAGAGCCGCCTGCCGGCCTTTGATCTCGATGCCCAGGCCCCCTTCGTGCATACCCTCCAACAGCGTTTTCAGGCGCTGCCGGAGGCGGTCGGCTGTGAACTGACACTCACGGGACCCGTGCCATTCGCCCTGGAGTCCCGGAGCCGGATCCAGGGGCAGGTGGGTCTACTCTCTGCCATCGCCAGCCTCGGGGTGGCGCTCCTGCTGCTGCTGCTGTTTCGTTCATGGGCGGTGGTACTGTTGGCGGCCCTACCGTTGTTGGCGGCGGTGGTGGTGGGTATGGCGGCAGTGGTGGTGGCCTTTGGCGCCATCCACGGCATCACCCTCGCCTTTGGCATCACCCTGCTGGGGATCGCCGTGGACTACCCCATCCACCTCTTCTCCCATGCCCGTGGGCGGACGTTGGAGGCGGCCGCAGCCGCCATCTGGCCCACCTTGTTGCTGGGGGGGATCACCTCTGCCATCGGTTTCTCCGCCCTCCTGCTCTCGGGTTTCGGTGGGCTCGCTCAGCTCGGTCTATTTGCTATTGCCGGGATTGGGGCCGCCCTCGCTGCCACCCGTTGGCTGTTGCCGGCCCTGTTGCCACACTTTGCCACGCCGGCGATCACCCCGCTGGGGAGTCGCTGGATGGGGGCCAGGTGGGGAGGGCGTGGGGTGTGGGTGGCGCTGCTGGCCCTCCTCGCCACCCTCTATCTCATCAGCCGCGGCGCGGGGCTGTGGGAGGTCGAGCTGGCCCATCTGAGTCCCATCTCTGCCGAGCGGAAGGCAGAGGATGGCCAGCTCCGGCAGGAGTTGGGGGCGCCCGACGCCCGCCATCTGCTGGTCATCACCGCGGCTGACCAAGAGACGGCCCTGGAGCGGGCCGAGCAGCTGGGACCCGCATTGGCGGCTTTGATCGCCAATGGTGCGATCGCCGGCTACCAGAGTCCGGCTCAGCTACTCCCTAGTCGCGCCACCCAACGCGCTCGCCAGGCCCATCTACCCGCTGCCGAGCAGCTGGCCGAGCGGCTGCAACGGGCCAGCGCCGGGCTGCCATTTAAGGCGGGGCTATTCGCCCCTTTTCTGGCCGATGTGGCCGCCTCCCGCCAACTGCCACCCCTCACCCAAGAGGTGTTGGTCGGTACTCCACTGGCCCTGCGGCTGGAGGCCCTGCTGCGGGTGAGAGAGGGGGGCGCATTGGCGCTGCTGCCGCTGATTGGGGTGGCACAGCCACAGGCGCTGGCCCAGCTGGGCGATGGGCGTCCTTGGCTGCATAGGGTGGATCTGGCCGCGGCATCGGCGGAGCTGGTGAACGACTACCGTGATGAGGCACTGCGTCTGGTGGCCTTGGGCCTGCTGGTGACCGTGCTGCTGCTATGGGGGGTGTTGCGGGAGGGGCGCCGAGTAGTCCGGGTGGTGCTGCCGCCACTGGCAACGGTGCTGGTGACTGCGGCACTACTGAGTGTTGGAGGGGTGCGGTTATCGCTGTTTCACCTCTCGGCGCTGCTACTGCTCATCGGCCTCGGGCTTGACTACGCGCTCTTTTTCGACCGCCCCGATCCACCGGCCGAGCGGGCAGCCACCCGCGGTGCGCTGCTCATCTGCAATCTCTCCACCCTGCTGGTGTTCGGACTTTTGGCCGGGGCGGCGGCGCCAGTGCTACGCGCCATCGGCCTCACCCTGGCCATCGGGGCGCCCATCGGCCTTATCTTCGCCGCCTTGGTCGCGCATAATAGCCGCCCCTCGCCGGAGACTCGGCCGGATATCAGCTGATCCGATGCCCATTACACCCCTCGCCATTCACGCCTATACCCTGGTCAGCGCCCTGGGTCTGGGCACCGCTGCTACCCTGCGTGCCCTGATCGATGGCCACTCCGGTCTGCGCCCCAATGACTTTGGTCCCGCCGCCGGTATCGATACCTTCATCGGCCGCATTGATGGGGTGGAGGCGCAGCCGCTACCGGAGGAGTTTGCCCCCTGGGAGTGCCGCAACCACCGCCTGGCAGAGCTGACCCTGGCCCAGGACGGCTTTTATGCGGCGGTGACCGCGGCCCGGGATCGCTTCGGGCCAGACCGGGTGGCGTTACTGGTGGGGACCAGCACCTCGGGGATGCTCTCCGGTGAACTGGCCTACCGTGCCCGCTACGGGACTGGCCAACTGCCGGCCGAGTTTAGCTACCCCCACTCCCAAGAACTGGCGGCCCTGAGCCAATATCTCCAGCTGCGCCTCGGTCTGGCGGGCCCGGCCTGGACCGTCTCCACCGCGTGCTCCTCCAGTGCCAAGGTCTTTGCCGATGCCCACCGCCTGATCTCCGCCGGGGTGTGTGACGCGGCGGTGGTGGGGGGGGTGGATAGTCTCTGCCTGACGACCCTCTACGGTTTTAGCTCGTTGGAGCTGGTCTCACGGCGCCCCTGTCGCCCGTGGGATATTGGGCGTGATGGGATCTCCATCGGCGAGGCGGCCGGTTTCGCCCTGCTGACCCGCTACGAGGGGGGGAGCGGCCTCGCCCTGCTCGGCTATGGCGAAAGCTCCGATGCCTACCATATGTCCACCCCCCACCCCGAGGGGATCGGCGCGCGCCTGGCGATGGAGCAGGCCTTGGCGCAGGCGGCGGTGGGACCGGAGGCAGTGGACTACATCAATCTGCACGGCACGGCGACCCGCGCCAACGACCGCTCGGAGGACCGCGCCGTGACCACCCTATTTGGCTCCGGGGTGGCCGCCAGCTCCACCAAGGGGTGGACCGGCCATACCCTAGGGGCGGCAGGGATCACCGAGGCGGTGGTGAGTTGGCTCTGTATCGAGCATGATCTCATGCCCGGCAGCCTCAACACCGAGCAGCTTGACCCGGAACTCCACTGCCACCTGCTGCTGGAGAATGAGCGACGGCCGGTGGCGCGGGTGCTCAGCAACTCCTTCGGGTTTGGCGGCAGCAACTGCGCCCTGCTGTTTGGGAGGCCGGAATGGGATTGATGAAGCTCGGCATCGCCGGGGTTGGGGTGTTGGGGCCCGGTCTCGACGGTTGGCCACGGGCCTGTGCCGTGCTTGCCGGCGGCGAGCCCTACCACAAGACCCCCTTCCAGCCGGTACCGCCCCAGCTGTTACCGGCCAATGAGCGGCGGCGAGCCAACCTCAGTACCCGCCTGGCGCTGGGGGTGGCGGCGGAGGCGTGCCGCCACGCCGGCTGCGATCCGCAGATCACCGCCGCGGTATTCGCCTCGGCCACCGGCGATACCGAAATTGCCCATCAGCTCCTCGAATCACTGGCCGATCCCGCCCCTACGGTCTCTCCCACCCGTTTCCACAACTCGGTCCACAACGCCGCCGCTGGCTACTTCAGTATCGCTACCAGCTCCCACGCCGCCTCCACCAGCATCGCCGCCGGTGACGCCTCCTTCGCCTCTGGTCTGCTGCTGGCGGCCAGCCAGGTGACCTGCGAGGAGCGGCCGGTATTGCTGGTGAGCTATGACCTCCCATTTCCTGCCCCGCTGGGGGATACCCGCCCCATCGCCGCCCCCTTCGCCTGTGCCCTGGTGCTGGTCCCCCCGGGCAGCGGGCGGCCTTTAAAGT
Organism: Chromatiales bacterium; assembly: GCA_003251535.1. Taxonomy (GTDB): domain Bacteria; phylum Pseudomonadota; class Gammaproteobacteria; order Thiohalomonadales; family Thiohalomonadaceae; genus SZUA-493. The sequence continues at coordinate 72,110 of QKFD01000118.1, read as the reverse complement.
TGGTCTTCTGCCCCTTGGATGCCCGCCGTACCACCTTGGAGGACCCTCAGCTAGAGGCGCTGCGGCTCGGCGTGCCGGCCGCCCGCAGCCTGCCGCTACTGCGTGCCCTGGCCCAACCCGATGGGGTGCCGACGCGGATCTCGCTCCCCGCCGGTAGCGGCCGGGTGGAGTTGGAGGTGGACGGTGCTGGATAAGGCCGCCATCCGCCAGCTCATCCCGCACGCCGGGGCGATGTGTCTCCCCGATGCGGTGGTCGCCTGGGATAGGGAGGGGCTGCGGGCGCTGGCGGATAACCACCGCGACCCCCACCACCCGTTGCGGGAGGCGGGGCGGCTCGGGGCGATCTGTGCCGTGGAGTATGCGGCCCAGGCGATGGCACTACACGCCGCCCTGGGGGCCGGTAGTGCGGCCCCCATCGGCTTTCTCGCGGCGCTGCGCTCGGTTCAGCTCCACCGCCAATGGCTAGACGATCTACCCACGCCGCTGGCCATCGAGGTGCGACAGCTGGCGGCCGAGGGGGGGGGGCTCATCTATGAGTTCACCGTCCACAGTGGTGGATTGCCGGTGGTCGAGGGGCGGGCCACGGTGATCCAGCGACAGATGCCGCCGTAGGGCGGCCCTGCTCGGGCGAGCCGCTGGGCGTTACCCCTTTCATCCATCAGTTTCAGTACGGAATCTGCCATGCCCCCCTCTTCAGCAAAAAAGCGCGCCCTCGTCACCGGTGGCAGTGGCGCCATTGGTGCCGCCATCTGCCACGCCTTGGCACGGGAGGGGATGCATGTGCTGGTCCATAGCCACCGGCGGCCAGAGGTGGCGGCGGCGGTAGTGGCCGAGTTGGTGGCGGCCGGGGGTAGCGGCGAGGTGATCTGTTTCGATGTGACCGATGGGGCAGCGGTTCAGGCCCAGCTCACCGCCCAGGTGGAGGCCCAAGGTCCTATCCAGGTGGTGATCAACAACGCCGGGACCCACGCCGACGCGCCACTGGCAGGGATGCGGCCAGAGCAGTGGCAGCAGGTGATTGACACCTCTTTGAACGGTTTTTTCAACGTCACCCAACCGCTGTTGCTGCCGATGATCCGTACCCGCTGGGGGCGTATCGTCTCCCTCTCTTCAGTGGCGGCCGTGCTGGGTAACCGTGGTCAGGCCAACTACGCCGCCGCCAAGGCGGGTCTGCATGGGGCGAGTAAATCCCTCGCCATCGAGCTGGCCAGCCGCGGCATCACCGTCAATGTGGTTGCCCCTGGGGTGATCCGCTCCCCCATGACCGAGCAGCTCTTTACCCCTGATCTCATCCAACAGTTGGTGCCCATGAAACGGGCTGGTGAACCGGAGGAGGTGGCCGATCTGGTGGCCTTTCTCTGTTCTGAACGGGCCGCCTACCTCTCTGGGCAGGTGATCTCTATCAATGGGGCGATGGCGTGAGGCAGGGGGAAGCGGTCGCTACGCCATCCACCATTGCGGTGGTCATCCCGGCCTATAACGAGGCGCGCACCATCCGCCAGGTGGCCGAGCAGGTGTTGGCCCAGCTGCCCCAGCTCTATGTGGTGGATGATGGCTCCAATGATGGCACCGCTGCTGCTTTGAGGGGCCTGCCCCTCACCCTGATCCGCAACGACACCAACCTGGGCAAGGCGGGGAGTCTCGTCCGCGGGATGGCGCAGGCACTGGCCGCGGGGGCGGAGGCGGTCATTACGCTGGATGGTGATGGACAGCATCCGCCGGCGGCGATCCCCCAGTTGATCGCCTGCCATCGGCAACAGCCCGAGGCCTTGGTGATTGCCGCACGGATGGTGAATCGGGCCCACGCCCCCAAGGCGCGCCGCATCGCCAATGAGGTGGCCGATTTCTGGATCTCTTGGGCCGCTGGCCGACGTTTGACCGATACCCAGTCGGGTTTCCGCCTCTATCCCGCCGCGCTATTGGCGCGGGTGGCCGTGCGTCACGACCGGGCCCGCAGCTTCGTTTTTGAGAGCGAGATGCTCATTGAGGCGGCCCGGGCCGGATTCGGCAACGCCTGGGTGGCCATTGAGTCGATCTATCCGCCCACTGCCCGAGCCAGCCACTTTCGGCCGGTATTGGACATCAGCCGGATTGTCTGGATGGTGGCGGGTAAGCTGTTTGCCCGGGGGTTCTATCCCCAAGGGCTGTGGCGGGTTGTACGGGGGAGGTGACGCCCCAGGAGCCGGATTTCTCACCCTCCGTTGAGCGGCATTGGCATAGCCGCCCTCCAGGGAGTGGGAGATACGCGGGTTGGGGCGGCCTCTCCCTTGGCCTCGTTGTCTAGCAGGACGGGCCGTTTACTGTAGAGCGAGCTGGGTATTGATGGACTTTTGCAGGTTCTGGATCCAGCCGTTGTAGTTGCTGTGGATGTTGTTACCGTCGTAGTTCAGGTTGGTGCTGTTGCGGTAGATGATGCTGTAGTTGGCCGGGGTGAAGTCGATATCCACCTGGGCCATATGGTCCCGCAGGGCAAGGGTACCTACCATGTGGCCCTGCCCCTCGTCACGCATCTGCCAGCCGAGGGCAGCACCGGCATGGACGATGGCGGCCCGCACCTGCTGGAGGGTGAGGGGACGGCCTGTGGGGGTCACCACCACCTGATCCTGGACGTTATAGATAGGGGCAGTACGGCAGCCTGTCAGGGCGGTGACCATCACCAAAGAGAGCAGCAGGGCCTTGAACAGAGAACGCATGTAGAGAGATCCTCCCTAAATTATTGTGATTGTTGGTCTCCTGCCCCAGGGGCCAGACAGCGCTCCCCCGGGCAGCCGCCAAAGCCTACCGGCGCCGGGCGGGGGACGTCCATTACTCAAATGGGAGGTTGGCGGGAGCGAGACTTGTCGTAAACCTTCCATTAGAATCGGCTGTTCTACCCCAGAAAAACTCCTGTTGTTCACACAACGATACCTAGATAGGGAGGGCACATGTCCGTTAAGCACCCGGTGATCGCCGTGACCGGTTCTTCCGGCGCTGGCACCACCACCGTCAAGAACGCCTTTGAACACATCTTCTTCCGCGAGCGGATCACCCCGCTGGTGGTGGAGGGGGATAGCTTCCATCGCTACAACCGCGTAGAGATGAAAGAGGCCATCAATAATTTTGCCAAAGAGGGGCGGAATCTCTCCCACTTTGGTCCTGAGGCCAACCACTTCGATCTCATTGCCGAGACCTTCAAACAGTACGGCGAGACCGGTGCCTGCCGGCGCCGCTACTACATCCACTCCGATGCCGAGGCCGTGGAGCACAACACCCGCCTCAATAGCAGCTACAAGGCAGGCGAGTTCACGCCGTGGGAGGAGATCTCCGAGCCGACCGATCTGCTCTTTTACGAAGGGCTGCACGGCGGGGTGGTGGACAACAACGTCGATGTGGCCAAGTTCACCGATCTGCTCATCGGCGTGGTGCCCATTGTCAATCTGGAGTGGATCCAGAAGATCCACCGTGACAACGCCCAGCGCGGCTACTCCGCCGAGGCGATCGTGGATACCATCCTGCGGCGGATGGACGACTACGTTCACTACATCACCCCGCAGTTCTCCTGCACCGATATCAACTTCCAGCGCGTGCCGACGGTGGATACCTCCAACCCGTTCATCGCCCGCGATATCCCGACGCCGGACGAGAGCTTCGTGGTCATCCGCTTCCGCGATCCCAAGAAGTGCAGTGCCGACTTCCCCTATCTGCTGTCGATGATCCACGATAGCTTCATGTCTCGCCGCAACACCATCGTGGTGCCGGGCGGCAAGATGGGGCTGGCGATGGAGATCGTCCTCGCCCCGATCATCCATGACATGATCGAGAAGAGCCGCGCCGGCTAAGTTTGGCAGGCTGGTTTGGCGTAGATGAAGGCCCGCTTCGGCGGGCCTTTTTGCGTTCTGGAGGGGGGCGAAGAGGTTTACATCCGACCCTCCGGCCCGCACCATACGGCGGTCCTCACGATAGGTGCGACGGAGCGAGGGAGCGGTCATGGGTGAGAGTGCGGCGGTAGAGCGACGGGAGCGGAGGGTGGTGGATGAGGGACCGAGGGCAGAGGAGATCAAGTTGCTGAGCGATCAGTTTCTGGTCACCCTGCGGGCGCAGGTGACCGCCATTGAGGATGTGATCCAGGGCGACCACCCGGCCCTCGCTGAAGTCGAGGCGCTGCTAGAGAAGGCAGGGCGCAATGGTTGGAGCTGGTCCGACGCCTATGAGGTGGAGCAGCGACTCTGCGAACTCTACCCCCCAGAGCTGCTTTCCGTTGAGTTGGAGCGGCGCCTGGTGGAGGCCCAGGGGGTGCTCAAGCCGGCCCTGGCGGGCTGGTATCAGCAGCGATCCGAGGCCACCAATGACCCCGAGATCCGGCGCAGTCTATTGGCGCGGCTAGTGAATGACCTCCAGTGGCGCTACACCGTGGAGGAGGTGAAACGGGGCTACTCCAAGGAGCTGGCGCGCAAGACCGGCGCGCTGTTTCTTGGCGTGAGCGCCTGCTTTACCTTGCTGTTGCTGGCGTCGGTGGTGGTCGGTGCCCTGGAGCATGGGCCTGGATACCGCGTCCACTCCACCCTCTGGTTTCTCATCGCCAGCACTGCTGGGGCATGGGGGGCCGCCTTCAGCACCTTGATCGGCCTCAACACCCAGCTGAGCGATGTCACCCTGGATGCCCTTAAGCTAAAACGTCACTGGAGCCTACTACTCGGGCGGGTGGCGGTGGGGACCGGGGCGGCGCTGGTCCTCTACTTCATGATGCACGCCCAGCTGCTGCAAGGGGCGATGTTCCCCGACTTCACCGAGACCGACTCCACCGATCTGGCACGGTTGGTGATTTGGTGCTTTATCGCCGGCTTCTCCGAGAAGTTGGTGCCTGACCTGCTGGCCAGGACCGGCAACCAGCTGCGGGAGGCGCTGCCCTCCACCGTGGTGGCCGCTGATTCACCCCCAGCGCGCCCAGTGAAACCCGCCACCCCCACCCCGGCACCGACTCCGGCCACAACGAACGCCGAGCCGGAGTCGGCGCAGCACACCGCTGCGTGAGGGGGGTATGAACGACGAACCCCTGGTCTGTTGGCACTGCGGTAGCTCGATCGCGGAGCTTCCGTTCCCCCTGGCGCGGGAGGCAGAGTGCCGCAGCTGCCGGGCCCAACTCCACGTCTGTCGGCTCTGTCAGCACTATGCGGCGCAGCGCGGCGGTTGTCTGGAGGCGCGGGTGGAACCACCTGCCGATGCCACCCGCGCCAACTTTTGCGACCTCTTTACCCCCAAGGCGGGCGCCTTCCAGGGGGCGGCGGCGGCGACCGCTAAGGCCCGATCGGCACTGGAGGCCCTATTTGGTGGCGGCGGTGAGGCCGCGGACCCCCCTGAGGCGGCCGATGCCACCCGGTCGGCGCTGGAGGCGCTGTTTAAACGCTAAGGTCCGTTAGAGTCGCCAGCTAAAGTTCAACAGGGTGGTGCCATCGGGCGCAACCGCTAGGGAGACGCCACTCTCCTCACCGCCCATAAACGCCTCATTGACGAACATGGCGACAAAGTTGCCTATGGCCATACCGGCCAGCTGATCCGACAGGTGGTGGGCGCCCGCCTCCATCCGGCCATAGGCGGAGCCGGTCGCAGCGACATAACCCGCTGCGGTGAGGGTGTTCGCCAACAGCGGTGGGAGGTAGCTCTGGCGCATGTTTTCGCGGATCAGGGCCGCCTGAGCAAAGGGGCCGGTGGCGTGGTTGGAGGGGAAGGCGTCCCCTTCCGCTTCGCCACGCTCTTGTGCCGGCTCCTTGCGGTCCACCAGCGCCTTCAGGCCGTTACTGGCGACCCGGGTGGCCCCTAACGCCCCTGCTTGCACCAGCCCGCCACGTACTTTGTTGCTAAACCACTCATCGCCAGAGTCGGTGGCGAGTATGGAGATCAGCCAGAGTGAGTCAGCGGCATTGCGAAAGCGGTTACTGGCCTGATCGGCCTTGCGATTGCTACCGAACACGGGCGTGTGGTGGTAGATGGATTCGGCCCAATCCTCATCGTGACCAGAGGCATAGACTGCCACCCCGCCAAGGGCAGGGATCCAGGTCATAGGGTGGGTGGCTGCCTTGGTAAAGGAGTGCTTTATCCTTCCCCAGGAGGGGCGCCAGGTGGCGTCGGCGCCCCAGTCCGCCGCCGCGGGACCGGTCAGGGTACCCAGCAGCAGGAGTAGTGGTAGACGCATGTAACGGGTCTCAATGATCTCTAATATGGCCTCCGATGGTGGCAGGATTCAGCGGCCTTGCGTAGCCTACATATGAATGTAGTTGCAAAGAATTTACATTCACATTACGGCCCCAGTAGCGGGGGCTGGGGGAGGGGCGAGGGTTGGTTCACGCCCTAGCGGCCCTGTAAATTGTCCCTTTTGGTCATACCTCCCTGCCCCGTGTCGTCCCTTAAGCCCATTGGTGTATTTGATTCCGGTGTCGGTGGCCTCTCGGTGTTGCGCCATATCCACCGCTTGCTGCCAACCGAATCGCTACTCTATGTCGCTGATGCGGCTTGGTGCCCCTATGGCCCTCGCCCGGTGGAGGAGATCCAGGCCCGTTCGCGCCAGATCACCCAGTGGCTGCTGGGGCAAGGGGCCAAGGCGGTGGTGGTGGCCTGCAATACCGCCACGGCGGCGGCGGTGGCCACCCTACGGGGGGAGTTCGATCTACCGATCGTCGGTATGGAGCCGGCGGTCAAACCGGCGGCCCAGGCAACCCATAACGGTGTGGTGGGGGTGTTGGCCACCGCTGGCACCTTGGCCAGTACCCGCTATGCGGCGCTGCTGGCCCAGTTTGCCGGTCAGCTGCATGTGGTGAGTCGGCCCAGTCCAGAGCTGGTGGCGCTGGTGGAGGCGGGTGAGCTGGACTCCAGCCGGGCGCGACAGGTGGTGGCCCACTGCCTGGAGCCACTGCTGGCGGCTGGCGCCGATACCATCATCCTCGGTTGTACCCACTTCCCACCGCTTAGGCCACTGGTGGAGGCGATTGCCGGCCCTGCGGTGGCGGTGATCGATACCGGTCATGCGGTGGCCCGGCAGCTGCAACGCCGGCTGGGTGCCGCGGCACTGTTGGCGCCAGCGGAGGGAGTGGCCACGGTCCGCCTGTTGGTCACCGGCGATCCACTGCCCTACCAGCGGGCAGTGGCCGCAGTCTGGGGGGCGGCGTTGCCCGCGCCAGAGCCGCTATCGCTCTAGCCAAGCGGGTGCGTTGCACCTCTGGGATTGGGGCGGGGGCACTCTGTGGTGGCGGTGAACGTAAAGAGAGGGTGGTTTACCGGCCAAGCGTCTCGGTATACTCATCATCCTTTAGTGGTTGTTCACCACCCCTGATCTCTCTGCTGGAGCCCCCATGTCCGATGTGAAGAAAGTGGTGCTCGCCTATTCGGGCGGGCTGGATACCTCCATCATCCTGAAGTGGTTGCGGGAGGTGTACCAGTGTGAGGTGGTGACCTTCACCGCCGATATCGGTCAGGGTGAGGAGCTGGAGCCGGCTCGCGCCAAGGCGGAGGCGTTCGGTGTCCAACAGATCTTCATTGACGACCTGACCGAAGAGTTTGCCCGCGACTTCGTATTCCCGATGTTTCGCGCCAACACCCTGTATGAAGGGGAGTATCTACTCGGTACCTCCATCGCCCGCCCGCTCATTGCCAAGCGGCTGGTGGAGATCGCCAACCAGACCGGGGCTGATGCCATCGCCCACGGCGCCACCGGCAAAGGTAACGACCAGGTGCGGTTTGAGTTGGGGGCCTATGCCCTCAAGCCGGACGTCAAGGTGATTGCCCCCTGGCGCGAGTGGGACCTCACCTCCCGTGAGAAGCTGCTAGCTTACGCCGAGCAGCACGGCATCCCGGTAGACTTCAAGAAAGGCAAGAAATCTCCCTACTCCATGGATGCCAACCTGCTGCACATCTCCTATGAGGGGGGCGTGCTGGAGGACCCGTGGTGTGAGGCGGAGGAGGATATGTGGCGTTGGTCGGTCTCCCCTGAAGCGGCGCCCGATAAGCCCACCTACATCGAGATCACCTATCGTAATGGCGATCCGGTGGCCATTGATGGCCACACCATGAGCCCAGCGGTGTTGTTGGCTACGCTCAACAAACTGGGCGGTGCCAACGGCATCGGCCGGGCCGACATTGTGGAGAATCGCTATGTGGGCATGAAGTCGCGTGGCGCCTATGAGACCCCGGGCGGTACCATCATGCTCAAGGCCCACCGCGCCATCGAGTCGCTCACCCTGGACCGCGAGGTGGCCCATCTCAAAGATGAGCTGATGCCCCGTTACGCCAGCCTGGTCTACAACGGCTACTGGTGGAGTCCGGAGCGGAAGATGCTACAGGGCATGATCGATGCCTCTCAGGTCCATGTGAATGGTGTGGTGCGGCTCAAGCTCTACAAGGGGGCGGTCCATGTCGTGGGGCGCAAGTCGGAGAGCGACTCCCTGTTTGACATGAACATCGCCACCTTTGAGGATGATGCCGGCGCCTACAACCAGAAGGATGCAGAGGGCTTCATCAAGCTAAACGCCTTGCGGATGCGCATCGCCGCCAAGCGGGGGCGCAGCTAAGGCATGGATAGACGACTGGGTGCGTGGCGGTGGCAATGAGGCCGCCGCTTGGCTGAGGGGGAGGCGGTTTGATTCGACCCGAAACGGTGGATGAAGGCCCAGGCGACGAGCTACAGGCCCGCCAGGTAGCGCTGCTCTATAGCAATGCGCCGCTTGCCCTGTTGGGCGGGCTGGTGGTGGTGGCCATTACCGGCTATCTGCTCCACCAGCATGTGGATCAGACCTCGCTGCTGATCTGGCTCGGCGCTGTCGGTGGGTTGTACCTCCTGCGCCTGGTGGCGGTGCTGTTGTTTAGACAGGCCACGAGCCTCTCCCAAGCGGGTCCCTTGTGGCGCCAGCTCCACCTGGCGGGCGCGAGCCTGACCGGGCTCGCCTGGGGCATCGGGGGGGCACTGCTGCTACCCACCGAGTCGATCCCCTTACAGGCATTCATGCTGTTGGTCCTGGCCGGGGTCGGCGCAGGCGCCACCGCCTTCTACGCCGCGGTGCGTGGTCCGGCCATCGTGCTTATCAGCACCGCATTGCTGCCTACGGTCGGCTACTTTGCCTGGCTACAGGATGAGATTCATCTGGGGATGGCGCTGCTGGGTGGCCTGTTTTGGGCGCTCATGCTAGGGCTGGACTACTACATGCACGCCGCCATTCGGCGCAGCATCTCCCTGGGGCTGGAGAACGACCAGCTGGCCCGCGCCAGCCGCGAGGCGAAGGAACAGAGCGAGCGACTCAATCAGCAGCTGGAGACGACCCTAACAGAGCACCGGCGCACGGAAGAGACGCTACGCGCCAGCGAGGCCCGCCTGGTAAATGCCCAGCGCATCGCCGGCATCGGCCACTGGGAGTGGTCTATTGCCAAGAATGAGATCACCTGGTCGGACCAGACCTATCGCCTGTTTGGGGTGGAGCCGGAGGCCTTTGATGTCACCTATCAGCGCTATCTGGAACGGGTTCACCCAGCGGATCGAAGCCGGGTCGAGGCGGCCACCAAGGCGGCACTAGGGCAGCAGATGCCCTTCTCGGTGGACTACCGCATCCTCTGGCCCGACGGGACTGTCCGCGTCGTACATGACGAGGGCGAGGTGATGCGGGACCGGCGTGGCCGGGCGGTGCGGATGGCGGGCGTTATCCAAGATGTCTCCCGCCGCACCGAGGCGGAGGCGCGGATCCGCCGCTCCGAACGGGAGTTGGCGCGGATCCTCGACAACATGCAGGATACCTATTTCCGCTGTGCCGCCGATGGGCGTCTGGTGCGCGCCTCCCCCTCGGCCCACCGCCTGTTGGGCTTCCCACTTTCGGATCTCATCGGTCTCGCCTTCCATGCGCTGTTTGCCGATCCCACTGAGTATCGGCGGCTGGAGGTGGCCCTAGAGAAGGGGGAGGGGAGTGTCTCCAACTTCGAAGTACGGATCCGCCGGCGTGATCAGGCGATCATCTGGGTCTCGATGAATGTCCAGCAGCTCACGGATCGTAGTAGTCAATCCCTTGGCATGGAGGGGACGGTGCGTGATATCACCGACTTCCGCCAGGCGACCGAGGCGTTGGCCCGCTCCCAGCAGCGCGCATTGGTCACCCTGGAGTCGATCGGTGATGGGGTCATCACCACCGATGCCGCTGGACGGATCACCTATCTCAATCCTGTTGCCGAACGGCTGATCGGTATCGATTCCGAGGTAGCCGAGGGGCGCTTCTACCGCGAGGTCTTCACCTTCACCGATGAGACCACCGACGAGCCCCTGGGCGATCTGGTGGCTGCCTGTATCGCAGATGGCAACGGCATTACTCAGGTGGAGCAGGGGGTGTTGCGACGGGCCGAGGGGGGCGAGTCAACCCTCAACCTCACGGTGGCCCCGCTGCGGGATAGTGAGGGTCGCATCAGCGGTGCGGTGTTGGTGATGCACGACATCAGCGCCCTGCTCAGCATGGCCAAGCAGCTCTCCCACCAGGCCTCCCATGACATGCTGACCGGTCTCTCCAATCGCTACGGCTTTGAGGCGCAGTTGGAGAAGCTCTTGGCCGACGAGGAGGATCGGCGTCCCCACGCCCTCTTCTTCCTCGATCTCGATCAGCTCAAGGTGGTCAACGACAGCTGCGGCCATCGGGCCGGTGATGAGCTGCTCAAACAGATCACCGATCGGCTGCGGCAGCAGCTGCGGCGGCAGGACAGCCTGGCGCGCATCGGTGGCGATGAGTTTGCCGTGCTACTGGAGGGGAGTGTCCTGGCCGATGCCGAGGAGACCGCCGAGCGGCTCCAAGAGACGGTGCGCGATTTCCGCTTCCAGTGGCAGGATAAGAGCTTCGACAACAGCGTCAGCATCGGCGTGGTGCCCTTTGAATCGGGCAACGGCATCACGGTCGCCGATCTCATGAGTGCCGCCGACTCCACCTGCTTCCTGGCCAAGGAGGGGGGGCGTAACCGGATCCAGATCTATCGACCCGAGGACGGTGCCCTCCAGCGCCATCAGAATGAGATGGAGTGGGTGCAGCGCATCAACCAGGCCCTGGAGGAGGAGCGCTTCCTGCTCTATCTCCAACCCATTGTGCCGTGTGATCCAGATGACGGCTCACTGCCTCATTTTGAGGTGCTGATGCGGATGCTGAGCATGGAGGGTAAGGTGGTGCCGCCGGGGGCCTACATTCCGGCGGCGGAGCGTTACCATCTCATGTCCACCCTCGACCGCTGGGTGGTGCGCACCACTCTGGAGAAGCTGGCGGAGTTGCAGGGTAACGGCGAACGGGCGCCCATCGTCTGTGGCGTCAACCTCTCTGGCCAGTCGCTCACCGATCCAGAGTTCCTCGACTTCATTATCCGCACCTTTGCCGAGACCGGTACCGCTTACGAGTCGGTGGTGTTTGAGATCACTGAGACCGCTGCCATCGGCAACATGGATCACGCCCGCGCCCTGATCGCCGAGCTGCGTCGGCGCGGTTGTGGCTTTGCGCTGGATGACTTCGGCTCCGGCCTCTCCTCATTCGGTTACCTGAAGAACCTGCCGGTCGATTTCCTCAAGATCGATGGCGCCTTTGTGCGTGACATGGTGAATGACCGCATCGACCGCGCCATGGTGGCCGCTATCCATCAGGTGGGGGCGGTGATGGGGATCCAGACCATCGCCGAATATGTTGACTCCCGCGCCGCAGTGGAGGCGTTGCGCCAGATCGGCGTCGATTTCGCCCAAGGCTACTGGTTGGGGCAGCCGGCACCGTGGCAGGAGGCGCTGAAGCGGGTGGGACCCTCTGCCCGGGCGCGGGTACGAGAGGTGGCGAGTGGCATGGCCCCTGCGTCGGTAGCCTAGTCCCCCACAAACCCCAACGCTCTCCCACTGGTCCCTACAAAGGGTGCCTACACTCCTAGAGAGGGGTTTTCTCTACCCCTCTCTGCTGCTCTAAATTCCCCAGACCCTAGAGGGGCCCCTGCCTATGCGCATCCTCCACACCATGATCCGAGTGGGTGACCTCGATCGCTCCATTGCCTTCTATACCGAGGTGCTCGGTATGCAGCTGCTCCGCCGTACCGATTATCCCCAGGGGGAGTTCACCCTGGCCTTTGTGGGTTATGGCGATCCCGAGCGGGAGGCGGTCATCGAGCTGACCTACAACTGGGGGGTTGGGGAGTACGACCTAGGGAGCGGTTATGGCCACATCGCCCTAGAGGTGGATGACCTCCAGGCGGCCACCGAGGCGATCCGGCACAAGGGGGGCAAGGTGCTGCGTGAGCCAGGACCGATGAATGCTGGCACCACCCTCATCGCCTTTGTGGCCGATCCGGATGGCTACCCCATCGAGTTGATCGGCCACCGAGTCTCACCCTAGAGAGAGGGCTGCCTGTTGGGGGGAGTAGGCAGCGGGAGACCCGCGTTGGGTGTCATCCCGCTGTGGGAGTCGTGGGCGAAGGGCGCCTAAATTCAGCGCTTCTGGAGGTACTCAAAGTAGCCGCGGGCGCCCCCTTTAAGGAAGTAGTAGTGGGCGACCCCCTGATCCTCTAGGTAGTACTGCAACCACTCCACCTGCTTCCCCACCGCGTCGAAGATATAGAGCGTTTTGTTCTCCTTCTTCGCCTGATCCACAAAGCTCTTCAGCTGTGCGTTGTCGAGGGAGACACTGCGCTGGTACATCGGGAAGACGGAGAGGGTATCCGCCCGCTGGGAGGCATCCCGTACATCCAACACGATGCCGCCGGTTTTCATCTGTGCCAAGAAATCCGCTGGTGGCAGTAGATGGGCCTCGAACTTCTCCTTGGGGATTAAGCGCGCCGTGTCCACTGGGCTCTTGCCGAGCAGGGTGGCCTCGTTGGGGTGGGCCACGGTCCACTCAAAGATGCCGGCGTCGTAGGCATAGACCTGCTCCACCCCGCCCTCAAGTGCCTTCTGCGCCGCCTCATAGGACTTCTTGCAGGTGTGGCCGTTGCAGTAGACCGCGATGGGGCGCGCGTCCTCTTGGCGCACCTTTTTCAGGGCGTCGACAAAACCATACTCCTCGACCGGAATATTCAGGGCGCCGTTGATATGGAGGGTCTCAAACTCGTAGCTGGTGCGGACATCGATGATGTTGAACTGGTCGCGCCGCTGGTAAAGATCCTCGGTCTCTATCCAAGGTACCGCGAGATAGATGGCGCGGTGGGGGAATGCCTCCGCGGCGTGGGCTGCCGGCACCAGGATACCGAGCAGGCAGAACGCAAACAGCAGTCGTTGCAACAGGGTCATGGATCTCCTCCTGGATGGTATTGCTTTGTATCGGGTTGGGGTGACTCCCCTAGAACCCATAAACTGAACATAGGCCCCCGGCCATCTTCCCGGTATTTGATCGGGAGCGTGTTTTCGACACACTGCTGAAGGGCCGATTTTGACCAAAATGGGGTGAATTTAGAAGCCCACTAAAGAGGGAGGTCGCTCACCCCCTTCACCCTGCGCATAGACAAATGTCCATACATCGTTAATGGGATTGGATGAGTGGGGAGTCACTGTGACGGAGTTCACGTTCCCTTGGCACCCAAGGCCAGGCACGGCGGGCCAGCAAAGGGGCGCCACCATTTGCAAGTATCGGGTAGCAAATAGGTCTATTTAGATCCCGCTATCTTAAAATGGCATCCCCACCTCGTTACGGTACGGTAGGCTGCTGAACTAAAGTAAATAGAGATCCTGACCCCGATTTAGAAACCCTTGGCAAAGGGGTGGATTTCATCCTGGTCAACGCCGTGTCACCGATCTGCTTTCCCCTTCGTGCGCCACCGGAGGGCGGTGGGTGGTGGGTGACAGTGTTAGATTTCCGTGTTCCATTGCGCTATCTCCCCCCTTGTTAAAACGCCCCAGCCTTTGGTAAAGCCCCCTCATTCGCCGGCTACGACACATAGCAGAATAAATTGTTGCGGCTGAGGAACCCCTTGGTGGATGCTATGGCCATCGGCGGCTGGGAAAGGAACGGGGTGGCGCGAACGGCCCGCCTACCACCGCCAAGGAGCCGAAGGAGCGGGAGAGATCGCCATGTCACACGTCCAGTTAGTAGGGGGCGAAGCCCCACGCCCTATCAAAGATAATCTACCCCCGGCCCATCTGCGGTTGGGAGAGGGGGCGCCGCTACAGGAGTATGACCCCGATCGCCTCTACCAGACGGTGGAGGCCCAGGTCAGCGAGATCATCCAGTGGTACTTGGCGCGCAAAGAGGGGCCCAAGCGCATCTCACAGATCCTCCGCCTATTTGCCATCGTTACCCTCACCCTGGGGGGACTCATCCCCATCGTTGCCGCCCAGCTACAGCAGTATGACCGCTGGAGTCAGTGGGGGTATGTAATCATCGCCCTCGGCGGGGCGGCCCTGGCGCTGGATCGCTTTGGTGGTTTCTCCAGCAGCTGGATGCGCTTCATCTCCACCACCTTGCGCCTCCAGGGCCTGCTCTCCGCCTTTCAACTCGACTGGGCCATCTGTCGCGCCAACATGGCGACACCGCCTACCACGGAGCAGGCAGTGGAGCTGTTGGAGCAGCTGAAGGCGTTTCGGGCCGCGGTGTGGACTGAGGTGCAGGCGGAGACCGATAGCTGGATCCAGGAGTTCAAGAGCAGCATGGTGGAGCTGCAAAAGCAGATGGATAACCAGGTGCAGGCGTTGCGGCCTGGAACCCTGACGGTCAAGGTGGAGAACACCGCCGGCGTCGATGAGAAACCGGTGGTGCTCTATTTAGATGATCGGGAGCGGACCCAGGTGCGCAATGGTATGGCGCTGGTGAAGCCGTTGCCGGCCGGTACTTATGCCGTGCGTGTGGAGGCCTCGCGGCAAGGGAAGGCGGTGGAGGCGAGTGGCGTTGTCACCATCACCTCCGGCGCTACGGTCACCCTAGAGCTACAGCTGCCTACCTGATTCCGCCCCGCGGGGCGCACTGGAGCGCCCCGCGCCAGCACTCTATAGAGTGGCGAGGACCTTGCCCGCAGCGGCGATGGTTGCATCCAGATCGGCACGGCTGTGGGCGGAGGAGACAAAGCCCGCTTCAAAGGCCGACGGAGCCAAGTAGACCCCCTCCTGCAACATCCCGTGGAAGAAGCGCTTGAAGCGCTCGCTATCGCACTGGTTGACCGCTTGGTGGTAGCTGGTGATCCGCTCCTCAGTGGTGAAGAAGAGGCCGAACATACCGCCAACATGGTTCTCACTCATGGGGATGCCGGCCCGCTGTGCCTCTGCCAGGATCCCCGCTACCAAGTAGTCCACCTGCTGGGCCAACTGGTCGAAAAAGCCTGGTTCGCGGATGAGGGAGAGGGTGGCGAGGCCGGCGGCCATGGCCACCGGATTGCCGGAGAGGGTGCCGGCCTGGTAGACCGGCCCGAGGGGGGCGATCTGCTGCATCACCTCCCGCTTGCCACCAAATGCCCCCACGGGCATCCCACCGCCCACCACCTTGCCGAGGGTGGTGAGATCGGGTCGGATACCATAGTGGGCTTGGGCACCGCCTAGGGCGACCCGGAAGCCGGTCATCACCTCATCGAAGATGAGCAGGGCGCTGTACTGGTCGCAGACCGCCCGTAACCCCTCCAGAAAACCCGGCAGCGGCGGGATGCAGTTCATATTGCCTGCCACCGGCTCGACGATGATACAGGCCACCTGCTCACCCACCTGGGCGAAGGTCTCGCGCACCGCCTCAAGGTCGTTGTAGGG
This sequence comes from Chromatiales bacterium, assembly GCA_003251535.1. GTDB lineage: Bacteria > Pseudomonadota > Gammaproteobacteria > Thiohalomonadales > Thiohalomonadaceae > SZUA-493. The sequence continues at coordinate 56,440 of QKFD01000118.1, read as the reverse complement.
GAGGGTGAGGGTGTGCTCTGCGAGGGCCGCTGGTACCCCTGGAGAGCTAGGAATGCCGAGGGTAAGGGCGCCAGAACCGGCCTTGACCAGCAGCGAGTCGGAGTGGCCGTGGTAGCACCCCTCGAACTTGATGATCTTGTCGCGGCCGGTGAAGCCGCGGGCGAGGCGGATGGCGCTCATGGTGGCCTCGGTGCCGGAGCTGACCATCCGCACCATATCCATGGAGGGGACCAGCTGACAGAGCAGATCGGCCATCTCGGTCTCTAGCACCGTGGGGGTGCCGAAGGAGAGGCCATTGGCCGCGGCGGCCTGTACCGCCGCCAGCACAGCGGGGTGGGCGTGGCCGGCCACCATCGGGCCCCAGGAGCCCACATAGTCGATATAGCGCTGGTCGCTCTCTGACCAGAGGTAGGCCCCCTCGCCCCGTTTGATGAAGATGGGTTCGCCACCGACGCCGCGGAAGGCGCGGACCGGCGAGTTGACGCCACCGGGGATGTGCTGCTGGGCGGCGGTGAAGAGGTCGTGGGCGTTGGGCATTGGGGGGCTCTCCGGCTAGATGAGGTGAATGGGGCGCCGCCGGTGGCCTCTGAGCGGCCGTTACGGTGGCGGGCTATAGAGCATCGCGTAATGGCGCGCCGCCGCGGTGATGTCGGGGGCGGCAAAGATGCCGCTCACTACGGCCAACAGATCGGCCCCGGCGGCTACCAAGGCGGCGCCATTCTCCGGGGTGATTCCACCAATGGCAACCAGTGGCACCGTGAGCTGCTGCCGCGCCTCCCTCAAGAGGGTGATGGGGGCGCGTACCGCCTGCGGTTTGGTTGAGGAGGGGAAGAAGCTGCCGAAGGCCACATAGTCGGCCCCAGCGATCGCTGCCGCCTGGGCTCGGGCGAGGGAGTCGTAGCAGGAGATGCCGATGATGGCATCGGGGCCCAGCTGGCGCCGCGCCGCGGCCAGATCGACATCCTCCCGCCCTAGATGGATCCCATCGGCCCCCACCGCTACCGCCAGTGCCAGGTCGTCATTGATGATGAGGGGGACCCCACGGTGCCGACAGAGGGCAAGCAGCTGTGTCGCCTCGTGCTGACGGCGTGCGGTATCCCCCCCTTTGTCACGGTATTGCACCACTACGGCCCCGCCGGCAATGGCCTGTGCCACCGCATCCAGCAGCCGCTCGCCTAGGCGACTATCGGTGATGGCGTAGGGTCCGCGCTGCCACTGCCTTGTGCGACTCACCCCTCCTCCTCATCGCCCCGCGCCCAAAAGAAGCGGTTGGGCAGGTGCTGCCCCATGCCGGGGCGATGGGCGTGGCGCAGGCTCTCAAAGGTGTACTCCTGGGCCTCATGGATGGCCGTGAAGGGCTCTAGTCCCTGGGCCAACAGGCCGGCAATGGCGCTGGCGAGGGTGCAGCCGGAGCCATGGTAAGAGAAGGGGAGACGCTCCCAGCTGAAGGTCTCCAGCAGGCGCTGATTACCATAGAGGCGATTCTCCACGGCGGCCGTCTGCTCGTGGGCGCCGGTGATCAGCAACAACTCACAACCGCTGGCCAGCAGGGCGCGGGCACACCCATCCAGATCACTCGCCTCCGGGGCGAGCTGGCGTGCCTCCTCGCTGTTGGGTGTGGCGACCGTAGTCAGCGGTAGCAGCAGCTCGCGGACGGCGGCTGCCATCTCTCCCTCCGCCAAGGTGCCGCCCCCGCCTCCGGCCAGCACTGGATCCAGCACCACTGGCACCTCGGGGTAGGCCGCCAGCAGGGTCTGGAGGGCATGGGCATTGGCGATGCTGCCAATCACCCCGATCTTGAATGCCGCCACCGGCAGGTCGGCCAACACCGCCCGCGCCTGTTCGAGGATCAATTCGGCTGCCACCGACTCAAAGCGGACCACATGGCGACTATCCTGCACCGTGAGGGCGGTGGCCACCGGCGCCGCCTGTGCCCCCATGCTGGCGATCGCCTCGATATCGGCGGCGAGGCCGGCGCCGCCAGTGGGGTCAAGGCCAGCGAAGACCATGACGACAGGGAGAGGGGCAGTGGGCATTGGCTGGGACTCCTCAGGTCACTCCGGTAGCCAGGTACCGGCGAGGTGGGCGAGTAGGGCGGTCTTGGCGGATAGCTCTAACGAGCAGCTCCACTTGTAGGCTTGGTTGAGATCGCTCCCCCAGGCATAGACGCCATGCCCCCGCACCACTGCCACCGGGTGGCGCGCCAGCAGCGCCGCCACTAGTGCCGGGGAGTCGGCCACATAGCGATCGAATGGGATGGTGACCACGGGCACCGTGGGAAAGTAGAGCTGGCCCTCAAAGTCAGGAGGGCGAAAGTCGCGGCCGTTGAGGGTGATGGCGATGGCGTGGGGACCGTGGCTATGGATCACCGCCCGTGCCGCAGGATTTTGCCGATAGACCGCCAGGTGGAGCGGGGTATCCAGCGAGGCACCCGCGCCGGGGGCATCGAGTGTGCAGACCACCAGCTCCTCCGGGGTGAGGGTGTCGGCGCAGGCGCCAGTGGGGGTAACGAAGATACGCTCGCCATCTCGCACCGAGAGGTTACCGCTGTGGGAGTCGTTGCAGCCGTGGTGGCGCAGCAGGCGGTAGTAATTGACCAGTTGTTCGCGGAGATCCATGGTTTCACCTTAGGCCGGAGGGCGCCAGTATAGCGTGGCCTGCCGCTCTCCCGGCGGGCCGCTGGCTAGGGCACACGCTCCCGCCGCTGGCCACTTTTTTTGCGGCCACCATTTACGGCGCGGGGGGTGGGGGCACAAAATGGCTGGCTCTTCTACCTTGGTACACCGCTCCCACTTCAGGTTGCTGCTATGAAACGCCCCCTCCTCACCCTCTTCGCCATCGCCCTGCTCTCGGTCGCGCCAGCGGTTGCCGCCAAGCACGATGCGCCGCTGGTGGTGGCGTGGATGCCGGCAGCAACCGCCGATGGGCTGTTAGCGGTGGCATGGGCCGAAGGGTGGACGGATGCGCCACCGCGCCAGGCGATGCTAGATCTATTGGACGCCGCTGCCCTTGAGGCCCTGTTGCCGGCGCCGTCTGAGCGGGAGGCGGAGGCCGAGGCCGAACTCATTGAGCAGGAGTCATCCGGCGCGATGGCAGAAGCGGTGGCGGTGTTAGAGCCATTGAGCGATCCCATGGCCGATTTGGCAGAGGAGGCGCCAGCGGCAGAGGGGGCACTACTGCCAGAGGCCGAACTCCTCGCCCTGGATCCACCCAGTGAGGCGGTCGAGCAGTTAGCGGAGTTGGATGATGGGGTCGTCACCCTGCCGGAGGGTGACGAGATGGTGTTTGACGAGTACACCCCTGCCATCGAGGCGAGGGTGCTGCTGGAGTTAGAGGCACGCTGGCGTGACCCCTACCGTGGTGGTGACAGCTCCGACATCATGCTCGCCACCGCCGCCCTTGGTGTCCAGGCCCCCTTTAGCGATTGGTTCCATGGGCAGGTCACCTTCCTCTACGAGGATCCCCCCAATGGCGAGGCGACCCAGGACTTAGATGAGCTCTATCTGGCGGTGTATAACACCTATGAGAGCCCCTTTCACCTGCGGGCCGGTCGGGCCTATCTGCCATTTGGCATCTACCAGACCTTCATGATCAGTGATCCCCTCACCCTGGCCCTGGGGGAGGTGCGACCTGTAGGGCTCCAGCTGGGTTTTGAGGAGGCGGGTTTCTACGGTGCCGCCTATCTGTTCAATGGCGAGACCCATCTACATGATGAGACGGGTATGCGGGACTTTGGCCTCAACCTAGGCTACCTCTGGTTGGGGCTCGATACCCAGGTGGATGTGGGGGTGGACTACCTCCACTCCCTCTCCGAGAGTCGCCGTCTGCAAGAGGCCATTGTCCACCCAGACCAGATGGAGCAGCGCGCTGCCGGTGGGGCACTCCACGGCTCGGTGATCCACGGGCCATTCACCCTACTGGCGGAGTACGTGGCCGCCACCGAGGCCTTCCACCCCGATAATCTCGCCTTCAATGGCAGTGGGGCGCAGCCGGTGGCCTGGAGCCTGGAGGCGGGTTATAGCTTCCAAGTGGCAGGGCTGGAGACCACCTTCGCCATCGGCCACCAGCAGACTCGGGAGGCACTGGCCCTCGGGCTGCCGCAGTCGCGGGCACTGGCAAGCCTCTCCGCCGCCCTGTTCCGCAACTCGGCCCTCACCTTGGAGTACGCCCGTGACCGCGACTACGACAGTAGCGACTACGCCAGCGAGGTGGTGGGTAGCGGTAGTGCGGCACAACGCCTCACCTTGCAGTTGGCCACCCAGTTTTAATCACTGCCAGACGCAAAGATGTAATTGACATAGATTCTCATTAGCAGATAACATCGAACCACGATCAAATCCTGGAGCGATGCCATGTACGTCTGCGTCTGCCGAGGTGTTACCGACTCCCATATCCGCCGCGAGGTTGAGGCTGGTGCCCGCACCATGGGTGAGCTGAACCGCCGCTTGGGGGTGGCCTCCCAGTGCGGCAAGTGCGGCAAGTGCGCCCGTTCAGTGCTCAAAGAGGCGTTGGCTGAAGAGTCTGCCCCTCTGCTCAGCGCAGGGCTACTCTGCCCGGCGTAAGCGGCGTCTCGATGCTGGCAAAGCGGTCGAGGCGACCGTCGCCATCGGCATCCAGATCACAGCGATCCACTACCCCATCCCCATCCTGATCAGGGGTGCCAATATTGGCGCTGCCGGGGCACGCATCATAGAGATCGGGTACCCCATCGGCATCACTATCGGCCACCACTACCGCTACCGGTGGTAAGGGCGCAGCTACCGGGCGGGCTGCGGCGAGCAGCAGCATGGCGAGAAGGGTGGTAAGGGCGCCCAGCAGGACTGGGTGGGGGGAGAGATTGGCCATGGGGTTACCTCAGCGGACCGAGGAGGGGGAGGAGTCGGCAGCGGCCCGCCGTCGGCCCCGTCAATAACCTTGGCTATCGTAAGTGAATGGCGGCCACTTGTCGAACCGTAGGGACCCTCTCTCCCTGCGGGGCCTACCGAAGAGAGTCCACGCTAGCAGCCCCCTGATTTTGCTGAAACCACCTACCGGTGCCCTAACGCGCTCATCGTTCTGTATTCGTGCCGATAATCCCAGGGCCCGCCCTGTATGCGAAAAAGGCCGGAACCCTCGATCTCTCTCGGTGTTCCGGCCTTTCTCTATGGTACTGGAAGGGCTGAGGACAACGGAACAGAATTTATAACATATTGAATATCGTCAAATTAATTTATGGGCGTTTCGTTTTCTGCCCCCAAAACTGCCCCCAAAAACTTTCGCTGCCCCCCTGGTGACGATCTTCCGTCGCTCGGTTTGCCCCCTGCCTTGGTTCGCATTTGAAACGCGAACCTTCGAGACTGCCGGCGGCACCGCAGCGCAGGGAGCCATCACTACCCCGGCAGCGCCGCCGCCAACCGCTCCACCACCCGCCTTGATGCGGCCCTGCGCTCCTCCCGCCAGTTGAGCACGGCCGACACCTCGCGGCGGTCCAGACCGCATTGCTCCGCGAAGCGCCCCACCCGCAGCCCTTCGGCCTCCAGGTGCGCCGACAGCCGGTCCCGCAGGTGCGGCAGGGATGGCGGCTCCTGGCTGCGCTTCGGTGTCGCCTGGTGCGGCAGCGGGGGCGCCTGCTCGATGACAATCCCACGCTCCACCCGTGCGGCGGAGAGTGTCCGGGTTGCCAGCACGGCCACCAGTTGGAACAGCACCAAGGCGACCGCCTGCATGGTGATGATCGCCTCCTGCTGCCACGCCAGCGCCGCGACCTGGTGCGCCTGCTGCTGCTGCGCCAGGAGCTTCCGCAGATCGGTCCGCTTGGCATCCAGGGCGGCTTGGGTGCGCTCGATGCTGGATTGCCAGCCTGACCGCTTCTCTGCCGCCGCCAGGAAGCCCCGTAGCGCCTCCTCGTCTGTGGCGATGGCTGCCTCAAGGGTGGCGACTGAGGCCGGTGCTGCGCTCGCCACGGTGTCGGCTGCGGCCATGTCCCGGAACAGCGGGGAGGCGACATGGTGCAGCGGACCGGCCAGGGTCAACGAGGTGGCCACCAGACCGAGAACCCACAGGCCACGGCGGCGGCTGTACCAGAGCCACAGAGCGGCGGCTTCGAGCAGGAGGGACCATGCCCAACCCGTGGCAGGGTCTACCCGCTCCGTCCAGAACTGAATGCCGTGGTACTGGAGCAGGCCGATACAGCCGGCCAGGAGGATAAGCGGGAAGGCCATCAGTGCGCCCTCCCCTCTGCCCGTGCCTGGATGGCCTCCAGCCGCTTCGCCAGGGGGCCGACCGCCGGCGCAGCGGGAGCATTCCGCAGCTCCCACAACGCCCTGGCTTCGTTTACCCGGTTGACCGCCTCAAGCTCCGCCCGCTTCGCCTCCTCGGCCCGGTTCCACAGCGTCGCCTCGGCCATGAAGTTCCCGCGGCGGTAGGCGTCCACCATCCGGCGCAGGTAGGCAACCGGGTTGCGCACCCCGCCCCGTGCCATCTGCGCCTTCAGCTCGCCGACAAGGGCCGCGCTGTCGTGCTCTTCGATGCCGGCGAGCAGGCGACCGGCTGCGGCCTGCTCTTCGGGGTTCAGTTCTTCGAGGTCCACCACCACGCCGTTCGGCGCCTCGCACGCGGATGCGGGGTTGTGGGGTTTTTCTTGGGTGTTTATTGGGATGTTATGGGTCCCCGAATTGGGCACCTCTGCCCTCCCCAGTTCGGGGGTCGCTGCGGTCTCCAGTTTGGCGGCCTCTGAGGTCTCTGAATTGGGTACCTCTGCGGCTTCCCAATGAGAGGCCACCGATTCGGGTACCTCTGGCCTACCGAGAACCCGGTAACTGGACCGGGAGCGGCCAGCGCCGGGGGTCTTCTCCAGCCAGCCGAGAGCAGCCAGGGCGGTGGTGGCTGCGGTCACCTTGGCCTCGGGTACGCCGGCCATCTCGGCGAGCTGGGGACGGGTGGGCCAGCAGCGACCATCGCGGCCGGCGAACACGCACAGGGCAGCGAACACCCGCAGCTGTACCAGCGTCAGGCGGCGATCGCTGATGGCATCGACGGGGAGCAGGGCGAAGCGGCTCATTTCGCACCCCTTTCATCGCGCTCTGCGATCTTCTCCGCCAGCTCGCCAGCGTGGAACGCCAGCGCCTCCAGGGCGTTGAACAGGGGGAAGCGGCCGCGTTCGACGACTGCGCGCAGGTCTCGGCCTCTCTCGCCGGTCGCGTCTATTGCCAGCTCCTCCAATTCAGCGCCAAGGCGGGCGATGCCAGCGGCGGCGGTGACGGCTTCGCGGAGCTGGGCGAGGTTGTAGCCATCAACCCAAAGGCCGACGGCGGGGAATGTGCGGGGGAATGCGTTGAGGGGAAGTGACGGAGCGGACGGATCTTCGGTGTGATCGTGCATGGCTGTGGTCCTTGTCTGCGGTCTGTGAACCGCCACCCCGACGCCAATCAGGGCGGGCGGAACCGTGCGGGTTGGCGTACCGGGACAAGTACCGGCGAGCCCGAAGGCTCCCCACACGGCCAGCCCATAGACGTAGGCTTGCCATGCTGCGGGCACAAAAAAACCGCTCGGTGGCGGTTGTGTCCGCCTTGCCGTCGGGACGCCAATCCCGGCTGCCATGTAGGGCAACGGAGCCAATGGTAGGGCGCTGTGGGCTGCGCTGCAAGAGGCAGTCCCCTATGCGGCGCCCCCTTTCTGATCCTGTGTGAGATGGTCGTACAGCAGTCCCGACAGCCCAGCGCCGCGCCCTTGGCGCCAACACTCTTCGACGTAACGTCGCAGCTGTTCGGTGGTCTGGCTGCTCGCGGTCGTTGACTGATTCAGCAGCGAGGCAAGCCCCAACCCATGCGCACCCGTGGGGCCGCCCCCACCTCCGGCAGCCGCGGCCAACTCCAGCTTCTTCACTCGTGCCTTGATGCTCATTCGTCTTCCTCTCGTTGCTCGAGCGCCGCCACCCGGGCGGCCAGTTCATCGATCTCCACCACTTTGGCGACGTGCCCCAGGGCGGCCAATAGACGTTCTCCCACCTCCACAGGCACCGCACCCGCGGCGATGGCCTGCATGATCGCATTGGCGCGCTCTGTGAGCGTCACGGCGGCTTCCAGAGCGGGAATGGTGACCGTCCTACCCTCCGGCTTCAGTGCGGGCGCCAGACGGTCCACACAGAGCCTCAGGGCGGTTGTGTCTCCGCTCAGTGCGAGATCCACCGCCTTGGCGATCAACTCCTCCCGTCGCGGCTCCAACAGCTGCCGAATGCGTTCCGCTTCCGGCGGTCTCCCTTTCGGATTGCCCGATGTGCCCCGCTGAAAGCGGCCCTTCCCGTCTCGCTTCGTCATCGTTCGTCTTTCATCCTGCTCATCAGGCGTCGTCGTTCGCATGGCGCGGCAGTGGGACCCGGCGAGAGAGACCGCGTAGGACCTGGCGCGCACGGTTCGCGGCGGGGATGCCTACCTCGGCGGCCGTGGCGGCCTGCGTCAGACACCACAGCCGCGCATTGCCGTTCTCGCGGCAGCGATTCAGCACCTCGGCCACCGCTTCCGGGTTTGTTTCGCCGATGCGCCTCAGCCAGTGGCGGATCTGTTTCTCCTCGTCGGCGGTCATCGGTGAATCTCCCGATCGCCATGGAAGACGGACGCGAGCCGGTTTCGGTAGCGGTCGCGCAGGCCTGCCAGCAGCTCGGGCAGGGTCTCGCCCTCCGCAGAGATTGCGGTACCTCGGCCCTGCCCCTGGATGAGCCGGAAGCGGACTACAGGGCGATGAACGTTTGCCGTGGTGGCCTCGGTGCTCAGGTGGTGGATCAGCTCTTCACGGTGGGCGGTGAGCTGTTCCCGCAGGTCGGCAGCCAGGGGGCCGGCACTGGTGCGGTAGCGGAGCTTGCCGCCTTCCACCCACAGGCGGACGCCGGCGGCTCTGGCGCGGTCCAGGAGGGAGCGGATCATAGGGTCCCGTCCTCCGGTTCTGCGTCGGTTTCGTTGGTTTCGTTGGTTCCCGATAACTCACTCATCCCCTGAGGACTAACGCGCACCCCAGTGCGTGCGTTAGTTCGCAGGGGGGGTATGGGGGGGATTAACGAACGAACGCAGCCGGTGGGCAGCACCCACCTTTCGCGTTGGTTCCGATGACGGTCGGTGTAGGTCTCCCGCTTGATTAAGCCCTCCCGGTGCAGCCGAGCGATGGCATCCCAGAAGCGATCCTTGCCCGGATTGCTGCGCAGCTCCTTCGGCAGTTCGGGAAAGGTTCTGAGCACCTGAGCCGTGTTGGCCGGCCCGGTGCGGGCGGTGGGCACGTCCGCCCCTGCCGATATTGCCGCCCGGATGGCACTCAAGACGGCTTGGGCGTCCGCCTCCTTGGTGTCTGCCTCCGTGGACGGCTCCTCGGCGGCATGGGCGAGCACCAGCACCCCATGGGGATCTCTGGTCAGCGAGATAGGGCCGATCTTCTTGCCCAGGTTGTTCTTCTCGTGGCGAAGTTCGATCCCTCGGTCGGTCTCGATGAGGGCAAGCCGGGAGCGGGCGGAGTTGTGCCATGCAGTGGAACCCGAGTAGGTGTTCCCGCCACTGCCGAGTCGGGCCGCCGATTTGTCGATGTGGGCGAGGAGCACCACGGCCAGATCCAGATCGCGGGCGATCTGCGCCAGGAGCCGGAAGAAGGAACGCACCATGCGGCGGTCATTCTCGTTGGCGTCGTAGCCGTCGCTCGCGTTGTCGATCACCACCATGCTGCATCCCTTGGACAGCTCGCGCAGCTCCTGCATGGAGTTCGTCGGCATGAGTCGGCGCACCCCATGATCGGCGTGCTCGAAGGCGAGAGCGGCATCCGATTCGCTGCCGTCCACAATGCGCAGGTTCTCCATGACCGTCCGCATGTCGAGCCGGTAGGCGTCCACAATGCGCCGCAGCCGCCAGCGGCACAGGCTTCCGCTGTCCTCCAGTGAAACAAAGAGGCATTTCCCCTGGACGGCAGGAAGCCCCCACAGCGGCTTACCACAAGCCACATGGGCAAAAGCAATGAGCCCAGCCGTGGACTTCCCGGTCCCGCCATGCCCGCCCAGCAGCGTGACGTGACCGCGGGGGATCACTGGCTCCAGCACATACCGGGGCGGTGTGGCGATCGACAGATCGGACAAGTCCACGGGGATGAGCTTCGGCGCTGGCGGCTCTTCGCCATCGCCCTCTCGGATCGGGGTGGCGGCCTCGACATCGCCGTCACGCGGGCCACGCTGCACGGGCTTCGAGTGGGCGGGGAGCGGCATAGCGTCGATCTCCGCCAAGATCCGATCTTTCGTCTCGTCGGCCTTGCGGATCTTCCGCTCGAAGGAGGTTTCATGCTGCATGGCTCGCCCCCTGGTTCTGGTAGAGGAGCGGGATCAGCTTCAAGAGGCGCTGAACCGCTTCGATCTCGCGATCAAACGGTTCATCCGGCATCGGCCGGAACTCCGGGTGTGCAGCCATGTAGGCGCGGTCTGCGGCCTTCTCGCGGTCGGAGAGGCGGGAGGAGATCCCGATCACGATGATCAGCAGCTCGGAATAGAAGGCGCTCTCCAAGTAGCTGCGCCGATGGGCTTGTGCCTGCTGGCGACGATCACGGCGAGCGGCCCGATCATCGGTGCCCTTCACTCCAAGGCGGTCGGCCACTTGGCGCAGCGATTCGCCCTTACTCCAGCCGTGGACGTGGGCGAGCAGGTCGAAGCCGTCGCCCGATTGCAGATCTCCACCGCCGCCACAGATCCAAGTGCCTCTACCGTCCCGGTCATCGAATCGGAAGCGGTCTTTCCCGCCGCAACCCGGGCAGGGGCCGAAGCGATTGCGCAGCGTCTCAGCAGGCACGCCAAGGGCGGAGAGGATTTCAGGCCACCGCCCGCAGGCGACGGCACGCACTTCGGCATAGGCGGGGGCGCTCATTCTTGCGGCCCCCCTGCCAGCAGTATGTAACGGGCGACTCGATGCGGCCGGCCTTCGCTGTCGTGATCGACGCACCAATGGGTGGCAATCCTAAAGCCTCGCCTGCGCAGCTCAAAAATGCGTGCGCCGACGCGAAGGATGCCGAGTTTGTGGGCTTCGAGCATGGTGATACCTTCGGTCCGGTTGCGAAGTTCAGCCAGGAGGCGGGCGCGTTGCGCGGAGCTGCTGTTACCCATGCGCACCTCCCGCCTTCGGCCTGCTCACGGAGCGAACATCGTCGCCAATCGGATCGGCGGGAGTGAGAACGGTGGGTTTGCCGGTGGCGCTGGCGTTGCTGTAGAGTTGGCCGAGCAGTTCGCAATGTTTCTTCATCGCGCCCGGCCCGGTTGCCTCCCGTGTCGGGCGCTTTTGTTTGTGGCTCATTTCCCCGCGCCTCCCGCTTCAGACGCCAACCACAGGGCGCGGGTGCTTGCGCGGACGCCCCCGGCCACGGCGCGGCGGCTGCGGTGCTGCGGGTACTCCCTCTGCCTGGTGCGTGCCACGGCTTTCCCGCTCGGCGCTCAGTGCGGCATCACGCTTGGCGATTTGGGACGCAATCCATGCGTCAACCTCACCACGCACCCATCGAGTAAGCGGCCCAAGTTTGATGGGCTTCGGGAACTCATGGTCATGGTTTGGGGATTCCGGGTTGATGAGGTCGTACAGCTTCGACCGCTTCATTCCGACCAAGCCCGAGACGATGGGCAGATCGATAAGCGCCTTGGGATCGGATTGGATGTTTGCAGCGTGAAGGGGTACTGCGGGGTATTGCTGGATTTGCATAGCCGCCTCTCAGTTGGGGGCGGCTTCAATGGAGCCGCCCGGTTATTGATGGACGACTGCGAATATATAAATCTATGTCCGGCTGTTCTTTCTAAATAAGTTTTTCCTTAAAATAACTAAAGCAAATCAACATCTTTGAATGCGCCCACTTTCTCAAGCTCCTGGTATTCAGGCGAATAGTAAAGCGCCTTCGTGCTTTCGAAGCTCATGAATAAGTGGGTTGCAGCTTCGTGTAGCGCTGGTTCAATGCCGGTTATTCCGTTCTTTTTGCATTTGGCCAGCTCATGAGCAAGAGAAAATATCTTGTCCCACATATCCAGCGAATCATTTTTCGGGCGACCTTTCGCCTTCGGAATGAATGTCGGTTCAGAGTTATGCAGGTAAACGGCTAACCAACGCGAGTATTCTGAAGGCAATGGCAGGCCCCGCGTCGCCATGTCCGAAATGATCGCATTCAAGTAGTTCGCCCGCGCTCTATTCCTGCTCGCTTGATAAACGAGGTCCCTACGGTATGCGGCTGATACCGCAGACCAATCACGGGTGCCGTCCGGGTTGGTCGGTGCGGAGCGAACCAGCTCTGATATTTCTTCGCGGCTTACAGGGTTGAAATGTGGCTCTAACAACTTGCAAACCAAATCGTCACGTAATTCAACGAGAACCCCGCCCATGTAGATAAGTCGATTCGTTTTCATGGCAAATTCTTTGCGCTTGGTTTGTTTTTTCACCCCTTCCGCACCTTCGACAACTCCACCACCGTCGCCCCCGCCTTCTGCCGGTCCAGATAATCGGCCCAGGCCTGCATCATCGCCTTCCGCTCCTCAAGGAAGCGGGTCCGGTTGTAGGCACGGCCCAGGGCATCGGGAACGGCGTGGGCGAGCTGGTGCTCAATGACTTCCACGGGGAACTTCAGCCGCTCATGCAGCATGGTCCGGGCGACTGCCCGCCAGCCGTGGCCGGTCAGTTCGGTCTTCGTGTCGATGCCCAGGCGGCGATAGGCGGCATTGATGGCGGCCTCGCTCATCGGGCGCAGGGGAGAGCGCCCGCCGGGGAAGACCCATCCCCCCGGCAGATGCCCGGTCAGGGGCTCCAGGTCGCGCAGGAGGGCGACAGCTTGGTGACTGAGGGGGACCACATGATCGGAGTTGGTCTTGCTGGTGGTGTAGCGCCACTCGGCGGCCTGGAAGTCGATCTGCTCCCATCGCATGGTGCGCAGCTCGCCAGGGCGACAGAAGAGATAGGGGAGCAGGAGCAGCGCCACCCGGACCACTGGCCCGCCTTTGAAGGCATCGAAGGCGCGGAGCATCCCACCCACGGCTTTCGGATCATCTGCCGGCGCGGCCATGTGGCCACCCTTGGTCGGGGGGAGTGCGCCCCGTAGGGAGGGCGTCGGATCGCTCTCGGCGCGGCCGGTGGCGATCGCGTACCGGATGATCTGGCCGATGTTCTGCTGTGCCCGGTGGGCGGTCTCCAGGGTGCCCCGGCTTTCGATGCGCCGCACCACGGCCAGGATCTCCGGGGCGGTGATGGCGCTCACGGGGCGGCGGCCCAGGTAGGGGAATACGTCCCGCTCCATCCGCTTGATGATCTTGTCCCGGTGACCCGCCGCCTTGGTGGATAGGTGCCGGTCGAACCACTCACGGGCCACTGCCTCGAAGGAGTCGGCCGCCAGCGCCGCCGCCCTCACCTTCTCCTGGCGCTTGGCGTCGGACGGGTCTTGCCCCGCGGCCACCAGCGCCTTGGCCTCGTCACGTTTCGCCCGGGCCTCCTTCAAGCCGACATTCGGGTATGCCCCCAACGAGATGCGCCGCTCTGCCCCCAAGTGCCGGTACTTGAGGCGCCAGAGCTTTGAACCGGTGGGGGAGACTTCCAGGTACAACCCGCCGCCGTCGAACAGCTTGATCGGCTTGGTGGTCGTCTTGGCATTACGGGCGGCGGTATCGGTGAGGGGTTCTACTCGCTTGGGGCACATGGCGGGGCTTCCTTCCTGGTTTGCCCCCACGGGGTGGGGTTCTGCCCCCAAACCTGCCCCCAAAAACTTCGGCTGTCAACGGAATTTCCCGGACTACTCCGGACGCAAAAAAGGCCGGAACCCTTGATTTCTCTCGGTGTTCCGGCCTTCTGCGAATTGCCCCGGAAGGGTAATTGGTGGAGCTGAGGGGGATCGAACCCCTGACCTTCGCATTGCGAACGCGACGCTCTCCCAGCTGAGCTACAGCCCCATGATGACTACCGTTGGGTGGTAGGCCGCTAATGATGCATCGGGGCTGAGGGTTCCGCAATAGCTCGGCGGGGGCGCGTTTCTACCCACTTGGCACCTTGTGGAGGGAAGGGCTACCCCAGGTCTCTGGGCTCTCTATTGGTTCTCTATTTTTCTTGCCGATAATTTGACACCGGAGGCGGCAAGGGTGGTCGTGTTGTCCCGCTAGGGGTGGCAAGGAAGCGGCAAATCGCTGCCGTCGCGGTGGCAATGTGAGTCGGTTGGATTGCGTAATCGCTTGAATTGGCAAGTAGATGGTTAGAAGGCACAGGGTTTGCTTGAGCTATGGCCAAGTAGGCCGAATTGCCCATTTGGAGGTGGCCCATGCCACTCAAACTTGACTCTGCCTTGGGGCTGTATGAGCAGGCTCTCAATCTACGGGAGCGGCGGATGGAGGTGCTGAGTTCCAATCTCGCCAATGCCGATACCCCCGGCTATAAGGCGCAGGACCTCGATTTCAAGGCGGCGCTTGCCGAGTATCAGAGTCGCCATCAGGAGAGCGGAACCACCCTTCCTGATCCCAGCCGGCTCCAGCTGACCGATGCGCGCCATTTGAGTGGTGATGACGGGGCCAATGGTGAACTGCTCTATCGCAATCCCCAGGCCCCTTCGCTGGATGGCAATACGGTGGATCCCAATATGGAAAAGTCCAAGTTCACTGAGAATGCCCTCCAGTATCAGGCCAGTCTCCAGTTTATCGATGGCACTATCCGCACGCTGCGCAGTGCCATCCGGGGAGAGTAAACCATGAGCAGCTTCAGCATTTTTGACATCGCAGGGTCGGCGCTCTCGGCCCAGACCCTGCGCCTCAACACCGTTGCCTCCAACCTGGCCAACGCGGAGAGTGCGAGCAGCAGTATTGATCAGACCTACCGTGCCCGGGAGCCAGTATTTGCTGCGGTGTTGAACGAGGAGGCGAGCGCCTCAGGGGTCGCAGAGAGCAGCGTGGGGGTGGCAGTGCGCGGCATTGTGGAGAGCCAGGCGCCGCTGCGGCAGGAGTACAACCCGGACCACCCGATGGCCGATGCGCGAGGCTATGTGTTCTTGCCCAATGTCAACGTGGTGGAGGAGATGGCCAATATGATCTCCGCCTCGCGCTCCTACCAGACCAACGTCGAAGTGGTTAATACGGCCAAGCAGCTGATGCTGAAGACCCTCACCATGGGGCAATGATTAGGATCGGACGAGGGAGATAACTGCCATGAGTAACACCATCGACGACTCGTTCTACTCCAAATACGGCATCCAGCAGACTACCACTGCGGCGAGCAATGAGCTGGGTCAAGAGGATTTCATGACCCTGATGCTGGCGCAGCTGAAGTACCAGGATCCACTGTCGCCCCAGGATAACGGCGAGTTCATCGCCCAGATGGCGAGCTTCTCCACTGCCAGCGGGATCCAGGAGCTACAGAGCAGCATCGACAATATGGTCAGTTCGCTTCAGAGCAATCAGGCGCTCCAGGCCTCAACTCTAGTTGGACGTACGGTATTGGTGCCAGGAGATAGCGGCTGGTTACCGGCGGAGGAGGGGAGTATGGGGGGATTGATTGAGGTGCCTGCCTCCACCTCCGGTCTCACCGTGAAGGTATATGACGCCTCAGGGGCGCTAGTGCGAGAGGTGGATCTGGGGCAGCAGGCGGCGGGGGATGCCTACTTCCTGTGGGATGGTGAAAACAACGCTGGCGAGCGGATGGACGAGGGGCTTTACAGCATTGAGGCCATCGCTCAATACGATGGCAAGAATGTGCAGTTAGATACACAGATGGCGTCGGTGGTGCAGTCGGTCAGCATCACCAGCCTCGGCCAGACGCCCACGCTCAATCTGTTGGGGATGGGGCCGGTCAGTATGAGTGAAGTCAAACAGATCATGTAATCGCGGTCATAAGGAGATACTCCCATGGCATTCCAGACCTCCCTCTCCGGCCTCAACGCGGCGCAGGCCAATTTGAGCGTGACCGGCAACAACATCGCCAACTCCAGTACCAACGGTTTCAAGAAATCGCGGGCTGAGTTTGCTGATATCTTCGCCAGCTCCTTTGCCGGCTCCACCTCCACCGCCATCGGCAGCGGCGTGCGCCTGGCGGCGGTAGCGCAGCAGTTTACCCAGGGCAATGTGGAGTTCACCGAGAATAATCTCGACCTCGCCATCAACGGCGAAGGCTTTTTCATCATCCGCGATGACACCGGCTACAAGTACACCCGTGCCGGTGCCTATGGGGTCGATCGTGAAGGCTATGTGGTCAACAGCATGGGGCAGCGTCTACAGTCCTATCAGGTCAATGACAACGGCTCGGTGACCAACTTCTCACCCAGTGATCTACGCCTCTCCACCGACTCCATCGCCGCTAAAGAGACGGATTTTGTGGAGCTGAACCTCAATCTTGATGCCGATGAGACGATCCCGGTTAATCTCGCCGATTGGGGGACTATTACGATGGGGGCGGCCGTGGATCCCAATGCTGTGCCGACGCCCGCACTGCCAACGCCGGATATGTATAACTTCTCCACCTCCGTGACGGTGTATGACTCTCTTGGGGGTGACCACTCCGCTACCCTCTATTTTGCCAAGACGGCGGATAACACCTGGGAGGTCTACTCTGAGCTGGTGGACTCTGACGGTAATCTCTGGTTCGATGGCCCACAGGATTTGATATTCACCGCCGACGGTCAGCTGGATATCACCCAGGGCAGCATCTCCACCAACCCAGATAATACCCTCGACTTCTTCGGTGGTTGGAACGGTTCCGGCTTTGACCCCTCCAATGGGGCCCTGACCATGGGGCTTAGCTTTGACTTGGCGCCCTTTGGCTTGGATCAACTGGAGCGTGCCTCCACCCAGTATGCCGGCAACTCGGGGGTCAACTCGCTGGTGCAGGATGGTTACACCACAGGGCGGCTCTCCTCCATCGATATCGATGAGACTGGCGTGGTGTTTGCGCGCTATACCAATGGCCAATCGCAGCAGCTGGGGGCGGTGGCCGTCGCCAACTTTGTCAATCCACAGGGGCTCTCTCCCGTGGGTGACAACAACTGGGTGCAGACCTTCGAATCCGGGGATGTTGTCTACGGGCAGGCGGGTTCTGGTACCTTCGGTCAGATCCAATCGGGCGCCCTGGAGGCCTCCAATGTCGATCTCTCCAAGCAGCTGGTGAATATGATCGTGGCGCAGCGTGATTTCCAGGCCAATGCTAAGATGATCTCCACCGAGGATCAGATCACCCAGACCATCATCAATATCCGCTAAGGGCGGTGAGGCGGCGGTGGAGGTGTCACCTCTTCCACCGCGCAGGGGGAGTGAACCGTGGATCGAATGCTCTATCTGGCAATGAACGGCGCGAAGCAGACCCTGATCGCGCAGGCTGCCAACACCCACAATCTGGCCAACACCTCCACCACTGGTTTCAAGGCCGATTTCGAGGCATTCCGTGCTATGCCGGTGTTTGGGCCCGGTTATCCGAGCCGGGTCTACGCCATGGCGGAGCGGCCGGGGATCGACTTCGAGCCGGGCGCCATTCAACAAACTGGGCGGGACCTGGATCTCGCTATCCATGGCGACGGTTTTTTTGCGGTGCAGTCTGCCGATGGCAGCGAGGCCTATACCCGAGCGGGCGATCTCCAGGTGGCTCCAGGAGGTATCCTGACCAATGGGGCGGGCCAGATGCTCATCGGTAACAACGGTCCCATCGCCCTCCCGCCGTTTGAGAAACTGGAGATTGGTATCGACGGCACCATCTCCATCCGCCCAGTGGGGGAGGACCCCAACACCCTGGTGCAGGTAGATCGTATTAAGTTAGTGAAGCCGGCGTTGACGGATCTGGAAAAGGGAACCGATGGCCTGTTCCGCCAGAAATCTGGCGTGAATGCCCCCGCCGATGCCGATGTCCACGTGGTCTCCGGCGCATTGGAGAGCAGTAATGTGAGTGCCGTCGGCTCTCTGGTAGAGATGATCTCGCTCCAGCGCCAATATGAGCTGCAAGTGAAGATGATGAAGAGCGCTGAAGAGAACGATGCCTACGCCACGCGCATTATGTCTCTTGGTGGTTAGCGGCAAGGGATTGCCGCCCACCGGCACCGGAAGACCCTCCAGCCACTAGATCCCGCGTTACCTACGCGGTTGCTTGCCGAGACCTCGGCCGTTTCAGCCCCCTCTGCTTGAACTCCCCCATCCCTGATACCACCCCATCGACCAGTGGGGCGGCCGTCTGCGCCGTTGTTGCCGTATGGTAATGGCTGGCACAAGCGTTGCACCCTTTACAGCAAAGGCGTCAATAACGGGACGCCAACGATCTGATCTTTCAGGAGCGCCGACATGACTGCTTCATCCCTCTGGATCGCCAAGACTGGCCTGGAAGCGCAGCAGACGCGCATGAATGTGATCTCCAATAACCTGGCCAACGTCAGTACCAACGGTTTCAAGCGCGATCGGGCCATCTTTGAGGACCTGCTCTACCAGACCGTGCGTCAGCCGGGGGCGCAGTCGAGTCAAGATACGACCTTGCCGTCGGGGCTCATGGTCGGCACTGGGGTGCGTACCGTCGCCACGGAGAAGCTCCATACCCAAGGCAACTTTGTGATGACCGACAATGCCCTTGATGTTGCGATTGAGGGACGGGGGTTTTTCCAGATCCAACGGCCTGATGGCACCATCGCCTATACCCGTGACGGCAACTTCCATCTCGACTCCACGGGGCAGATCGTCACCGCCAGTGGTTACCTGCTGCAACCCGGTATCACCGTCCCCTCCGATGCTCAGAGCATCACCATCGGCCGCGATGGCACTGTCACTGTCGTGCCAGCCAGTGGTACGGCAACCCAAGTGGGAACGGTCCAGCTGGCCGATTTCGTCAACCCTGCTGGTCTACAACCCATCGGCGAGAATATGTTTCTGGAGACCACGGCCAGCGGTGCCGCGCAAGTTGGGACAGCGAGTTTGAGTGGGTTGGGTAATCTCATCCAAGGCTCTATCGAAAGCTCCAACGTCAATGTGGTGGAGGAGCTGGTCAACATGATCGAAACCCAGCGTGCCTATGAGATGAACTCTAAGGCCATCGCCACCACGGACCAGATGCTCTCGTACATCAACAACAATCTGTAAACCGCAGGAGAATGAGCCATGTCTCCGCTATCTGATATCGGTCTCCTCCGCGCCCTGCTGGCGGCCACCATGTTCAGCTTGCTGGCCGGTTGCGCCACCTCACCAGAGCGGGACCCCGCCTATGCCCCGGTCTATCCGCCCGTGGCACAAACACCCCAGCCCCAGAACGGCGCCATCTACCAAGCTGGCAGTTCGATGTCCCTCTTCGAGGACCAGAAGGCCTATCGGGTGGGGGATCTCCTCACCATTGAGTTGGTGGAGAAGACTCAGGCCAGCAAGAGCGCAGATACCACCTTGGCCAAGAGCAACAGTGTGAATCTGGGTAACCCGACTATCCTGGGTCAGCCGGTCTCCATCGATCCTGCCACTGGTTATCCATTGGCCGCCGGTCAATGGAACCTGGGGATGGGGCTAGACTCCTCCTCTGATTTCAGTGGTGAGGGTAAAGCCAATCAGAGCAACAGCTTGTCAGGGAATATCACGGTGACGGTGGTAGAGGTGCTACCCAACGGCAATATGCTGGTGCGGGGCGAGAAGCAGCTCACCCTCAATCAGGGGGATGAGTTCATCCGTGTTGCCGGCATCGTGCGGCCGGCCGATATCCGTCCTGACAACTCCGTACTCTCCACCCGTTTGGGGGATGCCCGCATCAGCTACTCCGGCACGGGGGCTGTGGCAGACTCCAATGCCATTGGGTGGTTGGCCCGCTTCTTCTACGCCGTTTGGCCCTTCTAACGGGAGCGTGGTGCCATGCAACTGCGCCGATGGTTATCTGTGGTGGCGATCCCCCTGATGTTATTGGGCGGGGGCTGGGTTCAGGCTGAGCGGGTCAAGGACCTCGCCTCTATCGCCGGGGTGCGGGAGAACCAGCTGGTGGGCTACGGCATTGTGGTCGGTCTCGATGGCTCCGGTGACCAGACCAGCCAGACACCGTTCACGGTACAGAGCCTGAAAAGTATGCTGAACCGCCTTGGGGTGGTGGTGCCGGATAGCGTCAACCCTCAGCTGAAGAACGCGGCGGCGGTGATGATCACCTCCTCGCTGCCACCCTTTGCCAAGCCGGGGCAGACCCTGGATGTCACCGTCTCCTCCATGGGTAATGCCAAAAGCTTGCGGGGGGGCACCCTACTCATGAGCCCTCTGAAGGGGGCGGATGGACAGGTCTATGCCATCGCCCAGGGGAGCATCGTCGTCGGTGGGTTTGGCGCCTCTACGGCGGATGGCTCCAAGGTGACGGTGAATGTGCCGAGCGCGGGTCGTATCGCCAATGGCGCTACGGTGGAGCGGGCGGTGGGTAACCCCTTTGCCCTGGGGGACTCGCTGGTACTCAATCTACATGCGCCTGACTTCACCACCGCCAGCCGTCTGGCAGAGAGCATCAACACCACCCTCGGTGCCGGTACAGCGCAGCCGTTGGATGCCACCTCTGTACGGGTCAATGCCCCGCGTGATACGGGTCAGCGGGTCTCCTTCGTCGCCACGCTGGAGAATCTTCAGGTGCAGCCGGGTGAGGCGCCGGCCAAGGTAATCATCAACTCCCGTACCGGTACCGTAGTGATCAGCCAGCATGTGCGGGTGATGCCCGCTGCTGTGAGCCATGGCAACCTCACCGTGACAATTACCGCCGATCCCACCATCAGCCAACCAGCCCCCTTCTCTGGCGGACAGACGGTAGTGGCGCCCACCTCCAACATCCAGGTGCAGGAGGAGAAGAACCGTATGTTCCTCTTCAGCCCTGGTGTGGAGCTGGATGACATCGTGCGTGCCGTCAATGAGGTGGGGGCAGCCCCGGGGGATCTGGTGGCTATTCTTGAGGCGCTGCGCGAGGCGGGGGCGCTGCGGGCGGAGTTGGTCATCATCTAATCTGAAGCAGGGGTACGGGGGCATGGCCACCCTGCCCCCATAAAACTCAACTTAAAGGGTAGCGGATACCCGCCCGCCGCAGCCCATGGGGGCATAACAAGCCCATTGCGGGGTGCATCACCCCAACTGCATACGTGAGGTTTCGCCATGTGGCACACCATTGCTCGACTCCTGCTCTCCACCCTAACCGCTGCCTTCGTGGTGGGTTGTGGTGGTCCATCGGGCTCTACGGATAGCACCACTACCACTGATCCCACCCCGACCGAGGGTAATATCACCGTCGCCTTTGCCATGACTCCGGCCAGTGGGTATGCCCCGCTGACCATCAATCTGGACGCCAGCGATACGGTCTCCCACACCGGTCGCCCCGTCTCCAGCTATGCCTGGAGCGCGGTGGATGAGAGTGGTAACGAGGTGCAGACCGCCTCCGGGATTATCACCACTATGGCCTTCATCTCCCCGGGGACCTACACCATTACGCTCACCGCCTCTGACGATAAGGCGCGGTTTGGTACCGGTAGTCAGACCATTGAGGTGACCGAGCGTAGCAGCGCGACGCCTTCGCCAGTGCAGGCGGTGATCGCGGTGAGTGATGGTGCTGAGCCACTATCCGTCGTGTTGGATGCCTCCGGTTCGGTGGCCTCGGATGGGGCGAGTGTCATTAGCTATAGCTGGACCATCACCGATAGTAGTGGCGCCATCGTGGAGGCCGCTGCTGGGGTGACCGCCACGGTTGTCTTCGCCAGTGAAGGGACCTACACCGTAACCCTGGAGGTGGCCGACAGCGCCGGTAACAGCGATACCGCCCAACGGAGTGTCACCGTGGCCTATACCGGCATGTTGCAGGCCAGCTTCTCCCTCACCCCCAGCCACGGTACGGTGCCGTTCGATATAGAGCTGGATGGTAGTGCCTCCCAGAACAATAGTATCCAGATCAACAGCTACGCCTGGAGTCTCACCGATTCCGGGGGGACCGAGGTGCAGGCGGCCACCGGTCGATTGACCACCATGGCCATCCTCACCGCCGGCGCCTACGTTGTGACCTTGACCGTGACCGACGAGTACGGTCGCACCGCCGTTGCCCACCGCACCCTGCTGGCGGAGGATCCAGTGGTGGTGGCAAGCACCGGCAACTAGTCGGAGGAGAGGGCCGTGCGCGACGTCAGCAACTATACCGATTTCCGAGCCTTGGCGGCCCTGCGCAACCAGGCACAACAGGATCCGGACAAGGCGCTGGAGAAGGTGGCGCGGCAGTTTGAGGCGATCTTCATCAATATGATGTTGCAAGGGATGCGGGAGGCGCGGCTGGCCGAGGGGGCCTTTGATAGCGACACCGGCGACTCCTTCATCTCCATGTATGACCAACAGCTCTCCCTCGCCCTCTCGGAGCATGGCGGGATCGGGTTGGCGGAGATGATGGTGCGCCAGCTGCGTCAACAGCAGGCAGGCGGCACCGCCTTGCCGCCGGAGGGCGGCAGCTTGCCGCTGGAGGCCGCTAGTCGCGCCTTCCCGGTGCCGGAGCGGGGCGATACTGCCTTCCGTCTGTTGGAGCGGGTGGGAGAGCTGCATCAGCAAGCGGCAAATCCAGCCACCCGCACCGACAGCGTGACCGCCACAGGGCAGGGGAGCTATACCGCGCCGGGGGATGATCCGGAGCGGTTCGATTCACCGGAAACCTTTGTGGCCACTGTCTGGCCCTATGCCGAGCAGGCAGCACAGCGGTTGGGGGTCGATCCCCGTGCCCTGGTAGCGCAGGCGGCCCTAGAGACCGGTTGGGGGCGCGCGGTGATCCGTGATGGCACCGGACGCAGCAGCCATAACCTATTCAACATCAAGGCCGACACCCGCTGGAGCGGGGAGCGGGTGGCCAAACAGACCCTGGAGTACCGCGCCGGGGTGGCGGTGAGGGAGCAGTCGGCCTTCCGGGCCTATGACTCCTACGCCGAGAGCTTCGACGACTATGTGGAGTTCCTCTCCACCAATCCTCGCTACCGCGAGGCGCTGCAGCAGACCGATGATCCCAAGGCCTTCATCAAAGCGCTGCACGATGCTGGCTACGCCACCGATCCCGCTTACACGCGCAAGATCCACCGCATCATGGGGGGAGAGCTTCTCACCTCGGCCGCTGGCCTCAAGTCGGACACCGCCCGGACGCTAACTTGAGGGCGGCGGGTGCCGCTGGCACGGGGGTTGTATAGATCCGGCACGAGTCACCACCCCCGCGACGGCCAACCAGGACCAAGACGATGCCAGACCTTCTGAACATAGGAACAAGCGGCCTGCTGGCGTTTCAGCGTGCGCTCTCGACCGTCAGCCACAACATCTCCAACGTCTACACCGATGGCTACAGTCGGCAGCGCACCGAACTGGCCACTCGTTGGCCGATGCTCACCGGCGCTGGGGCGATGGGGCAGGGGGTGAACACCATCAGTGTCACTCGTGCTTACGATGAGTTTCTTACCCAACAGGTCCGCTTCCACTCCTCCAATAGCGAGCAGCTCAGCACCTACTACGATTTTGCCTCCGAGATAGACAACCTGCTGGCGGACGCCGATGCCGGATTGGCGCCGACCATGGAGGAGTTTTTTGCCGCGGTGCAAGATGTGGCCAACGACCCCACCTCTACCGCCGCCCGCAGCGCCTTGATCGCCTCCGGTGAGACCCTCTCCTCCCGCTTCCAGGCCCTCGACCAGCGTCTGACCGATATGCAGTCCCGAGTCAATCGGGAGATGGAAGTGACGGTGGGGGAGATCAACAGCATGGCGGAGTCCATCGCCAAGCTGAACCAGCAGATCGCCGACGCCACGGGGGCCATGGGGGGACAGCCGCCCAACGATCTATTGGATAAGCGGGACCTGCTACTGGAGCAGCTCTCTGCCAAGGTCTCCATCACCGCCCTGGAGCAGGACGACGGCATGATGAATGTCTTCGTCGGCACTGGGCAGGCGCTGGTGGTGGGGGTGACCACTACCACCATGGCGGTCACCAAGAACAGCGAGAAGCCGGAGCAGCTGGAGATCCGCATGGGGCAGAGCCCTGCCTATGTCACCGATCTGATCACGGGGGGGAATTTAGGGGGCTTGATAGAGTTTCAAAACGATGTGCTCGACTCCACCCGCAACGCCCTCGGGCAGATTGGGGCGGCGGTGGCCCTCACCTTCAATGAGCAGCACCACCTGGGGATGGACCTCAATAACAACCTGGGGGGCGACTTCTTCGATCCTTCTATCTACACCGATATCCCGACCCAGGCCTCCAGTGCCAACTCCAATCTCAGCACCACGGTCAATCTCACCATCACCAGTGCCTCCTCTCTGACCGCTGACGACTTCCGTTTGGAGTGGGTGGGTGGTGCGCCACAGGTGACACGGGTCTCCGATGGCCAGGTGATGACGGTGACCCCCGATGCCACAGTGGCCGATCGCTTTGTCGTCACCGATCCCAATGACCCCACTGCCCCCTCACCCTTCTACTTCGACGTCAACGGTGCGGTGGCCGATGGCGACAGCTTCTACATGCGCCCCACCTACTACGCCTCCATGCGTATGGGGGTGGTCATCGATGACCCCACCCGGGTCGCCGCCGCCTCGCCGGTGCGAGGGGAGACCCTCAGCAGCAACCTCGGCTCGCTGGAGGTGGGTAACTTCAATATCAGTGAGAGCAGCGGTTACGATCTACCGCCCACCTTGGCGACCGATCTACCCAATCTCGATCTCGCCCTGGAGTTCGATAGCGCCGGTGGGCAGTTCAATGTCACCCTGAACGCCCCCGCGGGCTACACCGTGGTGGCCGGCTCGCCGTTACCCTATGACCCCGACCTCAACGATGGCACCCCGCAGGTGATCACCCTGGAGGACGCCGCCGGTAACCGCTTCGATATCAACTTCAGCCTGAGTGGGCGGCCGGAGGATGGCGATGATATCCAGGTGAGTTACAACGCCAATGGCTTTGGCGACAACCAGAACGCCCTGGCGCTGGCACAGTTGCAGATCGACAACACCATGCTCAAGGGGACCGCTGACTACCAGACGGTGTTTGCCGAGATTGTGGCAGAGGTGGGCACCCGCACCCACGCCGCGGAGATGGACTATGAGGTGGCCAACACCCTCTATGAGCAGGCGGTGGCGGCGCGCTCCGAGGTCTCCGGCGTCAACCTCGATGAAGAGGCGGCGGACCTGCTCAAATATCAGCAGGCCTATATGGCCAGTACCAAGATGATCAGTGTCGCCGATACCCTGTTTCAGACCCTGCTCGGCGCGGTCGGGAGTTAGCCATGCGCATCTCATCCATGCAGATCCATCGGCTCGCGGTCAACGCGATGCTCAACCAGCAGAGTGATGTCTCTCACACTCAGCTCCAGCTCGCCACTGGGCGGCGCATCTTGACCCCTTCGGAGGATCCAGTGGCCTCCGAGCAGATCCTCCAACTGCGCCGTACCTTGGACCGCACCGAGCAGTACACCACCAATGCCGATCAGGGGCGACTGCGGCTGCAAACCGAGGAGAGTGTGCTGGCGAGTGCGGGTGATCAGCTGCAACGGATTCGGGAGCTAGCCATCCAGGCGGCCAACGACTCCAACGGCCAGGAGCAGCGGGCCTACATCGCTAAAGAGATGCGCGAACTGCTGGATGAGCTGGTGGATCTCTCCAACACCACCGATGGCAACGGTGAATACCTCTTCGCCGGCACCATGACCCAGACCAAGCCGTTTGTGCGCGACTCCAGCGGCAATATCGTCTACTACGGCGACCAGATGCAGCGCTTCGCCCAGATCGGCGATAGCCGGCAGGTGGCGGTGAGTGATCCGGGAAGTGCGGTATTCGAGCTGATCAAAAACGGCAATGGTACCTTCCAGGTGGATATGGGGGCGGGCAACGCCACCAACCTGATGGCCTATAGCTATGTGGGGGCCCTCGGTCAGGTCACCTCTGCCACCATCACCGATCCCGCCACCTTTGTGGCTGGCGAGTATCGGTTACAGATCAGCGGTGGCACCTACAACATCTACGATGAGTCGGGTGGTCTGATCCAGAGTGGTGCCACCGCCGCTTCGATCACCTTTCAGGGCATTACCGCCAATCTAGTGCCAGGTGACGGCGAATATGTGATCGACGCCACCCGCAGTAATCTCGCCTCCATTGAGGTGGGTTCGGTGCTCGACAGCTCGGCCTGGGTGGCGGAGGACTACACCGTCACCATCGATAGCTGGGTTGACCCGGAGGACCCCTCCCTGGGGGTCAACTACACCGTCAATGGGGTGCCCAGCGGGTTCACTGTCAGTGGCACCCTGGTCTACCCCGATCAGAGTCTGACCTTCCGGGGTATCCAGACTGCCATCCAGGGGCAGCCGGTACCGGGTGATACCTTCACCATTGCGCCGAGCACCAACCAGTCGCTGTTCGAGACGGTGGACAATCTGATCTACACCCTTGAGCACTCCGGTACCACCGCGGCCGACAAGACCGCTTTCCAGCAGAATGTGGCCAAGTCGCTGGTCGATATCGACCAGGGTATGACCAACCTGCTCGACGTGCGTGCCGAGATCGGTGCCCGGCTCAACGCCATCGATGGCCAAAAGGGGCTGGATGATGCCATCTCTCTCCAAACCGAGGCGATGATCTCCGAGTTGGGGGATCTCGACTACGCCGAGGCGATCAGCCGCTTCAGCATACAAATGGTGGGCCTACAGGCGGCCCAACAGTCCTACTCCAAGGTGCAAAACCTGTCGCTGTTTAACTACATCTGAGTTTGTTTAGCCAGCGCCATCCAGGCCGGCGCCCCCCTGGCAGGGGGGCGCCGGCTCAGCTGCGGTAGTAGAAGTGGCCCCAGCGATCGCCGCTAATGGCGGCCAGTAGGTCGAGCAGCTCATCTCCCGGCACTGCCTCTCCCTCGAACACCCCCCACACCTTGAGAAATAGCCGACCGGCACCGGCGCTCTGCCGCCAGTTGAGATCGGCACCGTTGGCCTCATGGCCGCACTGGGGACAGCCGGTGTGGTGGTTGAGGGGATCCCCCTGCCAGGCGCTGGCCAGTGGCTGCCATGGTTCGAAGCGGTGGCCACAGCGGCAACGGGGGGCGCGGGTCAGCTGGCTGGTGACGAGGTGCGGCGTGGAGTGGGACTCCAGCTCCAGGTGACAGAACTCCTCACCTGTCGCCCCCGGTTCTCCCAGGGCTACCACCGGCGAACAACCAAGAAAGGTGATGGTCTGGAGGAAGCGTTCACCTGGTCGGCGGTGGAGGCGGCCCTCAAAGGGGAGGGGGGCACCGGCTACCTCCGCCTCTACCAGCGCCTCCAGGAGGGCAACGGTGTTGGGGGGCGGGGCGCGCCAGTCGCGTGGGGTGAGATAGAGGATAGAGGCCATGGTGGTGGGGGGCATGGGTGTGGGGCGATTATACTGAAGCCGGTCCCTAATACCCCGTTACCGCCTATGTCCAGCGCCCCCGATCTCTCCCGTCTCACCGCCATTGTTACCTCTGCTGCCCAAGTAGTGCTGATGCCCCGTTTTGGCCATGTCCAAGAGCGGCTCAAGGCAGATGGCTCCGCCGTCTCTGAGGCGGATGAGCTGATCCAACAGCGTATCGCCCAGGCGCTGGCAAGCCACTGGCCCGACATTCCTCTGCTGGGTGAGGAGATGACAGCCGACGAGCAGACCGCGCTGCTGGCGGGGCAGCGGTTTTGGTGCCTCGATCCACTGGACGGTACGAGCAATTTTGTGGCTGGCATCCCTCTGTTCAGTGTCTCCCTCGCCCTCATTGAGGCGGGGGAGGTGCGGCTTGGCATTGTCTACGATCCCTGTCGCGGCGAGTGTTTCGCCGCTGAACGGGGTGTGGGGGCGTGGCTCAATGGGCGGCCCCTCGACGGTCGCCACGCGGCTACCGAGCTGGAGCAGGCCATCGCCCTGGTGGACTTCAAGCGGCTCGCCCCGGCGCTGGCCAGTCGCCTCGCCCTCTCGCCCCCCTGCCGCTCCCTGCGCAGCCTCGGCTCGGTGGCCCTGGAGTGGGTTTGGTTGGCCGCTGGGCGCGGCCAGCTCTACCTCCACGGCCGCCAGCGGCTGTGGGACTATGCCGCGGGGATCCTCATCTTCCAGGAGGCAGGGGGCCAGGCCACCACCATGGAGGGGGAGCCGCTGTTCCAGCTCACACTGGCTGGCCGTTCCGCCTGTGCCGCCACTGGCGACCTGCTAGGGCCGTGGCGGGCTTGGATTGGTAACCCTAGCCAAGAGATTCCCTAACAGCGGCGGCGCTGGGTCCGCGGCGTACCGTTCAGGCGGGGCTTGTTTTAGCTAGCTACTTGAGTAAATGCTAATAAACTCAATTCCTTATATATCTCATTGGGCTTGACATATAGCCCTTCTCACCCCAAGGATTAGGACAAGTCCAAAACGCCACTCCCTATGGGGATTGCCCCCTAGGGTCGACAAGAGCGCAGCCACTGCCACCACGCAGAGGAACCGAAGGGGAAGAAGCCATGATGCCGTTTTCTGAACTCAACAAGCAGAATCATGAACTCACTGAGCTGTGCCAAGTGCTGACGGTGCTGATCGACGACCGCGGCATGTGTGACTCCGGCGTGACCTGTGAGCTGTTCCAGCGTTTTGCCGACCGCTTTCGTGAACACATGGACCTGGAAGATCGGAGCCTCTACTCCAACTTGCTGGTCCACAAAGACAAGAGCGTCAATAGTGCCGCCCTGCGGTCACTCAACTCCTCCAAGGAGCTGAAGCGGCTCTTCTCCTCCTACATGCACCGCTGGTGCCGCAAAGGGGCATTGCACATCGACACCCATGCCCATGGCGAATTTGTTAAAGACACCAAGCAGATGTTTGGTTTCATCCTGGAGCGGATCCAGGATGAGACGGAGGAGCTCTACCCACTCTGCCGTTCGTTGACCGACGCGCCCAGTACCACGGCGACCCACGCCTGATGCGTACACCGGGGTTGGGGGCTGTAACTCCCCCAACCCTCCTCAATCGCCTCACCTCTCCCTATTTCCCTCAAGCTGTTCAATTCAACGCTCCTCCGCTCCTCCTACGGGTCATCTTCCACCTCAGGCGTGCCGCTAATGGCCATGACTAACGCCCAATTGGGGGTCGGGAGGGGAGAAGAACCATTTGGTTGGCTGGATAGCACGCCCTTTTTCCGATATTTTTAGGTCCCTTTCCACCCTAGGACCCGCCGTGGCCCCCTGCCTCATCCCCTTTGCGAGCCCGACCTTCCCATGTCGCCCGCAGCCATAACAACCCGTCCTGATGGCTCCTTTGCCCTGGCCGGGGAGTGGACCATCCACTGCATCAAAGCGGTGACGGGTGGAGTAGCGGCGCTACCCAAGGGGCGGGAGGCGCTGGCCATTGATGCGAGCGCCATAGAGGCCATTGATACCGCGGGGGCGCTCCTGCTAGTGCAGCTCTCTCGCCACTGTGCACGGCAAGGGGTGGCGCTGAGCCTCAGCGGGCTCGCCCCTCATCAGCAGGCACTGGTCGATCTGGTGGCCCAGGTCCCCGAGCCGGAACCCGAGCCACCCCAACCTGCCCAGGGGCTGTTGGAGCGGTTAGGGCGGCGCACCATGGGCCATGTGGAGCAGGGGATAGAGCTGTTGGCCTTCCTCGGGGAGGCGGTGGTGGCACTACTGCGCACCTGGCTGCGGCCGCGTCGGATCCGCTGGCGCATCCTCTGGGGCGTGGTACAGGCGGCCGGGGTGAATGCCATCCCCATTGTCGCCTTGCTCTCGTTCCTCATCGGGATTGTTATTGCCTATCAGGGCGGGGTGCAGCTCAAATCCTACGGCGCCAATATCTTTGTGGTGGATCTGGTGGCCCTCACCATGCTGCGGGAGTTGGGGCCGATGATGACGGCCATCATCGTCGCAGGCCGCACCGGTTCCGCCTATACCGCAGAGATCGGCACCATGATGGTGACCGAAGAGGTGGATGCGATGCGCACCATGGGGATCTCACCCATGGAGCTGCTGGTGCTGCCAAAGATGTTTGGCTTGGTGATCGCCCTGCCGCTACTCACCATGTTGGCCGATATCGCTGGGATCCTCGGGGGGATGGTGATGGCCTTTCTGCTCCTGGGGGTGGATTTCAACGACTTCATCGCCCGGATGCCGGTCAATGTCACCGCCACCTCCTTTCTCGTCGGCATCGGCAAGGCCCCCTTCTTTGCCGCCATTGTCGCCCTGGTGGGCTGCTTCCAAGGGTTCCGGGTGAGTGGTGGGGCGGAGAGTGTCGGGCAACAGACCACGATAAGCGTGGTGCAGGCCATTTTCCTGGTGATTGTCGCCAATGCCGGCTTCTCGATCCTCTTCAGTACGGTGGGGATCTAGGCGATGGCGGGCGCAGTGATCGAGGTGCGTGACCTGAAGAGCTGCTTCGATGGTGGCTACTGTGTGCACGATACGGTCAGTTTCCAGGTGGCGCCGCGCGAGGTGGTGGCCGTGGTGGGGGGCAGCGGCACCGGCAAGACGGTACTGTTGCGGGAGGTGATCATGCTGCGGGAGCCGCAGGGGGGATCCATCCGCCTGTTCGGCGAGGAGCTGGTGGGGATCGGCGAGCGGGCCGCCGATCGGCTGCGCAACCGCTTTGGGGTGATGTTCCAGCAGGGGGCACTATTTGGCAGCCTCACGGTGGCCCAAAATGTGGCGACCCCGCTCAAGGAGCACACCGATCTCCCGGCCGATCTCATCGAGGAGATCGCCCGCACCAAGATCGCCCTGGTAGGGTTGCCGCCAGATGCCGGCAATAAATTTCCGCGGCAGCTCTCCGGTGGCATGTTGAAGCGGGCGGCGGTCGCCCGGGCGCTGGCCCTTGATCCCGATCTCCTATTCCTGGATGAGCCGACCGCCGGGCTCGATCCGCTCAGTGCAGAGGGGCTTGATCGCCTCATCCTCCAGCTGCGGGACTCCCTCGGTCTGACCGTCATGATGATCAGCCACGATCTCGACTCCCTCTGGCGGGTGGCCGACCGGGTGGTCTTTCTGGGGGAGAAACGGGTATTGGCGGAGGGTCCCATTCCGCAACTGACCGAATCATCCCACCCACTGGTACGAGACTACTTCTCCAGGCTGCGTGGGCGAGAGGCAAAGGAATCAGCATGAATCCGAAGGTGAACTACGTTCTGGTGGGGCTGTTTGTACTGGTGATGGGGGTCGCCATCATCCTCACCACCCTCTGGTTGGTGACCAAGGGGCAGGCGGGCAACTTCCAGACCTTCATCGCCTACACCCGTGAGTCGGTGGCGGGGCTCAACCCCAATGCCCCGGTCAAATATCGCGGGGTCGATGTGGGTCAAGTGCGGAGTATCAGCCTCGATCCCGATAATCCGGAGCGGGTGCGGCTGCTGCTCGATATCACGGAGGGGGTGCCGGTGAAGCAGGATACGGTGGCGGTGATCGCCTCACGTGGCTTTATCACCGGCCTCACCTACATCGAGCTGAAGGGGGGGAGCCTCGCCTCACCGCCACTACAGGGGAATCCAGCGGAGCCCTATCCTGAGATCGCCACTGGCCCCTCGCTCTTCAATCGGTTGGAGAACGCCCTGCCTGACCTATTGGCGCGCTTCGACTCCCTATTGGCACAGATCTCCGCCTCGGTGGAGAAGGTGGACTCCCTACTGGGGGTCGAGAATCGTGATCGGGTGGCCGATACCTTGGCCCATGTGGAGCAGATCACCGCCACCCTGGCCAATGGTAGCGGCGCCATCACCACCACCCTCGACAATCTTGCCACCGCCTCCCAACACACCGTGGATGCCACCCAGCGGTTGCCGGAGTTGACCCGCACCGCATTGGCGGCGCTGGAGTCAACCCGTGCCAGTCTGAACGAGGTGAGTCAGGCCGCCGGGGCCGTGGAGAGCATGGCTGGGGGGATCGATAGCGGGATGCAGCACTTCTCCCGTGGCACCCTGGTACGCATGGACCGCGCCCTGGGTGAATTGGAGGGGTTGATCCAGACCTTGGAACGGGCGGCTCGCCAGGTGGAGCGGGATCCTGGGGCACTGGTATTCGGTGGGCGCGAGGCGCGCCCAGGACCGGGAGAGAGATGATGAGACGTGGATTAAGGGCGCTACTACTGAGCGCGCTGGTGTTGCTCTCTGGTTGTACCGCGGTGGGTCGGATGACGGAGGCGGCGCCGCAGCAGTTTGTGTTGGCACCGGAGCTGCCGGTCACGACGGCGGAGGCCAACGGCCCTGTACGGGTGGTGGCGGTGGCCCAACCTCGGGCCCGCTCGGGCTATGCCACGGCGCACATGATCTACACCGAGGCCCCCTATCGGCTCGACCACTTCGCCAACAACGAGTGGGCCGACACCCCAGCGCGGATGCTGGAGCCGCTCATCGTGCGGGCACTGGAGAGCGCGCCCCGGTTGACCGTGTTGGGGGCCGGTAGTACCGCCAGCTATGCCGATTACTACCTCGACACCACCGTGCTCTCCTTCCACCAGCGCTTCACCCAAGAGGCGAGCGCAGGGGTGGTGGCGCTGCGGGTGCAGCTCTCGGACGCCGCCTCTGGCCGGGTGGTGGCCACCCGCATCTTGGAGGCCGAGGCACCGGCCCCCAGCCGGGATCCCGCTGGCGGGGTCGCCGCCCTCAACCAGGCCACCGCAACGGTGCTTGGGCAACTGGCGGAGTTTGTGGCGCAGGTGAAGTAGGGACCTGGGATGTGGTCTGTCCTGGCCACCCCTTGAAGGGGGGCCAAGGGTGCTCCTTGCCGACCAGCTGGGTGCATCGCCGCCAGCCGAAATCGGCTCGCCCCAACCACCGCGAGGGGGCGCTTGAAGGGGTCAGCAATGGCGTGCGGGTAGCCCGCCAGGATCGCCCTGGGCCATCCCGCTGGGGAATTGTGGGGGATGCCCTTTCAGCGGTAACGCAATGGGATTAACATGGCGCCCGCGCCCCTCCGAGCCGCGGAAATCCCCTTATGTTGTACGCCTTTACCATCTGTGCCGATCGCCTCTCGCCCCTGCCGCCGGCAGAGGCGCAGCCGCGTTTGACCGATGCCGCTTGGGTTGACCTGGTGGCCCCGAGTGACGAGGAGCGCCATACCGTGGAGGCGCTCTACCGCCAGCACCTGCCGGATGAGGATGAGGTGGAGGAGATCGAGGCATCGGCCCGCTCCTTCGAGGATGAGGCTGGGCTGCATATCCACTCCTTCTTCCTGCACGAGGTGGAGGGACGCCCCAAGAACACCACCGTCGCCTTTACCCTGAGCGGTGAGCGGCTCATTACCCTGCGGGATCGAGACATCCCGGCCTTCCGCCTGATGCGGCTGCGGGCGCGGCGGCAGACCGGCCTGGCCAGTGACCCGCTCTCCATCCTCATCACCCTGTTCGAGACCAAGGTGGAGACCCTGGCCGATACCTTGGAACGGGTTTATGAGGGGCTGGAGCAGGCGAGTCGCCTGGTGCTGGAGGAGGAGAGTTCCGATCTAGAGTTCGCCATCGATGAGTTGGGACGGCACGAGGACCTCAACGGTAAGGTGCGGCTCTGTCTGATGGACTCCCAGCGCGCCCTCACCTTCCTCCTGCGGCGCGGTCGGCTCTCCCCGGAGAATGCCGAGCGGGTGCGGGAGATCCTGCATGACATCGACTCGCTCTTACCGCACAACAGCTTTTTGTTTGAGAAGGTCAACTTCCTGATGGATGCCGCCCAAGGCTTCATCAACATCCAGCAGAACCAGATCATCAAGATCTTCTCCATCGCCGCCGTGGTCTTCCTGCCGCCCACCTTGGTGGCCAGCATCTACGGCATGAACTTCCAGCACATGCCCGAGTTGAGCTGGCGCTTTGGCTATCCCGCCGCCCTGGCGCTGATGTTCCTCGCCGGCTTCGCCCCTTACTGGTATTTCAAGCGCAAAGGGTGGTTGTAGCACTGGAGGTGGGTAACCCCTGGTAGCGTGCCAGCCCGTGGCGGCTGGCCGGGGGAGGAGGGGCGTGATACTAGGTGCGTCCCACCACCACCCTACGGTGCAGCGCGAAAGATTCCGTAGGGTGGTGTGTCTAGTGGGGTGGGGGGATCAGTTGAGTTCGCCGTTGCGCAGGATCCCTACGCCGATCCCCTCGATGGCAAAGTTATCTTGGCTGGCGCTCACCTTGATGGCCTCGAAGGCGGGATTCTCCGGCAGCAGTAGGATCTGCCGCCCCTTGCGTTTGAGCCGTTTGACCGTCACCTCATCGCCTAACCGGGCGACTACGATCTGGCCATCCCGCGCCTCCGGTGTGCGATGGACCACTAGCAGATCACCATCTAAGATACCGGCCCCCTGCATACTCATCCCCTTGACCCGCAACAGATAGTCGGCTCGGGGGCGGAACAGCTGGGGGTCGATACGGTAGCTGGTTTCGATATGCTCTGTGGCCAGGATAGGGTGGCCGGCCGCCACCCGCCCTACCACAGGCAGGCCACCTGGAACCTCTTTGAGGCGGATACCGCGGGAGGAGCCGGGGATTAGCTCAATGGCCCCCTTGCGGGCCAGCGCCCGCAGATGGCTCTCTGCGGCGTTGGGTGAACTGAAGCCGAACTCCGTGGCGATTTCGGCGCGGGTTGGGGGCATCCCATTCTCTTCGATCCGATCGCGGATGAGGCGGAGGATCTCGGTTTGGCGCGCGGTGAGTTCCATGGATATATATTCTCTGTATGGACATACAGGCGCGCATTATAGCGACGCCCAACATGTATGTTCTACTGCTTTTTCAGTAGACAGCCAGGTGTAATCGGGGTAAATCCCCTACTTCTCCCATTTTGAGTCGGACCTGTGACAGAACCGCGTGATCTCATTGCCGATCCCGGCCACTTTCTAGCCTTTGGACTCGGTTCGGGGCTCTCTCGCTACGCCCCTGGTACCGCTGGAACTGCGGCCGCCGTGCCGCTCTATCTCCTGCTCGCCCCCCTCGGCCCTCTCTGGTATGCCGTGGCCTTGGTTGTGGTCACGGTGGTGGGGGCGTGGCTCTGTGGTCGCGCCTCCCGTGCCCTGGGGGTACATGACCACGGCGCCATCGTCATCGATGAGTTTGCCGGCTACCTACTGACCATGGTTGGGCTGCCGGCCACCTGGCCTTGGGTATTGGCTGGGTTTGTGGTCTTCCGTCTGTTCGATATCGTCAAACCGTGGCCCATCGGTTGGGTTGACCGCAGGGTCGGCGGAGGCGTCGGTATCATGCTGGATGACCTGCTGGCGGGAGTTTACGGTGTGTTATTGCTGCAAACCGTGGCATTTCTTATTGACAAAGGTATCTTCCTATGAGTAGACGAAGCAGCCTGCCTCCCATAGTAAGTGTCCTGTTGGCGCTGACACTGCTACCCACATCGCCAACGGCCCAGGCCATTGAGGTGGAGGCCAAGGCGCTGCTCCCAGGGATGGCCGTGGTGGTCATCGACGGCAAGCGGCGCACCCTGAAGCAGGGGCAGACCTCTCCCGAGGGGGTCAAACTCCTCTCTGCCGACAGCAAGGCGGCGGTGGTCGAGGTCGATGGAAAGAGTCGTCGTCTGGAGCTGGGGGCAAGCGGCTCTTTGGGCGGAGGTTTCACCACCCCGGAGCAGGCGGAGGTGCGCCTCTATCCCGATACCAGTGGCATGTACCGCACCCATGGCAGCATCAACGGGATGCCGGTGGAGTTTCTGGTCGATACCGGGGCGACCACCATCGCCATGAACTCCACCGTTGCCCGCCAGCTCGGGGTGGACTATCGCTACAAGGGCAAACCCATCGGGGTGCAGACTGCCTCGCGGATGGAGCGGGCTTGGATGGTCAATCTCGATACGGTCAAGGTGGGGGATGTCTCACTGCACAATGTCGAGGCCTCTGTTCTGGAGGGCGATTTCCCCGCCATGACCCTGCTCGGCATGTCATTTCTCGGCCGCCTGGATATGCGGCATGACGGCCAGGCGATGGTACTGCGGACCAAATTTTAAGTATTGGCGATGCGTCTCTCCCTCTGGCGGTGGCTTGTACCGCTGGCGCTATTCTGGCTAGCGGTCGGGAGCGCCAGGGCGGAGCCGCCGCAGACTACACCCCCTGCCGATGACCCCGCCTTTGCCCGCTCGGCGCTGTTGGAGCTGCCGTCCACCATTGTGGCAGGCGAGCCCTTCTCCGCCAGTTTCCGGATCCGCAATGACGGCCCAACCACCGACTACTCGCGGGCGGTCTTCACCCTGCCGACCGATCTGCTTCTGGCGCAACCACCGCCGGCGGGGTGCCAGGCACTCCTGGATGTTGAGCGGCGGGAGTTGGTGGTGGCTGGTCCCTTTGCCCAGGGCTTTGATCTCACCTGTCGGGTCCAGCTGATAGCCCGCCCTGACGCCTCCTCCCACGCCACGTTTCGGCTATTGATCCAGACGCCGCCGATGGGGATAGCCAGCTTTAGTGCTGGTCGTGCCGTTGTGGCAGCCAAGGCCGAAGGGGTGGCATTGGCGGGCGGTCTACAGCTGACGAAGGCCGGTGTGGTGGTGCTGGCCCTGCTGTTGGGAGGCCCCCTGCTGCTGGGGTTGGTGCGGGGTTTGGGGCGCCACTCCGCTGGGGGTGGCCCACGTGGGGGTCGCCTCGGCGCGGCGCTTGGCCTGCTCATTGGCATCACCATGGTGGGACTCCTCCTCGCCATGGCTTGGGAGGATTGGCGCACCCTGTATCTCTATCGGGCGACCCAGTGCGATATCGTCGATGGCTATCTCTACCACGCCCGGAGCGGTAGCGGCTCGACCCGCACGAACTCGACCAGCAGCCGGGTGGTGCCGCTCTTCTCCCTCAACTACACCCTCGATGGGGCACGGCAGCAGGCACTCGGTTTCGCCTCCGCCAGCCACTTCAGTGAGACCCTGAGTGCGGGGCAGGCCCAGTTGACGCGCTATCCCCCCGGGGAGCGGCGCGAGTGTTGGGTCGATCCAGCGGATCCCCGGCGCGTCCTGCTGGTGCGTGGTTTTGGGGGGGCCTATCTGTTTGCCCCTCTCCCCCTTATCTGGACCCTCGTCGCCTTCTGGTGGTGGTGGCCCAGCCCGCGGCGAGGGGGTTACGGGAGGCTCTGATAGGCGTGGGCGATCTCCGCTATCTGTACGGAATAGCCCTTATACCAGCGCTCTCCCGCCAACCGTTGGGCCAAGCGGTGCTCTGGGTGTTCACGCCAGGCGCGGATGCTTGCCTCATCCGGCCAGTAGGAGAGGGAGATCTCCTGATCACCCTCCGTGATGGAGTGGAACTCCAGACAGCCAAACTGACCCAGGGCCAGCTCGCGCATCCGCTGAGCGGTGGTGTTGTATTCGCTATCCAGCGCGCGCAGCGTGGCCCGAAAAATGACGACGAACAGGGCAGCTCTCCCTTTAAGGTGTGGGCCTAGGGCATGTGGTGGAGGAAGCGATCGCCCCGCGGTAGGTAGTAGTGGTCGGCATCCAGGGAGGCCAGCACCGTGTCAGAGCGCCCGATAAGCAGATGGCGGGAGACGAAGCCGAAAACCCGCGAGTCGCCGCTGTTGTCGCGGTTGTCGCCTAGCATCAGGTAGTGTTCCGCCGGCACCTGCACCGGGCCGAAACTGGCGTAGGTATTGGCACGGTGATCGCTGACAAATACCGGGTGACTGAGCCCCCCTAACTGCTCCTCAAAGGCGAGCTGATTGGGGGCGAGGTGCTCACCCAGTTCGGCGACCTGTTCGGCGGAGAGGGGGGTATAGCTGGCCTGTTCGCCATTGACGATGAGGTGGTTGGCGCGCAGCTCTATCACATCTCCAGGCAGTCCGATGAGCCGCTTGATCAGGCGGGTACCGTCCCGCGGCGAGTCGAACACCACAATATCGCCCCGCTGGGGGTCATCCAGGTGGGCCAGGCTGATGTTGGTGAAGGGGAGTTTGGCGTCGTAGGCGAGCCGGTTGGTCAATACGTGGTCGCCAATCAGGATGGTGGGCTCCATGGAGCCGCTGGGGACCAAGAACCAGTCCGCAATGGCGCTGCGGAAGAAGAGCAGGCTGATGGCAAAGACCACAAAGCCGCGCCATTCACGCCACAGTTTCTTGAACCAGGTTTTCGTTGCCATAGTGCTCGCCTCTCTCCCTTCTCACATTTAGCTTCACGGACCCTGCTGGGGGAAAATGGTTCCGGCCTGTGGGATGGGTTGTGTCGGGTGGAATGGTACACCAGCTTAGCCAGCCTCCCTTATTGGAGACTGAGCAGGGTGAGATTATTTGGGGCCTTGTCCTGGGCCACTGGCGGTGGCGGGCTGCGCTTCTGCTAAGCTGGCGCGTTTCGTCCCCCGGCCCTAAGGAGCCACTGTGAGTCAGATCGATAATGTCAGTGTTGTCAGCCAGGCCAACGTCTATTTCGACGGCAAGTGTGTCAGTTACACCCTCTTGACGCCAGACGGTAGCCGCAAGTCGGTGGGGGTCATCTTCCCTGCCGCCCTCACCTTCGGTACCGGCGCACCGGAGCGGATGGAGCTGGTGGCGGGGCGCTGCCGGGTGCGGCTACCGGGGGTAGAGCAGTGGCAGGAGTTCTCCGGTGGCGAGGAGTTCTCCGTGCCGGCCAACAGCAGTTTTGATATCGAAGTGCTGGAGACGGTGCATTACCTCTGTCACTACCTCTAGTCGGCTAGTCGGCCGCTCCAGGCGGGATCCGGTGGTCCCCGCCACATCGAGCGATTAGCTCAGTCGCAGGCGCAGCAGGGTGCGGCGCCTGCCCTCTCCCTGCCCCTGCACGTTGAACAGGATCAGTTGATAGCCCGGTAGCGGTTGGAGCCCCTCGGCCTGGGCCGCCGCCGTGAGCTGGTGGAGGGCGGTGGCCAGTGGTACGGGGGTGTCAAAACGCTGCTGGAATGCCCACGCCTCCGGTAACGGCCGCAACTGAGGGGGAGTGGCGGGGCAGCTGGCGGTGAGTCGCTCGGGGGTCACCACCGGTGGCTGCATCAGGCACAACCAGTAACCCCTCTCCCCATCGTGATGTAGCTCCAGCGGCATGGGGGCGAAGCGGATCGCCATCGGTCCGTGGGCAATATGGTGGCGGAGGGCGCGGTCACAGGCACGCAGGGTGGTGGCGGCGGCGGCAAACTGCGGGCTGTCGAGGGGGGCGCCGGGGAGGCTGAGGAGGCTGAGCGGGGGTAGCCGTACTTGGTGCGGCCCCGTAGTGGCGGGGGCGTAGACCTCATGGAAGACCCGGCGGTAATCAATACGCTGCATCAGCTGTCACTCCACTGGGCATTTACTGGGCAGCGGTTGGAAAAATGCGTAGCTGTTTTTGCCATCGCGCTTCACCTGATACATGGCGTTATCGGCGTGCTGCATCAGCTCGGTGGCGTCACAGGCATCCTCCGGGCAGAGGCTGATACCGATGGAGGCGCCAATACGCCAGGGGCGGTTGCCTAGATCGAAGTTGGGGGCGAGGGCATCCAGCACCTTGCGCGCCACTACCTCGGCATCCTCGCCGCTACCGAGGCGGGTGATAACGGTAAACTCATCACCCCCGAGGCGGGCCACCGTGTCGGCCTCCCGCAGGCAGCCGCGCAGCCGCTCCGCCACCTGACGCAGTAGCTTATCCCCCTCGCTGTGGCCGAGGCTGTCATTGACCGCCTTAAAGCCGTCTAGATCGATGAACAACAGCCCGACACTATCGCCGTAGCGGCGGGCATCCGCCAGACAGCGCTCTAAGCGATCCAGGAACAGGGCGCGGTTGGGTAGGGCCGTGAGGGGATCGAAGTGGGCCAGCCGCTCCAGCCGTGCCTCCAGATCCTTGCGCTCGCTGACATCGTGTTTGATGGCAACGAAGCGGTGGATCCCCCCCTTGTCGTCCTTCACCGGGGCGATGGCCATCGACTCGGTATAGAGCGAGCCATCCCGCCGACGGTTGACCAGCTCGCCGCGCCACACCTCGCCGTTGCGGATCGTGCTCCACAGGCGACGGTAGAACTCCGGCCCCTGGAGGCCGCTCTTCAACACCTTGGGGGTCTTGCCCAGCACCTCTTCCGCACCGTAGCCGGTGAGACGGGAGAAGGCGGGATTGACATACTCGATCACCCCCTCCGGGGTGGTGATCACCACCGATTCGGCAGCGGCCTCAATGGCCACGCCGCGGGTCTTGAGCGCCTCGCGGGTGCGTCGCTGTTCGGTGACATCGCGGGTGATGCCGAGGAGGCCGGTGATCTGGCCGTGGTCGTCCCGCAGGGGGTTGACGATGATATCGCTCCAGATGGTGCTGCCATCCTTGCAGGGCTGCTCCAGCTCCCAGTGGTGGCGCGGGACATCGCCGTGGGCCAACAGATATTGGAGGCCGGTACGCGCCTGGGTGGCCGACTCGGCGGTGAGTACCGCCTCTAGCGGTCGCCCGGCCAACTCTTGCGGTGTGAAGCCGCGCATCCGTTCCACCGAGGGGCTGACATAGGTGAGGCGGCCCTCCAGATCCATGGTCCAGATGACGTCATAGGCGTTCTCTGCCAATAGGCGGAAGCGCTGCTCGCTCTGGCGCAGGGCCCGTTCGATCCGCTCCCGCTCGGTGATGTCGGCGGCGAGTGATACCACCGTGCGCACCCCCTGCTCATCACTCACCGCCGCGTTCATCCATTCGCACACCAGCAGCTGACCATCGCGGGTGAGATTGCGGTTGCGGCCCATCTCCTCTGGCTCTCCTGCCAACAGCCGTGCGCTCATCGCCAGGACCTGCGCCCGCTCTGTCTCCGGCACCATCACCGCTACAAAATCGCGCCCCAGCACCTCCTCCCGGCGCCAGCCGAAGATACGCTCGGCCTGGCGGTTCCAGTCAATGATGCGGCGCTCCGCATCCCACACCACAAAGGCGAGCGGGGCGCTGTCGTAGACCGCCCGATAGCGCATCTCGCTGGCCCGCAAGCGGCGATTGAGACGGGCGATATGGAGGCCGATCCCCCCCCCTAGCAGCCCAACCAACAGCGCCAGGGTGGCGCCGAGATAGATCCAGGTGAGATCCACCTGTGGATTGGGGTCGTAGAGAAAGGTCGAGAGGTCCACCTCGGCCGGTAGTAGTCCCAACTCATGGTAGGTGTTGGCGATGTGGCGCCAGCGCCCCTCATGCATATACCCCGGCTCCACCAGACCGCTGCGTAGTAGCTTGCGCATCTGCTCCGCCTCAAATAGCAGGTGCTCCAGGCTATGGTTGCTGCGGTAGCGCTCGGTGATGATGCGGGCGATCTCCTCCGGGTGGTCCATGGCGTAGCGCCACCCCTTGAGGCTTGCGGCACGGAAGGTGCGCACCCGCTCCGGGTGGGTGGCCAGCTCGCGCTCTACGGTGAAGAGGTTGTCGCCGTAGAAGTCGATGTTGTAGTCGGCCGGTTGGAATAGGTGGTAAGGGATCCCGGCGCTCTCCAGGACGAACGGCTCGTCACTGACATAGACCGACATCGCCGCCACCCGGCCGTCGATCAGGTCGCGGGTATCGTAGCTATGGGCGACATGGGAGAAGTCATAGACGCCCACGCGATGGAGCATGGCGTTGAGGCTGGAGGCCTCCAGCTCCAGCATCACGGGTTGGCCAGAGAGTTGGCGCAGATCGGCAATACCGCGATCGGCGCGGGTCATGATGGCGAGAGGGGAGTGTTGGAAGATGACCGCCAGCACCACCACCGGCTCGCCGCGGGCGCGGGCCAACAGCAGGTCGCTGCTACCGACGCCATACTGCGCCTCGCCACTGGTGACCAACGCCACCGGGTCCTCCCCCGGTAGCGCCTCGC
Source organism: Chromatiales bacterium (assembly GCA_003251535.1). GTDB lineage: Bacteria > Pseudomonadota > Gammaproteobacteria > Thiohalomonadales > Thiohalomonadaceae > SZUA-493. The sequence continues at coordinate 14,879 of QKFD01000118.1, read as the reverse complement.
GGATACGCACATCCAGCCCCGCCTCGCGGTAGTAGCCCTGCTCCAGGGCGGCGTAGTAGCCGGCAAACTGGAACTGGTGGCTCCATTTGAGCTGAAGCGTGACGGGCTCCAGCTGACCGAGGGCGGATACCGGGGAGGTAGCAGCAAGCAGGAGAGCGAGCGCTACAATTCGGGCTACCATCAGATTTGCTTATCTATAAAAGGTGATTCTGGGGGGAGCAGAGATGGATCTCCGCCGCTTAGGGCAATCTTGCCACCATTGTGAACCTCGTGGGCGCCGAAGCAAACAGGGCCAGACCATTTGGTGGTAGAGTGGCGCGCTCCTAAAGCTTGATTAGCGCCCCCGCATGGCTACCCCCATCGTCATCTGCGACGACTCCAGCTTTGCCCGCAAGCAGATCGCCCGTGCCCTCCCCACCGGTTGGGATGTCACCGTCACACTGGCGGCCAATGGCCGTGAGGCGCTGGCTGCCATCGAAGCGGGGCGGGGGGACATCCTATTTCTCGACCTTACCATGCCAGAGATGGATGGCTTCCAGGTGTTGGAGGCGATCCGCGCCCGCGACCTGCCCACCCTACCCATCGTCGTCTCCGGTGATATCCAGCCGGAGAGCCGCACACGGGTATTGGCCCTGGGGGCGGTGGCCTTCATCAAAAAGCCCATCGACGCCACCGAGCTGCTGCCGGTGTTGGAGAGCTACGGCCTGCTCGGTCTCCTCACCGCCCCACCGGTCACCAGCCAGTCGGCGCTGGAACAGCACGACTTCCGCGATCTCTGCCAAGAGTTGGCCAACGTGGCCATGGGGCGGGCGGCCGATCTACTGGCGCGGGCGGTGAGCCAGCGTATTGAGCTCTCCATCCCCCGGGTGCGGTTTGCCGAACCGGCCGATCTGAGCACATTGCTGGTGGCCGCGGTGAGTACGGGGGATCTGCTGCTCTGCCAGGGGTTTGCCGGTGGTGGTCTGGCGGGGGAGACGCTGCTGTTGGTGGAGCGCAACCGTTTGGCCGAGGTGGTCGCCCTCACCGGTAGCGAGGCGGGTGGAGATGGTTTCGGCGCCACTTTCGATCTGATAAATATCCTGTTTGGCGCCTTCCTCAAGGGGCTGGCAGAGCAGCTCGATCTCCAATTTAGCCAGGGGCGTCCCACCCTAGTGAAGGGGGGAAGTGCCCACTTTCCCGGCCTAGCCGAGGGGGGGAGCGCGCTACTAGTGATCGAGGTCAGCTATACCGTTGGCGAGAACCTGCGCTGTGAGCAGCTGCTGCTGTTGACCAGCCGTGCGGTGGCGCGCCTGCGGCAGCAGTTTGGATTTAGTGAGGAGGGGTAATGGACGAGCAGGTTGCCGATCTCCACTGGCTGCTCGGGATCCTCCAGCATGTGGATGTGGGGCTGGTGGTATTGGATCGCCGTTTTCGGGTAAAGCTCTGGAACGGTTTCATGGAGAACCATAGCGGGATCGGCCCGGTAGCGGCGCGGGACCGCACCCTGTTTGAGCTGTTTCCCCAGGTGGACCTGGCCTGGCTGCGGGAGCAGGTGGAGCAGGTCTTCCTGCTCGATAACCGCGCCTTCTCCAGCTGGCGTCAGCGCCCCTTTCCCTTCCCCTTCGGCAGTTACCGCCCCTTCACCGGCCCCTCTGAGGGGATGTACCAGAATCTCACGCTGTTCCCCCTCGCCTCGGCCAACGGCCAGGTAGAGCAGGTCTGTCTGATGCTCTATGACACCACGGAGTCGGCCATGGATGAGCTGGCCCTGGAGCAGGCCAACGCCGAGCTGGATCGGCTGGGTCGTACCGATGGCCTCACCGGACTACTCAACCGTCGTGCCTGGGAGGAGCTGTTGAAGCAGGAGCACCGCCGCGAGCAGCGCAGCGGTCAGGCCTCCACACTGGCGCTATTTGACATCGACCACTTCAAGCGCATTAACGACACCTACGGTCACCCAGTGGGTGATGAGGTGATCCGGCGCTTGGCCGGCCTGCTCAAGGCGGTGAAGCGGGAGTCCGACATCGCCGGCCGTTATGGTGGCGAGGAGTTTGGCGTGGTGCTGGCGGATACCGACCTAGAGGGGGCCATCATCTTTGCCGAGCGGCTGCGGAGTTCGGTGGAGGCGCTGCGTATCCCCTCCGCTGAAGGGGTCATCACCTTTACCGTGAGCATCGGTTTGGCCCTGCACGACCCCGCGATCCGGGATCACCGCGCCTGGATCGAGGCGGCCGATCAGGCGCTCTACCGCGCCAAACGCGAGGGGCGCAACCGGGTGGTGGCGCTCTAGACCCGCAACTCCCCTAGTCGGGAGGCCATGGCTTGTTTAGGGTCAAGCCCCAGCGGGGCGGCTCGCCGGTAGGTGAAAGAGGGCGGGGCCTCCCGCTGGAGTTGTAGTTCCGGTGGGCCCCCCGCTTGAAGCGGCGGCCAGACACCCCATCTCCAGCAGATGCGCACCTTAGAATCGCTCCAATTTGATAATAGCTACGCCCGGCTGCCAGAGGCCTTCCACCGCCGGGTGGCCCCACTACCACTCAAACACCCGCGCCTCGCCTGCTTCAATGCCGAGGTGGCGGAGCTGCTGGATCTCGACCCGCGCGAGGCGGAACGGCCGGAATTTGTCGCCTACTTGGGTGGCGAACGGCCGTTGCCCGGCAGCGATCCGGTCGCCATGGCCTACTCCGGTCACCAGTTTGGCCACTACGTCCCGCAGCTGGGGGATGGGCGGGCGCTGCTGCTGGGAGAGGTGGTCAATGGGCGGGGTGAGCGCTGGGACCTCCACCTCAAGGGGGCGGGGGAGACCCCTTACTCGCGCATGGGGGATGGGCGCGCCGTGCTGCGCTCCTCCATCCGCGAATATCTCTGTGGCGAGGCGATGTATGGCCTCGGTATCCCCACCACCCGTGCCCTCTGCCTCATCGCCAGTGATGAAAAGGTGGCGCGGGAGCGCATGGAGCGGGGGGCAATGCTGCTGCGGGTGGCCCCAAGCCACCTGCGCTTCGGCTCGTTCGAGCTGTTCTACTACCAGGCCGATTTCAGCGCCCTGGAGCGGTTGGCCGACTACGCCATCGGTCACCACTTCCCCCATCTGTTAGGGACCGCTGAACGCTATAGCGGGCTCCTGCGGGAGGTGGTGGAGCGTACCGCGCATCTGATGGCGCAGTGGCAGCTGGTCGGTTTTGCCCATGGGGTGATGAATACCGACAATATGTCTCTGCTCGGCCTCACCCTCGACTACGGCCCCTTTGGCTTTCTCGACGCCTTTGATCCCGGCTTCATCTGCAACCACTCCGATCACAGCGGGCGCTATGCCTTCCAGCGCCAGCCCTATATCGGTCTATGGAACCTGAGTCGTTTTGCCCAGGCGCTACTCCCGCTCCTGGAGGGGGAACCGGAGGCGGCGGCGGAGCAGGCCAACGCCATTTTGGGGGAGTACGACCACCACTTTAGCCGCGCCTACGGTCGTGGCATGGGGGCCAAGCTGGGCCTCCAGGAGCAGCGAGAGGGGGATGCGGGGTTGGCGGTGGAGCTACTTGAGCTGCTGGCGGCAGAGGGGGTGGACTACAGCGGCCTGTTCCGCGACCTCGCCACCTTCGATCCCACCGCAGGGGCCGCCAACGCCACCCTACGGGCCTGGTTCCGCGATGGGGCCGGCTTCGACGCCTGGGCCCAGCGCTATGCCGCCCGTTTACAGTCCGAAGGGAGAGACGGGGCGGCACGGGCGGCGCAGATGCAGCGGGTCAATCCCCGCTATGTGCTGCGCAACTATCTCGCCCAGCTGGCCATTGAACAGGCGGAGCGGCACGACTTTAGCGAACTCAAGCGGCTGGCCCAGCTACTCCGGGATCCATTCACCGAGCAGGTGGGGGCCGAGCGCTACGCCGCCCCGCCACCGGAGTGGGGGCGACGCCTGGTGATCAGCTGCTCCTCTTGAGGCGGCGATGGCTTAGAAAGGGTCGGGAAAGGGGGAGGGGGCAGGGACACGCACCACATCGTGGCGATGGGCCTGCTGCACCGTCTCTGCCACGTAGAGGTAGGCGTGTCCCGCCCAGATGCCAAGGCGCTCGCTCTCCTGCCCAGCACCATAGGCAAGCAAGAAGACAAAGAGCGGCAGCAACACCGGCCGGCCCACCGGTGGTAGCAGTTTGGAACCCAGTTCGTAGTAGAGGTTGTAGACAAAGCCGAGCAAGACATAGAGCACAATTACCGCAATCGGCAACATCAGTGCCCCCAGCAGCACCGAGGCGAGGGCCGATTGTGGATCCCAGGTGGTGACCGTCAGCCCTTGGTACTGGATGCTATGCACCTCCCGCCGGCTCACTATGAGGATGGCGAACAGCGTCCGCACAAAGGCCAGCAGTGCGACCAGGGTGACCAGCTCAGCAAGGAAGGCAAAGGCGGCGGCGAGTACCCGGGAGACCGGCCGGCGGCCGCTGCGGTAGTCATGCCAGGCAGTGGTGAGATCGGTGATCGGCTGGATAGCGGCCTGGCGCAGCTGCGTGGCCTGCTCCCGGATGTGGGAGAGCGGTGCCCTCCAGTTCATTGGTCCCCGTCGCATGGCCCGCCCTGTTGATTGGTATGCCCCGTTGATATTCCGTCTGTTACCCCAGCTGCACTATCGGCATGTCTCGCAACCCATCGCTGTTCGGCGGTTGGAGCACCTTTTTATTCCAGTCGGGCGGGCGGCGATGGCGGCCGACCCCAGGTGAGGGGCGGGCATCATACCTGGGGTTTCACTCCTGTGGTAACTGGCAGTTGTGACAGGGTGAGGCCTCGTAGCGCAGGGGCGTTGACCTCTTCCGGGGGAGGCGGCACAATCGGACCCCATGAATAACCACGCACCCGTTGTGATGACTCGCCGACCGCTGGGTAAATGCCCCTCAGCGGCCTGGGTGTGTGTGGGCAGGAGTAGGCGCAAGCGCTAGACCCTGCCTAAACGGAAGATGTCACACCAGGCCGCTGATGGAGACCCCATCAGCGGCTTTTTTTTGTCCTGTCGATCTGGCCTAAGGAGGCCCACTATGAAACGCATTCGTCCCCACCACGCCGCCATCGCCCACTTCACCTCCACCGCCCGCGGTGGCCAGCAGATCTCCTCCCTGGGTAGCGCTGTCGGTCGCTGGTGGTCGCACGTCGCGGAACTCTGTACGCGGGAGGGGTGCGATGGATGAGTCACTCAACGCCTACCTCACCGCCGGTGTGGCCATCGACTGTCACCACCCGGCGATCCAGGCCCAGGCCGCTGCCCTACGGCGCGAGGGGATGACGCCAGTTGCCCACGCCGCACGGCTGTTCCACTGGGTGCGCGACAGCGTAGCCCACTCCTGTGATAGCGCCGCCAGCACAGTACCGTGGCGGGCCAGCGAGGTACTCCAGCAGGGGCATGGCCTCTGTTACGCCAAGAGTCATCTGTTGGCCGCACTGCTGCGGGCCGCCGGTCATCCCGCTGGTCTCGACTACCAGCGGTTGGCGACGGAGAGGGGGCGGTTTTTCCTCCACGGCTTAGTGACCGTCTGGCTCCCCGGCTATGGCTGGCGGCGGCTCGATGCGCGGGGCGGTTATCCACTACCCGCCTTTGCCGTGGAGAGCGATGCCCTGCTCTATCCCGCCAGTGGTCCCGGTGAGGTGACCTACGGCGTCAATCTGGTGGAGCCGGATCCCGCCCTGCTGCGGGTATTGCAAGGGGGAGAGAGCCTGGCCGAGGTGTTGGCCGCGCTGCCCAGTGCGTTGACCATGGGGTGACGGTCTGGGCGCACGCTGGCCCGGCCACCGTGCGCCCTGCCTTCAATCCGGGTGGGGGGCCCACCACAACAAAAATTCTCTCCCCACCAGTGCAACCTGGGGTTGTGTGCTGTCCAACGGCGTTGGTGGCGTCAACCCGCCTCGCCTATGATGGCCGGGGCGTCTAGCGGGCCGGTCGCGCAACTACCCGGTCACCGTCGCCAGCCGATAACACACACCATGACAAGCAGCCGCGGTAGGGTGGCGCACGGCGTACAACCGCACCGTTGGGGAGCCATATGATCGACTTTAAGACCGATTTCAGCCGCGGGGTGCTGCTGCGCCTAGTCGTGGCGTTGCTGCTACTAGGGGTGGGGCTGGCCTACGCCATGCCGTTCATCCTCCGCTTTTACTTCACCGATCAGCTCACCACCACCGGCTACATCATCAACGGCGCCATCGTCGCGCTGTTTCTGCTGGGGATGGGGGATGTCGTCGTCAACCTCGTGCGCTACATGCGGGAGGAGCGGGCGCTGGGCCGCTTCATCAAGGCCCTCGACGGCGATCTCTACAGCACCCTGGAGAACGTAGATCCTCGCTCCCTCATCCAGCGGCGGCTGCATACGGTGCAGACACTGGCCAAGCAGAACGCCCCCATTAATCACAACGCCCTCGCGGCGACCCTGGTGGCAAAAGAGAGCACCCGCATTGGGCTGCTCAAGTTCATCAATAGCGTGCTCATCCTGACGGGGGTCTTTGGCACCATCGTCTCGCTCTCCATTGCCCTGCTCGGGGCGGCCAATCTACTGGAGGCGGGGCAGGAGCTGGCCAACATGCAGCTGGTGATCCACGGCATGTCCACCGCCCTCAATACCACCTTGACCGCCATCGTCTGCTACTTCGTGTTCGGTTACTTCTACCTCAAGGTGCTGGATGCCAAGACCCACCTGCTCTCCGGGGTGGAACAGGTGACCGCCCTCTACCTGATGCCAAAGTACAGTCACACCGCCGACCATCTGCTACACGACGTGGCCGGTTTGGCGCGCAATCTGCGCCAGGTGAGCGAGGCGATGCAGGCGGCCCAGCGCGAGCTGCTGGACACCACCCGCGCCCTGCGGGAGGTGGTGGCGGGGGCGGAGCGGCAATTTGGCCCGGTGGCGGAGGATATCAGCGCCATCCGCCGGTTACTGCGGGATGGCTTCCGCCTGCCGGAGGAGGGGTGAGCGATGGAGGGTTTCGTTGATCTACGGGAGGCGAGCGACTCCGGCTCTGCCTCTGACAGCTTTTGGCCCTCCTTCACCGACATGATGATGGTGGTGGTGATGATCTTCATGATCGCCAGCACCGTGTTGGTGTTGCGCAACTGGGAGCTGATCGCCGATCTGCGCTCCACCATGGATGCGGAGCGGGCCGCCTCCGATCTCGCCCGCGCCACCTCGGAGGTGAATGAGTCGCTGGAGGAGCGGCTGGCCCGCTTGGAGGAGCAGCTCACCCACAGCCGCATGGAGCTATTGCGGTCGGAAGAGGAGGGGCGGAGCAAGGCGCAACTCATCGCCGAGCGCGACCTGCACATCTCGCAACTCGACAGCGCAAAGGCGCAGCTGAGCGGGGAGCTGCAAACCGCCCGGCGGCAGGGGGAGCTATTGGATGCGCAGCTGCAACGGTTGGGAGACAACTTGGCCACCTTGCAACGGGTGAGTACCGAACAGGAGAGTCAGCTCGCTGCCACCCGGGCCGAGCTGGAGCAGAGCCGCAGCACTGCGCGCACCGCCCAGGAGGCGCTGGCGACGATGCGGGTGGCGGAGGGGGAGCGGGCGGTTCAGATGGCGGCACTCCAGGGGGAGTATGACGACCTCAAGGTGAAGTACGACAAACTGGTGCGGCCGGCCCGTACCACCGCCGGCAAGACGGTGGTGGAGGTACGTTATGAGAAGGTGGCGGGGAGCAACCGTATCAGCCTGCGAGAGCCGGGCAAGGCGGATTTCCAGGTCGTAGAGAGGGCGACTCTGGAGCGGCGCCTAGGGGCGCTGAAGGCGGTCGATCCCGCCCAGCTCTACGTCAGGATCATCATTCCGGACGAGAGCGGCCTCTCCTACAACGAGGCGTGGAGTTTCACCCGCGATATGTTGGAAGGGTACGACTACTACCACCAGCAGCCGTAGGCCCTAGGCGATGCAGCCATCGACGTTGAGAGGTCGGGCGGCGCTCAGTGAGGGGCAAAATATACGGTTAGGCGGGCGTGAGGGGCGCTCTCGTTGGAGACCTCTGTTTCAACGAGGGGGGTGGATTTGGTACAACAGGGGGCGGCAGTCGATGGTGGGCAGCGATCTCTCGGATAGGCGTAATAACCAGCTATTTCATTGCAGTTATGGCCCCGGGTGATCGACTGCTTTGCCTCCGCGGCCCCCTGATCTCTCTGTCGATATTGCAATGGACCCCCCAATGGATGGCACCGATCTCCACACCCTGCGCGTCTTTGTCACTGTAGCGACCACCGGCCACCTGACCCGCGCCGCCGAACTGCTCCACCTCAGCCAGTCGGCGGTCAGCGCCCAGGTGAAGGGGCTGGAGACGGGGCTGGCGGTCACGTTATTTGAGCGGACTGCCAAGGGGATGCTCCTCACCGCCGCCGGTGAGCGGCTATTGCAGCAGGCGCAGCAGGTGCTGGCGGCCCACCAGACGCTGCTGGCCACCGCTGCCCGGATGCAGGGGGAGTTGCGTGGTCGGGTACGGGTGGGGGCCATCGGTGACCTCGATAGTCTGGATCTCGGTCGCTTCGTCCACCGCTTGGAACAGCGCTACCCCTGCGTGGAGCTGCACCTCCAACACGCCCGCTCCAGCGCCACCCTGGCGGCGGTGAGGGCCGGTCAGCTCGATGCCGGTTATGTGGTGGGAGAGGCCGTCAGTCCACCGCTGGCGGCCGTGACCCTGAAGCCGATCACCTTCCGCATCGCCGCCCCGGCCGCCTGGCGGGAGCGGGTGGTGACTGCCTCATGGGCGGAGATCGCCGCGCTACCGTGGATCCGATCGGCCCCCACCGCCTTCTGCCACCGCGCCGGTGAGGCGCTGTTTCGGGAGCGGGGCGGGGTGCCGGATAAGGTCATCATGGCGGACCATCCGGGGGCAGTGCGCACCCTTATCGCCGCTGGCGTTGGGCTCGGGTTACTGCCCGAGGAGCGGGCGCGGGCGGCGGAGAGTCGGGGCGAGGTGGTGATCTGGCCCAACTTTGCCCAACAGGCACAGCTGCTGTTTGTCTATCAGCAGGCGCGCGAGCAGGACCCACTCATCGGCGCACTCAAAGAGGTGCTCTGGGAGGCGCCGGTGGCGGGACGGGCGCTCGGTTAGCCGGTGTTGTAGCGCGGGTGTGGTGGCGGGGAGGGCGCCGTTCGCCGCCAACGATGATCCTCTCCCATTTTTCTGATTGGATCCGTAGGCCATTGGCGACCGAAAATTGCCCGGTGATTTGCAAGCCGAGGCGAGCCGATGTCCGCACCTGATCCCTTCACTCCCAATGCCGGCCAGCCGCGTTGGCGCTTCACCCTCTCCCATGGGGTGGTCATTGGCAGCCTGCTGCTGGCGCTGGGCCTGCTGCTGGCCCCTCCCGCCGGGTTGCCCGCCTCCGCTGCCCTCCCGGCGGCGTTGGTGCTGGTGAGCATCGGGCTGTTTGCCACCGGTATTATCCCGGGTCACCTCACCGCCCTGCTCTTTTTCACCCTCGCCACCTTTACCGGGATCGCCCCACCCCAGGTGATCTTTGGTGGCTTCGCCGCCAACGCCTTCTGGCTCATCTTTGGCGGGTTGGTGCTGGGGGTGGCAGTGCGCAGCAGTGGCCTGGGGGAGCGGTTGGCCCAGCGGGCCGGAGAGCTGGCAGGCGCGCACTATCCGCGCCTCATCGCCGGGGTGGTGGCCATCGGTATCGTGCTAGGGTTCCTGATGCCCTCCTCGGTGGGACGGGCGGTGCTGTTGATCCCCTTGGCGGTGGCACTGGCGCAGCGCTACGGCTTCAGCCCCGGGCGCAACGGCTACACCGGGGTGGTGCTGGCAGCGGCCTTTGGGACCCATCTCCCCACCTTTGCCGTCTTGCCGGCCAATGTCCCCAACCTGGTACTCTCCGGCGCGGCGGAGACCCTCTACGGCTGGACCCCCAGCTACGGCCACTACCTGCTGCTCCACTTCCCGATCCTCGGCCTGCTCAAGGCGCTGGTGATCATCGTGCTGATTGTGCGCCTCTATCCTGATCGCGCCGATCCGCCCCCTATCGCCCCCGCACGGCGTCCCCTCTCTGCGGATGAGCGGCGGCTATTGTGGATTCTGTTATCGGCGCTGGGGCTCTGGATGACCGACTTTCTCCACCACCTGTCGCCGGCGGCGGTGGCCATGGCGGCGGCGCTACTGGTGCTGCTGCCGCGCATCGGTCTACTGCCAGAGCGGGCCTTCAATGAGATCAACTACGCCTCGCTCTTCTACGTGGCGGGGATCATGGGGATTGGGGCCCTGGTGGCCCAGTCGGGGTTGGGGGCGTTGGTGGCCCGCGGGCTCTTGGCGGTGCTGCCGTTGCAGCCGGGGCAGGCGATGCAGAATCTGATCAGCCTGGTGGCGGTCTCGGCCATTGTCGGTCTAGGGACTACGCTGCCCGGGGTACCTGCGGTGATGACCCCCTTGGCCAGCGATATGGCCAGTGCCTCGGGGCTATCGCTGGAGGCGGTGCTGATGAGCCAGGTGCTCGGTTTTTCGACCCTGCTGCTCCCCTACCAGTCGGCCCCCCTGGTGGTGGCCCTAGCCCTCGGTGGGGTACCGGTGGCCGCCGGTGTGCGGCTGGCCTTGGCGCTGGGAGCGGTGACCCTGCTACTGCTGCTGCCGCTGGATCTACTCTGGTGGCGACTGCTGGGGATGGTGTGAGATGGCACGGTAGCACCCCCAGATAGGCTAGGGGATGGCGGCGGCTGTAGTGGTCGGCTTGAGGGGGAGAGGACCCTCAGCCACCGCCGGCGGCCCAGACTGGGCGTCCCAGCACTGGGGGTGCTACAGTCGCCCCGCCCGCGAGAAGGTCCGCCTCTCTTCAGTTGGCGGGGTGGCCGGTGACCACCAGCAGAACATTGAGTGCCAGCACCGCCCCTGACAGCAGTAGGGCGAGGCTGAGTCGGCGATAGGGGCCCTCCAGGGTGGCGCTGCCGACATATTCGGCAGCGGAGCCGTGGAGCGGGAGGGGCGCACGTCCCGTGCTGGAGCGTTGAGCTGCGACCGTCCCTGCGGTGTGGAAGTGGTCACGCAACACGGCAATCATCTTTCCGGCCTCCAGAGCCGCGCAAAGGGTGTTGTCTTCAACTTTAGGCCGCAATACCTGATAGTCAAGGTCGGGTATTGCCAAAGTGCGGGGGCGCGGCTGGCGACCCCGCGGAGCCCAACCCATGGATCTATCCCCGTTCTACTTCGGCAGCATCCCACGCATCCTATTTGGTGAGGGGCGATTGGCCGAGCTGCCGGCCCTGGTACAGGAGCAGGGCCGGCGTGCCCTGCTGGTGATCGGCCAAAGCTCACTGCGCGCAGGGCCCCTCTGGCCGCGACTGTGCAGCGGCCTGACCGACCTAGGGGTGGAGTGGCAGGTGGCCACAGTGGCTGAGGAGCCCTCTCCACAGCTGGTAGATCGACTGGTGACGGAGCATCGACCGGCGGGGGTGGAGGTGGTGGTAGGGATCGGCGGTGGCAGCGTGCTGGATGCCGCCAAGGCGGTGGCGGCCCTCCTGCCGTTTGGTAACTCGGTCCTCGACCACCTAGAGGATGTGGGGCGCGGGATCCCCTACCAGGGTCCCTCGCTACCCCTCATCGCCGTCCCCACCACTGCGGGTACCGGCAGCGAGGCGACCCGCAATGCGGTGCTGAGCCTACACGGGGCACAGGGCTACAAGAAGTCGTTCCGTCACGAGAGCATGGTGCCGCGGGTTGCGCTGGTCGATCCGACGCTGCTGGCGAGCTGCCCGCCGGCCCTAATCGCCGCCCAGGGGATGGACGCCTTTACCCAGCTGCTGGAGTCCTACCTCTCGCTGCGTGCCAGCCCGGTCACCGATGCCCTGGCGCTATCGGGTCTCAGTGCCTTTCGCAGCGGCTTTTTCGACGCCTGGCGGGGCGGGGAGGGGGCGGCGGCGTGCCAAGGGCGGGCCGCTATCGCCTACGCCGCCCTGCTCTCCGGCATCACCTTGGCCCAGGCCGGTCTCGGTTCGGTACATGGCTTGGCGCAGCCCCTCGGTTCACTCTTTCCCGTACCCCACGGGGTTGCCTGCGGTAGCGTGGTGGCCGCCGCCACCGCCGCCAATGTGCAGGCGCTGCGCGCCCGCCCCCAAGGCCAAGGGGTGGCACTGGCCAAGTACGCCAATGTGGGGCGACTGCTGTGCGCCGGCGAATGGGTCAGCGATGCCGCCGCCGTTGATGCCCTGCTGGCGTTGCTGGCGGAGTGGAGCGAGACCCTGGCGCTGCCGCGCCTCGGCCACTATGGCATCGGTCACGCCGATATCGATCGCATCGTTGCCGCCTCCCGCAACAACAGCATGAAGAGTAACCCCATCGTACTCACTGATGCCGAGATCGCCGCGGTGGTCCAAGAGCGGCTCTAAGGCCGCCGTTAAAGGGGTTGGCAGGTGACCGCAGAAGTGGGGTAATGCCCTGATCGTCCGGGTCTTTTGCGGTATAGTCGCGCTCCAGACCAGGCTAAGGGCAGCGATCCGATGCTGAACGGCAAATCCCTCCTCATCACCGGCGGCAGTGGCTCCTTCGGCCAGTGTCTGGTGCGTACTGTGCTGGCGCGTTACCAGGTGCAGCGGCTGGTGGTCTTCAGCCGCGATGAGCAGCGGCAGTATGAGATGGCGCAGCAGTTTCCCAAGGAGCGCTACCCCCAACTACGCTGGTTCATCGGCGACGTGCGCGACCGTGACCGCCTCTACCGCGCCTTTGACGGCATCGACTACGTGGTCCACGCCGCGGCGATGAAGCATGTCCCCGCCTGCGAATACAACCCGCTGGAGGCGGTCAAGACCAACATCCTGGGGGCGGCCAATGTCATCGACGCCGCCATCGACAAAGGGGTGGCGCGGGTCCTGGCCCTCTCCACCGACAAGGCGGCCAACCCGGTCAACCTCTACGGCGCCACCAAACTCTGCTCCGACAAGCTATTCGTCGCCGCCAATCAATACGCCGGGGCCCACCGTACCCGCTTCTCCGCGGTGCGCTACGGCAATGTGCTAGGCAGCCGTGGCAGCGTCATCCCGCTCTTCCTGGCGCGGGTGGCGGAGGGGCGGCCGCTCCCCATTACCGATCCGCGCATGACCCGTTTCTGGATCACCATGCAGCAGGGGGTCGATTTCGTCCTCGCCTCCCTGGCCCGCATGGAGGGGGCGGAGGTGTTTGTCCCTAAGATCCCCAGCATGAGCATCATGGACCTGGCCGCCGCCATCGCCCCCGGTAGTGCTACCGAGGTGGTGGGGATCCGCGCTGGTGAGAAGTTGCACGAGGTGCTAGTCGGTGAGGATGATGCCCGCCACACGGTGCAGCTGGAGGACCACTACGTCATCCTGGCTGATCGCGCCGTGGAGCAGGTGGAGGCGTGGGCCCAACTGCGTTGCGGACGGGTGTGTGACGAGGGGTTCCGCTACGCCAGCGATATCAACGACGAGTGGCTCACCCTAGAGACGCTGCGCCGTGTACTGGATGAACAGCAGCTGCTGCCCCCCGCAACCCCATAAACTGGGCGCAGCCATAGACAATAGCGGCCCGCAAGGCTGAGGAGCGAGGTGTAGGGGAGCGATGAGAACGAGCAGCTGCAAACGCATTCTGGTCACCGGCGGCGCCGGTTTCCTCGGCTCCCACCTCTGTGAGCGGCTATTGGCCGACGGGCATGAGGTGCTCTGCGTCGATAACTTCTTTACCGGCTCGCGCAGCAACATTGCCCACCTGCTCGACCATCGTCGCTTTGAACTGATGCGCCACGATGTCACCTTCCCGCTCTACGTGGAGGTGGATGAGATCTACAACCTCGCCTGCCCTGCGTCGCCCATCCACTACCAGCACGACCCGGTGCAGACCACCAAGACCTCGGTCCACGGCGCCATCAACATGCTGGGTCTGGCCAAGCGGCTGCGGGCGCGCATCATGCAGGCCTCCACCAGCGAGGTCTATGGCGACCCAGAACTCCACCCCCAGCCTGAGGGCTACTGGGGGCACGTCAATCCCATCGGTATTCGCTCCTGCTACGACGAGGGCAAACGCTGCGCCGAGACCCTCTTTTTCGACTACCACCGCCAACACGGGCTCGATATCAAGGTGGCGCGCATCTTCAACACCTACGGTCCACGGATGCACCCCAACGATGGCCGGGTGGTCTCCAACTTCATCGTCCAGGCCCTCAAGGGAGAGCCCATCACCATCTATGGCGAGGGGCGGCAGAGCCGCTCATTCTGCTTCGTCGAGGAGATGATCGAGGCGTTCACGCGGCTGATGGCCACCCCGGCCGACTTCACCGGTCCAGTCAACCTCGGCAATCCAGTGGAGTTCACCGTCCGCCAACTGGCGGAAGAGGTGATCGCCCTCACCCACTCTCGCTCCAGCCTGGTCTTCAACCCACTGCCAAGCGACGACCCCCGCCAGCGTCAGCCCGATATCACCCTGGCCCGCCAGGCCCTCGGCTGGGAGCCGGTGATCCCACTGCGCGCCGGTCTGCTGCGGACCATCGAATATTTTGACCAGCTGCTGCGCCAGGGCGGCGGCGGTATTTGAAGTCCCAAACCGCTACATTTTTCTGGTGTAGGGTGGCGCTGAGCAACGAAGCCCACCACCCCGTGGAGCACCACACAAGAACGGTTGAAACAGGCCCTGAGGGATCCCCACGAATTTCATCATGAAACGCCAGCGCGGAGCGCCTCGGCGATATCGCGTCGAGCCCGCAGCCACTCCTCAGGCGTGATAGTCAAAGGGGCGCGACTGAGGACGCGCAGACCGAGAAAAACGAAGGACAAGACGCGCCGGCTACGCTCGGTGTTGGCTTGGTAGCAGTGGTGCAGTTTCCGCAGCTCTGCCACCTTGCCCATCAACCAGGCGACAAACAGGGCGAGGGCGTTGATGAGCAGCAGCACAGTGAAGCGCGTTCCCCCCGCAAGGTCCGGTGGACTCGTCCCTTGGGCGGCTTGCGAAAG
>QKFD01000036.1 GCA_003251535.1 Chromatiales bacterium | reverse complement strand
CGCATGGGGGGCGATGAGTTCACCGTTATCCTGTCGCAACTCAATGGCGCCGATGGGGCCGAGTCGGTGGCGGAGAAGATCCTCGTCCAGCTGGCGCTGCCGTTTACCTTGGTGGAGGAGGTGGTGCAGATCTCCGCCTCCATCGGCATCGCCTACTACCCCGAACATGGCGGCTCCAGCACCCTGCTCATGAAGCGGGCCGACAGCGCGATGTACCGCGCCAAGGCGGCCGGCCGTAACGCCTTCCGTATCTATGCCCCCTACGCCGATGGCCAGCGGACTGAGCCGTGAGTGAGCGGGGGTTGGGGGGGATGGGCGCAACCGGTATCATCCTCTGCTCCCTCAGCCACTCCCCGATAGCCATGCGCCGCCTGCTCCTGCTACTCATGCTGCCGCTGACCCTGATCGCCTGCTCCCGTTCGAGCGCGCCGGAGACCATCGAGCAGCAGCTCTATGTCTTTGGCACCATTGTGACCCTCACCTTCCACGGTCTCGACGAGGAGCAGGCGACCCGCGCCGGCGCCGAGGTGAACCGTATGTTCCAGGAGATGCACCGCAACTGGCACGCCTGGGAGCAGGGGGAGTTGACCGCCCTCAACCAGGCCATTGCCGAGGGGCGCAGTGCCCCGGTGCCTCCCGATCTCCTGCCGCTCATCGAGAAGTCGCAGGAGGCGTGTCGCCTCTCTGACTGCCTATTCAACCCCGCCATCGGCCAGCTGATCGGGCTATGGGGCTTCCACTCCAGTGAGCGCCCCAGTGGTCCACCCCCCCCGCGGGAGGAGATTGCCAAGCTGGTGGCCCTCCACCCCTCCATGCTCGACATCACCCTTGACCATGGTCAGCTCAGCTCCTCCAATCCCGCGGTGCAGTTTGATGTGGGCGGGATCGCCAAGGGCTACGCGGTGGAGCTGGCGTTGGCCACGCTGCGCAAGGAGGGGGTGAAGGATGCCATCGTCAACGCCGGTGGTGGGTTGGGGGTGATCGGCAGCAAGGGGGCACAGCCGTGGCGGGTTGGGATCCGCCATCCGCAGGGGGCCGGGATCCTCGGCTCACTGGCGGTCCACGATGGCGAGCAGGTCCACACCTCCGGTAACTATGAGCGGTTCCGCGAGGATCAGGGGGTCCACTACGCCCATATCCTGGATCCCCGTACCGGCTGGCCGGTGGAGGGGGTCACCTCCGCCACCGTCATCGGGCGTGATGGTGCCATGACCGACGCCGCGGCCACCGCCTTAGTGGTGGCTGGACCCAAGGAGTGGTATCGCATCGCCCGCCAGATGGGGGTAGAGGCGGCGATGCTGGTGGATGACAGCGGCACCGTCTATATGGACCCCGGCATGGCCGAACGGGTGGAGTTTGAGGGGGAGCGGCCCCATATCGTGCTGAGCGATCCGCTCTAAGGTGAGCCGCCCTGGGGCGGCCCCCTCAACCGCCGCTGGCGTGGCGCGGGGTGTTCTCCCGCGCTATGCCGTTGCGCTGCGGCCGCCTGACCGATAAGGACCCCAATATCATCATGTTCCGTATCTTTTTGATCGCCTTTCTCTCCATCCCCCTGTTAGAGATCTGGCTCCTCATCCACGTTGGGCAGACGATTGGTGCCTTCCCCACGGTGCTGCTGGTCATCGCCACGGCCGTGGCGGGGGCCGCCCTGTTACGTCAGCAGGGGCTCGCCACCCTGCTCCGCGCCCAGCACAGCATGGCAAAGGGGGAGCTGCCGGCGATGGAGATGCTAGAGGGGGTGGTGATTGCCGCCTGTGGCGTGCTGCTGCTCACCCCCGGCTTTTTCACCGATATCCTGGGGCTGATCGGCCTCATCCCCGCAACTAGACAGGCCTTGATCCGCGCCCTCCTGCGCCGCGGCACACCGTTTCAGCCCTTCTCCGGCGGCCCTGGCCAGACCCCCCACGGCCCGCGCACCCTGGAGGGGGAGTGGCGGCGCGAAGACGACTAATCCCTGTCAGTTCACCCCGCGCTATACAACGCCACACGCCCACAGCCATCTGCCCACGCCCTCATCTTCTCCATGCCATGGACCGTGGATCTTTGGGCGTGGCCGACAGTGGTGGGTCCATCCGTCACAACGCAGTGGACTGATCACCCTTGACTATTCACATTTCGCACCTATTATTAGCACTCACTTTGACCGAGTGCTAACAGAGGCCCAAGAGCCATCGTTGGCACTCCATAGCAATGGCAACCCTAGGAGAGGAAAAACTCAATGAATATCCGTCCTCTGCATGATCGTGTGCTTGTTCGCCGCAAGGAAGAGGAGCGCACCAGCGCTGGTGGCATCGTGATCCCGGACAGCGCTACCGAGAAACCGATCCAGGGCGAGGTGATCGCTGTAGGCAATGGCAAGATCCTGGAGAACGGCTCCGTTCGCCCCATGGACGTCAAGGTGGGTGACAAGGTGCTGTTCGGTAAGTACAGCGGCACCGAGGTGAAGGTCCAGGGCGACGAGTTCCTGGTGATGCGCGAAGAAGACATCATGGCCGTCGTCGAAGGCTAATCTCGCTAACCACCAAACTTTGCATTGCAAGGGGTAAGTTACATGAGTGCTAAAGAAGTCAAGTTTTCCACCGACGCCCGCGCCTCCATGCTGCGCGGCGTGAACGTCCTGGCCAACGCCGTCAAGGTCACCCTCGGTCCTAAGGGCCGCAATGTGGTGCTGGAGAAGAGCTTCGGCGCCCCCACCATCACCAAAGATGGTGTCTCCGTGGCCAAGGAGATCGAGCTGGAAGACAAGTTCGAGAACATGGGTGCGCAGATGGTGAAAGAGGTCTCCTCTCAGACCTCCGATGTCGCCGGTGACGGCACCACCACGGCTACCGTGCTGGCCCAGTCCATCCTCGTCGAGGGGATGAAGTCAGTGGCCGCCGGTATGAACCCGATGGATCTCAAGCGCGGTATCGACAAGGCTGTGACCGCTGCCGTCGAGTCTCTGCGGGAGATGTCCAAGCCCTGCACCGACGACAAGGCGATCGCCCAGGTCGGCACCATCTCCGCCAATAGCGATGAGTCCATCGGCCGCATCATCGCCGACGCCATGGCGAAGGTGGGCAAAGAGGGGGTCATCACCGTTGAGGAGGGGACCTCCCTCGACAACGAGCTGGATGTGGTAGAGGGGATGCAGTTTGACCGCGGTTACCTCTCCCCCTACTTCGTCAACAACCAGCAGAGCATGAGCGCCGAGCTGGACGACCCGTTCATCCTGCTGTGCGACAAGAAGATCTCCAACATCCGCGAGCTGCTGCCGGTGCTGGAAGGGGTCGCCAAGGCGGGTAAGCCGCTGGTGATCGTCGCTGAGGACGTAGAGGGTGAGGCGCTGGCTACCCTGGTGGTCAACAACATCCGCGGTATCCTCAAGGTGGCAGCCGTCAAGGCGCCGGGCTTCGGTGATCGCCGCAAGGCGATGTTGCAGGATGTCGCCATCCTCACCGGCGGCCAGGTGATCTCTGAAGAGGTGGGCCTCTCCCTGGAGAAGGCGAGCCTCGACGACCTCGGCCAGGCCAAGCGGGTCATCATCGCCAAAGAGAACAGCACCATCATCGATGGCGCCGGTCGCTCTGAAGAGATCCAGGCCCGGGTGCAGCAGATCCGCGCCCAGATCGAGGAGACCTCCTCCGATTACGACCGCGAGAAGCTCCAGGAGCGGGTTGCCAAGCTGGCTGGCGGCGTGGCCGTCATCAAGGTGGGCGCCGCTACCGAAGTGGAGATGAAAGAGAAGAAGGCGCGCGTGGAAGATGCCCTGCACGCCACCCGCGCTGCGGTGGAAGAGGGTGTGGTACCCGGCGGTGGTGTTGCCCTGATCCGCGCCCTCAAGGCCATTGAGGAGCTGAGGGGCGAGAACCACGAGCAGGATGTGGGGATCGCCATCGCCCGGCGCGCCATGGAAGAGCCGCTGCGGCAGATCGTCGGCAACGCCGGCGATGAGCCGAGTGTGGTGGTGAACAACGTGCGCGCCAACAGCGGCGCCTACGGCTATAACGCCTCCAACGGCGTCTATGGCGACATGATCGAGATGGGTATCCTGGATCCCACCAAGGTGACCCGTACCGCTCTACAGAACGCCGCCTCTGTGGCCGGCCTCATGATCACCACTGAGGCGATGGTGGCCGAGCTGCCGAAGAAGGATGCCCCGGCGATGCCGGGCGGCGGCATGGGCGGCATGGGCGGCATGGACATGATGTAAGTCCAGCCCCTCACGCGGTCTGTGAGGTTAGAGAGGCCCCGCCCCGGCGGGGCCTCTCTGCGTTTGGGGGGGGCGTGGCCGCCGGGGTGATGTAGGAAAAAGGGAGGAGATCACTCACCTGCGCTTCCCATTGCCTACGGGCTAGGTCAACATTGCGCTCAAAGCCGCAGGGCAGGGGGAAGTCACCATGATGTCGATCTCACGGCGAACCGGGCTTCGTCGGTGCGGAGCGGCATGGACGCTGGCAGTGATGGCTACGGCAGTCCAGGCTGAGCCGTTGACAGAGGCGCGGGCGCTGTTGGGGCAGGGGCAGGCGGTGGAGGCCGCGGCGCTACTCCAGCCTGAGCTGCTGCGCCATGCCGGTGAGCCGGAGTATGACTACCTGCTCGGCTCGGCCCTCTACCAGGCGGGGCGGGAGGGCGAGGCGCAGTTTGCCCTGGAGCGGGTGGTGATGGTGGCACCGGAGCATAGCGGGGCGCTCCTGTTGTTGGCGCGCATCGCCCACGCCAGTGGTGACGACGCCCAGGCCCAACTGCTGCTGGAGCAGCTGGGCCGCCAACCGCTCGCCATCGATACCCAGGCCGAGGTGGATCGGCTGCTGGCGTCTGTGGGGGAGGCACGCTCCGCCACCCGTAGCCGAGGCTATGTGATGGGGGGGCTGGGCTGGGATGGCAACATCACCTCGGGCCCCAACGCCGACCAGCTCCTGGTCCCGGTCCTCGGTCCGACGGCGCTGGGCAGCGCCAGTGAGGAGGAGTCCGTCGTCGCCTCACTGGAGGCGGGCCTAGAGCTATCCCATCCGCTTAGCGAGCGCTGGCAAATGAGCGCCGCTGGCAGTGTCCGGCGCAACCTCTTCACCGAGCGCCACGACCTCGATGAAGATATCGCCAACCTCCAACTGGGGGTCAACCGCAGCTACGGCGCCGCCCAGCTCGGGGTGACGGCGCTGGCGCAGGGCTATCGGGTCGATAGCGAACTCTACCGCCGCGCCTTCGGCGGCCGGGTCCACTGGTTTCAACCCCTGGAGGGGGGTGACAGCCTCACCCTCTATGGGCTCTATGTTGACTACCGCTACCCCCAGCACCCCATCGATGATGCCGACCGCGGGGTTGTGGGGCTGGAGCATCAGCTCGCCCTCGCCGGGGCATGGCGCTGGAGCTACGGCCTCTACCTCGGCCGCGAGGTGGCGCAGGATGGTGGCCACAAACACTTCAGTTTTGATCTCGCCGGCGGGAGCCTTGGGCTCCAGGCGCCCCTCAATGATGACCTGACGGTGGCCGCCGGCCTCATCGCCGAGACCCGCAACCATCGGGCCGAGGACAAGCTCTATCTCACGGATCGGCGCGATCTCCAGTGGAGCCTGGGGCTGGCTGCCGAATATCGCTTGGCACCGGCCTGGTCGCTGCTGCCCCAACTCACCTACACCCGAAACCAGTCCACCCTCCAGCTCTACGACTACACCCGCAGCGCCTTCATGCTGCACCTGCGATGGGAGTTCGATCGATGAAACGCACGCTCTCTCCCCTCCTGCTGGCCCTACTCCTGCTGCTGCTCATGCCGTGGGGGGGCGCTGTCTGGGCCGAGCAGCCAGTGGCAGGCCAGGTATTGGCCGTTAGCGGCACGGTGACGGTGGAGCGGGAGGGTAGCCCGCGGCCGTTGGTGTCACGGGACCCGCTGTTCAGCGGCGATGTGGTGGTGACGGGCGACGGACGGATACAGATCCGCTTCTCCGACGGCTCGCTGCTCTCGCTCTATGAGCAGACCCGCTTCTCCATCGATGAGTACCGCTACGGCAGCGGTACCGAGGATCGGGCCGACTACAGCCTGGTGGATGGGGTGATGCACACCCTCACCGGCGCCATGCCAAAGGCCAACTACCGCCTCAAGACCCGTCTGGCGGTGCTTGGGGTACGGGGTACCGACTACTCCGCCCGCCTGGGGAGCGATCTCCATGTCAGCGTCAATAGTGGGGCGGTCCTCCTCAGTAACAGTGCCGGCTCGCTGCTGGTGAACGCCGGTAGCAGCGCCTTGGTGACGCGGGGCGATGCCGTCCCGTCGCCCACCCCTCGGCGACTCAACATCGGTGGCAAGGGGGCCGCTGCACGCCCTGCGGCGGCCCCGCCACCGCCGGCCGTCGCCCCTGGTGGGGTGCCTGGGGTGGCCAATGGTGGGGCAGTGGCCGGTGCCGGGGCGCCGCCGCCGGCGCCGAGCGGCCAGAGCATCACCCATCAGCTACCGCCGCCACCGGCCCCCGCGCCGCCGCCGCCGGTACCACCGCCGCAACCGCCCACCACCCCTTGATGGCGGGGCTGGCCTGGGCCAGCCCCCTGCTGACTCGTCGCCCCTATGCAAGCGCCGCAGCGTCCCCGCTGGCCACTGCTCTCCCGTCTGCTGCTACCGGCGCTGCTGGTGGCGGCGGCGCTCTGGGTCGAGTGGTCCGGGGTGGGGGCGCGTGAGCGGCTGCGCCAGCTCGCCTTTGATCAGCTTCAGCAACTACAACCGGCCCCATTCCAGGCCGAGCTACCGCTACGGGTGGTGGCCATCGATGAGGCGAGCCTTGCGGCCCTGGGGCAGTGGCCATGGACCCGCTCGCGGTTGGCGGAGCTGATCGACCGCTTGGCGGCGCTGGAGGTGGCGGCAGTGGCATTGGATCTGGTGCTGGCCGAACCGGATCGCAGTTCACCGCAGCGATGGCTGGCCGACTGGCCGCCGGGGGTGATTACGGATCCGCTGCGTCGGCTGGTGGAGCAACTGCCCGACCACGACCGGCAGTTTGCCGCCGCCATCGCTCGGGCGCCGGTGGTGCTGGCGCAACCGGTGCGAGATGGGCCGGGACCGCAGCCGGCGCCAAAGGCAAACTTTATCGCCTTCGGTGGTGATGCCCTGGCCACCCTGGAGCCGCAGCCGGGCGTGATTCCGCCCTTGCCACAGTTGGCGGCGGAGGCGAGCGGGATAGGGATCATCTCCCTGCCGCCCGCTGGCGATGGGGTGGTGCGGGCGATGCCGCTGCTGCACCGGATCGGCGATCGACTCCACCCCGGCTTCGCCTTGGAGGCGCTGCGGGTGGGGCTCGGTAGTGAGCGCATCACCCTACGGGTCGCTCCCGCCAGCTGGGGCCAGCCGGCCGCCCTGCGGCAGATCGCGGTCGATGATTTGGCCCTCCCCACGGCGACGGGCGGGCGGATCTGGCCCCACTTCCGCCACTATCGTGCAGAGCGCTACCTCTCGGCCCAGGCGGTGCTGGCCGGTACGGTGGCGCCGGAGCTGCTGGCCGGCCATATCGTCTTCATCGGTGCCACCGCCGAGGCCTTGGGGGATATGATCCAGACCCCGTTGGGGGAGCGGGTGCCGGGGATTGAGGGGCACCTCCAGCTGACCGAGCAGCTCATCAGCGGCGACTACCTGCTGCCGTTCCCATGGGAGCGCGATCTACTGGTGGCGGTGCTGCTACTCACTTGGGGGGCCATGGCGCTGCTCCTGGCGAAGACCCGCCCCCACTTCGTTTTGATCGTGCCGTTGGCGGTGGTGACCGCCCTGGTCGCCGCCTCGCTCTGGCTCTTCACACAGCAGCGGCAGCTGTTCGATCCGCTCTTCCCCGCCCTGGCGGTGGTGCTGCTCGCCACCATCATGCTGCTGCCCCGTCTGCTGGAGATCGAGCGGGAGCAGCGCTTCATCCGCGACGCCTTTGCCCGCTACGTCTCACCCAATCGGGTGCGTTGGCTCCAGGCCCACCCGGAGGCGCTCAGCCTGGGGGCCGAGTACCGCGACTGCTCCTTTGTGATGAGTGATCTGGAGGGCTTCACCAGCCTGATGGAGCGCCACCCCCCCGACACCTTGGAGGGGCTACTGAACGACTACCTGGATGGCATGATCGCCATCGCCTTCCGCCACGATGGCACCCTCGATCGCATCGTCGGTGATGCGGTGGCCGTCATCTTCTCCGCCCCCCTGGCGCAGGCCGATCACCCGCGCCGCGCCCTCGCTTGTGCCCTGGAGATGGATGCCTTTGCCGAGCAGTTTGCCTTGACCCAGCGGGCGCGGGGGATCCCCTTTGGCAGCACCCGCATCGGGGTCCACTCCGGCCGGGTGCTGGTGGGCAACTTCGGCGGCCGACTCATCATGGACTACCGCGCCCTGGGCGATCCCATCAACACTGCGGCGCGGCTGGAGCAGGTCAATGGCCAGCTGGGGACGCGGCTGCTGGTGAGTGCCGCCACCGCCGCGGCCGCGCCGGCCTTCCTCGGCCGTACCGTCGGGGAGCTGGTATTCAAAGGCAAACGGGAGGCGGTGCTGGTCTACGCCCCCCAACCCCAGCGGGATGAGCTGTTGGAGCAGTGGCAGGCGCTCTATCCCCTGCTGGCGGCGGCTGCCGCCAGTGCCGAGGCGCAGCTGAGCGCCTTGGCGGCGCGCTGGCCAGAGGATCCGCTGATCCGCTTCCATGCCGCCCGCTGGGCGGCCGGGGAGCGGGGGATGCGGGTGGTGTTGAGCCGGAAGTAGAGGAGGCTCCCCCTCAGCCACAGCAGCGGTTGCGCCCCTGCGCCTTGGCGGCATAGAGCTGGCGATCGGCCGCCTCCAGCAGCTGGGCGGGATCGGTGGTGGCGGCACTGGAGGTGGCGAGGCCGATGGAGATGGTGATCTTGGGCAGCGCCGAGCCATCCAGGCAGCGGATCTCTTTGGCCGCCGCCGCGGAGCGGATCCGCTCGGCCACCACCAGGCCGATCTCATGCGGGGTGTGGGGCAGTAGCACCACAAACTCCTCGCCACCGTAGCGGGCCGAGAGGTCATAGGCGCGGGTGGCGGTGCGCAGCACCTCCGCCAAGGCCACTAGCGCCCGATCACCGCCGGGGTGGCCCTGGGTGTCGTTGTAGTGCTTGAAGTGGTCAACATCGATGAGCAGGAGGGAGAGGGGGGCACGCTCCCGCTGCGCCTGGCTCAGTAGGCGCGGCAGGGCGCTATCGAGCCAGCGCCGATTATAGAGTGAGGTGAGGCCATCGAGATTGGCGGTGGTGGATAGCTCCCAGATCTGCGCCTGATCGTCGAGGATGCGGCGGGTATTGGCCCGCACCCAGCGGCTCAGCAGCCGCAGCAGGTTGTGGGCCACCGGGTTGCCATCCACCAGTGACAGAACCAGATCACGGTGCAGTGGCAGCACTCGGCTCGGCTCTTTGGCCACCACATAGGCGGAGGGCGGGGAGTCGTCAAAGACAGACATCTCACCCACCGAGATCCCCGCCTCCAGGCGCCGGATCTCCGGGCTGTCAGGGGCCCCAAAGTGGAGTCCGAGGCTACCGGAGAGGAGTAGGTAGAGGTGGCTATTCTCCCGCTCGGGGGAGAGCAGCAGCGCCCCCGGCTCCAGCGTGATCGGGGTGGTGACTTTAAGGACCGCGCTGATCACCTCTGGCGATGCCCCCTTGAACAGCTCAGTGCGCGCTAACGCCTCTG
>QKFD01000088.1 GCA_003251535.1 Chromatiales bacterium | reverse complement strand
GCCGGGTCATCCCGCTCGGTTTCTACGATCGGCAGCGGGCGGTATGGGAACCGGCCGAGGATGGCGTGGTAGTGGGACTGATCGGCGTCGATGGGGCGGGGCAGGCAATATTAGACCTCGATGGCGATGGCGTGGCAGAGCCCGCTTGGCGGCTGGTGGAGCAGGGCTTCAGCGAGGCGGAGCTGGCGGCGCTGGCAAGTAGTTACCCTGTGGGGGCATCGCTGTGGCGGACCCTGATGGCCCACTTCTCAACCCCAGACTGCAACATCGGTGGCTCCTGCCCGGAGTCATGTCCAGCACCGGGTGTGGACGGCAGTAGCAACACCGATATGGAGTGCTCCAGTAGCGTGAGCGGCTGCATTATTGATGTGGAAGAGGGGCTGGTGGGGGAGCGCTTTCCAGTGAAGGGCAGCTCGCTCTCGCTGCTCATCTCCAGCGCTGCGGTGACCTCGCCTCAAGCAACGACCAACGGCTCTGGATCGAGTGCTGGTCTCAATCCCAGCCATCCGAGCCTTGTCAGCTTGCGGTCGCTCAATATCCGGGTAGAGGCCACTCGTCCTTGGATTGAAGAGAAGGGGCGCTTCCCGCGGGGCTACGCCGGCACCTCGCTGGATGTATCGCTCTTTGGGGCGACGCTGAGCCGCTCCAGTGGCAGTCACTATGGCATCAACGCGGCGACAGGTCGCCCTTATCAGCAACCGGATGGTAAGAGCTATAGCACCTCAACCACCGAGGTCAGTAACAAGAAGATCGTGTTGGTAGGGCTGAGTGCCTCGGAGCGGAGCGAGCTGGCGGCGGCACGCCAGGCCTACAAACCGAGCGGTCCGCTAACGATGCACCTGAAGGCGTGTAACTACTACGTGCCGGAGCCGCAGAACGGGGGCACCCTTGGTGGGCAGAGTTTTGGCCGTGGTGGTGGTCGCGGGAGTAGTGGATCGGGGGTGTTGAACCCAGCCGAGATGGAGGAGATGGCCAATAGCCAGGCCCTACTGGAGCGGTGCATAGAGAGTGATGTGGTCCTCACCTCCTCGGCCCGGCGGGGGGCGTCGTGGAATGGCGGTGCGCTGTTCCCGGAGCTGGGAGAGTACTACCCCGAGGAGGGGAAGCTAAGTCCCTCCCAGACGGGGGGTGGGGCGGTGAAACTGAGTAGTGGCACCCCTCTCAACCGACGCAGTGAGCTGCGGCCGGTGCTGGCAGTGGCGGAGAGTGAGACGGCCTTAGGGCCGCTGGTGGACCTGGATGTAGGTCGGGACGGGGAGTATCTGCGGGCCTATGCCCAAGGGTTGTTACTGGAGCGGCCTGGGCAGACGCCACAGCGGCTGGCGGGGAGCGAGGCGCTGAGTAGCTTCAGGGCGGTGCATGGTGGCCGCTCCGGCCGGAACTACTTCATTGCGGAGGCGGCCGGGAGTGGGCCGCAGCTGTTTGGGGTGGAGAGCGACGGGACGGTGGCGGTGTTGGCGGGCAGCGGTGAACGGGGCTGCCCCCCGCTGCCGGCAGCGGGGGCGTTGGCCACGGCAGTGGCGCTGTCACAACCCAATGCCGTGGTGGAGAGCCCGGATGGCAACCTCTATCTATCTGATCGTAGCTGTCACCAGGTCTATCGGCTGCGACCGGACGGCTACCTGGAGGTCTATGCGGGTAACGGCACCGGGGCCGATAGCGACACCGAGCAGCCGGCGACGGCGCGGGAGGTGGGGCTTGCAGGCCCGCAGGATTTGGCGGTGGACTCGTATGGGATCCTGTACATAGCGACCTCAGATGCACGGGTACGGGATGTGACGCCGGACGGGATTATTGCGACCCTGGCGGGGACCGGTGAGGTGGGACTGTCAGCGGAGGGGACGCCGGGTTTCTGGGCGCAGCTGGGGGGAGAGCTGCGGCTGGCGGTGCAGCCGAATGGGGTGCTGAGCGTCCTGGACAAGGAGAACCATCGGGTACGCAGTGTTGACCTGGACGAGGGGGTGCGGACCCAGGTGGGCGGCGGCGATGAGAGCGATTTCCGGCGCGGCCTGGCACCGAAGGAGCTGGCGCTGCCGGCGGATGTGGTGGCGCTGGCCTACCTGCCGTGGCGGACGGAGGTGCCGGCGCTGCTGTTGGGGCGCGAGGGGGGCGAGGTGTGGGGGGCGATGTCGCCGTTCCGGCTGCTGCCGGGCCAGACGGAGCTGGAGGTACCGGCGGGGCGGTGGATAGATCACTACTCGGCGAGTAGCGGCAAGCTGCTACGGAGCACGGACTACTTCACGGGTGCGGTGGTGCGTGAGCCGTACTTTGACGGCAACGGCCGGCTGCGCTGGCTGCGGACGCCAGCGGGGGTGACGACGTTAGAGCGCAATGGCCAGGGCCAGCTGACGGCAGTCGTCTCGCCGAAGGGCGAGCGCAGTGAGGTAGAGCTGAGTGCCTTGGGTCAGTTCCAGGCGCTGGTGGAGCCGGAGGGTGGGCGCTGGGAGGTGGGTTATGTGGAGGGGTCGCCGACGCTGATCGACACGCTGCGGGATCCGGCGGGTCGTTTGACGCAGTTCCAGTATGAGGCG
>QKFD01000074.1 GCA_003251535.1 Chromatiales bacterium | reverse complement strand
GACCATAACGCCTCATTATATTGTCCCCTTCTCCGGCCCCCCTTCAGGGGGCCTGGAACCTCCCTGACGCATAAGCGTCTCACTCGGTCGTGCTTGCGGCGGCCCTCTTCTCCTCCAGCAGCGGTTGCAGTTGTGGCCAGACATTGGCCAGCAGCTGGGGTTGGGCGGCGGCGGCGGCGTGGATGCCGTCGGCCTGCATCAGCTGTGGATCTCCCGCCACCCCGGCCAACAGGAATGGCACCAGTGCCACTCCCGCGCTCTGCGCCAGGCGTGGGTAGATGGCGGCGAAGCGGCGGGTGTAGGCGGGGCCATAGTTGGGGGGGAGCTGCATCCCCACCAGCACGACCGCGCTGCCGGCGTCGCGGGCGGTGGTGATGGCGGTGGCTAGATTGCTCTCCAGTAGATCGAGCGGCAGACCGCGCAACCCGTCATTGCCCCCCAGTTCAATGATCACCACCGCCGGGCGGTGGCGCTCCAGCAGCGCCGGGAGGCGGGAGAGGCCACCGGCACTGGTTTCACCGCTGACGCTGGCGTTGATAATCTGGTGGGGAAGACCCATCTCCGTCACTCGTTGTTCCAATAGGTGCACCCAACCGGTATTGAGCGACAGGCCATAGCCAGCGCTCAAGCTGTCGCCGAGCACCAGCACACTGGGGGCTGCCGAGGCGACGCCCCCCCAGAGCCATGCCACCAAAACCAGTAGAATCTTGCCCATGTCCAACTCTCCTCTGAAGCCGCCTATCCTGGAGGCGGTCGCGCTCGGCAAACAGGTCCCCTCCCCAGAGGGGATGCTCACCATCCTGGATGGGGTCTCCCTTGCCATCCAGCAAGGGGAGGCGGTGGCGGTGGTGGGTGCCTCCGGCTCCGGTAAATCAACCCTATTGGGGCTGCTGGCAGGGCTGGATCTGCCCAGCTCAGGCCAGGTGCTGCTGGATGGTACCGATCTGGCCACCCTGGATGAGGATGGTCGCGCCCAGCTGCGGGCCCGGCTGTTGGGGTTTGTCTTCCAGTCATTTCAGCTGCTGCCCAGTCTCACCGCGCTGGAGAATGTGATGTTGCCGTTGGAGCTGTCGGGTCGCGCCGGACAGGCGCGGGAGGAGGCGCAGCGGCTGTTGCAGCGGGTGGGTCTCGCCAGTCGCTGCGGCCATCTGCCCCACCAGCTCTCCGGGGGGGAGCAGCAGCGGGTGGCCATCGCCCGTGCCTTCGCCACCGGGCCGCGTCTCTTATTGGCCGATGAACCTACCGGTAACCTCGATGCCCACACCGGTGAACGGGTGGTGGAGCTGCTCTTCTCCCTCAATGCCGAACACGGTACCACCCTGGTGCTGGTCACCCATGACCAGACCCTGGCCGCCCACTGCCACCGCCGTTTGGAGCTAGAGGCGGGGCAGTTGGTGGCGGGCTGATACCCTGCTGCGACAAGATGACAGTGACTAGACCTATGGCTCCCATTTCGGTTCAGTTTGGCCAGTGGCTGGGGTCGGAGGGGGTGCGATGAGCGCCGTCTCCCCCATCGCCTTTGCCTGGCGCACCCTGCGGCGGGATCTACGTACCGGCGAGCTGCGGGCGCTGTTGGTGGCCCTGGTCGTGGCGGTGGCGGCGGTGACCGCCGTCGGCTTCTTTACCGACCGGGTGAAGCAGGGAATGGCGGCCCAGGCGGGAGAGCTGCTGGCGGCCGATCTGGTGGTGGTGGCACGCCACCCCCTGGCTGAGCCGCTGCTCCAGCAGGCCGCAGGGTTGAACTTAACGGTGACAGAGAGCACCACCTTCCGTTCGGTGGTGATGGCCAACGACCAGGTGCAGCTGGCGGAGGTGAAGGCGGTCGAGGCGGGTTACCCATTGCGGGGGCGCCTGTTGATCGCCGACGCCCCCTTTGGGGCTGGCAGTCCGGTCAGTGGGCCGCCGGCGCCGGGTAGCGTCTGGGTGGAGCAGCAGCTGTTGCAGCGACTGCGGTTGGCGGTGGGAGACTCCCTGGAGTTGGGGGCGCTCTCGGTGCGGGTGGCTGGGGTGGTCGCCTATGAGCCGGATCGGGGGGGGGATCTCTTCTCCATCGGGCCGCGGGTGATGATGAACCGGGCCGATCTGGCGGCCACGGAGCTGATCGGCACCGGCTCACTGGTGGAGTACCGGCTGCTACTGGCGGGCGCCAACAGCACGCTGGCCGCCTTCCAGCAGGCGGTGACGCCGCAGTTGGGGCGGGGTGAGCGGATCCAGACGGTGCGCGATGCCCGGCCGGAGCTGCGGGCGGCGCTGGAGCGGGCCGATCGCTTCCTTGGCTTGGCGGCCTTGGTGTCGGTGCTGTTGGCCGGGGTGGCGGTGGCCACCGCCGCCCGGCGCTATAGCCAGCGCCACCTCGATACGGCGGCGGTGCTGCGCTGTCTCGGTGCCCCCCAGCGCTTTGTGCTACACAGTTTTGTCTTGGGGGTGGTGTGGCTCGCCTGGGTGGGGTGGGCATTAGGGGCTGGGGTGGGCTTCGCCGCCCAGGCGCTCCTGGCGCAGATCATCGGCTCGCTCTTTGCCGCCTCGCTACCGGCCCCCTCGGCGCTGCCGCTGCTGCATGGTCTGGTGGTGGCCATGGCCACCGCGGCCGGTTTCGGTTTGCCGCCGCTGTTACGGCTGCGCGAGGTCCCCCCGCTGCGGGTGCTGCGGCGCGATCTGTTGCCGCTGCCACCACGGGCGGTGACCGTCTACGGCGTGGCGGCGCTGGTGCTGTTGGCCTTGATGGCGTGGCAGGCGGCCGATCTCAAGCTCACCGCCATCGTCTTTGGCGGGACGCTGGCCGCCCTGCTGCTGTTGGTGGTGGCGGGTCGCGGCCTGGTGGCGGCCTTGACGCCACTGCGGCGTCAGGTGGGGGTGGCGTGGCGTTTTGGGATCGGCTCCCTGGCGCGGCGACCAGGTACCACGGTGATCCAGTTGACCGGCTTTGGGTTGGGGATCATGGTGCTGCTGCTCCTGTCGCTGGTGCGCAGCGACCTGCTGGCCGGTTGGCGCGATAGCCTGCCCCCCGATGCCCCCAATCAGTTCCTCATCAATCTCCAGCCGGAGCAGGTCGATCCCTTGGCGGCACTGTTCAAGGAGGCGGGACGGCCGGCCCCCCACCTCTACCCCATGTTACGCGGTCGTCTGGTGGCCATTGATGGCCACCCCGTTACCCCCGAGCAGTTCGCGGAAGGCCGGCCCCGCCGCCTGGCGGAGCGGGAGTTCAACCTCTCCTTTATGGCCGAGCGGCCGCACCACAACCGCTTGGTGGCGGGTCACTGGTGGGCGCCAACGGCGACTGAGGAGTGGTCGGTGGAGGAGGGGATCGCCGAGGCGTTGGGGATCGGCATGGGGAGCACCCTCACCTTCAATATTGCGGGCGAGGAGCGCACGGGTCGGGTCACTAGCCTGCGGGCGGTGCAGTGGGACTCGTTTGAGGTGAACTTTTTTGTTGTCGGCCCGCCGGCCCAGTTTGCCGGTTTCACCCCCGCCTATATCACCAGTTTCCACCAGCCCGCCACGGAGGGGACATTCCTGGCGGAGCTGGTGCGGCGTTTTCCCAATATCACGCTCATCGACGTGGCGGCCATCATGGAGCGGGTGCGGGCGGTGATGGACCGGGTGACCTGGGCGGTGCAGTTTGTATTTGGTTTTACCCTGCTGGCGGGTCTTACGGTCCTCTACGCCGCCATCCAGGCGAGCCAGGAGGAGCGGCAGCGTGAGGCGGCGCTACTGCGCACCCTAGGGGCGCGCCATCGTCAGGTGTTGGCCGCCTTCGCCGCAGAGTTTCTCACCCTGGGGCTGCTGGCCGGGTTGCTCGCCAGTGTCGGTGCCAGCGGGGTGGGCTGGGTGTTGGCGGAGCAGGTATTCAATCTGGAGTTTGGTTGGGATCCGCGGATCTGGTGGTGGGGGATCTTAGGTGGCACCTTGGGGATCGGCGCCGCCGGTCTCCTCGGTAGCCGGGCGGTGCTCTCGCATCCGCCGCTATGGACCCTACGACGTTATTAACTTGGCCATGGGTTTGGGGGTGTTGCTGTGGCCACCCCGACCCTGGCATGGGCAGTTGAGTGGAGACCATGAGCGACAATCTGCGACGTTTTCTGTTTGAAGAGGCTGGGGTGCGCGGAGAGCTGCTCCATCTAGATGCCAGCTGGCGGGCGGTGCTGGAGCGCCACCCCTATCCGCCGGTGGTGCGGGAGATCCTGGGGGAGAGCATGGTGGCGGGGACGCTGCTGGCGGCCACCCTGAAGTTTGACGGCTCCATTACCCTCCAGATGCAGGGCAATGGCCCTATCTCCCTGCTGGTGGTGGAGTGTACCGCCCAGCGCACCCTCCGCGGCCTGGCCCACTGGCAGGGCGAGGTACCGGAGTCGGGTCTGGCGAAGCAGTTTGGCGATGGGCGGTTGGTGATCACCATCGATCCGGGCCACGGGAAGGAGCGCTACCAGGGCATCGTGCCGCTGGTCGGCGATCACATTGCCGGTGCCTTGGAGCACTATCTGGAGCGCTCTGAGCAGCTGGCGACCCGCCTCTGGCTGGCGGCCGACGATGAGCGGGCGGCGGGGCTGCTGCTCCAGCGGCTGCCTGAGGTGGAGAGCGGCGATGCCGATGGCTGGGGGCGGCTCACGGCCCTGGGGGGCAGCGTCACCCGGGTTGAGTTGCTGGAGTTGGCGCCGGAGCAGCTGATGCACCGGCTCTTCCATGAGGAGACGCTGCGGCTGTTCGAGTCGGAGCCGGTCGCCTTCCGCTGCTCCTGCTCGCGGGAGCGGGTGGCCAATATGTTGAGGAGCCTGGGGCGGACGGAGGTGGATGCGATCCTGGAGGAGCAGGGGGCGGTGGAGGTGAATTGTGAGTTCTGCAACCACCACTACCACTTTGACCCGGTGGATGTGGAGGAGCTATTCCACCAGCAGACCCCACCGGAGATGCCGCCGACCCTGCACTGAGGCGGCGCTTAGCCCTCCTCGTCGAGCTGTAGGGCGACCGCCACAAACTGGCCCTCGGTGAGCTGGTAAGCGCGCAGCTCCAGCACCCCGGCGGTGTCGAGGGAGACGATGAGGTAGAGCGCCTCTGGATAGGCCGCCTCGCGCAGGTCGGTGGCGGAGGGGGTGGCGGGGGCGTGCGGGTGGGAGTGGTAGATGGCGAACAGCTGCTCCCCCCGTTCGCGCATGGTACGCAGGGCGTCGATCTGCGCCTGGGGCGCCATGGTAAACAGCCGCTCCGGCTCGGCGGCGGCGTTGGCTATTGGGTAGAGGTGGAAGGCGCCCTGTGCATTGGCACCGATGAGGCCGCACACCTCCAACTCTGGGCTCCCTTGGGCGTGGGCGAGCAAGCGGGTGATGAGGGGGCGGGGGAGGGTGACTTCGGCCATGGCGATCTCCAGCTCTGGAAGGGGTTGGTGGGGGCCATTGTGCCGTGTTGGTCGGGCTGGCGGTTAACCGGCGCGGACGTGACAGCGACAGGCGGGGTCCCGTTGTAGGCGTAAGGTGCGGATCTCCATGGCCAGGGCGTCCAGCAGGAGCAGCCGGCCCACCAGCGGTTCGCCGATCCCCAGCAGTAGCTTCAGCGCCTCGGTGGCCTGGAGCGAGCCGATGATCCCCACCACTGGCGCCAACACCCCGGTATCGCTACAGCTCTGGGCAAGTTCGCCCTCGTCGCGGTAGAGGCAGCGGTAACAGGGGCCATCGGCCTGATCGAGGCGGAACACTGCCACCTGTCCCTCCAGGCGGATCGCGGCACCGGAGACGAGGGGGCGGCGGGCGCTCAGGCAGGCGTCATTGAGGGCGAAACGGGTAGTGAAGTTGTCGCAGCAGTCCACCACCAGATCGGCCGCCGCCACCTGCTCCAGCAGGGACTCACCGCTCAGTCGGGTGGGGAGCGTCTCTACCCGCACTTGGGGGTTGAGGGCCGCGAGGGTGGTACGGGCCGACTCCACCTTGAGGCGGCCGATGTCGGCGGTAGAGTGTAGGATCTGCCGCTGTAGATTGGTCAGATCGACATGGTCGTCATCGACCAACACCAGGTTTCCGACCCCCGCCGCCGCCAGGTAGAGGGCCACCGGCGAGCCGAGTCCCCCCATCCCTACCACCAACACCCGCGCCGCGGCCAGCCGCTCCTGACCGGCGATATCGACCTGCGGCAGCATGATCTGGCGGCTATAGCGCAGGAGTTGTGAATCGTCCATCGGGATCGGCGGGTGGTGGCGGGCGGGCCCCGCCGCGGTTAGAGGTAGGAGCGCCAATGCTCCGGGCGCTTGTCACGGCAACCGCGATGGCGCAGCTCATAGCTGCGCACAAACGCCTCGACACAGCGCTCGCACCCCCGCTCCAGCCCAAGGTTGGCGCGCTGGGTCTCTTCGGCGTAGTAGTAGAGGGCGCGTTTGAGGCGCAGGAAGAGGCTGTTGTCCAGGTGGTAGCCCACCTCGGCCAGGGAGCGTTCAATGGCGGAGAGGGTGATGAGCCGTACATCGTAGGTCACCCTCAACAGGATGGTGCTCAAGGGTTCAAGGCCGAGGATCCCGGCGGTACCCTCCAACAGCTGAGCGGCGGAGCTGGCCTGGGCCGGATCCGGATGGAGGGTGCGAAACAGTAGTTCGCGCCGCTTGATCAGCTGTGGGTCGTCCTGTTGCATGGCCCCATCGTAGTCCCGCCGTGGAATTAATCAACCCTCTGCCGACGGGCCGTTGGTCGCTTCCGATGAGGTGGAGAGGCGGCCGCCACTCACCCGATCGCAGCCGGCCAGATCCTGTTGGGTAAAGATCTCTGCCAGGCCCGCCTCGTGGAGCAGCTGGGTGACGGCCGGCCCTTGGTCAAAACCGTGCTCCAGTAGCAGCCAGCCGCCGGGCAGGAGGTGAGCGGCGGCGCCGGCGATGAGCTGGCGCAGGTCATCTAGGCCATCGGCACCGGCGGCGAGGGCGCTACGGGGCTCAAAGCGCAGATCGCCCTGCTTGAGGTGGGGAT
Organism: Chromatiales bacterium; assembly: GCA_003251535.1. GTDB lineage: Bacteria > Pseudomonadota > Gammaproteobacteria > Thiohalomonadales > Thiohalomonadaceae > SZUA-493. Next base: position 2,845 of record QKFD01000074.1, on the reverse strand, counting down.
CACCTTCGGCAATATAGGGGGGGTTGGCCAGCAGCAGGGCGAAACGCTCGCCCTGTAAGGGGCCGTACCACTCCCCATGGCGCCACTCCACCTGGTTGAGCCCGAGGCGGCGGCCATTCTCCGTGGCCACCGATAGTGCCGCCGAGGAGCTATCCACCGCCACGACTCGGCAGTGGGGGCGCTCTAGGGCGATGGCGAGGGCGATGGCGCCACTGCCAGTGCCGAGGTCGGCCACGGCCCACTCCGCCAGTGGCGGGAGGCGCTCCAGCGCCAACTCCACCAGTAGCTCGGTCTCGGGGCGGGGGATGAGGGTGGCGGGGGAGACGCTGAGGTCAAAGCGCCAGAAGCCCCGTTCACCCAGCAGATAGGCGACCGGTTCACCCGCGGCGCGTCGCTCCACCAAGGCGGTGAAGCGGGCGGCCTGATCCGCCGTGAGTGGCTGCTCGCTGAATGCCAGCAACCAGCCGCGCGCTCGATCCAACAGATGGCCGAGCAGGATCTCCGCCTCGCGCCGCCCCTCCTGCTGGTTGGCCAGGCGTTGGGTGGCCTCGGCCAGGGCGGCGGCGATGGTGGTGGCGTGCGACACGGTAACCGCGGGGTCACTCCGTGGCGGCGAGGGCCGCCAGCTGATCGGCCTGGTACTCGGCAATGAGGGGGTCGATGAGTGAATCCAGCTCCCCCTCCATCACCTGCTCCAGCTTGTAAAGGGTCAGCTCAATGCGGTGATCGGTCACCCGCCCTTGGGGGAAGTTGTAGGTGCGGATCCGCTCAGAGCGGTCGCCGCTGCCGACCAGCAGCTTGCGGGTGGCCGCCTGCTGGCTCTGCTGCTTCTCCCGCTCCATGGTGTTGAGCCGCGCCTGGAGGTAGGCCATCGCCTTGGCGCGGTTCTTATGCTGCGAGCGCTCCTCCTGACACTCCACCACGATGCCGCTGGGGAGATGGGTGATGCGGATGGCCGATTCGGTCCGGTTGACGTGCTGGCCACCGGCGCCGGAGGCGCGGTAGGTGTCCACTTTGAGATCGGCCGGATTGATGGTGATGGGTTCGGTCTCGTCTGGCTCGGGGATCACCGCCACGGTGCAGGCGGAGGTGTGGATACGTCCCTGCGCCTCGGTCTCGGGGACCCGCTGTACCCGGTGGCCGCCCGACTCGAACTTCATCCGCGAGTAAGCGCCTTGGCCAATCACCCGGGCGATCACCTCTTTGTAGCCGCCATGCTCGCCGGTGCTCTCGGAGAGCACCTCCACCTGCCAGCGGCGGGTCTCGGCGTAGCGGCTATACATGCGGAACAGGTCACCGGCAAAGATGGCGGCCTCGTCCCCGCCGGTGCCGGCTCGCACCTCCAGGAAGATGTTGCGCTCGTCGTTCGGGTCTTTGGGGAGGAGCTGTTTTTGCAGCTCCAGCTCCAGGGCGTCACGCCGAACCTTGGCCCCTTTCAACTCCTCATCGGCCAGGTCGCGCATCTCTGGATCGGCCAGCATCTCCTCTGCGCTGGTGATGTCAGTCAGGGCGCCGAGGTAGTCGGTGAAGCTCTTCACCACCGGCTCTACCTGGGCATATTCACGGGAGAGGCTGCGGAACTGCTCCTGGTCGGCGATGGTCTGGGGATCGGCGAGCAGGGCATTTAGCTCTTCGAGGCGCTCGGCGAGCCCCTCTAGCTTGGCAAGGATGGACGATTTCACTCAGGGGCCTTAATGGCAAGTAGATCGCGGGCGGCCAGCAGCAGCTCGAAGCGCCCTTCATAGCCGGCGCGCTTCATCTCGGCGCAGGGCCCGTGAGTCAGTTTATTGGTGAGCAGGCGCGCCAGGTGGGCCAGCACCTCCTCCGGGTCTTTGCCGGTGGCGAGCAGACGCTGGGCCTGGGTCAGCGCTTGGTCGCGCAGGGCATCGGCCTGTTCGCGGTAGAGGCGGATCGTCTCCACGGCGTTGAGTGATTGCAGCCAGCCCATGAAATGGGTGACTTGGGTATCTATGATCTCCTCGGCCTTCTGCGCTGCCTCCTGGCGCGATTTGAGCCCCTCGTCGATGATCTCTTTGAGGTCATCGACGGTGTAGAGGTAGATATCCTCCAGGCCGGCCACCTCGGGCTCGATATCCCGCGGCACGGCGATATCCACCAGCAGCATGGGTTTACGCTTGCGCACCCGCAGCGCCCGCTCCACCGCCCCTTTGCCAAGGATGGGGAGGGGGCTGGCGGTGGAGGAGATGACCAGATCCGCCTCCGCCAGATGGGCCGGGATCTCGGTGAGGCCGATGGCGTAGGCATCGAACTCCGCCGCCAGGGCGTGGGCCCGCTCCACGGTGCGGTTGGCGATGATCATCCGGCCGATGCCGTTTTCGTGCAGGTGGCGGGCCACCAGCTCGATGGTCTCGCCGGCGCCGATGAGCAGGGCGGTGTGGCGCTGGAGATCGGAGAAGATCTGGCGCGAAAGGCTCACCGCGGCGAAGGCCACTGACACCGGACTGGCGCCGATGGCGGTATCGGTGCGTACCTGCTTTGCGACGGAAAATGTGTGCTGAAACAGGCGGTTAAGCATGAAGCCGATGGTCCCCGCCTGCTGCGCGGTGCCATAGGCCTGTTTCATCTGTCCAAGGATCTGCGGTTCGCCGAGGACCAGGGAGTCGAGACCACTGGCTACTCTCAAGATGTGGCGCACCGCCATCTTGTCTGGGTAAGTGTAGAGGTAGGGTCGCACCTCCCGATCCACTAGGCGATGGTAGTTTTTGAACCAATCGACCAGTTGTGCATCATTGGCACCCTCTGCATCGCAGTACAGTTCCGTGCGGTTACAGGTGGACAGGATGGCCGCTTCCTTGATATCGCTATGCGCTGTCAGGTGGCGTAG
>QKFD01000079.1 GCA_003251535.1 Chromatiales bacterium | reverse complement strand
CCGACCTACAGCGGATAGCGTCCACTTCGAGGGGCTTGCCTGAACCACCCATCTCGGAGGAGATCCCACCCCGGCGATGAAGAGGGTAGGTTGGGTTAGCGGAGCGTAACCCAACAATCCCCACCCCGGCACCACCGTTGCAAGCGCAGTAGCGGAATCCCCATCTCTGGCAAAACCCACAGTTCCGGTGGAATGTGGTTGCGCCCCTGCGGGGGTTTGTCGGGTTACGCTGCGCTAACACCGACCTACAGCGGATAGCGTCCACTTCGAGGGGCTTGCCTGAACCACCCATCTCGGAGGAGATCCCACCCCGGCGATGATGAGGGTAGGTTGGGTTAGCGCAGCGTAACCCAACAATCCCCACCCCGGCACCACCGTTACAAACGCAGCAGTGGAATCCCCATCTCTGGCAAAACCCACAGTCCCAGTGGAATGTGGTTGTGCCCCTGCGGGGGATTGTCGGGTGGCGCTCCGCTAACGCCGACCTACAGCGGATAGCGTCCACTTCGAGGGGCTCGCCTGAACCACCCATCTCGGAGGTGATCCCACCACCGCGATGATGAGGGTAGGAGGGGCGGGAGAAAGACGACGGTGATTGATTTAACGGTTATAAGAAACGTTGAATTCACAAGTGTGAGGGGCGCGAAGGAGGCGTTGTCTATGGGGGTGGCCATACAGGGTCAAATACATATTGTTGTTTGTAGATGTGGCTTTTTTAAGATGGAAATAGGGGTAAAAGAGTCCTCGTGGCGTATTAAGAATCTATTCGGTGCCCGCCCCTATTTATTGAATACCGTTTTTTTTGTAGGGTTTTCACTAATCGACTAGATTGTTTGCCCATGGTATGAATTAGTGGAGTGTCTATTTATTCCTCGTGCGTCTGAGATGGCGGCCTCTTTGTCTGTGCTCGGAAGCGGTTTATATTTATTTATCTCATTGTAAAATAAGGAATTTGACGGATAGCGATGCGGCGGGATACGAGGGAGGGACGATCGGGGTGTGGGCAAAAAAACCGCCCTATAAAGGGACCCGCTACCTGGCAAGTCATCAAAAAAAGGCGTTGGCCCAGATGCTCCATAGTGACCGGTTTGGGCTTGCCCTATGATCGGTTGCCGAGGCGTACAGAGTCTCCTCAGGGCCTTCTTAAAGGCCTTATCTCAGAGCGCAGGCGCTGGTTATTTAGCGCTGGCGCGATGCCCCTAAAACCCCTGTATTGCGCGCCGCTTGCCCGCCGTTTTCACTGTTATCCCAGCGTCCTCGCTGTGGCATTTGGCACAACGGCGGGGGGCCCTGCACGTTAGAGTGGAATGAAATGAGCGATGGTTGTTGTTCCTGCCCCGCCCCGCGGCGGGCGGGATGAAAAGGAAATTTGCCTGCCCTTCCTCTCGGTTTGATGCCGCGTTGTCGCCCGCGGCGCCTGCTCGCGGAGGGGGGCCTCGGGCCTCGGGGCACGGGGGAGGTGAACTCAGCGCTTTGGGGAGTCGCCCTGCGGCGGGTGGATAACGCCCATGGGACTTAGCCCCTGCGGGGCGTGTGCTGGGCGCCGCGGTAAGAGGGCACAACGCATCTAGTGGGAAGGGCTGAGAGGGAATCTCCGGCATCTGCGCCAAGCCTTCCATTTAAAAAAAACCCTCAGTGTGACAAAGGGATGTCAATGAGTGGTATGGCCAATGACAGGCATTTCTTCCATGTCGTTTAAGGATCTAACAGCGCTGCTCCGCGCCCAAGTAGCGGTACAGCCCGACAACATCATCTACCGCTGGCTAGAGCGCGGAGAGGTGGTTTCCAGCGAGATCTCTTACGCCGAGTTGGACCGCAAGGCGCGGGCTTGCGCGGCGGCCATTAGCGAGTTTGCCCAGCCTGGGGATCGGGTGTTACTGCTGTTCCCACCAGGGCTGGAGTTTATCCCAGCGTTCTTTGGGTGCCTCTACGCAGGGGTGATCGCCGTGCCGGGCTATCCGCCCCGCAACGCCCGCGGACTCCCGCGCATCCTGGGGATTGTCGATAGCGCCCGGCCGGTGGGTGTGTTGACCCTTGCCGCCTCGTTTGACCAGATCCGGGCGCTGTGGGAGACCCATGAGCCCCTGGCGCGGCTGCACTGCCGCAGTGTGGAGTCGATCCCCGAAGGGGCGGAGGCGGGGTGGCGCATCGTCGCCCCGCAGCCCGATGACGTCGCCTTTCTGCAATACACCTCCGGCTCCACCGGCAGCCCGAAGGGGGTGATGGTCACCCACGGCAATCTGGTGCACAACTCCGGGATGATCTGCCGGAGCATGGGGATCGACGCCAACACCTTGATGGTCTCCTGGCTCCCCCCCTATCACGACATGGGGCTCATCGGCCCGATCCTGCAAACAGCGGTGGCGGGTGGGAGTGCCTATCTCATGGCCCCCTCCGCCTTCCTGCAACGCCCGCTGCGCTGGCTACAGGCTATCAGTCGGTTTGGCGCCACCCTCTCCGGTGGGCCCAACTTCGCCTACGATCTCTGCGTGCGCAAGGTGCGCGATAAGGATGTCACGGACCTGGATCTCAGCACCTGGCGAGTCGCCTTCTCCGGCGCTGAGCCCATCCGCTCGGAGACCCTGCGGAGCTTCGCCCAGACCTTCTCCCCCCATGGGTTCCGCACGGCCTCCTTCTTCCCCTGTTACGGGCTCGCCGAAGGGACGCTCTATGTCTCGTCGGGGGCGCTGGATCAAGGGGTGGTCCAGCTCGCCGCCGACGCCGATGCCCTGGCCGATGGGCAACTGGTGGCCGGTGGCAGCGGCAAGCAGGTCACCCTGGTCAGCTCGGGGCGTGTGTTCGAGGACCAGGAGACCGTGCTGGTGGTGCAGCCGGAGTCGGGTGTCCCGGTGGCCGATGGCCAGATCGGCGAGATCTGGAGCCGCAGCCCCAGCGTGGCGCGCGGCTATTGGGAGAACGAGGCGGCGACCCAGGAGGTGTTTGGCGCCACGCCGGTAGGTTATGAGGGCACCTTCCTGCGCACCGGTGATCTCGGTTTCTTCCGCGAGGGTGAGCTATTTATCGCCGGCCGACTCAAAGATCTCATCATCATCGCCGGCAAGAACCACTACCCCCAAGACCTGGAAAAGGGCATGGAGTGCTCCCATCCGGCGCTGCGCCCGGGGGCGGCGGCGGCCTTTGCGGTGGAGGCGGATGAGCAGGAGCGGCTGGTGCTGATCCAGGAGCTGGAGTATCGCGCCAAACCGGATCCGGCGGAGGTGTTTGCGGCCATCCGCCAGGCCATCGCCGAGCAGCACGAGGTGGAGGTCCACGCCATTGTGCTGGTGAAACCCGGCTCTATCCCGCTCACCTCCAGCGGCAAGATCATGCGGCGCGCCTGTCGCAGCCGCTTCCTGGCCGGCGAGTTGGAGGTGGTGGCCGAGTGGCGCAGTGCAGCGGCGGTGTTGGTAGAGCCCTCGGCGCCAACTGCGGAGGTCACCCCGCCGGCTACTGACAACGTGCCGTCGCCCTCCCAATCGGCGAGTGAGATCGCGCAGTGGTTGGCCACCGAGCTAGCCGGCCGCCTCAAGGTCGATCCGGCGACCATCGATCACCAGCAGACCTTCACCTACTACGGCCTCGGCTCCGTCGCCGCGGTGGAGATGGTGGGCGATCTGGAGGAGTGGTTGGGGCAGAGCCTCTCCCCGACCCTGGTGTGGGACTACCCCACCATCCGCCAGCTGGCGGAGCATCTGGCGCCGGCCCCGCAGGGCGCGCCGCAGAGCGCGCCCGAGGTGGCGGAGCTGCCGGCGGATGATGAGCCCATCGCCATTGTCGGCCTGGCCGGACGCTTCCCCGGCGCCGCCTCGGTCGATGAGTTTTGGCAGAACCTGGTGGCGGGCCGCGATGCGGTGGACCAGGTGCCGACCAGCCGCTGGGATAGCGACGCCCTCTACTCCCCCAAGGTGGGCGAGAAGGGGCGGCTCTACTGCACCAGCGGCGGCTTCCTGGCCGGCATCGAGCAGTTTGACCCCCTATTTTTCCACCTCAACCCCGCCGAGGCGCAGAAGATGGATCCGCAGCAGCGGGTCTTCATGGAGGTGGCCTGGGAGGCGTTGGAGAACTCCGGTCACGGCGGCAGCGAGATGGCGGGCAGCCGCACCGGGGTGTTTGTGGCGGCGACCCACGCCGGTTACCGCGAACTCGACGCCGTGCGGGCACAGAGCCGGGACTTCTCCTACCTGGTGGGCAACAGCCTCGCCATGGTGCCCAACCGCTTCTCCTTCTTCATGGATTTCCGCGGCCCCTCGGTCTTTGTCGATACCCTCTGCTCCTCCTCCCTGGTGGCGGTCCATCTCGCCTGCCAGAGCCTGCGGAGCGGTGAGTGCAGCAGCGCGGTGGTGGGGGCGGTGAGCCTGGTGCTGGACCCCGCCCACTATCTCGGCCTCTCCAGCAGCAGTGCCCTGTCGCAGCGTGGGCGCTGCCAGACCTTCGACAACAGTGCCGACGGCTTCGTCAGCGGTGAAGGGGTGGTGGCCCTGGTGCTGAAGCCGCTCAAGGCGGCGCTGGCGGATGGCGACACCATCACCGCCGTCATCAAGGGGAGCGCCGTCAACCACAACGGCCGCTCCAACGGCCTCTCGGCCCCCAATCCCAAGGCCCAGGCGGAGCTGGTGCGGGAGGCGCTACAGCGCGCCCGCGTCCACCCGGAGCAGATCTCCTACGTGGAGGCCCACGGTACCGGCACCGAGCTGGGGGATCCGGTGGAGCTGCAAGGGCTCACCGAGGCGTTCCGCAGCTTCACCGATAGGCGCGCCTTCTGCGCCATCGGCTCGGTCAAATCCAACATCGGCCACCTCGAACCGGCCGCCGGGCTGGCGGGGCTGACCAAGGTGCTGCTGTCGATGCGCCACGGCCTGCTGCCGGCCAACCTCCATCTGCGCCACCCCAACCGCTATATCCGCTTTGAGGAGACGCCGTTCTACCTCCAGGATCGCAACCGCCCCTGGCAGCCAGAGAGTGGCCTCAAGACGGCGGGTGTCAGCGCCTTCGGCATGGGGGGGACCAACGCCCACGTGGTGCTGCAAGAGCTGCCGGCATCGCCGCCGGCCGCACCGCTGGCGACCCGCCCCGCCGAATTGATCACCCTAGCGGCCCGCTCCCCCGAGGCGCTGCGCCAGCGGGTCGCCGATCTCGCCCGTTTCCTCGCCACCCCAGCGGGACAGGCCGCCACCCTGCGTGACCTGGCGCTGACCCTGAACCGGGGCCGCAGCCACTTCCGCCATCGGCTGGCGCTGGTGGTGCGCTTCAAAGATCAGCTCAGCGACAAGCTGGAGTTGTGCCAGATGGCGACGGCCGGTGCCGATCTGCGCCGCTCCCTGATCTTCTCCACCGTCGCCGCCAGCGAGGCGGTGGCGGCGGAGCTGCTACCGCGCTTGGCCGCCCTCACACCGGCGCTGCGCCGCGGGTTTGCCGCCCTCGGTGCCGGCTCGGTCTGGGAGGCGCTGGTGGGGGCGGGTCTCGCCGCTGGTGCGGCGGGGGCCACCATCGACTGGAGTCAGCTGGCCGAGGCCGACTGTGTAGAGCTGCTGGCGCTATTGGCAGAGTGCTACCTCGCCGGCGCGGAGATCGATTGGCGGGCGCTCGATGCCGATCTCGGTGGGCGCCGGATCGCCCTGCCCACCTATCCGTTTGAGCGCCAGCGCTGCTGGCCGGAGACTCCCACCACGCTGGCCCCGGCCCCGCGCCGTGAGCACCCCTGGATCGACACCGAGCGGGCCAGCCTGGATGGGGCGCTGTTTGAGACCCGCCTGCACCCCAACGAGTGGTTCCTGGCGCAGCACCGGATCCAGGGCGCGCCGCTGCTGCCGGGGGTCGCCTCGGTGGAGCTGGCGCGCCATGCGCTGGTGCGGGCGCTACCGGGGCGGGCGCTGCGGCGCCTGCGCCAACTCACCTTCCTGCGGCCGCTGCCGGTGGGGGAGGGGGGCGTGACGATGCGGGTGGAGCTGACGCGGGGCGATGGTGATCTGCACTATCGCCTGCTCAGCGCCACCGCTGGCGGTTGGCAGCACCACGCCAGCGCGGTGATCCCGGCCGAGGCGCCGCTGGCCACCCCGGCCGCCGTGGCGCTGGACACCTGGCAGGCGCAGAGCGGGCTGGAGCAGGCGGAGATCTACGCCCTGTTTCAGCAGCACGGCCTCCACTATGGCGCAGGCTTCCAGGCCATCCGGCGGATCGAGTTCAGCGCCGGCCAGGCGCGGGCCGAGCTGACGGATCAACCAAACGACGCCGCAGGGCTGGAGATCCACCCCGGCATCCTGGACGGCGCCCTGCAAACGGTGGGGCTGCTGGCGGGCGAGCGCCAGGCCGGTGCCTACCTCCCCTTCGCCATCGAGGAGCTGCGGCTCCACGGCCCGCTGCGGGGGCGGCTGCTCTGCCTCGGCAGCGCCGCCGGGGTCAACGCCAGCGGGGTACTCCACGCCAGTGCGCAGATCGTCGCTGCCGAGAGCGGCCAGGTGGTGCTGGAGCTGGCGGGGATCGCCCTCAAACGGCTGGCTGCCCCCGGCCACCTGGAGGCCGCCGGTCCGGCGCGGCCCGATCTCAGTGGCTGGCTCCAGCAGCCCACCTGGAACCCGCTCAGCCTCCCCGCCGCGGAGGGTTCACTGCACGGCCGAGTGGTGCTGCTGGCGGGCGGGGCCGAGGGGAGCTGGCGCGAGTCGCTGGTGACTGGGCTGCGGGCGGCAGGTGCCCAACTCATCACGCCACCCAGCGGTGACAGCGAGGCGGCGTGGGGCGCGCTGCTCCAGGGCACCCCGCCGGATCTCCTGCTGTTCCTGGACCCCCACCACAGCGCCGCCGCCAACAGCGTCGATCAGCTCCAGCAGCGCATCGAGCAGTCGGCCACGGCGCTGTTCCTGCTGCTGCAACGGCTGACCCGCTCGTCGGCGACCCGTCCCAAGGCGCTGCATGTAGTCACCTGGGGGGCGCAGAGCATCCCCGCGCAGCGGGCGGCACAGCTGCCCGAGGCGGCGGCCCTATGGGGTCTCGCCAGGGTGATCGGTATCGAAAACCCCTCTTTGGCGGTGCAGTGCATCGACCTCGATCCGGCCCTGGCGGAGGGCGAGGCGCAGCCCCTGCTGTTGGCCGAGCTGGCGCGCGGCCCGGCGGCGGAGCGTGCCGAGCTGGCCTTCGCCGGCCAGACGCCGTGGGTCTCCGGGATCACCGCCATCACCGCCGCCAGCACCTGGCCGGCGGCCGCCCCGCTCACGGAGGGTGGGGTCTATCTCATCACCGGCGGGATGGGGGGGATCGGCCAGCGGCTGGCCGAACACCTGGCCCGCAACTACCGGGCGCGGCTCATCCTGGTGGGGCGCTCGGTGCGGCTGGACGCGGGGCAGGTAGAGGCGCTGCGCCAGCTGGGGGCGGCCGATCTGCTGCTGGAGCAGGCCGATGTCACCGACCAGGAGGCTATGGCGACGGTGGTGGCGCGGGCCCGCGCCCGCTTCGGTCGCATCGACGGCTACTTCCACGCCGCCGGCATCCACCGCGACGGCCTGCTGAAGGAGAAGCCCCTGGCGAGCTGGAACGGGGTGTTGGGGCCGAAGATCCAGGGCGCCTTGGTGCTGGATCGACTGAGCCGGGAGGAGCGACCGGCGCTGTTTGTACTCTTCTCCTCGGTGGCCTCGTTGGTGGGCAACGTGGGGCAGGGCGACTACGCCGCCGCCAACCGCTATCTCGACAGCTTCGCCCACTGGCGCCAGGCCCAGAGCGGCCTACCCACCCTCACCATCGACTGGGGCATGTGGGACCGGGTCGGCATGGCCGAGGGCCTGGCCGACTCCGCCACGGCGCGGGGTATCGCGCTGCTGGACACCCCCCGCGCCATGGCGGCGCTGGAGGCGGCGTTGGGCTCGGGGCTGACCCAGCTGGCGGTGGTGCGCACCGATCCCCCCGCGGCGCGCCCGGCGGCCGCCGCCCGTCCCAGCCGGGGCGGTAGCAGCGAGCGGGAGGTGGAGGAGTTCCTGGTGGCGCTCATCGCCCGGGAGCTGCATATCGACCCGCGCCGCATCGATCTGGAGCAACCCTTCTTCGAGATGGGGGTGGACTCGGTGACCGCCCTCAACCTCATCCAGAAGATCGAGGAGCCCACCGGCGCCACCCTGCCGCGCACCCTCTTCTTCGACTACGCCAACATGCGGGCGCTGATCCGCGGGCTGATCGATCAGCACCAGCTGACGCTCAGCGCCTCGGCCGCCGCCGCCCCGGCGGCGCCCGCAGTGGACACACCGGCGCCTACCGTACCCCCACCGCCCACCCTGCCGCCGGTCGCTGCGGCGCAGTGGCCGGTGGCGGAGGAGATGGCGCCGACCCGTGGGGATGAGCGCGCCATCGCCGTCATCGGCCTCGCCGGCCGCTTCCCCGGGGCCGCCGATGTCGCCAGCTTCTGGGAGCAGCTGCGGGCCGGCTACGACGCCATCAGCGAGATCCCCCAGGAGCGCTGGGACGCCAGCCGGCTCTACAGCGCCGAGCAGGACACCACGGGGCGCAGCTACTCCAAGTGGGGTGGCTTCCTGGAGGGGCTCTACCAGTTTGATCCGCTCTTCTTCCGCCTCTCGCCGCGGGAGGCCGAGGCGATGGATCCGCAGCAGCGGCTGATGCTCGAAGTGGCCTGGGAGGCGCTGGAGGATGCCGGCTACGCCGGTGGGCAGCTGACCGGGAGTGAGACCGGGGTCTTCATCGGCGCCACCTACTCCCACTACTCCCGCGACCACGTGCCCCATCTCACCTCGGACGCCTACGCCACCCTGGGTAACGCCATCGCCATCCTGGCCAACCGGCTCTCCTACTTCCTGGATCTCCGCGGCCCGTCGTTGACGGTGGATACCCTCTGCTCCTCCTCGCTGGTGGCGCTCCACCTGGCGGTGGAGAGCCTGCGCCAGGGCCACTGTCAGCAGGCGCTGGTGGGTGGGGTCCACGCCGGCATGAACTTCAGCTACTACCAGAGCCTCTGTCGCCTGGGGGCGCTGTCGCCCACCGGCCGCTGCCACACCTTCGACCAGGGGGCCGACGGCTACGTCCCCGGCGAGGGGGCGGGGGCGCTGCTGTTGAAGCCACTGGCGCAGGCGCAGCGCGATGGCGACCTCATCCACGCCGTGATCCGCGGCACCGCGGTCAACCACGGCGGCCGCGCCAGCGGCCTGACGGTACCCAACTCCGCCGCCCAGACTCGGCTGATCCGGCAGGCGCTGGCGGACGCCAAGGTGGCCGCCGATAGCCTCTCCTATGTCGAGTGCCACGGCACCGGCACCTCGCTGGGGGACCCCATCGAGGTGCAGGGGCTACACCAGGCGTTCCGCGAGGCGACCGGCCGGCGCCAGTTCTGCGCCCTCGGCTCCCTCAAATCCAACATCGGCCACCTGGAGCCGGCGGCCGGGATCGCCTCGCTCATCAAGGTGATCAGCGCGCTGAAGGCGCGTGAGATCCCGCCCAGCCTGCATGTGCAGCGGGTCAACGCCAACCTCGCCCTGGAGGAGACCGCCTTCTTCGTGAACACCCGCCTGCGCCCCTGGGCACAGCCGCCCCATCTGAACGGCGCGCCGCGGCGGGCGGGGGTGAGCGCCTTCGGCATGGGGGGGGCCAACGGCCATGTGATCATCGAAGAGGCGCCACCGCGACCCTCCACCAACGCCCCCGAGCGCAGCCACCATGTGCTGCTGCTCTCGGCCCGCAGTGAGGCGGCGTTGCGGCGCCTGGCACAGCGCTACCTGGATCACTTTGCGCAGACACCCAGCCTGCGGCTGGCCGATGTCGGCCACACCGCCAACCGCGGCCGGGCGCTGTTTGCCCACCGCTTGGCGGTGGCGGGGCAGGGGCTGCCGGCGGCGAGCCAGGGGCTGCGTGCCTTCCTGGCGGGGGAGTCGGCACCGGGGCTGCGCAGCCACCACTCGGAGGAGCCGCTGCGGCCCAAGCTCTGCTTCCTGTTCACCGGCCAGGGGGCGCAGTACCCCGGCATGGGGCGGGCGCTCTACCAGGCCCACCCCGAGTTCCGCAGCGTCATCGACCGTTGCGAGCGCCACCTGGCGGGTCACCTGGAGCGGCCGCTGACAGCGGTGCTGTTTGCCGAGCCGGGCTCGGCCGATAGTGAGCTTATCCACCGCACCCGCTACACCCAGCCGGCGCTCTTCGCCCTCGAATATGCCCTGGCCCAGCTCTGGATCGCCTGGGGGGTGCGGCCGGATGCGCTCATCGGCCACAGCGTTGGCGAGTATGTCGCCGCCTGTGTCGCCGGGGTGATGAGCCTGGAGGCGGGGCTCACCCTCATCGCCACCCGCGCCCGGCTGATGGATAGCCTCAGCGAACCGGGGGCGATGGCGGCGGTATTGGCGCCGGAGGCGGAGGTGGCCGCCGCCCTCGGCGAGTTTGCCGATCGGGTGGCCATCGCCGCCCTCAACAGCGAGGGCAACACCGTCATCTCCGGCGCCGCCGAGGCCATCGCCGAGCTAGGGCGGCGCTTCAGCGCAGCGGGGGTGCAGGTCCACCCGCTCACCGTCTCCCACGCCTTCCACTCGCCGCTGATGGATCCCATCTTGGCGGAGTTTGAGCAGGTGGCGGGGCAGGTGCAGTTTGCCGCGCCCCAGCTGCCGCTCATCTCCAACCTCAGTGGCGCGCCGCTCGCCGCTGAGGCGGTCACCGCCGACTACTGGCGGCGCCACCTGCGCGGCACCGTCCGCTTCGCCCCGGGGCTCAACCACCTGCTCCAGGCCGGCTACAGCCACTTCCTGGAGATCGGTCCCCACCCGGTACTCTCCGGCCTGGGGCGGCAGCTGCCGGCTGGCGCCGAGGCGCACTGGATAGGCTCGCTGCACCGCGCCCAGCCGGACCCCTGGCAGGGGATAACGGAGGGGCTGGCGGAGCTGGCGCTGCTGGGGGTGCCGGTGGATTGGGCGGCCTTTGATCGCGGCTGGGCGGTGCGCAAGGTGGCGCTACCCACCTATCCGTTTGAGCGGCAGCGTTATGTCTTGCCGCCGGTGGTTGACCCCGTGGCCGACAACCCCATCCCGTGGCTGGAGCCGCCGCCCTCTGCGCCGGCCGCCGCCCCGCGGGCACCCTTGAGAATTTCCCTGGACTCTTTCTACCGGAATATCACCGATGAGCAGACCGCAGAGTGATGGCGTTACGCCCATCGATCTCCCCGACAAGGTGGTCATCGAGCGCGTTTTTAACTGGGAGCAGGAACCTTTCATCCGCGATCACGAGGTGCTGGGGGCGGCCCTGGTACCGGCCGCCCTCTGGATCGAGACGGTCCTGGCGGGGGCCCGCGCCTTAGGGATCGAGGGGCCGCTGCGCCTCGCGGCGGTGCGCTGGCTGGCACCCCTCGCCCTGACCGCAGAGCGGCCAGTGGCGGTGGAGCTGGAGTTGGAGCAGCTGCGGCCTGGGGTCGCGGCGTTCCGGCTGCTCTCGGCCCCCGCCGACGGCGGCCAGACCCTCTTCTGCGAGGGGCAGCTGTCGCGGCCAGAGCCGGCCCCCTTCGGCCCTGCGGTGGCGCTGGAGCCGCTGCGGGCACAGTGTCAGGAGACCCTGGCGCCGCTGGAGATCTACCGGCGCTACGAAGATATCGGCCTCAGCTACGGCCCCACCCTGCGCAGCCTGCGGGAGCTGCGGCTCGCTGCCAACCAGGGGTTGGCCCAGCTGGAGGGGCGCGCCTCCCGCCACCTGCTCCACCCCGGTCTACTGGATGGGGCGCTCCAGTCCCTCGGGGCCTGGATCGTCGGGAGCCACCCCGAGGCGGCTGGGGCCGCCTTTGTGCCGGCGGAGGCGGCGGAGATCATCCTCGACCGCCCCATCAGCGGGACGGTCTTTGCCCACCTCACCGCCAGCGCCGGGGTGGCGCCGGTGGCCCCGGACGGCGCTGCGCTGTGCGGCGATATCCGCCTGTTCAACCCGGCGGGCGAGGTGCTGGCCCTGCTGCGGGGGGTCACCTCCAAACGGGTGCTGCTGCGGGAGCGGAGCGAGCCGCCCGCCGAGTGGCTGCGCCGCCGGATCTGGCGCCAGCAGCCCGCCACCACGCCGCCGCTGGCGCCCCCCTCGGGTGGGGGCTGGCTGCTGCTCGGTGGCGGTGAGAGCGCCCGCCTGCTGGCGGCGCAGCTCCAGGGCCACAACCAGCAGGTCCAGCGCCATGCCTGGCCGCCTGCGGAGTCGGCGGCGGCGCTGGTGACGGCGCTGCAAGCGGCGGGGGAGTTCCCCTCCCAGATCGTCCTGTTTGCCGGCGAGGGGACGGCGGCTAGCGCAGAGGCCGGTGTACTGGCGCTGTTGGCGCTAGTGCAGGCGCTGAGCGGCCTCGGCCGCCTCCCGCTCCAGCTCTGGCTGGTCACCGCCGCCACCGAGGCCAGCGCCCCCGGGCAGGCGGCCCTGCGCGGGCTGGCGCGGGTGATCCCGCTGGAGCACAGCAATATCAAGACCGGCAGCATCGAGTTCCAGGCGGAGGGGCTGACCCCCGCCACCCAGGCCGAGCAGCTGTTCACGGAGCTACTGGCCGGGCCGCCGACGCCGGAGGTGCTCTACCGCGCCGGTCAGCGCTGGCTGCCGGAGCTGGAGCCCTTCAGTGCCCCAGAGCAGATGGCGCCGCCGCCATTCCGCGAGCAGGGGATCTACCTCATCACCGGCGGTCTGGGGGGGATCGGTCTGGAGGTGGCGGATCACCTCGCCCGTCGCTACCAGGCGCGGCTGGCACTGGTGGGGCGCTCGCCCCTCCCGCCCCAGGCGCAGTGGCCGGCGCTACTGGGCGATCCGGCGACCCCGGCAGCGCTGCGTGAGCGGCTGGCCAAGCTCCAGCGCCTGATCGATCTGGGGGCCGAACTGCTACTGGTGAGCGCCGACATCGCCGACCGGGAGGCGCTGACGACACTCCTGGCGCAGGTGCAGGCCCGCTGGGGTGGGCTGCACGGCGTCATCCACGCCGCCGGGGTGGTGGATGATGGCCTGCTGCGCAGCAAGAGCGCCGAGCGCTTTGCCGCCGTGCTGCGGCCGAAGATGCAGGGGGCGGCGCTGCTGGCCGAGCTGACCCGGCCCCTGGCGCTCGACTTTCTCCTGCTCTTCTCCTCGGTGAGTGCCGTCAGCGGCAACATCGGCCAGGGCGACTACGCCGCCGCCAACGCCTACCTCGACGCCCTGGCGGCGCAGCTGCGGCAGGCGGGACTGCCGGCCCTCAGCCTCAACTGGGGCCCCTGGCAGGAGGTGGGGATGCTGCGGGACCTGGCCAAGGCCGGCCCCAGCGTGGCAGATCTCCACTTCATCAAGCCGCGCCAAGGGGTGCGGCTGCTGGAGTACGCCCTGCGCCAGACGGCGCAGCTGCCGCCCGCCGGTCTGCCCGGCAGCGGCTCCTGGGTGGTGACCCGGCTCACCAGCGAGAGCCAGGCGTCGGCGGCGCAGCCGGCCGCTACCAGCGCGGCAGTGGCGAGCGGGGTGGAGCCGGAGGCGCTGACCCGCGCCCTGAAGGGCCACCTGACCGCCCGCATCTCCGAGATCCTCAAGATCCCCACCGATCAGATCAGCCCGCGGCAGAACTTCATGGAGCTGGGCTTCGACTCCATCATGGCGGTGCAGGTCAAGACCGGCCTGGAGAAGGAGACCGGCCTCGGCCTCGATCCCACCCTGCTGTTCGAGTACCCCAGCATCAACGAGCTGGCGGCCTACCTGGCCGGCGCCCACCCGGCGGAGTTCGCGGCGCTGCTGCTGCCGGCCGCCGCTGCCCCACCACCGCCTGCCGCTGCGCCGATTGCGGCGCCGGCTCCGGCCGCGGCCCTGCCCAGCGAGCCGCCGCCGGCAGCCTCGGCGCCGCCGATCGAGCCACTGGCTGCCGTCCCGCCGAGCAGCGGGGCGGTGGGGGATATCGCCATCATCGGCCTCGCCTGCCGCTTCCCCGGCGCCGGCTCCCTGGAGCAGTTTTGGCAGAACCTGCGGGGCGGGGTCGATTCGGTCACCGAGGTGCCGGCGAGCCGCTGGAACTGGCGTGACCACTACGACCCCAGCGGCCGCGCCCCCGCCACCACCGTCAGCAAGTGGGGTGGCTTCATGGAGAACATCGCCGACTTCGAGCCGGCCCTGTTTGGCCTCTCCATGCGCGAGGCACTCCAGATGGACCCCCAGCAGCGGCTCTTCCTGGAGGTGACCTGGGAGGCGCTGGAGCAGGCCGGCTACACCCCGGAGCAGCTGGCGACGGTGCGCACCGGCGTCTATGTCGGTGCCGGCGCCGCCGAGTACACCGAGGCGCTGCGCCAGGCCGGGCGCTACCACGACGCCCACACCGGCTCCGGCAACGCCCTGTCGATGATCCCCAACCGCCTCTCCTATCTGTTCGACTGGAGCGGCCCCAGCATGACCGTGGATACCGCCTGCTCCTCCTCACTGGTGGCGCTCCACAGCGCCTGCCGGGCGCTGCGCAGCGGCGATATCGACGCCGCCGTGGTGGGCGGCACCAGCCTCATCGTCACCGCCGATGGGGCGATCATCTTCGGCCAGGCGGGGATGCTCTCCAAGGAGGGGCGCTGCCGCACCTTCGACGCCCGCGCCGACGGCTATGTGCGCGGCGAGGGGGTGGCGGCGCTGTTGATCAAGCCGCTGGCGGCGGCGGAGCGGGATGGCGATCCCATCTGGGCCGTCATCAAGGGCAGCGCCGTCAACCACGACGGCCACTCCAAGGCCGGCCTCACCGCCCCCAACCCCAAGGCGCAGCGTCGGGTGGTGGAGGAGGCGTGGCGCGATGCCGGCATCGATCCCCGCCGGGTCGGCTACATCGAGGCCCACGGCACCGGCACCGGCCTGGGCGATCCCATCGAGATCCGCGGCCTGGCAGAGGCGTTCCGCCCCTTCGATCTACCACCGGCGTCGTGCGCCCTCGGCTCGGTGAAGAGCAACATCGGTCACCTGGAGACCAGCGCCGGGCTGGCCGGTCTGTTCAAGCTGATCCTGGCGCTCAAGCAGCGGGAGATCCCCGCCAGCCTGCACTACGAGAGCGCCAACCCGGCCATCCGCTTCGAGGAGACCCCCTTCTTCGTCAATGACACCACCCGCCCCTGGCCCGAACGGCCGGGGCCGCGTTTGGGCGGTGTCAGTTCGTTCGGCTTCGGCGGCGCCAACGCCCACGTGGTGGTGGAGGAGTATCCGGCGGTTCGTCAGCCGTCGCAGACGCTGGCGCGGCCCGCCCACCTGCTGACCCTCTCGGCCCGCACCGCCAGCGCCCTGGCCGCCCAGGTGGAGCGCCTGCTGGAGTATCTCAACGGCGAGCAGGGCGAGCGCCTGGGGGATATCTGCTTCACCTCCAATGTCGGCCGCCGGCCCTTGCGCCACCGTCTGGCACTGGTGGCGCGCTACAAGGATCAGCTGGCCGATAAGTTGGAGATCCACCGCCTGGCCAGCGCCAAGGGGACCATCCGCGGTTCACTGGTATTTACCGGCCAGGCGGGTGATCAGGCCGGCGATCGCCAGGAGCAGGAGGCGCAGTTCCGCAGCTGGGCGCTGCCTAGACTCCAGCAGCTACCCACCGAATTGTGTGCGGCGCTGTTGGGGGTCTGCTCCGGTCCGCTGTTTGAGGATCTACTCTTGCCGATCCTCCAGGCCGAGGGGTTGCCGGTGCAGCCGCAGCCGCTGGCCTGGCAGGCGGTGGCGGAGGAGGCGTGTGTCGATCTCCTCAGCATCGCCGCCCAGCTCTTTGTGCTGGGGGTCGAGCTGGAGTTCGAGCGGCTGCATAGCGGCCTCGGGCTGCGCCGGATCGCCCTGCCCACCTATCCGTTTGAGCGCCAGCGCTGCTGGCCGGAGCCGCTGGCGGGGACCCGAGCCGCCGTCGCCGTGGCCGGTATGGCGCAGGCGACGGCCTGGATCGGCCAACCGCGCAGCAGTGGGCAGGCTACCCAGTTTGATCTGCAACTGCCGGCCCAGGCGTGGCCGCTGGCGGACCACCAGGTACAGGGCCGGCCGGTGCTACCCGGCATGGCCATGGTGGAGCTGGCGCGCCAGGTGGTGCAGGGGGTGGAGCCCAACGCCACGCTGCGCGAGATCCGCGGACTCAACCTGAGCCGGCCGCTGGCGGTGGTGGGTGGCCACGTGCCGCCCGCCCGCCTGGAGGCGGTGGCGCAGGGGCCTGGCCAGTGGGCCATCACCCTGGCGGCGGAGGGGGATGGGCAGTGGCAGGAGTGCGCCCGCCTGCTGGCGCAGGTCGATGCGGTCGCGCCCGTCGCGCCGCCGCCCGTTGCGCCGCCACCCATCGATCTGGCGGCGCTGCGGGCGCAGCTGGCGGACCCCGCCAGTGAGAGCGCCACGGCTGAGCGGATCTACCCCCAGCTGGCGGAGCGCGGCCTGCTCTATGGGCCGGGCTTCCGCCCCATACAGCGGCTCTCCTTAGGTGCGCGGGAGGTGGTCGCCGAGTTGCTGGCCAACCCCAACGGCTGGCAGGCGCCAGGCGCCATCCATCCGGGGCTGCTCGATGGTGCGCTACAGGCGGTGGGGGCCCTGCTGGCCCGCCACCAGGCCGGCACCTTTGTCCCCTTCGCCGTGCAGCGCATCCGGCTGTGGGGGGCACCGCTCGACCCCGCCACCCCGCTCATCTGCGTCGGCCGGCCGGGGCCGCAGATGAGCGCCGGCCTGGTGCAGGCCGATGCCGTCATCGCCGAGGCCGACAGCGGCCGGGTGGTGCTGGAGTTCGAGGGGATCGCCCTGCGGGACTTCACTCCGGCCAAGCCGCAGCCCAGCGGCGCCCACCTTGCCGGTTGGCTACAGCAACAGACGTGGCAGCCCGAGGCGCTCGCCGCCCCGGCGGCGCTCACCGGCCAGCGGCTGCTGCTGCTGGGGGAGGAGCCGCTCTTCACCGGACTGGTGGCGACTCGACTGCGGGAGCAGGGGGTCGATCTGCACGAGGCAGATGCCGAGCGGCCCGCGGAGTTCCCCGCCCTCTTGCAGGGGCTGGCGGAGGCGAGTTGGGCGCCGGATGCGGTGATCCATCTGGGCCGCTTCGGTGGGCCGGAGATCGAGGATCTCCAGGGGCTGCACAGCGCCCTGGAGCGCTCCGGCACCCTGCTGTTCCGCCTCTTCCAGGCGCTGCTCAACTCCCCCCTCAAGCGGCCGCGGCAGCTGCGGATCTTCACCCGCGGCGCCCAGGCGGTGGCCAGCGCCCGGCCGGCGCTGCGACCGGAGGGGGCCACCCTGTGGGGGCTGGCCAAGTCCATTGCGGCGGAGAACCCCTCCCTCGCCATCAGCTGTGTCGATCTCGACCCGCGGGCCGGCCTGGAGCAGGCGACCGCCCAGGTGATGGCGGAGCTGGGCTGGCAGCCGAGTGGCGCGCTGGCCGGGATCGCCTATGTCGGCGCGGAGCGGTTCCGCGAGACCTGGCAGCCGCTGCCGGAGGCGGCGCCCGCCCCCTCCCGTCTGCGGCAGGGTGGGGTCTACCTCATCACCGGCGGCCTGGGCGGGATCGGCCTCGAACTGGCGCGCTATCTGGCCGCCAGCTGCCGGCCGCGGCTGGTGCTGCTGGGCCGCTCGGCGCAGCTGGCGCCGGAGCTGCTGGCGGAGCTGCATGGCCTCGGCGCGGCCGAGGTGGTGGCGCTGGCCGCCGACGTGGCCGATGCGGCAGCGCTGGAGGCGGCACTGACGGAGGCGCGGCGCCGGGTCGGTCCGCTGACCGGCCTGTTCCACGCCGCCGGGATCACCCGTGACAGCCTGCTCAAGGGCAAGTCGCTGGCGGAGTGGTGGGCGGTGTTGCGCGCCAAGACCGAGGGCACCTGGCTGCTGGATCGGCTGACCCGCCAAGATCGGCCGGAGCTGTTTGTGCTCTTCTCCTCGGTGGCCGCCCTGGAGGGCAACATGGGGCAGGGGGACTATGCAGCGGCCAACCGCTATCTGGATAGCTTCGCCAGCTACCGCACCGCCCAGAGCGGTCTGCCCAGCCTGGCCCTCAACTGGGGGCTGTGGGATGGGGTCGGTCTGGCCCAGCCGTTGACCGAGCTGGCCCGCGCCCGCGGGGTGGCCCTCATCGGCCGCGATCTCGCCATGGCGGCCCTGGAGCGGGCGTTGACCACCGATCTCAGCCAGCTGGCGGTGGCCAAGCTCGGTCTGGCGCCGCAGCCGCCCAAACCGGCGGCCGAGGTGCGGGCGCCGGCCGCCGCCGTCGTCGAGACGGGCCTGGCGCTCGGCTCGCCGCAGCTGCGGGAGGCGGTACAGGAGGAGGTGCTGCGGATCATGGCGCAGGTGCTGGAGGTGGATAGCGCCAGCCTCGACCTGTTGCAGAACTTCCTGGAGATGGGCTTCGACTCCATCCTCGCCGTGCGCGCCGTGCGGGAGTTGCAGGACAACACCGGCCTGCAACTGCCGGCCACCCTGCTGTTTGACTACCCCAGCATCGACGCCCTGGCCGGCTACCTGAGCGAACAGCCCGGGGTGGTGGCCTGGCTGGAGGGGCAGGGGCTCACCCAGGCGGTGCCGACGGCCGCGCCCGTGGCCGTGCCGCCAGCTGTGGAGCCGCCCGCGGTGGTCACTGCTGCTGCGCCGGTCGCGGCCGCCAGTGGGGTCGATCTCACCCCCACCACCGGCGTCCCCATCATCGACCGGCTGGGGCTCAAGCTGCTGGAGCGCTGGCCCGACGGCCTGCTACTGCGCCTGCCCGCCGGCCCGGACAACCTCAACCACCTGGGCTCCCTCTACGCCGGTGCCATCTTCTCCTTCGCCGAGGCGGCGGCGGCCCTCACCCTGGCCAGCGTCTTCGCGGAGTATGCGCTGCTGCCGGTGGTGGCGGGCTCCCGCATCAACTACGGCCTGCCGGGGCTGAGCGATCTCCAGTGCGAGATCCGGGTCACCGAGGCGGACCAGGCGCGCATCCGGGCCCAACTCGCCAGCGATAAGCGGGCCGCCTACACCGCCAGCGTGCAGCTGCGCGACGCCCACGGCGCCGAGGTGGCGACGGTGGAGCTGGACTTCCTGCTACGGCTCTCCGGCCAGGGCGGGGCGGCCGCCAGCCGGACGTTACCGCCGCCGACAGCGAGCGCCCCACGGCCGGCTCTCCCCGCCGCCGCCGTTGGCGCCGAGTTGGGCGAGGAGATCGCCATCATCGGCCTCTCCGGCCGCTTCCCGGCGGCGCGCAATCTCGCTGAGTTTTGGCAAAACCTGAAGGAGGGGCGCGACTGCATCAGCGAGGTCTCTGACGAGCGCTGGTCCAGCGCCAAGCTGTTTGATGCCGACCCGACCCAACCGGGCAAGAGCTACACCAAGTGGGGCGGCTTCATGGAGTTCATCGGCGAGTTTGATCCGCTCTTCTTCGGCATCTCGCCGCTGGAGGCGGAGCAGATGGATCCGCAGCAGCGGCTGATGCTGGAGGTGGCGTGGGAGGCGCTGGAGGATGCCGGCTACGGCCGCGACACCCCGGAGCGCAGCGACACCGGCGTCTTTGTCGGCGTCAGCTCGGCGGAGTACGCCACCTCGCGGGTCCACAACCCCGAGCGGGTCACCGCCATGATGGGGCTCGGCAACTCGCTCTCCATCATCGCCAACCGCCTCTCCTACCAGTTCAACCTGAAGGGGCCGAGCTTCGTCCTGGATACCGCCTGCTCCTCTTCGCTGGTGGCGGTCCACAACGCGGTCTCGGCCCTCCAGCGGGGTGACTGCCGGATGGCGCTGGCCGGCGGTGTCCACGCCCTCATCGCCCCCGGCTCCTTCATCTTCTTCAGCAAGGGGGGCTTCATGTCGCCCGATGGCCACTGCCACACCTTCGACCAGGCGGCCAACGGCTATGTGCGCGGCGAAGGGGCGGGGATGGTGCTGCTGAAACCGTTGCGGGATGCGCTGCGCGACGGCGACACCATCCACGCGGTCATCAAGGGTACCGCCGTCAACCAGGATGGCCGCACCAACGGCCTGACCGCCCCCAATCGGCTGTCGCAGATGACGGTGCTGCGCAAGGCCTACCAGCGGGCCGGCATCAGCCCGGCCAGCCTCTCCTGTATCGAGGCCCACGGCACCGGCACCGATCTGGGGGATCCCATCGAGGTCAACGCCCTGAGCGAGGTGTTCCGCGACGCCACCGAGCGGCGCCAGTTCTGCGCCATCGGCTCGGTGAAGACCCAGATCGGCCACCTCGAACCGGCCGCCGGGATAGCGGCGCTGCTCAAGGTGGTGCTGTCGCTGAAACATCGCACCCTGACCCCCAACCTCCACTTCCAGGCCCCCAATCCACTCCTCCAGTTTGAGGAGACGCCGTTCTACGTGATCGATCAGGCGCGCGAGTGGCAGCCGGTGCAGGGGGTGCGGCGGGCGGGGATCAGCGGCTTCGGCTTCGGCGGCACCAACGCCCACCTGGTGTTGGAGGAGGCGCCGGCCACGGCCGCCGCCACCCCCAGCCGGCAGCAGGCGCGGGCGCTGGTGATGTCGGCCCGCAGTGAGGGCGCGCTGCGCCAATTGGCGGGGCGCTACGCCGACTACTTCAGCGCCACGCCGTCGGCCGATCTGGCAGCTGTGGCCTACACCGCCGCCAACGGGCGCACCGACTTTCTCCAGCGCCTGGCGGTCACCGGCGCCAGCGCCGAGGAGTTTGCCCGTCAGCTGCGTGCGATCGCCGATCACGGTCCGACCGCCCACACGGTGAGCGGGAGCTACCGGCCCGGTAAACGGCCGCGGGTCGCCTTCCTCTTCACCGGCCAGGGCTCCCAGTTTCCCGGTATGGCCAAGGCGCTCTACGCCGCCGAGCCGGTGTTCCGCGAGAGCCTGGATCGCTGCGCCCAGCTGTTGGCCGATCAACTGGAAAAACCACTGTTAGAGGTGATGTTTGGCACTGCGGCCGGGGAGCCGTTGAATCAGACTGGCTACACCCAGCCGGCCCTGTTTGCCCTCCAGGTGGCGCTGGTGGCGCTGCTCAAGTCGTGGGGCATCGAACCCGATGCGGTGCTCGGCCACAGCGTCGGTGAGTTCGCCGCCGCCCATGTGGCAGGTGCCCTCAGCCTGGAGGAGGGGCTGGCGCTGATCGCCAGTCGCGGCCGGGCGATCCAGGCGCTGCCGGCCGGCGGCGGTATGGCGGCGGTGCTGGCGCCGGCGGAGGTGGTGCAGCCGCGGCTGGCGGCCCATGGTGAAGGACTCGCCATCGCCGCCCTCAACGGGCCGGCCAACACCGTGGTGAGCGGCCCGCTGGCCGCCCTTGAAACGCTGCTGACGGAGCTGGAGGAGGCGGGCTACAGCTGTCATCCGCTCAAGGTCTCCCACGCCTTCCACTCGGCGTTGATGGAGCCGGCGCTGGCGGAGTTTGCCACCACTGCCCAGGCGTTGCGCTTCCAGCAGCTGCGCCTGCCGCTCGCCTCCAACCTCACCGGCGCCCTGCTCGGTCGCGGGGAGACGCCGGATGCCGACTACTGGTGTCGCCACATCCGCGCCCCGGTGCGCTTCGCCGAGGGGTTCCAGGCGCTGCTGGCGGCGGGCAGTACCGTCTTCATCGAGATCGGTCCCCACCCGGTATTGGTGGGGATGGCCAAGGCGCTGCTCCCCGAGACGGCCAAGGGCCACTGGGTGCCGCTGTTGCAGCGCGGCCGCGACGACCTGGCGGCGCTGGCGGAGGCCCAGGGGCGGCTCTATGTCGCCGGGGTCAACCTCGATTGGGGGGCCATTGGGGAGGCGGGCGGCCGGCAGCGGGTGCCGCTCCCCACCTACCCCTTCGAGCGCCAGCACTACTGGATCGAGGCGGATAACCCGCTGGTACTGCCGCCCGCCACCGCGGCGAGTTCGGCGCCCGCGGAAGAGGCGGTGGCCGCCCCGCCAGCAGCGGCGACGTTTGGGATCGACAGCTTTGTCGATGTGATGGAGTAACCCTCGCCACACCGTTGGCCCCCTCCTGCCGATGCCAGAGAGCGCGGCGGGCGGGGAGGGGAGTGCCCGCAGTTTGGCCCGGCGGGGTGAGTGGTAACCGATGCAGTCAACTTTAGGGAGTGTCGCAATGAAGGTGTTTGTCACAGGTGGGACTGGATTCATGGGGCACGCGGTGGTGGCCGAGCTGCTCCAGCGCGGGCATCAGGTGCGCTGCCTGCGGCGCGCCACCAGCTCCATCGCCCGGATCGACTTTCCGGAGATCGAGTGGGTGGTGGGCGACATCCTCGACCCCGCCTCCCTCGAACCGGGGATCGCGGACTGCGATGGGGTGATCCATCTGGCCAGCATCTCCGACTGGCGGGATGTCACCTCGCCGGAGATCCAGAAGATCGCCGTCCAGGGTTCGCAGAACATGCTGGACGCCTGTCTGCGCGCCGGTAAGCCGGGGCTGCGGGTGGTCTTCATCAGCAGCATCTCCGCCATCAACGGCACCGACAAACCCGAACTCATCAACGAGCAGACCCCCTACACCATCAAAGAGGACCTGCCGTTCGCCCGCACCAAACTGGAGATGGAGCAGCTCTGCTGGCAGGCGGCCAAGCAGGGGCTGGCGGTGATGGTGGCCAACCCGCCGGAGACCGTCGGCCCCAACGACACCGCCCTCATCACCGGCCGCAATCTGATCAACCTGCTCAAGACCAATCCGGTGCTGGTGACCCACGGCGGCAACGGCATCGGCTATGTCTACGACGTCGCCGCCGGCATCGTCGCCATCCTGGAGAAGGGGCGGGCCGGGGAGCGCTACATCCTCTCCGGCGACAACATCACGGTGCGCCAGTTGGCGGAGATGACCCTAGAGATCCTCGGGGTCAAGCGTCGCATCGTCACCGTGCCCACCTGGTTGGTGCGCGGCGGCACCCGCCTCGCCACCCGGCTCGGCATCAAGCTCCCCTACACCCCGGAGATCATCCCCTACGCCACCCGCTACTGGTACATGGACAACAGCAAGGCGCGGCAGGAGTTGGGGATCAACTTCCGCTCGGCGCGGGAGACCCTGGAGCCGACCATCGCCTGGCTACGCGAGGCGGGACACTTCGATGGCTATCTCTGAGCCGTTACCCGCGCCCGCGGAGCTGACCGCGCACGCGCTGCACCGCCTGCGCCAGCGGCCGCTCTTTCTGGAGCGGACGGCGGCGGGGCTGGCGCTCCGGGATGAGCCGCCGGCGGCGGACCAGCTCGCCGGCTGCGTGCCGGTCCTGCTACCGGGGCAGCTGGGCCACGCCGGCTTCCTGCGCGAGCACGGCCTGCGCTACCCCTACGTGGCCTGCGCCATGGCCGGCGGCATCAGCTCGCCGGAGCTGGTGGTGGCCATGGCGCAGGCCGGGATGCTCGGCTTTTTCGGCAGCGGCGGTCTGGATCCTGATCGCATCGAGCGTGCCATCGTGGCGATGGTCGCCGCCCTGCCGGGCCGGGAAAACTTTGGCGTCAACCTGCTGCATCTGCCCACCCGGCCGCAGCAGGAGTGGGCGCTGGTGGAGCTGTTTCAGCGCCTCGGGGTGCGGCGGGTGAGCGCCTCCGCCTTCATGGATATCACCCTGCCGCTGGTCTACTTCCGGGTGCGCGGCCTGCAACAGGATGGCGACGGGCGGGTGCGGCCGCGCAACCACCTCTTCGCCAAGGGCTCGCGCATCGATCTGCTGCGCAAATTCATGGCGCCGCCGCCCGCCGCAATGGTGGCCGAGCTGCTGCGCCAGGGGTGGATCTCCGCCACCGAGGCGGAGCTGGCGGCGCATATCCCGCTGGCCCAGGAGATCACCGTGGAGGGGGACTCCGGCGGCCACACCGACAAGCTGCCGACCCACGCCCTGCTGGCGGCGGCCCAGGCGGTGCGCGCCGAGTTGGCGCGCAGCCAGCCGACGGCCGCCGATATCCGCATCGGCGCCGCCGGTGGCATCGGCACCCCGGAGAGTGCGGCGGCGGCGTTGATGGCCGGCGCCGACTACCTGGTGACCGGCTCCATCAATCAGGCGGCGCGTGAGGCGGCCACCTCCGATCTGGTGAAGCAGCTGCTGGCGGAGGTGGATGTCCACCAGGTGGCCGAGGCGCCGGCCGCCGATATGTTTGAGCTGGGCGCCAAGGTGCAGGTGGTGCGCCACCGCACCCTCTACCCCGCCCGCGCCCGCAAACTCCAGCAGCTCTATGAGCGCTACAGCGCCTGGGAGGCGATCCCGCCAGAGGAGCGGGAGGAGATCGAGCACTACTACTTCCGCGTCCCCTTCACCGCCGTCTGGGCCGAGGTGGAGAGCTACTTCTCCCAGCGCGAGCCGGCCCAGCTGACCAAGGCACAACACAACCCGCGGCAGCGCATGGCGCTGGCCTTCCGCTGGTACCTGGGGCGCTCATCGCAGTGGGCGCAGCAGGGGGTGGCGGAGCGCAGCACCGATTTTCAGATCTGGTGCGGGGCGATCATGGGCGCCTTCAACCACTGGACGCGGGGCTCCTTCCTGGAGGCCCCCGCCGAGCGCCGCGTGGTGCCGATGGCACTCAACATCCTCTACGGCGCCTGCGCCCTGCTGCGGGCCCGCTGGCTCGCCGCCCAGGGGCTGCCACTGCCACCCGCCGCCTTTGAATTTAAACCGCTGCCGCCGGCCCAGTTGGAGGCCGGCGCCCCCTGATCCCATGGAGACAACCCCATGACCCAAACCGTCAGCTTCATCGGCGCGCTGCTCAAGGCGATCGCCAGCACGCCCAACCACAACCAGGACGATGCCGACTACAACCAGCGGGTGCTGGAGCCCACCCGCCGCCTCCGCAAGGTCGAACAGGAGCTGGGCGAGCAGAGCCCGAGCCATCAGCAGATGGGGGAGCTGCTGGCGACCCTGGCGGGGATCTTGGCGGCCAAGCAGGTCGATGCCAACGAGCAGCAGGAGCGGTTGCAGGAGATCGCCGCCCAGTTCGGTATCGCCCAACCCGCCGCGGGCAGCCATGGCAGCCACTGAGTTCCACGGCCGCTTCCGGCCGCCGCAGCCGCTCGGCGAGGGGGTCCACCTCTGGACCCTCGACCTGACCGCGGTGGCGCCGGGCCAGGGTGAGGCGGTCCCCGATGCCGTGCGCGAGGAGTACGCGGCGCTGCGCGCCCTCCTGACGCCGGAAGAGCTGGCGCGGGCCGACCGCTACCACTTCGACCGGGATCGCTTCGCCTATGTCTTCACCCGCGCCTCGCTGCGGCTGCTGCTGGCGGACTACTTCGAGACACCGGCGGCGGCGTGGCAGTTCATCACCGGCCACGCCGGCAAACCGGCCCTGGATCCGCAGCGCCACGGCCCGCTGGCCACCGCCATCCACTTCAACGTCTCCCACACCCACGGCATGTCGGCCATCGGCCTCACCCGGCGGGGGGCGATCGGCGTCGATGTGGAGGGCGACCGCTTGCATCTCGATATCGACGCCATCGCCCAGCGCTACCTCTCCCGCTACGAGGCGGCCGCCCTGGCAGGGCTGCCGGCGGCGCTGCGGCGCCAGGGCTTCCTCAACGCCTGGACCCGCAAAGAGGCCTACCTCAAGGGGCGCGGCACCGGGCTGTCGTTTCCACTGGAGAACTTCGACGTCAGCCTGGCGCCGGGCGAAGTGCCCCGCCTCCTGGCGATCCGCGATCCCGAGTCGGCGGCGGCTGAGCGCGACCACGCCGACCACTGGACCCTGTTCAGTGCCAATCCGCGCCCTGGCTTCACCGTGGCCGCCGCCGTGCGCGCCCGGGGGATCCCCTTTTCGCACCTGACATGGCATCCGCCTACACACCCTGGCGGCGCTGGATGACGGGCCGCTGCGCCCGCTCCCCACACCGCCGACGCCTTGACTCAACCTCTTTAGCCACCAGGATTCATAAGGAAGAGATATGCACGCCGAGAACTTGAATGTCGCATCGAAAACGGAGATCACCGATTTCCTGAGCCAGACCCTGGGCAGCTACCTCAAGCTGGCGCCCGAGCAGATCGACCCCCAGGCGCCGTTCCTGGAGATGGGCGCCTCCTCGCTGATCCTGGTGGACTCGTTCCGGGTCCTCCAGGAGGCGTTCAAGGTGCGGCCGTCGATGCGCCGGGTGTTTGATGAGTTCAACACCATCGAGCTGCTGGCCGACTACATCGTCACCCTGATGGTCGAGCGGGAGCAGGCGATCCAGAGCGGCGCCCTGGCCGCCAACGACGGCCCCCTCGGTGACGGCGATGAGTTTCCCCTCACCGACGCCGAGCGGCAGATCCTCTTCCTGACCGCCTACTCAGAGGGGGCGCGCGCCGCCTACATGGAGAGCGCGCTGCTCAAACTCAGCGGCCCGCTCGATGGGGCCGCCCTGGAGGGAGCGCTGGCGCAGCTGAGTGAGCGCCACCAGGCGCTGCGGACGGTGATCCCGGCCGAGGGTGAGGTGCAGCGGGTGCAGGCCAACGCCACCACCCGGCTCAGCCTGATCGACTTCTCCCGCGACACCCCCGAGGTGCAGCAGGCCAAGGTGGGGGCGTGGCTCAAAGAGGAGGCGCGCCGCCCCATCGATCTCAGCCAACAGGCGCTGCGGGTCCATCTGCTGCGGCTGGCGGAGGATGCCCACCTGCTGGCGCTCAGCGGCCACTCGCTGCTGCTCGACCGCAGTGCGCTCAACCTGATCCTGGCAGAGCTGGGGGCGCTCTACGCCGCCGCCAGCGGCCACGCCGCCGCCGAGCTGGGTGAACCGCTCCCCTTCAGCGCCTACCTGGAGCAGCTGGCGGCCTACGCCGGCAGCCCGCAGCACGCCGCGGATGAGGCGTTCTGGCTGGCCCAGGTCGGCCCCGCCCTGCCGGTGGTGGAGCTGCCGGGCGATCGGCCGCGGCCGCCGGTGAAGTCCTACGGCGGGGCGCGACTGGTGGTGAAGCTCGACGCCGAACTGGCCGAGGAGGTGCGGGAGTTCAGCAAGCGCAGCGGCGTCACCGCCTTCATGACCTACCTGGCCGCCTTCAACCTGCTGCTCGGTCGCCTCAGTGGTACCGACGATCTCGCGGTGGGGGTGCTGGCCCGCGCCGCCGGTCAGGTGGACCTGGAGCGGCTGGTGGCCAACAGCACCAACCCGGTGGTACTCCACAGCCGGCTGCCGACCGAGGCGGGCTTCGACAGCTACCTCAAGGGGGTGCGGGAGCAGCTGCTGGCGATGGCCGACCACAGCGAATATCCCTTTGCCAGCCTGGTGCGTGCCCTCAACCCGGCCCGCGATCAGAGCCGCTCGGCGCTGTTCAGCGTCGCCTTCAACCTAGAGCCGGCCACCCGCGCCGCCGGCTTCGGCGCCCTCAGCGCCGAGGCCATCACCCCGCCGATCCAGTTCACCCGCTTCGACCTGGAGCTGCGGCTAGGCGAGCCGGAGGGGGATGGCGCGGTGCAGCTCATCTGCGACTACGCCACCGATCTCTTCGACGCCGCCACCATCCGCCGCTGGATGGGCCACTACAAGGCGCTGCTGCGCACGGCACTGCGCGCACCGGCCGAGCCGCTCGGCCAGCTGCCGCTGCTCGACGCCGCAGAGCGCCAGCAGCTGCTGGAGGGGTTCAACAGCAACCGCAGCAGCCACCCCGCCGACCTCACCCTGCACGGGATGTTCGAGGCCCAGGCGGCACGGACCCCGGATGCCGTCGCCACCGTCGATGGTGAGACGCGGCTCAGCTACCGCGAACTGAACGAGCGCGCCAACCGCCTCGCCCAGCTGCTGCTGGCCCGCGGCGTGGCGCCGGATACGGTGGTCGGTCTCTTTGTCGATCGCACGGTGGAGATGGTGGTGGCGGTGCTGGCAGTGCTGAAGGCGGGCGCCGCCTACCTGCCGCTGGACCCCAACTACCCCAAGGCGCGGCTGGAGTTCATCCTGGAGGATGCCAACACCCAGCTGGTCATCACCCAGCAGCGGCTGCTGCCGCTCATCGAGGCGGTGCCCGGCGATCGCATCTGCCTGGATAGCGATGGCGCGGCACTGGCGCAGCAGGGCAGCGACAACCTGGCGCTGGCGGTGCGGCCGGAGCAGGCGGCCTATGTCATCTACACCTCCGGCTCCACCGGCAAACCCAAGGGGGTGGTGATCGAACATCGCAACGCCGCCAACCTGGTGCAGTGGGCCCACGCCAGCTACAGCGCCGAAGAGCTGCAAGCGGTGCTCTTCTCCACCTCGATCTGTTTCGACATCTCCATCTTTGAACTCTTCGCCCCCTTGAGCCTGGGGGGCGAGGTGGTGGTGGTGGAGAACGCCCTGCACCTGTTGCAGCACCCCGCTGCCGGCGAGGTGACCCTCATCAACACCGTCCCCTCCGCCATGGCCGAACTGCT
Source organism: Chromatiales bacterium (assembly GCA_003251535.1). GTDB lineage: Bacteria > Pseudomonadota > Gammaproteobacteria > Thiohalomonadales > Thiohalomonadaceae > SZUA-493. The sequence goes on along the minus strand of QKFD01000079.1, from coordinate 5,751 downwards.
GCGCCAGGGGGAGGTGCCGGCCTCGGTGCGGGTGGTCAACATGGCCGGCGAGGTGCTGCACAACGCCCTGGCGCAGGAGGTCTACCGCCAGACCCAGGCGGAGAAGGTCTACAACCTCTACGGCCCCACCGAGGCGACCGTCTACGCCACCTGGGAGCTGATCGAACGCGGCCAGGAGAGTGAGCCCACCATCGGTCGGCCGGTCACCAACACCCTCGCCTATGTGCTCGACGAGGCGATGCAGCCGGTGCCCATCGGCGTGGCGGGTGAACTCTATCTCGGTGGCGCCGGTGTCGCCCGCGGCTACCTCAATCGGCCGGAGCTGGACGCCGAGAAGTTCCTGGCCGATCCCTTCGCGGAGGGGGGCCGCCTCTACCGCACCGGCGACCTGGTGCGCTGGAGCGCCGACGGCCGGATCATCTACGTCGGCCGCGCCGACCACATGGTGAAACTGCGCGGCTTCCGCATCGAACTGGGCGAGACCGAGGTGGCCCTGGCCAAACACGCCCAGGTGCAGGAGACCACCGTGGTGGTGCGCGAAGATAGCCCGGGTGACCAGCGCCTGGTGGCCTACGTGGTGGCGGCCGACCCCACCGAGGAGCCCACCTCCGTCGAGTTGCAGATGTTCCTCAAGGCGACACTGCCCGACTACATGGTGCCGCACACCTTCGTCCTACTGGAGGCGCTGCCGCGCCTGCCCAACGGCAAGGTGGACCGCAGCGCCCTGCCGGCCCCCAGCAGCGCCCGCAAGGTGGCGCTGGGGCGCAGCTACGACGCCCCGCGCAACGCCACCGAAGAGGTGTTGGCCCACATCTGGGCCGAGATCCTCCAACTGGAGCGGGTGGGCGTGAACGACGACTTCTTTGAACTCGGCGGCCACTCTCTGCTGATGACCCCGCTGATGATCGAGATCCGCAAGACCTTCGCCATCAAGATGACCATGCGCGAATTCTTCGCCCTCCCCACCGTCGCCGGGGTGGCCGCCAAGATCGAGCAGCTCTCCGCCGCCAAGGCCGAGGCGCAGGCCAAGGCCCCCACCGGCGATGATGATGAGGCGGACGAGTTCGACCAGGCCAGCGAGGCGGTGCAGGAGCGGTTCCGCTTCCTCTACCAGGAGGCGGAGCTGGATCCGGAGATCAACGCCCACGGCCTCAGCTACCAGCCGGTGGAGAACCCCAGCAAGCTCTTCATCACCGGCGCCACCGGCTTCGTCGGCTCCCACCTATTGGCGGAGATCCTCGACAGCCGTCCGGTGCAGATCTTCTGCCTGGTGCGGGCCGCCAACGCCGCCCAGGGGGTGGAGCGCATCCGCAAGGGGATGGAGACCTTCTCCCTCTGGAAAGAGCACTACCGCGAGCAGCTCATCCCGGTGATGGGGGATCTCTCCAAACCGGGGCTCGGTCTCTCCGAAGAGGATCGGGAGCGGATCGCCCAGGAGGCGGACTTCATCATCCACAACGGCGCCTCGGTCAACTTCATCTACCCCTATAGCGCCCTCAAGGCGGTCAACGTCGATGGCACCCGCGAGGTGATCCGCCTCGCCTTCCACCGCCGCATCAAACCGGTCCACTTCATCTCCACCGTGGCGGTGTTGCCGATGGGGGCGCACCGGGTGTTCATGGAGGCCAACAGCCTCGACCACCGCCTCAACCTCAACATGGCCTACGACGAGACCAAGTGGGTGGCGGAGAAGATGCTGACGGCCGCCCGCGACCGCGGCCTGCCGGTCACCGTCTACCGCCCTGGCGAGGTCTCCGGCCACTCCGCCACCGGCCAGTGCGTGCCGCAGCACTTCATCTACGCCGTGCTGGCCGGCTCCATGCAGCTGCGCGCCTTCCCCAAGGCCAACTCCATGGTGGACCTCACCCCGGTGGACTACGTGGCGCAGGCCATCAACCACCTCGCCTTCCGGCAGGAGTCGCTGGGCAAGACCTTCCACATCGTCAACCCCAACCCCATCCACATCGACCACCTGCTGGATTGGTTCCGTAGCATCGGCTACCGCTTCGACATCAAACGGCTCAACGCCTGGCGCAGCCAGCTGATGAACGACCCGGCCTTCACCGACAACGCCCTCTACCCCTATGCCGCGGTGCTGGAGGACTTCCACGAGGTACACCTCAACTTCCCGGTCTACGACACCCGCGAGACCCTGGCGGCACTGGAGGGGAGCGGCGTCGAGTGCCCACCCATCGACGAACAGCTGATGAGCACCTACCAACAGTTCTTCGTCAAGGTCGGCTTCCTCGAACCGCCCCATGTCCAGTAATGCCATAGGCGGCAGCGCCGGCTACCAGAAGTTAGCCGGCGGCCGGCTGGGGCTGCGCCGCCTGAAGGGCGAGGAGGGCAGCGCGGCCAGCGGCCGGCTGCTCTGCTTCCCCTTCGTCGGCGGCCACTCCCTCGCCTTCCGCCCCCTGGCCGACGCCCTACCTCCTGGGATAGAGGTGTGGGCGCTCGACCCGCCGGGCCACGGCGCCATACGGGGCGCCCCCTTAGAGAGCGTGGCGGAGCTGGTGGCCCTCTACCACCAGTCGCTCCCCGCCGAGCTTTTGAACCACAGCGTCCTCCTCGGCCAGAGCTTCGGCGGCTACCAGGCCTACCACCTGGCCGAGGTACTACTGCGGGAACAACCGGCGCGCAACCTGGCGCTGATCCTCGCCGCCAGCCGCCCCTTCCACCGCCGCGCCGACCACGCCCCCTACTCCACCCTAGAGGACCCGGCCCTACTGCAATGCCTGATCGACTCCGGCGGAATGCCCTTCAGCCCGGCAGATCGGGAGGCGCTCTTCGACCTCTTCAAAGAGCCCATCCGCGCCGACTTCCGCGCCTTCGAACAGTGCCCGGCCCCCACCGCACCCCTCGCCATCCCGGCCCTGGCCCTGGGCGGCCAGAGCGACCGCTTCACCGCTGGGATCCAAGCGTTTGAGTGGCGCGACTACCTCAGCGACTGCCGAGTGGCGTTGGTGGATGGCGGGCACTTCTTTATGCAAGAGAGCGTGGCGGCGGTGGTGGGAGAGGTGGTGGCGATGGTGGAAGAGGTGGCGCGCAAGAGCAGGGGAGGGGCCACATTTCATCAAAGCTAACAGCGACGCCTCCCCGCTCCCTGAAAAAATAGGGACACAATAGTTTCTGCTTGTAACCCCCTCCGGGACATGGAAAACTCTGGGCTCGTCTGCTCGGAGTTGGTCCCAGCTACGGAATGTAGATGGTGCTAAGAAGGCATCGGAGAGGCCGGTGAAGTGGATAATATAATAGCAATCAACCCCCAGGGACCCATTGCAAATCCAGACGCCGCATTCATGCGAAAGCGGGGCGACGACGACCTATTAAACGCCCCCACCCACTCCGCTCAACACGCCTACCGCCTCTTCAACGAGATGGAGGACAAGGCCAAAGAAAAACTGGTCTGCCTCCACCTCACCGACAAGTTTGAGATCATCTCCTTCGAAGTCGTCGCCATCGGGACAGAAACCTACGTCCTGGCAGAACCCCAGGAGATCGTCCGCAGCGCCGCCCTGATCCGCGCCAAACGCATCGTTTTGCTCCATAACCATCCCCTCGGTTCACCGGAACCCTCAGCTAATGATATTCGGGCTGCGGTGGAGTTGAAGCAGGTGGCGGCGGCGATGAGAATTGTGTTGCAGGATATGATTGTGATTGGGGATGGGGGATATGTGAGTTTGGCGGATCGAGGGGAGATTTAGGTTTAATTGGAGCAGCCCGGGTAGGGTGCAATAAGCGGAGCATATTGCACCATGGGAAGTGTCCGACACGACCGAAAATCGCAGGCAACATTCGGGTACACGCGAAAGTGTATCTTGATAAATTCGGCGTGCCGGCCGAGAAAATGGTGCAATGCGCTCCGCTTATTGCACCCTATCGGCGCTGTTCTCCACCTAATAGGTCATGCAGGCGAGTCCCGCCAACTCATCGTCAAAGGGCGTGGGACATGTGGCGAGATCTCTAGGGCGTGGTTCGGTGAGGGGCACCTCTCCGCTCAAGGCGCCCCATGATACACAGCGGCGCTGTTTGGCGCTGGGCCGAAGCCTGGAGCCTGCCGGCTGGGGAAGCAGTTTCAACCGAAAAGGGAGGGCTGCCAGTAGTTGTTGGGGAGTCAGGCCGACTCATAGTACTCCGAGTGCGGGAAAGCGGCGTACATGGGGAAGGGGTCGGCAGGGTTACGTAGTCTGCAAAGGAAACGTCATCCGGACATGTCGGGCCAGTCGATGAAGCCAACCTCACTGCGGGGAATAGCCGACGAAGATGGTGTGTGAAGAGAGTAACCCTGGGGAATCCCCCCAGTGCGGCAGTTCCGCATACGGGGGGCTGTACGGGAGCAGTCGGGCAACTGGCCGTCCTACCGTGATGCGGAAAGGCAAAAGATATCATCGCATTAGTGGTGCTTTAAAAGATACGGAGTTCTGCAGTAACACTAGGTCGCTGGCGTAAGGGGAGAAGAGGAAATGCAGAAATAGACTATGAGAGCACGGCGGAGAAGTTTTGCGTAACTAAACTCTCTATCGTAATAACAGAAACAAAGCTCGACTTGTGGAGGCCAGAGAAAGTGAAAAGTGCGATAAAATGGTATCTGTTTAGTGTTATTTTATTAAGCTCGACCACCATTTGGGGGCAAGAAAAGCCTCAACTATCAGTTAAAGGTGGTTATGTTAAGCTTGATACGACAATGGGGCATTTGCCTCTGGATGCAGACTGTGTTGATGATGGTCACAATGGAAGAATGGTTGTCGATGAATTTAATAAAATTCTATACTTGTGCACCAAATATGGCTGGGTAATTCCAGTGGGTGAAAAAGGCGATGTAGGTGATATGGGGCCCCAAGGTGAAACAGGAGCTACCGGTCCAACAGGGCCTCAAGGCTCACAAGGTGAAATAGGGGCTACTGGGCCACAAGGACCTGAAGGTCCTCCAGGCGAACCGCAAACAACAGTTAATGGTTTGAGCGGTGGTAGCATTACTGGTTCAGTAAGACTAAGTGGCGATTTGAGTGCATTTGGTAAACTTGATATTGACGGAGGTGCGTTAATTAATGGGGGGGCTCTTTGTGTAGGTTGCAACACATCTGAAGAAGGTAATTTTTTTCTTGGCGGCGGTATTGAAATGAATAATTTTTATCGTGACAGCGGTCAAGTCATTGTTAAAGGGTATAATTCTGGGTATGTAAAAGGGGTAGAAATCACGGCAGATGATAGGGGAGGGGAGATTTCCCTTTGGAGCGGGGAAACTGCTAATAAAAGAGGCGTTGCATTGTATGGCATTCATGGAACAACTGGTGGTAAAATAATTATCCAAAATGGTTTAGATAGTGAACCGGTAATTGAGATGGAGGGCTACGATACCGACTATTACAACGATGCCACCATAAAGATAACTGGGCGTATTGTTGTTGATGGTAATATGGTGCACGATTACGCGGAAATATTCGATATAACTGATAAGGAAAACGTCGAGACTGGCATGCTGTTGTCTATAGATCAAAACAATCCTGGCCACTTGCGTTTGACTACAGAAGCCTATGACAAAAAGGTCGCTGGCATTGTATCTGGGGCTGGCGCATCAAAACCTGGCCTTATCCTAGGCGAACGTCAAGATGGTTCACGAGATAAACCGCTAGCTATTTCTGGTAGAGTTTATTGCTATGTGGATGCTTCTGATTATTCGATTGAAGTGGGGGATGCGTTAACTTCTTCGAATACTCCTGGCTATGCAATGAAAGCGGTGGATTTAACTCG